>NZ_LWSF01000011.1:169470-201508 GCF_001651785.1 Amycolatopsis sp. M39
CGGCTCTTCCGCTGCGCGCTTCTGCTCGGACACGAACACGGGGCTTTCGTCGACGCGCAGGCGGATGTAGAGGCCGACGCCGACCATGACGATCGAGGCGAGGAAGGGCAGCCGCCATCCCCAGGTCATGAAGTCCTTCTCATCGAGTCCGCCGAGAGCTCCGAACACGGCGTAAGCCAGCAGGGTTCCTGCTCCGGACCCGAGGCCGGCCGCGCCGCCGAAGAATCCGCGCCGGTTCGGCGGCGCGTGTTCCACCGAGATCAGCACCGCACCGCCGTATTCGCCTCCTACGGCGATCCCCTGCACCAGTCGCAGGACGATCAGCAGAATCGGCGCGAGAGCGCCTGCCTGCGCCGCCGACGGCAGCACCCCGATGAGAAAGGTGCTGACGCCCATCAGCGACATCGTCCAAATCAATGCCGACTTCCGGCCGATCTTGTCCCCGAAGTGGCCGAAGATGACGCCCCCGAGCGGGCGGGCGGCATACCCGATCGCGAGGGTGGCGATCGAGGCGATCAATCCGATCGCGGGGGGCGCCGATTCGAAGAAGACCTTTCCGAACACCAGGCTCGCCGCGGTGCCGTAGACGATGAAATCGTAGAACTCGATCGTGGTGCCCACGAAGCTGGCGATGTAGGTGCGGGTCAGTTGACGCCGGTTCCGGGTGGTTTGCACATTTCCGGAACGGGCTGTGTTGCGCTCGATCGTCATGTCTTCTTCTCCAGGATCGACATGGTGCGGAGCGGATCAGTCCTGCGTTGGCGTGCGGCGGTTATCGGCGGGGGGGGGGGGGGGGGGGGGGGGGGGGGGGGGGGGGGGGGNGAGCGGATCAGTCCTGCGTTGGCGTGCGGCGGTTATCGGCGGGCGAACGAGTAGGTGTGGGTGGTGGTGTTGCCGTTGAGCGGGGTGCCGCGCCAGAGCCAGTCGTAGGAGACGTCGGATTCTCCTTCGAAGGTGCGGAGTTTGCGGTCGCGCTCTTGCTGTTCGGGCCCGTCGTCGAGTTGGTAGAGGTGTTTGTTCTGGGCGGAGGCGTCCTGGACCATCCCGGCGTGGGTGGCGCGCCGGTTGACGTAGTTCAGGAGCGCGGTGGGGATGTTCGCGGTGGTGGCGGTCGCGAGTTCTTCGGCGAGGACGGCAGCGTCTTCGATGGCTTGTGACGCGCCTTGGGCTTGGAAAGGGAGCATGGCGTGGCAGGCGTCGCCGAGGAGGGCGGTGTGGCCGTAAGTCCAGACAGGGTTGCGCCGCTGAGCGAAGACGGCCCATTTGCTGGGCGTGCCCTCGGCTTTGGACAGGATCGAGGTGATGCGGTCGTCCCAGTCGGCGAAGGTTTCCGTCATTTCGTCGACGGTGGCGGGTTCGGTCCAGTTCTTCGTGGTGTCGATGGTGTTGGGGACGGCAGCGCCGACGTTGAGGTATTCGCCGCCGCGGATGAGGTAGTGGACGAGGTGTTTTTTGGGCCCGTACCAGAGTGTGGAGTGGAATTGGTCCATGAGGAATCTCGTCGCCGGGTCGGCGGCGATTTTGTCGCCTGGGATCATCGCGCGGTAGACCATTTCGCCGGAGAAGACGAGGTCGGTGTCTAGCCCGAGCGCTCGGCGGACCGCGGAGCGGAGGCCGTCGGCGCCGATGACGATGTCGGCGGGGAACCGCCGGCCGTCTTCGGTGACAGCGGTGGGAGTCGTTTCGTCGGTGAAGTCGACGTCGGCGACGGGGGACGCGGTGTGGAGTTCGACAGCGGGACCGGGGCCGGCGGGGTCGAGGCAAGCGTCGAGCAGGACGCGGTGCAGGTCGGCGCGGTGGAAGTGCCAATAGGGCGCGCCGTAGTCGCGCCAGACGGTGGCGCCGAGGGGACGGGAGGCGATGATGCTGCCGTCTTTCCAGCGCCGGCGGACCTGGTCGGTGGGCTCGGTGCGGATGAGTTCGAGCCGGGGGCGCAGCCCGAGTCCGAGCAGGACGCGGCTGGCGTTGGGCGCGGTCTGGATTCCGGCGCCGACCTCGGCGAGTTCTGGCGCTTGTTCGAGGACGGTGACCTGCATTCCGCGGTGGCGCAGTGCCAGTGCGGCGGTGAGTCCTCCGAGTCCGCCGCCGGCGATGGTGACGGTGTGGGTGTGGCGGGGCAATGTTCCTCCTTGCGGCGAAACGGCAAAAGACGAAGTGCGGCCGGGCGGGCGGCACGCGGACGGGGTCGCCGGTGCGGGCCGGGTTCCGGGCGCTGTCGAGATAGTACGAGCACTGACGACTGATCACAAGGGCTGTGCGCTGGAAGAAGGTGGCCAGTGTGTGCAGGTGACAGACGTGTTGCAGATGTGTGACTGGTGTCGTTTCCGGTCTTGGCCTGCGAGTTGCCTGCAGTCGATGGGATGGCTAGTTCATGTTTGGACTACTGCTTGCCACCGCTGCACGCCCGGAAAGTCGGTGCCGTTGCTCTGCGCATCTTCGGCACTTTGTGTCGAAGTATGCGGTCAGAGTTGGGAAAACTGATTGATGGGCGACCAGTTTCCCTGGTCAGGCGTTCGCGGCACGGTGGCCTGTGCACTGCGAGATTTCGCGGGTGACGCACAGGGGAAGATCGGGCGCGGGCAGTATCCAGGCTGACGCCGCGCCGCGGAAACTGAGCTTGGATGGCCTCGATTCCCGGGGAACCCCTTGACATTCAGGGTGCCGTCCGAGAATCATCAGCGCTCGGACGATAATCGTCAGTGTGTGGATCATCTGCTCGCGCCCGTTTTGGAGGCCCAGTGAACCCCAGCATTTTCAACGACCTCTGCCTGAAGCAGCTCACGCTCAGTGGCGTCACTGAGGCCGAGACGGTCGCAGTGCTGACCCGGGGTGACGAACGCCTTGCTTACGCCGATTCGTTCATGTGGGCGGCGCAGAAGCTGGGTGCTTCGGCGTTCCACGTTCGCCTGCCCGAGCCCGTCGAGGTGGCTGGCGAATGGGGCGTCGGCGATGTCGGGCTCGGGACCAACCCGAGGGCGGTCGAGGCGCTGAAGGGGGCGGACATGGTCGTCGACTGCGCCCTGATGCTGTTCAGCAAGGAACAGGTCGAGATCCAGTCGTCGGGCACCCGCGTGCTGACCGCGATCGAGCCGGTCGACGTGCTCGCCCGGCTGATGCCGACGACGGAGCTGCGCCAGCGGGTCGAAGTCGGCCAGGAGCTGCTGTCCAAGGCGTCTTCGCTGCGGATCACCAACCAGTGGGGAACCGACGTCACCTACCAGATCGGCATGTACCCCACCATGACGGAATACGGCTACACCGACGAGCCCGGGCGGTGGGACCACTGGGGTTGCGCGTTCGTGTTCACGGGCGGGTCCGACGACGGCGTCGACGGCACGATCGTGCTCGGGCCCGGCGACATCATCCATCCCTTCGACACCTACGTGCAGAACCCCGTGCAGTTCACCGTCGAGAAGGGGTTCGTGCGGGACATCCGCGGCCTGGACGGACATTCCAGCCTCGACGCGGACTTGGTGAAGGCTCACATCGAGTCGTTCGGCGACCCTCGCGGCTACGGCATGAGCCACGTCGGCTGGGGGCTGGACGAACGCGCCCGGTGGCACAACATGCGCCAGGACGTCATCGGAGCGGAGACGCGCTCCTACTACGGCAACGTGATGTTCTCGACGGGCCCGAACAACGAACTCGGCGGCCCGAACGACACCCCTTGCCACCTCGACATCCCGATGCGCGGCTGCTCGCTCTACCTGGACGACCAGCTGATCGTCGACAACGGCGACCTCACGGTCCCGGAGATGCGGCCGGCCGCGCGGCGCTAGCCCCGGCAGGCCCCGACCAGGAGGAGAAGAGTTTGCAGCTCCAGAGCAAGTTCACGATCGCCGCGCCGCTCGAGACGGCCTGGGAAACGGTGAACAATCCGGAAATCGTGGCGCCCTGCCTTCCCGGCGCGGTGCTCACCGAGTACGAGGGGGACTCGTTCACCGGCACGGTGAAGATGAAGCTCGGCCCGATCACCTTGAACTACCGGGGAACCGGGACGTACGTCGAGCGGGACAAGGCCGGTCGCACGGTCGTGATCGACGCGTCCGGTCGCGACGGCCGCGGCAATGGCACCGCCCGCGCGGTGATCACCGCGAGGATGACGGCGGACGGTCCCGACAAGACCGAGGTGGCGATGGTCACCGACATCGCGCTGACCGGGCGGCCCGCGCAATTCGGCCGCGGCATGATCGCGGACGTCACGGACAAGATCATCAGCCAGTTCTCCGCCAGGCTGGCGGAGGAACTCGCTGGCTCCGGGACGGCAGGGTCCCTCGCGTCGGAGAGCGGAGACAGGCCGTCGTCCCGCCGGGCTGACGAGCCGATCAACGTCCTCGAGCTCGCGGGCACCCCGAGGGCCGTCCAGATCGCTTACGGGCTCATCGCGCTGGGTGTGTTGCTGCCGGTCTGCCTGAAGGTGGTCCGGCGGCTGCGTGCACAGTCAACGGAGCACGCATGACTACCGGGGCGTCGCCTGCGCGGCGCTCGGTCCTGCAGTCCGCTCTCGCGGACCTCGCGGACGTCCCGGCGACGAGCCGTTGGGTTCGTTCCGGCGGTGTGCGGCTCCACGTTCTCGATTACGGCGGCGACGGTGTGCCGCTGGTCGTGGTGCCTGGGATCACCAGCCCGGCGATCACCATGGACTTCGTGGCCAGGCAGCTCAGGCCCGTCGTGCGGCCGATCGTCGTCGACATGCGCGGCCGCGGGCTTTCGGACTCAGCCGCGTCCTATGACTTGACCGACTACGTCAACGATCTCGTGGCCGTCGTCGAGCAGCTGGAGCTGCAGCAGCCGTTGGCGCTCGGACATTCGATGGGAGCAAGGGCCGTCGGCCTGGCCGCGGCGCGCCGAGCAGGGCGACTGCGTGGGACCGTGCTTGTCGATCCGCCGATGAGCGGACCGGAGCGAGGCCCGTACCCGGCTCCGCTCGACGCTTTGCTCGGTCAGCTCGACGAGGCGCAGCGCGGTACGAGCGCTGAGCAGGTAGCTCG
Organism: Amycolatopsis sp. M39; assembly: GCF_001651785.1. Taxonomy (NCBI): domain Bacteria; kingdom Bacillati; phylum Actinomycetota; class Actinomycetes; order Pseudonocardiales; family Pseudonocardiaceae; genus Amycolatopsis; species Amycolatopsis sp. M39. The sequence goes on from NZ_LWSF01000011.1 coordinate 174,462, forward strand.
GGCGTGGCCGAGCTGGCCTCGCCGCGAGCAGGAACTGCGCGCCAGGTGGCTGGCAAGCTGTGACGCGCGCGCGGTCGCGGAGACTCACCGCGGGTTCGAGACCGACGACTTCTTCGCGTTCTGGCCCTCGGTCCCGGTGCCGACCGTGCTGATCCACGGAGCGGACAGCCCGATGGTCACTCGCGCGGGCGCGGCTGAGGCGCGTGCCGCCAATCGCGCTGCCCGTTTGGTGGAAGTGCCCGCGGCCGGGCACATGGTCTTTTGGGACGCACCTGACGCCGGGGTTTCGGCGGTCCGGGAAGTACTGGCCGAGATGGTCCACCCGGCCGGTGCGGTCTCCACGGGGGTGCGGTGATGGCTGCCGCCGAACAACCGCACGGAGCCTCGTTCTCCGGCCGGGTCGGATGGGGACGACGGCCGGGCTTGGTGGTGATCGACCTCGTCCGCGCCTACACCGAAGCGGACGGTCCCTTCGCGCTGCCAGATCCGGTGCCTGCGGTCGAGACGATCGCCAGCCTGGTGACGGCCGCGCGCGCGGCCGGGCACCTTGTTGTGTGGACGAAGGTCCGGTATGTGCCCGGTCTGGCCGACGGAGGCCTGTTCGTGCGGAAGGTGCCGGGCCTCGCGGCCTTCGCGGAGAACGCCGAAGGGCGCTGGGGCGAGCTTGTCCTGGCACCTCTGCCCGGCGAGCCGGTCGTCGTCAAGCAGTACGCGAGCGCGTTCTTCGGGACCTCGCTCGCATCCACCTTCCACGCGGCCGGCGTCGACACGGTCGTGATCACCGGTCTGTCCACATCGGGCTGTGTGCGGGCGACCGCGACCGAGGCGCTGAACCACGGCTTCCGTCCGCAGGTTGTCCGAGACGCCTGCGCGGACCGTACTCGCATACTGCACGACAGCAATCTCGTCGATCTCGACGCGAAGTATGCGGACGTGATCGATGCGGAGGAGGCGCTGCGGCATCTCCGCGGCGCACCGGACGACCAGGCAACGGGCACGGAAGCGGTGGTTGATTCATGAGCGCAACAGCGGGTTCGGCGTTCGACGGCGTCGCGATCGTCACCGGCGCGGCGGGAGGCATCGGAAGCGCGATCGCTCGGGAGCTGGCACGCGGCGGCGCCTCCGTCGCTTTGGTGGACCGCGACTTGGAGGCGGCGCAGAAGGCGGCCGCCGACGTGCGGTCAAGCGTTCCGGACGCCACGATCACGGCGGTGGCAGGTGACGTCACGAAGGGAACCGACGTCGAAGCCTATGTGCGCCAGGTCGTCGCTGAGCTTGGCACGCCAAGGTTGTTGGTGAACAACGCGGGCATCGAGGGCCCGGTCCGTCTGATCCACGAGTACTCCGAGGACGAGTTCGACGCGGTGTGGGCCACGAATGCGCGAGGGGCGTGGCTCAACATCAAGCACGTCGCACCGCTCATGCTGGAGCAGGGCACCGGGTCGATCGTGAACATCGCCTCGGTGGCCGCGATCCGGGCCTCGCGGAATTTGGCGCCCTACGTGGCGAGCAAGCACGCGGTCCTCGGCCTCACCCGGGCGGCAGCCAGCGACCTGGCGGCGGGCGGAGTGCGCGTCAACGCGGTCTGCCCGGGGCCGGTCGACACCCGGATGATGGCCGCGCTGGACGCCCAGCGTCCGGCCGGCAGCGGCCCGCAGAAAGGACTGGCGGAGCGAGTTCTGCTCAACCGGTACGCACAACCTGACGAGATCGGCGGTGTGGTGGCGTTCCTGGCCTCGGACGCCGCCTCCTTCATGACGGGTGCGTCCATTGTGGTCGACGGCGGCCTCACTATCTGATCGACAGCACGGAACAAGACAGCAATCGCGGAAACGATCGGATTCGCGCGACGTCCGAAACCAACGACGGCAGCCCTCGGTTCGGGCGGCCCGGATGCCTGAGACGTCGTGCCGAACCCGGGAAGGAGCGGTCGTGATCATCGACGCCGGACTGGACGGGCGTGCGCTTCGGGAGGCGTTCGGGCAGTTCCCGAGCGGGGTAGTCGCGGTGTGCGCGGAGGTGGCCGGGGAACGGATCGGCATCGCCGCGAGCAGCTTCGTGCCCCTCTCGCTCGACCCGCCGCTGGTGGCCGTGTGCATCCAGAACACCTCGACGACCTGGCCGCGGTTGCGGCGGTCGCCCCGGATCGGGATCAGCGTGCTGGGCGAAGGACATGACCAGGCGGTGCTGTCGCTGGCAGCCAAGACCGGAGATCGCTTCGCGGGCTTGCTCACCCGGACGAACGACGGGGGCGCCTTGTTCATCGACGGCGCCGGGCTGGCGCTGGACACGTCCGTCCAGCAGGAAGTTCCGGCGGGCGATCATCGCATCGTCGTCATGGGCGTCAGGGAAATCCACACCCAAGTCGGCGTCGCGCCGATCGTGTTCCACCGGAGTTCCCTCCGTCGCTTGCACCAGGAGCCGGCGTGAGCGTGGGGAAGGCGCTCGCGTCTCTGAAATCTGGGCGAGCTGTGCTGGCTACCGACCAGGCAGGACAGAGCGCGGTCATCCTGTCGGCGCATCGAGTGCGGACCGGGTGGGTGGCCTGGGCAGTGCGGCACAGCTCCGGCCTCCTCTGCGCGCCGATGCCGGCGGCGCGTGCCGATCACCTGCGTCTCCCGCCGATGGTGGCCCGGAATCAGGTCGGCGCCACCTCCCGGTACACGGTCAGCGTGGACGGTCGTTCCGGGGTGAGCACGGGCATCAGCGCAGCGGACCGGGCGCGCACCTTTCGCGCGCTCGCCGCTGAGGACACGACTCCCGCGGACCTGATCCGGCCCGGACACGTCCTGCCCTTGTGCGTCCGGCCGGGTGGCCTGGCCGAGAATCCCGCGCTGCCAGAGGCAGCTGTTGAGCTGTGCGTGCTTGCCGGTTTGCCGCCGGTCGCGCTGCTCGCCACCCTCGTGGCCGACGACGGAGAACTCCTGCGCCCGTCCGCGGTGTCGGAGCTGGCCGGCATGCACTCGCTGCCCGTTCTCCGGGTATCGGAACTTCTCGGAGTTTCGGTCTCCGCTGACGCGAGCGCTCAGCTCGCGGCGCGCGCGGTCGTGCAACCTCCGGCGGTGTCGGCACCGCGCCGCATCGACGGCGAGGTCGGGTCCAGGGCACGAACGTCAACGATTTCACCGACGAAGGGACTGTGACGATGCGGATGGCCAAGCGGGCCGTTCTGGTGGAGCCCGGCGCACCGATCGAGATCTGGGACTGCCCGGTGCCTCCGGCTTCGGGCGGCGACATCGTCGTGGCGGTCGAAATGGCCGGTGTCTGCGGAACGGACCACCACTACTCCCTCGGCGAGGTCGAATTGCCCGGGCCGATGGTGCTGGGCCACGAAGGCATCGGACGCGTCGAGGAACTCGGCCCGGATGTCTCGACCGACTACGCGGGCGAGAAGATCGAGCCGGGCGACCTCGTGTACTGGGTTCCGCTGCGGCCGTGCCATCGCTGCCACGCGTGCACTGTCCTCGAGGACACCTCGTTGTGCCCGAACCTTTCTCCGGGGCGCTTTCGAGCCGCGGAACTGCCCCCGTCCGCGACCTACACCGAGTTCGCGGTGCTGCCGGCCGGCATGGCCTACTTCCGCGTCCCGCCGGGAACTCCACCGGAGGCCGTGATCGCTTTCGGCTGTGCCATGCCGACGATGCTCCACGCGATGGAGCGGCTGGGCGGAGTCGAGTACGGGCAGAGCGTCGTCGTACAGGGCTGCGGTCCGGTCGGGCTCGCGGCGGTGCTGCTGTCGCGCTTGGCGGGAGCGGGCGACATCACCGTGATCGGCGGCCCGCCGGCCCGGCTCAAGATGGCGGAGCGGCTCGGGGCTACGGCGACGATCGACATCGGGGCCGCACCGGACAGCGAGGAGCGGTTCGCCGCGATCATGGCCGCCAGCGCGAATCGAGGAGCGGAGGTGGTGATCGAGGCCGCGGGCAAGCTCCCGGCCTTCGAGGAGGGAATGCGGCTGGTGGCGCGCGGCGGGCGCTACCTTGTGGTCGGGTTGTGGTCGGCTCCGGGCAGCACGCCGCTCGAACCGCGCAGGGTCAACAACGCGAACCTCAGGATCATCGGCTCGGCTCTGTCCCGTCCGAAGCACCTGCACCAGGCGATCGCCGTCGCACGCAGCTGCCATCAGCGGTTTCCGCTGGCGGAGGTCGTCTCGCACCGCTTTTCCCTCGACCAGTCCCAGCAGGCGCTCGAAGCCCTCGGCAGGCTCGAGACGGTCAAAGCGGTGATCGTGCCCCGCTGACGAGCGGCCGGATCTTACTTGTGCCGGAACACCTCGAAGCGGACGAACGAATCGTCGACGTCGAGCGACGAGTACGCGATCGGCTGGCCAGTGCGCGAGTAATGCCGTTCGTGCAGGCGCAGAAACGGGGTGCCTGAGGCGAGTTCGAGCTTTGTGCTGGTGCCTCGGCGTTTCGTGAGCGGGACGATCGCGGTCACGGAGTGGTCGATCGCCGCGGTCATGTGCTGCTGGCTGAAATCGCTCAGCGAACTGGGCGCGTCTTCGGGCAGTTCGCCCTCCAGATGCCGCTCGGGCACCACGCCGCGGTCGTAGATGGCGAGTTCGTCGTTGGCGTAGAACAGCTTCTCGCTGATGTAGCAGACCTCGCCCGGTTCGAGATCGAATGCTTTGGCGAGATCCGCGGGGACCGGGCCGCGATGCCAGGAAACCTCGGCGCGGGTCTTGTAGCCGCTGTCCTCGAGGAGTGCGTCGAACGGGATGAGGCGTTGGAGCGCGAGGGTTGCCGGGCCGACATGACGGTTGACAGTGGTTCCGATGGCGCGGCGCCGGGTGATGATGCCGTCTTGTTCCAGGCTGTGCAGCGCGGTGCGGATCGTGGTCCGGCTGATGTTGAGCATCTTCGCCAGTTCGCCCTCGGCCGGAAGCCGGTCGTGTTCGAACTGGCGCTTGAGGATCGCGTCGAGGATCGCCAGGCGCGCGCGCTCCGCCAGGGGAGTGTTGTCCAGGTTGTCCAGCACGTGCCTCACCTCGTCGTCGCGCGAGAATTAGCTCCAACATACTACCAATGACGAACTGGCCGCGCCGCGGCGTGCGCCAGGGCCTGGACTCGCCGAGCTCCTGGCTATAAGGTCATACAAACGACCAATGCGCTTCGTCTCGCGATCCCCGCGTAGTGCTCATTTCGACCTGCGCCGCACCGCTCCCGTCTGCTCGTCCGCCCCGTCCTGAAACGAAGGCGGTGGCATCCGGACGCGCTGGCGGCCGGAAGTCCGGCGGTGCAGGGGATCGAGCGGTTCGAGGCGATTCGGCGTACGACGGTGCGAACTTGGAGGCTTGCGGTGGCGGACGGTCGATCGGCACACATGAATCTGGTGCTCTTCTTCAACCCGGCCGGGCGCCTGCCGGCGAGCTGGCGGCGACCCGGCAGCCGGGTCGAGGAGCTCTACGGGCTGCCGCTGGCCGTCGACCTGGCCCGCAAGGCCGAATCGGCGAGGTTCGACGCGATCTTCCTGGCCGACGTCTTCTACCAGGACGACTTGGGGCGCGACCCTTTCACCACCGGATACGAGCCGTTCACCTTGATGAGCGCCTTGTGCCCGGTGACCGAGCGGATCGGGTTCATCGGCACCGTCTCCGCGACGTTCATGCCGCCCTATCACCTGGCCCGGTACTTCGCGAGCATCGACCACCTCAGCAGCGGAAGGGTGGGCTGGAACCTCGTCACGTCCAGCTCGGGCGGCGAACTGTTCGGGATGGAGCTTCCGCCCAAGGAAGAGCGGTACGCCCGCGCGGACGAGTACCTCCGCCTGGTGAAGTCGCTCTGGGACGCGTATGACGACGACGCGGTCGTAAATGACCGTGAGGCGCGGGTGTGGGCGCGAGCGGACCGGATTCATCCCGTGGACTTCGAGGGTGAGTACTTCCGGTTCCGGGGCCACCTCAAGGTGCCGCGGTCCCCCCAAGGGCGGCCGGTGATCGTCCAGGCCGGACAGTCCGACGCGGGAATGGACTTCGCGGCCCGGAACGCCGAAGTCGTCTTCACCGCGCAGACCGATCTCGACCGGGCACGGGAGTTCTATGCCGAGATCAAGAAGCGCGCCGCCGCGCACGGGCGGGATCCGGAGAAGATCAAGATTCTTCCGGGGATCGCCCCGATCATCGGTGCTACGCACGAGGAAGCCCGCGAACGCGCCGACGAACTCGCCGGCCTGATCGACATGGAGTCGGGCCGCAAGTCGATGGAGATCACGCTCCAGGGCGCGGATCTGTCGGGGGTGGACCTGGACGCGCCGATTCCGGCGAAGTGCCTGGTGCCGCCCGAATCCGCGAGCGACCAGGCGGGCCGAGGGGCCAGCCGCTACCGCAACTTCTACGAAATGGCGGTACGCGATCGGATGACGTTGCGCCAGCTGATCTTCGAGAGCGAACGCGGGCTGGGGCACAGCACGGTCACCGGGTCCGTCGAGCAGGTCGCCGACCGGTTCGAGGAGTGGTGGCGCGCTGGCGCCTGCGACGGCTTCGCCATCACTCCGGTCGATGTTCCCGAGGGGTTCGATTCGGTGTGCGAGCAACTCGTTCCCGAACTGCAGAGCCGTGCTCTGTTTCCCAAGGAGTACGAGGGCAAGACGTTGCGCGAGCACCTCGGGCTGGACCGGCCGTCGGCGCCGAATCGTTCGCGATGACCGAGGTCGAGCGGCTGCTGGGCTCGGTCGGGCTGGCGTGCGACTACTACAAGGACGTCGCCGCGATCGCAAGCCGGCCGCCCCGGGACGGTCTCTTCTTCGACGGGCTGCCGGTCACCCCGGGCTTCGGCGCCATTCGCGAACGCGCGCATTGCCTCAACCTGCAGCTTCTGCTTGCCGACGGATCGGTCGGGCTCGGCGACTGCTTGTCGGTGATCCGGTCCGGCTCGCACGACCGGGAAGGGCCGCTGAAGCCGGAAGATCACCTCGCCCGCGTCGGGGAGGAGCTGGCGCCCTCGCTCACCGGCAGGACGGTGCGGAGTTTCCGCGAGCTTGCCGGGATGATCGACCAGTTCGAATCGGACGGCCGCCCGCTTCATCACAGTCTCGCTTACGGGCTCAGCCAGGCGATGCTGGACGCGGTCGCCGCGGCGCGCAGATGCACGATGGCCGAGGTGGTGGCCGAGGAATACGGCTTGCCCCGTCCCGACGTGCCCGTCGCCCTGTTCGGCTGCACTTCCTGGGACGTTCCGGACGCGGTGGACCGCCTGATCGCGGGACGCGCGGACGTCCTGCCGCACGGCGGGTTCACGTCCGTCGACCTGATCGGGCCGGACGGCGAGGGCCTGCTCGATTACGTGCGGTGGATGGCCGCGCGGATCCGGAAACACGGAGGCGCCGGCTACCGGCCGGTGCTGCATCTGGATGTGTACGGGACGATCGGCGCGCTGAACGGGAATCGGATCGATCGGGTCGTGTCGTACTTCGCCCGGCTGGCCGAGGCCGCAAGCCCGTTTCGCGTCCGGGTCGAGGATCCGGTCACCGCGGCGACGTCCGGCCAGAGCCGGCAGCTCATGCGCCGCCTCGTCGAGCACGTCGATCGCGACGGCATGGGGTTGGAGGTGGTGGCGGACGAGTACTGCAACACCCGGGAGGACATCGCGCTCTGGGCGGGAGAACGCGCCGCGCACATGATCCACGTGAAGCTGCCCGACCTGGGCTCGCTGACGAATGCGGTCGAGGCGGTCCTGCAATGCCGGAAAGCGGGTGTCGGTGCGTATGTCGGCGGCACGATGAACGACACGGAGGTCTCTGCGCGGGCTGGTGTGCACCTGGCTCTCGCGCTCCGCGCCGACCAGGTGATGGCGAAGCCCGGCGCGTGGCCGGATGTCAGCCTCGCGTTGTCTCGCAACGAGATGAACCGCACGCTGCGCTTGTGCGCCCTCCGCGGTCAGCCGGCTTCCTGAGCGATCGGCGGGACCCTGCGGTGCCAGCGGCCGACTCGCTCGTAGACCGCGGCGATGCGGAGAATCATGCCCTCGCCCCGGGGCCGCCCCCAGAGTTCGATGCCGCCGAGGGGAACTCCGTCCTCGGTGAATCCACAAGGGACGTTGACGGCCGGCATGCCGGTGAGGTTGACCGCGCTCGAGCGCAGCGGATGCGTGAACGGCACCGACGCGTCGTCGCTCATTGACGACGGCGGCCCCCAGCCGGGGCCGAGCAGTGCGTCCAGGCGGTGCCGCCGGAAGGTCTCCCGTACCGCATCGGTGACTAGCTTTCTTGCCTGCTGAGCCTGTACATGCCGGACCGCGGGAATCATCGCGCCAGCCTGCAACATCACCCGGGTCCGCTGCTGATAGTTCGCCGCATCGGTCACGAGCCGCGCCGAGTGACCGGCGCTCGCTTCCGCTGTCTTGATCGTCAGCAGGCTGGGGTCGACCCATTCCAGTTCGGGGATCTTGACTTCGACGACGGCCGCGCCCAGCTGCTGGAGGACCGCCGCGGCCTCGACGGCTGCGTTCAGCGCGAGCGGATGCGTCGTCGGCCCGGGCAGGTGAGTGCGCTCGACGCCCACCCGCAACCCGTCGAGGCGCACATTTTCGAGGCAGGGCAAAGGCACGTCGCCTTCGATGCTGCAGGGGTCGCGCTGGTCGAAGCCCGCGATCACCGAGTACGCGGCGGCGCAGTCGGCAACGGTGCGCGCGATCGGTCCGACGTGGTCCAGCGAAGGACTCATCGGGATCACTCCCCAGGTGCTGACCCGGCCGAACGTGGGCTTCAATCCGACGACCCCGTTGACGCCCGCGGGCGAACGAAGGGAACCGGCGGTATCGGTTGCGACGGCGGCGAAGCACGATCGAGCTGCGACCGAGACGGCAGAGCCCGAGCTGGACCCGGACGGGGTCCGGTCCTGTGCCCAGGCGTTGCGGGTCGGAATGATTCTCGGACCGAAGGCGAACTCGCTCGTCACTGTCTTCCCGACGAGCACAGCGCCGCCGTGTCGCAACCGTTCGACGACGGTTGCGTCGAAATTCGGCTGGACACCCTTCAGCACCGCGGAGCCTGCTTCGGTGGGGAGGTTACGAGTGCAGACGACATCCTTTACGCCGACGGGTATTCCGTGCAGCGGGCCACGGCACAAGCCGTGGCGGAGCTCGTCGTCAGCCATTCTGGCCGCGCTCAGTGCTGCCTCGGCCGCCACTGCGGCGTACGCGTGCAGGATTGGCTCGGTTCGCTCGATTCGGCTGAGCGCCGCGGTCGTGAGTTCGACCGAAGACAGGTTCCCGGCGACGAGTTCCCGGAGCGCTTCCGCGATGGAGAAGTCGAGGATCTCGTTCACCGGTCGTGCCCTGCGTCGTCGGATGGCCGGCGCGGCCGGCAGAACTCGACTTGGTGCAGTGCGCTGGTCGCCAGCGTCAGTTGCTGCACTGCCGCCGTCAAGGGGGCGATGTCGGCCGCGAACAAGGAGATCCCGGCGGCGCGGGCCAGTGCGGCAACGGTTGTCCTGTCGAGGTGTTCGGAGGTCATCGTAGTCCTCAGGCGGCGCATCCGGCTCGAATGCACTCGCGTAGTCAGGGTTTAGGTTATTGGAAGTATGTCATACAAAGTTCTATCGTGAACCTCTTCGGGAGCACCGTCGAGCGGCGAAGCCGCGGCTGGGAGGTCTGATGGGCGAAAACGAATGGTTCAGCCGCATGGACGCAGTGGATCTAGCCGCGGCGGTGCGGTCGGGAGAACTCTCGCCGGTGGAGGTCGTCGATGCTGCCTTGGACCGGATCGCGGAGGTCGACGACCGCCTGAACGCGTGTTGCGCAGTGCTGCGTCGAGAGGCCCGGGCCGCGGCCATGGCGGCCGAGCGCGCGCTTCGGGCGGGAGAGCCGGGCGGTCCGCTGTGCGGTGTGCCGGTCATCGTCAAGGACGCGATCTGGGTGGCAGGTGTGGCGGCGACTCTGGGCAGTCGCGCGCTGGCGCATTTTCAGCCTGTTCGGGATGCGGTCGCTGTCCAGCGACTGCGTGCCGCGGGTGCGATCGTAGTGGCGAAGTCGACGAACCCGGAATTTCTCTGGCGCGGCTACGCCGCCGAGAGTCTTCATGGCGTCACTCGCAATCCGTGGTCGCTTGACCGGACTCCGGGTGCGACGAGCGGCGGCTCGGCTGTTGCCGTCGCGACCGGCATGGTGCCGATCGCTCTCGGGACGGACGCGGCGGGCTCGATCCGGACCCCCGCGGCGTACTGCGGAGTCGTCGGGCACAAGCCGACGCACGGTCTGGTACCGCGGACGCCGGGCTTCGAGGAGTTGCGGACCACCAACACGATCGGACCGATGGCGCGAACGACCAGGGACGTCGCGCTCGCTCTCGAGGTCATGTCCGGCCCGGACCTGTCGGACGACCTCGGTGTCCGTGCCGGCCCCTCGCGTTTCGTCCGGGACTCCCCGAAAATCGAGGTCGCACGCCTCCGGATCGCCTGGGCGCCGCGGATCCACGGCGCGCCGGATGCGTCGGTCGACGCCGCGGTCGCGAAGGTGGCCGAGCGGCTGGCCGGGGCTGGGTGGCGCCTGGACGTGGTCGATCCTCCTGTTCCGGACCTGACTGGCATCGGGGTCACCAGCTGGCTGGGAGAGCTCGCGGAACTCGGCGAGCTTCGCGAGGACCGCCTCAGCGCGTTCGGGCGGCACCTGCTGGAGGACGCGCGCCGATTGTCCGCGCGGGAGTATTACGTCGCGCAGGTCGAGCGTGCCCGGTTCACTGCCGCGTGGGACGCAAGCCTGTCTGGCCACGACGTCCTGATGATGCCCGCGGCGCCGCACGGGGCTCCGCCGTTCGGGCCGGACCGGGTGAAGCCGGGCGACGGGGGACGGGTCGGACCGTCCGCGATCGCCAACCTCACCGGCCGTCCCGCGCTCTCGATCCCGATCGGCATGACTCCCGACCGGCTTCCGATCGGGCTGGAGATCATGGCCCGGCGCGGCGGCGATGCCGATTGCCTCGCCGTCGCGGAGGCGATCGAACGCCTCGGGTTCGCGGTGCCCTCGCCGCCGATCGGCAGGTCCGGCGGCAACGGCTCAGTGAAAGTCCTTGGAACTATGTAGGACAAAATGCTAACGTCGCCTATCCCTCGATCGAGCCGCATGCTCTCGCCTGGGGCCTGCGAAAGGAGTCCGTGTGGGCGTTAAGAAAGTTCGGAAATTCTTGACCGTCGCCGTGTCGCTGATGGTCGGTGCGGGGCTCGCGGCGTGCGGCGCACCGGGAGCGAATCCGGAGCCGAGCGCTCAGGCGGCCGCCCAAGGCGTCGAAGTTCCGGCGGCCGTCGCGAAAGCGGGCGTGGTGAACGTGGCCGCCTACCTCGCCTACCCGCCCTACCGGTACATCGACGGTTCGGGCAAGCCGACGGGCTTCGAGCTGGAGATGGCGAAAGCGGTCGCGAAGAAGATGGGCGTGCGGATCGAGTTCCACAGCATCGAGTTCCCGGCTTTGATCCCGTCGATCGCGAACCGGCGCTACGACTGGGCGGTCGGGATGATGAACGACACGGAGGCTCGCCGCAAGGTCGTCGACGTCCTGGACTGGGCGCGCGCGGACATGGTGGTCCAGGTCCAAGCCGGCAATCCGCACCAGGTGAACCCCGCGGGCCTGTGCGGCGTCAACTTCGGGCACGTGCAGGGTTCGGCACAGGTCCAGGCGTTCGACAAGCTCGTCGCGGACTGCGCGAAGCAGGGCAAGCCCGCACCGACGCAGATCTTGTTCCAGGACGTCGGTACCCAGCTGCAGGCGTTGCGCAACAACCGGTTCGCGGCGGCATTGCAGGATCCGGCCGCGGGCGCCCAGACCGAGAAGCAAACCAGCGGTGCGCTCGTGCTCCTGCCGGGCAGGGTCCCGGCGATCACGCCGACTCCGGCCGGCTGGGTGTTCGCCAAGGGAAACACGGGCCTGCAGAAGGCGGTCGTGCAGGCGATCGGCTCGCTGATCAAGGACGGAACCTGGCAGAAGATCATGCGCGACAACGGGGTCAGCGAGTTCTCGATCGTCCCGCCGACTCTCAATACGGCGCGGACGAACTTCTGAGCGTGTGTGTGCACCGGCGTAGACCGAAATGACAAGGAGTTGCCGATGCGTGGGTCTGACGAGGTCATGAACTTGGTGCTCTTCCTGGCTCCGACCGGGCGCGCGGGTTCGGCCTGGCGCAGTCCAAGTTCCGGCGTGGAAGAGCTCTGGGGATTGGACTTGCCGCTGCGGATCACTCAGCAGGCGGAAAGGGCGAAATTCGACGCGGTATTCGTCGCGAACGTGCTCTTCACGTCGGAAGGCGGGATCGGCAAGGAGCCGTTCTCGACCGGCTACGAGCCGTTCACCCTGATGGCCGCGCTGGCCGCGCGCACGGAACGGATCGGACTGATCGGGACCGCGTCGACGACGTTTGTGCATCCGTTCAACATGGCGCGATCGCTGGGCAGCCTGGACTGGCTCAGCGGCGGGCGGATCGGGTGGAACGTCGTCACCTCGAGCGCGGGGGCCGAGCACTTCGGGTTCGAACTGCCGCCGAAGGAGGAGCGGTACGCGCGAGCCCAGGAGTATCTGGAACTGACGACCGCGTTGTGGGACGCCTTCGACGACGACGCGGTGGTGAACGATCGCGAGAACGCGGTGTGGGCACGGTCGGATCGGATCCATCCCGTCGACTTCAAGGGCGAGTACTTCCAGGTCCGGGGCCAGCTGTTCATGCACCGGACCCCGCAGGGGCGGCCGGTCATCGTGCAGGCGGGCCAGTCCGCGGCGGGGATGGATTTCGCCGCGCGCAACGCGGAGGTGATCTTCACCGCTCAGACCGACCTCGACCGCGCGCGCGAGTTCTACCGGGAAATCAAGGAACGCGCGGCGACGATCGGCCGGGATCCGGCAAGCGTGAGGATCTTGCCGGGAGTTCTCCCGATCGCGGAGCCCACAGCCGCGGCTGCGAGGGAAGTCGAACGCGAACTCGACGGGTACGTCGACTGGGAGGCAGGGCTCAAGGACGCGGCAGTCGCCTTGCAAGCCGACCTGACCGGCCTCGACCCGGACCAGCCGATCCCGCCCGGCCTGCTGGCGGCCCCGGAAGCTGCCAGCGTCGACGCGCTCGGCGGCAGCCGCTATCACAACTATTACGACATGGCCGTACGGCAAAAGCTGACCTTGCGGCAGGTCGTCGCTCGTCTCGACCGCGCTCTCGGGCACTTGTACCTCGCCGGTTCCGTCGGCGAGGTCGCGGACCACCTTCAGGAATGGTTCGAGAGCAGGGCGTGCGACGGATTCGCGATCACCCCGGCGACGGTTCCGGAAGGGATGGACTCCGTCTGCGAGGTGCTGCTCCCTGAGCTGCGCCGGCGGAACCTGGTCCGCACCGAATACAACGGGGCAACGCTGCGCGATCACCTCGGGCTCGCGCGCCCCGCCCCGTTGCGGGAGCGCTGACCAAGGACGAGCCCACCGAGCTTTGCGCCCCGGGCGGTCGAGGCCGCCGGGGCGGAGCGACGGCACCCGTGGGGAGACGGCGTGCCCTCCTGGCTCCTGCCGGGAGCAATGCCATGGGGGCAACGATCCGGCCCTGTTTCCAGGCCCTTTCCGCGAAGGAGTTCTCCTCGATGAACAGCATTCGAAAGCTGCTCGCCGGCGCGACGCTGGCGGTAGTCGCTGCATCCGTCCTTGCCGGGTGCAGCACGTCCAGCGGCAGTTCCGGCGCGGCTCCTTCGGCGGCGGGCGGGATCGCCGTGCCTGCCAAAGTGAAGCAGGCCGGCACCGTCGACATCGCGGTCTACCTCGCCTACCCGCCCTACTCGTACGTCGACTCGTCAGGGCGGCAGGTCGGGTTCGAGCTCGACATGGCGCGAGCGGTGGCTCGCAAGCTCGGGGTCACCCCGCAGTTCCACAGCATCGAGTTCCCCGCCTTGATCCCGTCGATCGCGAACCGGCGCTACGACTGGGCGCTCGGAACGATGTTCGACTTGCCCGAACGGCGCAATATCGTGGACTTCTTGGACTGGGCCCGAGCTGACATGTTCGTCCAGGTCCATGCGGGGAATCCGGACAAGATCGATCCGGCGAATCTGTGCGGGGTGTCGTTCGGGCACGTGCAGGGGTCCGCTCAGGTGCAGGTCGTCGAAGCTATCGCGGCGGAGTGCGCGAAGAGCGGCAAGCCCGCGCCGACCCAGATGCTTTTCCAGGACGTCGGCACGCAGCTGCAGGCCTTGCGCAACCACCGATTCCAAGCGGACCTGCAGGATCCCGCCGCGGGCGCACAGACGGAACGGCAGACCAACGGTGCGCTCGTCTTGCTGCCGGATCGCGTGCCGAACGTGCCGGTGCTTCCGTCCGGCTGGGTCTTCGCCAAGGGCAACACCGAGATGGAGAAGGCAGTCGTCCAAGCGGTCGGCTCGCTGATCGCCGACGGCACCTGGCAAAAACTGATGAACGACAACGGGATGACGAAGGTCGCGATCGTCCCGCCGACGATCAACACCAAACCGCCCGCCTTCTGAAGAAGGAGCAAGCAGTGATGTCGAGCGAAAAGTCGGCGGGCCTGGCGCCTCCGGAGCACCGAGATGTCGCAGGCGGGCTGCCGTCCGACGATGTGCCTACTGTGCCGCTGCGCCATCCGTGGCGGTGGGCCTCAGCGGTGGCGGTAGTGCTGCTGCTCTTGTGGTTCCTGGACGTCCTGGTCACGACCGACGCGTTTCAGTGGGGCGTCGTCGGGCAGTACCTGTTCAGCGGCACAGTGCTTTCCGGCGTTGTGCACACGCTGGAGATGACCGTGCTGTGCATGCTGATCGGCATGGTGATCGGCACCGTAATCGCCGTCATGCGGCTCTCGCCCAACCCGGTCCTGAACCGGGTGGCTCACCTCTACCAATGGTTCTTCCGCGGGACGCCGCCCTTGGTGCAGCTGATCTTCTGGTTCAACCTGGCGTCCGTCTTCCCCGCTATCGGGCTTACCGTGTTCGGCACCGAGGTGTTCAGCTTCAACACCAACAGCGTGATGACGCCGTTCGTCGCCGCTCTGCTCGGCCTCGGGCTCAGCTTTTCCGCCTATTACTCGGAAATCGTCCGCGCCGGGATCCTCTCGGTCGACGAGGGTCAGGCGGACGCTGCCCGGGCGTACGGCTTGACTCGGTTCCAGACACTGCGCCACATCGTGCTGCCGCAAGCGATGCGCGTCATCATCCCGCCGACGGGGAACGAAGCGATCGGGATGCTCAAGTTCACCTCGCTGGCGACCATCGTCTCGTACTCCGAGCTGCTGCAGACGGTGAGCGCGATCTACAACACGAACTTCCAGACGATCCCGCTGCTGATCGTGGCCGCGCTGTGGTACCTGTTCATGACGAGTGTCCTCAGCATCGGCCAGTACTTCCTCGAAAAGCGTTTCGCACGAGGCAGCAGGCAGGTCGGAAGGCAGCCGGCGATGTACAGGTTCTGGTCGAGCGTCCTGAGGCGGGTGCGACAGGCATGACACCGATGATTTCAGCGCGGGCGATCCGCAAGAACTACGGTCACGTGAAGGTGCTCGACGGGGTCTCGCTCGACGTCGCGCCCGGCGAGGTGTGCTGTTTGCTGGGGCCGTCCGGAGCGGGGAAGAGCACGTTTCTCCGTTGCGTGAACCATCTCGAGCAGATCGACGGCGGCCGGCTGTTCGTCGACGGCGAGACTGTCGGGTACCGCGAGCGGCGGGGAAAGCTCCACGAGATGACCGGCCGGGACATCGGACGGCAGCGCGCGTCGATCGGCATGGTGTTCCAGCATTTCAACCTGTACCCGCACATGACCGCCGAGCAGAATGTGAGCATCGCTCAGGTCATCGTGCACGGGCAGGACCGGGGCGCGGCGAAGGAGCGCAGCCACGAACTGCTGGACCGGGTCGGCCTGCGGACGAAATCGGCGAAGTATCCGCGTCAGCTGTCCGGCGGCGAGCAGCAACGGGTGGCGATCGCACGGGCACTGGCGATCTCGCCGAAGCTGATGTTGTTCGACGAGCCGACCAGTGCGCTCGACCCGGAATTGGTGGGCGAAGTCCTCGCGGTGATCCGAGGGGTGGCGGCCGACGGAATCACGATGATGATCGTGACGCACGAGATCGGCTTCGCCAAGGAGGTGGCCGACCGGGTCGTCTTCATGGACGGGGGAGTGGTGGTGGAGCAGGGCCCGCCGGCGGAAGTCCTCGAACGGCCGGCCGAACAGCGGACGCGCTCCTTTTTGGAGCGTGTGCTGTGACGGCGACGTACGTGCTCGTCCACGGAGCCTGGCACGGCGGGTGGTGCTGGCGTCCGGTCGCCGAGCGGATGAGGGCAGTGGGCCATCGAGTGCTCACCCCCACTCTGCCGGGGTTTGCCGACGGCGACGATCCGGCTGCGCACGGCCTGGACGACGTGATCGATTTCGTCGCGACAGCGATCGAAACACAAGACCTTTCCGACGTCGTACTGGTGGGGCACAGCTGGGGCGGCTATGTCGTCGCAGGGGCCGCGCCCAGAGTGCGCTCGCGGCTGCGCAAGCTGGTTTTCTGGAGCGCTTTCGTCCCGGCCGACGGTGCCGCGTTGTACGACGAAGTCCCGCCAGAGACCCAGGAGTTGTTCACCACGCTGGCCCGGGAGTCCGGAACGAACTCGGTCAGCTTGCCGTTCGAACTGTGGCGCGACGCGTTCATCCAGGACGCTGCCGAGCTGGTGCAGCGGCTGACTCACGGTCTGCTGGTTCCTCAGCCGATGCAGTACAACACGACCGCGGTTCGCGAGCTGGAACCGGATCGGCTGGGGATTGCCGCCGCGTACCTCCTCGGTGCCGAGGATCTGACCATGCCGGAGGGCGACGCCGGTTGGAGGCGTTTCGCGGCGCGGCTCGGGGTGTCTCCGACCGTGATTCCCGGGAGCCACGAGCTCTTCTTCACGCAACCGGGCGCACTCGCGCAGGCGCTCCTCGCCGAAGGTTGCGAGCCGTAGCAGGTATTTGTGGTACGTCATACAAATGTCCATCGGGCACTCAGTCGTGAGGTAGGCTTTTTTCATGGTCATCCGAGATGCGAAGCGGGATTCCCTGATCGGCCGTTCTGTTCCCCGCGTCGAGGATCGGCCGCTGCTCAGCGGGCAGGGCTCGTTTCTCGACGATCTGGAGCTTCCGTCTCCGCTGCACGTTGTCTTCGTGCGCAGCCAGGTGGCACACGGCGTCATCCGGGAGATCGACGTCGAGGAGGCGCGCTGCGCGCCGGGGATCGTGGCGGTGTACACGGCAGCGGATCTCGTGGACCTGCCCGACCTGGTAACCCCTTTGGAGGCGGGAATTTTCAGCCCGCCGCGTCCCCTGCTCGCGCGCGATCGCGTGCGGTTCGTGGGGGAGCCGGTCGCCGTCGTAGTGGCTGAATCGCCGTACCTCGGCGAAGACGCCGCGGCGCTCGTCTCGGTCGAGATCGACCCGCTGCCGGTGGTGCACGACATCGCCGGCGCGCTCGACGCGGCGAGCCCTCCCCTGCACGAACAAGCCGGGGACGAGGGCAACGTGGTGTTCGAGCGGCTGATCTGCAACGGTGATCCCGACGCGGCCTTCGCTGCTGCGGCACACGTCATCGAGCGGACCTTTCATCATCCCCGGCTCACCGCGGCGCCGATGGAGCCTCGCGGCGCGGCTGCGTACCGCGAAGACGGCGGCGTGACGATCTGGTGCTCGACGCAGTTTCCGCACAACCTGCGGCGGATCGCGCGAGAGCTGTTCGGGATCGAGCAGGTCCGCGTCCGCTGTCCCGACATCGGCGGCGGGTTCGGGATGAAGGGGGTCAACTACCCCGAAGAGCTGCTCACCGCCTGGCTCGCGCTGAGGCTGGACCGGCCGGTGAAATGGGTCGAGGACCGCGTCGAGAACCTGCTGTCGTCGACGCATGCGCGCGAGATGGACGTCCAGGTGCGCGCGGCCGCCGACGCTGCGGGCACTCTGCTGGCGCTCGACGTGGACGCTGTCTGCGACACCGGGGCGTACGGAACCTACCCTCTGGGGCACATCCTGGAGGTGCTCGGCGTCGCGGGGATGGCACCAGGGCCTTACCGATTGCGGAACCTGCGGGCGCGCGTCCGTTCGGTCTCGACGAACAAGTGCCCGTCCGGGGCGTACCGCGGAGTCGGTCTTCCGGTGGCGACTTTCGTGCACGAGCGGGTCATGGACGTGCTCGCCTCCGAGACCGGGATCGACCGCGCGGAGCTGCGGCGGCGCAACATGGTCACAGCCGGGGAAATGCCGTACACGTCGATCACGAACCAGCGTTACGACAGCGGGGACTACCCGGCCGCACTGGCGACTGCGCTCGAACTGATCGGCTACGACACCTGGGAAGCCGACAAGCGCGCCGCCGCGGAGCGTGGTCAGCTGATCGGACTGGGGATTTCGTCCTACGTCGAGTGGACTGGCACGAACTCGAAGATGTTCCAAGCGCGGGGAATGAGCGCGGTCAACGGCTTCGACGGCTGTCACATGGAACTCGATCAGGACGGGTTGCTCACCCTCTGGACGACGCTCCCGTCGATCGGACAGGGCACCGCGACGACCTTCGCGCAGCTGGCCGCTGAAACGATCGGAGTGGAGTTCACCGGAGTGCGGGTGGTGCAGAGCGACACCGGCGCGAGCGAGATCGACGGCACCGGCACCGGGGCCAGCCGAAGCGCGAACATCGGCGCTGGCGCCATTCAGCTCGCGGGCACCGAGCTGCGGCAAAGGCTGCTGGACGACGCCGCTGAGCGACTGGAGATGGCGGTGGCCGACCTGGCGCTCGACGAGGGCGTCGTGACAGCGCGGGGAGTCCCGGCCGTGACGCTCTCGGTGGCCGAGCTGGCGAAGGCGGCGGATCCGGAACGCTATCGGGTCAGCCGCGAATTCGACCCTGAGCACGTGCTGTTCGCGTATGCGACGCACGCCTGCCGGGTGAGCGTGGATCCCGAGACCGGAGGCATCACAGTCTTGGACTACGTGGTCGCCGAGGACTGCGGACGAGTGGTGAACCCGGCGATTGTGGAGGGCCAGACGCAGGGCGCGATCGCACAAGGGATCGGCGGAGCGATCTACGAGGACCTGCACTACGACGACGCGGGCCAGCCGCAGTCGGCGTCCTTTATGGACTATCTGCTGCCGACCGCGTGCGAGGTGCCGCACGCGCGGATCCACCACATGGAATTGCCGGTTCCGGACTCGGCGACCGGCAGCAAGGGCATGGCAGAGGGCGGGACGGTCGCGGCGCCGGCCGCGCTGGCGAACGCTGTGTCGGACGCTCTCGGCGCCGAGTTCAACTCGTTGCCGTTGACGCCGGAACGGCTGTGGAGCGCGGCTCGTGCTCGGCCTCAGCGCGTCGGGTGAGCCCTGACCGGTCAGTTCGTCGTCTCCGCGCGCACTCGTAGCGGTCGCGATTGGCTTCGGGGCCTGGCGGGGCCAACGCGAGCGGAACCGCCGGGAGGCCCTCGTCGTGCTGCCCGCAATGAGGGCGAAAACTGAGGCTGGGTCCGGGACGAGCCTTCGACGAGGCTGAGCCGGTGCCCGCTCCGGCCGGTATCCGCGGCGATCGCACGGCCGGTGCCGCGGGTATCGTCAGTGTGTGGACTTAATCGCCGCTCGCCAGTCAGGCCGCGTGCGCAGCAGCCCGAATACGACCGGGTCGTCATGGTGCTGTCGACGCACGCCTTGAGCGATTTCAAGCGCCGCTGAGGTGGCGCGCCTGGGCGTTCGTTGCTCTCGTATATACCCTTCTTCTTGCAGTTTTGTCCCGGCGAGTGCGACCACTGGGTGTCGCGAGCGGTCGGTATGACGCGTCGGCGGAAGGCTGCCGCCGCTGGTATGCAAAAAGTTGGTAAAGGCTCTTGTTCCGCAAGATAGTTTGTGTTCGTATTATCCGGGTTGGGCGGTTCGGCCGCTGTTCGGATCCAGTGCCGCGGCCCTGCTTTTTCACGCCAGATCCCGCCTCGTAATGCCGCCTACCCGGCGAAGAGGCTTCGCACCATTCACATCCACGCCGGCAGTGCCCGACGGGTGAACGGCTCAATCCTCACCTCCCAAGGCGACGCCGTGCGGCACGCGGCCCGCCGACCACGAGAGGGCAAAGATGGAGATCGAAAACCAGAAAACCCTGGCCCCCGCACAGGAACTGATCCCCAGCCGCCAGCAGCAACGAAAGGTCTATCTCGCCAGCCTGATCGGCAGCACGGTGGAGTTCTACGACTTCGCCATCTATGGAACCGCGGCGAGTCTGGTATTCGGCCAGGTCTACTTCTCCGCGGCCTCGCCGGCAGTCGGGGTGATCGCGTCGTTGGCGACCTTCGCGACGGGATACCTGGCGCGTCCGGTCGGCGGCGCGATTTTCGGTCATTTCGGAGACCGCATCGGCCGAAAGTCGGTTCTGCTGGTAACGCTGTTCGCGATGGGCGCGTCCACCGTCCTCGTCGGCCTTCTGCCGACTGCCGGGCAAATCGGCGCCCTGGCTCCGGTTTTGCTGGTCGTGCTCCGGCTGATCCAGGGTCTCGCGGTCGGCGGCGAATGGGGTGGCGCCGTCCTGATGTCGATCGAATCCGGCGGGCAGAAATCACGGGGGTTCTTCGGCAGCGCCACCGGAGTCGGCGCGTCTCTCGGCGTACTGCTCGCGACCGGGGCCTTCTCGGCATTGGGCGGGTTGGACAAACAACAATTCCTGTCGTGGGGCTGGCGCATCCCATTCCTCGCGTCGATCGTGTTGATCGCAGTCGGTGCGTACGTGCGCTTGAGCATTGACGAGAGCCCGGTCTTCCGTGCGGCGCGAGATCGCCAGAAACAAGGTGTCTCCACGGCTCCGAAGATGCCGCTGCTCAGGCTGCTGAGGGAGACGCCGCTTCGTCTTGTGCTCGCCATCGGCGTCTACACGGGCCCGGTGATGGCCCAGTCGATCGTCAAGGTGTTCCTGGTGTCGTGGGGCGTCAGCCAGGCGGGAGTGTCGCGGCAGGTCATGTTGAACTCCCTGACGCTGGCAGTGGCCGGAATGGTCGTGACGGTGCCGCTTTTCGCGATTCTTTCCGACCGGATCGGAAGGCGTGCCGTTTACGTTCCGGCGACGGTGTTGTTCGGCGCCTTTTCGTTCGTGATGTTTCCGATGGTCGGAACCGGATCGACCGCGATGATCGTCTTGGCGTTCGTGATCAGCATGACGGTGCTCGAAGCCGCCGCGCTAGGGCCGGTAGGAGCGATCCTCAGCGAACTGTTCCCGACGCGGACCCGCTACACCGGAACATCCCTGGCCTATCAGTTCGCCGGCATGCTCGGCGGAGGTTTCGGGCCGTTGATCGCGGCGATTTTCGTGGTGCCCGGCGGCCCGGGCCCGATCGCGATATCCGGGATGATCGGAGTCTTCTGCGTGCTGAGCGCAATCTGCACGGTTGTGCTCGGAGACACCAGGAAAGCCGACTTGAGCCAGGCCTGAACACGAGGTCCGGCACCACTCACCGCACGAGCAAGGAGAAAGAAGCATGACTGGTTGGGCATCTGACGTCGGCTGGCGAGGGAAGATCGGGCTGATCGCGACCCCGGTGATCGACAACAGCCATCTCGAGCTGATGAATGTGGCTCCGGAGGGGGTCGCGGTGTACCAGACAGTGCCCTACGTGCCCGGCTTCCGAGTCGACGCCGGACACATCCTCCAGGCGATCGAGCAATTGGAGCACTGCGCGCTGGCGCTGAGCGCGGGCGGCATGGACGTCATCGGCCAGGCCGGCACTCCCTTCTCGTTCGCTCACGACGACGGGCTGGCGTGGGCGCGGAAAATGCAAGCCCGGCTGGAGGAAGTCGCGCAGAAGCCGGTCACGATGATGGGGCTCTCCATCATCGACGCGCTGAAGAGTTGCGGATACGAGTCGGTCGCGGTGGCGTCGACCTATTACTCGGACGATCTCTGCGCGCGCTACACCAGGTTCCTCGACGACGCCGGATTCCGTGTCCTCACATTGAAAAACTGGATTCATCAAGGACTTCTGCCCGACAGGCGCCTCCTTGAGCAGCCGCGGTACTGGTATCCGAACAGCCTCGCGTACCAGAGCGCTCGCGCGGTCGCGGAAGAATCCCCGGAAGCCGACTGCATTCTCCTGACCGGCGGGGCGGTGCACACGATGGACATCATCGCCGCGCTGGAAGCAGACCTTCAGAAACCGGTGATCACCAGTGACTCGGCCTTCTTCTGGAGTCTTCTGACGAAGCTTGGCGTCAAAGAACGCTTGGACGGCTGGGGCGAGTTGCTGTCCCGTCTTTGCCCGCAAGGCTGACCTGCCGCAGGCCCTCGGGTGCGGCAGCGTACCCGAGCCGGCCGTGCGGTCACGCTCAGGACCGGACGGTCCCGACAGGGAGAGGTACGTTCGATGCACCAGGAGAAGCAGTCAACCGCATCGGGTGGGGATGAAGCGGCCGCCGCCGAGGGGACGGCCGCGTCGGGCAAGACGATGAGAAGGGTCGCCGCCGCAAGCTTCGTCGGCACTCTGATCGAGGGATACGACTTCGTCATCTACGGCACCGCGGCGGCATTGGTGTTTCCTCGGGTCTTTTTCCCCGCCCTCGGGAGCGCCGCGGCCTTGGTGGCGTCCCTGGCGACATTCGGCGTCGCGTTCCTGGCCAGGCCGATCGGCGGAGTGGTCTTCGGACACCTCGGCGATCGCCTCGGGCGCAAGAAGACACTGGTCACGACCTTGGTTCTGATGGGCACCGCGACCGTGCTCATCGGGCTGGTGCCGCCGGCGTCGCAGATCGGGGTCGCCGCGCCGATTCTGGTGGTGGTGTTGAGGTTCCTCCAGGGTATCTCGCAAGGCGGGGAGTGGGCCGGGGCGATCCTGTTCGTGACCGAGCACGCGCCGAAGGCGAAGCGCGGATTCTGGGCGATGTTCCCGGTGCTCGGCGCGACTCTCCCGGTCGCGCTGGGAAACGCGACCTTCCTCCTGACCGGTGCGGGGATGTCCAGTTCGGCGTTCCTCAGCTACGGATGGCGGATTCCGTTCCTCGCCAGCGCTCTTCTGATCGCGGTGGGGCTGTACACCCGCCTGAAGGTCGACGAAACACCGGCTTTTCAGGGTGAGCAGTCGCGGCGAGGTGTCGCCCGGATGCCGTTCGTCGAGGCTTTCAAGCGCCAGCCGCGGGACATCATCGTCGCTTCCGGCGTGGGTTTGATGGTTTTCTCTCTCGCCTATTTCTCGAGTACGTACCTGACGAGTTACGGCACCGGGGCGCTCCACTTGCCGCGTACCTTCGTGCTGACGGTTTCGTCTGTCGGAGGGTTGTTCTTCTCGGCAGGGGTCGTGCTCAGCGCGGCGCTGTCCGACCGGATCGGGAGGCGGCGCCTTCTCGGTGCGCTGAACATCTTGGCGGTCGTGTGGGCGCTCGTCATGTTCGGGATCCTCGAAGCGGGTTCGGAGGTCAGGTTCGCCGCCGTGGTCTGGGTGACGTTCTCGATCGCGGGCGCGGGCTACGCACCGTTGGGCGCGTTTCTCCCGGAGCAGTTCCACACTCGGTATCGTTACACCGCAACAGGTATTGCCTACAACCTGGCCGGCGTGATCGGCGGCGGGATCGGGCCGATCCTGGCGGCGTCTCTGATCGCGAATTTCGGCACGCCTGCGTTCGCGGCGTTCCTGGCCCTTCTGGCTTTGATCGCGGCGATCTGCACATTCTCCCTCCGGGAGAAGGGAAAGCTGGATCCGGACACCGCCGAAGCAGCCCGGAAAGCCGTTCCGGACAACCCTGACCCGAGTCCGCGGGACGCGGTCTCCTGATCGGAAAGGGCGGTGACGAGCCCGTGGCGGATCTGTTGCCTGCTGGATCTGAGGACCCGGAGAACCGTGCGCTTTCGCCGTTCGTGCTGCTGCACGGTGGCCGGCACGGCGGGTGGTGCTGGAAGAGAACCGCGGCACGGCTGCGGTCGGCCGGCCACGCGGTGTACACCCCGACGCTGACCGGGCTGGGGGAGCGATCGCATCTGCTCAGCCCGGCCATCGGGCTGGACACCCACATCCAAGACCTCGTCGGCGTCTTCGGCTACGAGGACGTCGACGACGCCGTGCTTGTCGCGCACAGCTACGGCGGCATGGTCGCGTGCGGTGCGATGGAGCGGGTGGCGGACAGAGTTCGCGCACTGGTGCTCGTCGACGGTTATTTGCCCCGGGCGGGAGAATCCATGATGGACCTTGTCGACCCCGCCACGGCGGAGTACACCATGGACCTCGCCGCTCGGGACGGCGAAGGCTGGTTCCTGCCGCCGACCGACGCGGCGGTGTGGGGAGTCACCGATCCCGCCGACAACGCCTGGGTCAACGGCAAGACCACGGCCCATCCGCTGAAGACCTATCGAGATCCAGTCGGCCCGACGGATCGGGCGTGGGCGCACCCCGGGGTGTTCATTGAATGCCTGGTCCCGGCGGCCATCCGGGTCCCGACTGCACGGCCGCGGGAACGCGCGGCTGTGGACCGGAGATTCCGGTATTGGACACTGGAGGCACCGCACGACGCGATGATCACGGCACCGCACGCGCTTGCGGAGAAGTTGCGGGCGGCGTCCCGGCTTGACCCGAGGTGAGTGGAGTACCGGGTCGCGGGCCGCGGTCGATGATCAGCCGAGCTGGTTCGCGGGACGGAGGAGGACTTCGTTGATGGCCAGGTGCCGCGGACGGGCAAGCACGAAGGCGATGACCTCGGCGATTTCCCCGGGCTTCACCGTGGCGGCGTCGTAGCCCTGCTGCACCGCCTGCCGGGTGGCTTCGTGGGTGATGTGGGTCGGCAGTTCGGTGTCGACGACGCCCGGCTCGATCAGCGTGACGCGGACGTCGGGAAGCAGTTCCTGGCGGAGCGATTCGGACCAGCCGTTGACGCCCCACTTGGTGGCGGCGTAAACGCCGTTGGTGGCCCGGGCGGTGCGGCCGGCGACCGAGGAGATGTTGATCAGATCGCCGCCGCCGTCCTTGAGCTGGTCGAGGAACACCTCGGTGGCGGTGATGGCGCCGAGGAGGTTGACCTCGACCATGTTGCGGTAGTCGTCGCGCTGTTCGGAGGAGAACGGTCCGAGGAGCATGGTGCCGGCGTTGTTGACCAGCACGTCGGCTCCGCCGAATTCGTCCTGCACCCGTCGGGCGGCGGCGACCAGGGCGTCGCGGTCGGTGACGTCGGCTTGGATCGGGAGGGCGTTGTTCCCGAGTTCGGCGGCGAGGGCTTCGATGCGGTCGAGGCGGCGTGCGAGAAGCACGACGCGGTAGCCGTCGTGGTGCAGAGCGCGCGCGGTGGCGGCTCCGATCCCGGAAGACGCGCCGGTGATGACTGCCACGCGGGGGAGGTTCTGGGAGTCAGTCATGTGATGTGGTCCTTTGTGTCGTGAACGTGGCGGGCTTTTGTCGTACGCCGTTGCCGGTGTGTCAAGCACATCACCGGGCAGCTGGTGGCGGGAGTGACGGGTTGTCCGTGCACTGCCAGTTGGTGTTTGTTGTTTAACCAAGGCCGTTGGCGGTGAGCCACTCGGCGACGTCCGGTGCCGAGTGCCCGACCGTCTCGCCGCGGACGGCCAGCCCGTCGCGGACGTCGCTGTCGGGCAGGGCGTTGCGATAGTCGTCGTCGATGCCGCTCATGCCGCTGACCGCATAGGTGACAAACGGCAGAACCCTCTTTCCGGCCAGGTCGACGCCTTCGAGGAAGGTGAACATGATCATGGGAACCTGCATGTTCCAGACGGGACTGCCGACAAGCACGACGTCGTAGCCTGTGGTGTCCGGTAAGGCGTTCGCGATCGCGGGACGGGCGTCGTGCTGTTCTTCTTCGACATTGCGGGCGACTGTCGGGTCGTAGCTGCCGGGGTAGGGGTCGGCGGCTTCGATCGGGTAGATGTCGCAACCGATCCGGTCGGCGATCATTTCGGCGAGGACTTCAGTGTTGCCGACGGGCAGGTTCCGGCGGCCGCCGTAGTGGTAGTTCTCGCCTGCATGCGAGAAATAGGCGAGCAGTATTCGCTTCTCACCGGCCGTGGCCCGGTCGCGAGGGGGCGTCATGTCGGAGGTGCCTTCGTTCAGGATGCGTCGGTGCTGCGGCTGAGTTGTTCGAACCGGCCCACGTCGTGGGCGGCGTCGGCCGCGGCCGCATGGAAACCGTCCAGTGCGTCGCTGCCGAGTAGGAGAAGCTTCGGCGGCTCGGCGGCTTCGGCTGCACGCAGGATCGCGGCCGCTGCCTTGTCCGGTGCGCCTCGCTGCGGGCCGAGCGCCGAGGATCCGGCGCGTCCGAGAACCTCGTCGTAGGCGTCGATCCGGATGCCGGACCGGTCAGCGGAGCGTCCGCGGAAATCCGTGCGGAACGAGCCGGGCTCGACGACCATGACGCGCAGCCCCAGCGGCTCGACCTCCTTGCGGAGCGACCCGGACAACCCTTCCAGCGCGGCCTTGGCGGCGGAGTAATAGCCGCCGCCGGGAATGGTGATGCGCGCGCCCACTGAGGAAATGTTGACGATCAGACCGTGGCCGCGGTGACGCATTCCAGGCAGCGCGGCCTTGATCAACGCGACAGGTCCGAAGAAATTGGTGGCGAACAGACGCGACACGGCCTCGTCCTCGCCTTCCTCGACAGCGGCGGTGTACCCGTAGCCTGCGTTGTTCACCAGCACGTCGATGCCGCTGAATCGTTCTTCAGCCGCCTCCACGGCCGCGTGGACCGACGACGTGTCGGTCACGTCCAACGGCACTGCCATCGCCGTCTCGGGGTAGGCGGCCTTGAGATCGTCGATGGCGGAAGTGTCTCTCGCGGTTGCCACGACCTCGTGTCCGCTCGCGAGGACGTGGGCCGCAAGGGCGCGGCCGAGTCCGCTGGACGCTCCGGTGATCAGCCAGGTCGTCATCCGGCGTTCGCCTCGCCAGCGAAGTCGGTGGTGACGCTCACGGGCGCCCACGCGTCGATCTCGTCGATACGCCCTTGGAACTCGTCGCGGACGATCTTGACTGCGTCGGTCCCCAGCAGGAGACGGAACGGTGCCCGGTCGGCTTTCACCGCGTCGACGATGACCCGGGCCGCCCGGTCGGGGTCGCCCTGTTGCGTGCCGTGGGTGCGGTCGTTCTCCTTGCGCCGCTTCCCGGCGGTGTCGGCATAGTCCTCGATGGCCG
>NZ_LWSF01000011.1:201560-208730 GCF_001651785.1 Amycolatopsis sp. M39
GGTTCAGCGCGTCGGACATGCCTTCCAGCGCGGCTTTCGTCGCGGTGTAGTAGCCGGAGCCGGGGTTCGACCGCGGCGCGGCGATCGAGGAGACGTTGACGACGGTGCCCGATCCCCGCGCGCGCATCTGGGGGAGTACCTGCTTGGTGAGGTCGACGGGGCCGAAGAAGTTCGTGGCGAACAGTTCGTCCACCTCGTCCGCGGCCGCTTCCTCGACTGCGGCCCGGTATCCGTGCCCGGCGTTGTTGACCAGCACATCGACAGCTCCGAACCGCTCGGTGGCGGTCTCGACCACGGCAACCACCTGGTCGTGGACGGTGACGTCCAGCGGCAGTGCCAGGGCGCGGTCTGGGTGCGCGTCGACGAGGTCTCGCACACGGTCGGTGTCACGGGCGGTGACGGCCGCGTTGTCTCCGTGTTCGAGGACGGCTCTGGCCAGCGCGGCCCCCAGTCCGCTCGACGCTCCCGTAATGAGCCAGGTCGTCATCCTCGTGCTCCTTTCGGCGGTGTCGTGCCTGCGGCGCTCGCGCCCGTTCTGCCCCTTTGCTCATCCGACCGCATCCTGCTCGCGCGCGGGAGNGCGCGGGAGGAAGAGCTGGTCCGTGTACTGCCAGTTCCTCCCTGGGCCCGGATAGCGGAGTTAGCATGGCCTGCATGGATCATCGAGCAGAGGTGGCGGAGTTCCTGCGTACGCGCCGGAACCGGATCACCCCCGACCAAGCGGGCCTCATCGGCGGGGGGCGGCGTCGTGTGCCCGGCCTGCGCCGGGAAGAGGTCGCCATGCTCACCGCGGTCAGCGTCGAGTACTACGCCCGGATGGAGCGCGGCGACCTCGCCGGCGTCTCCGCCGAGGTCCTCGACGCCCTTGCCCGCGCGCTCCAGCTCGACGAGGCCGAGATCGATCATCTGAACGACCTCGCCCGTGCGGCCGGGCCCGCGCCGGTGCGGCGCAAACGGCCGGCTGAGCAGTCAGTGACGCCCTCCTTGCAGCGGTTCCTGGACGCGGTGACCGGCGCCCCGATGTGGGTGCGGGACCGGCGCCTGGATTTCGTCGCCGCGAACCCGCTCGGCCGCGCGCTTTACGCGCCCATGCTGGACGATCCGGCGAACCGCGGCAACACGGCCAGGTTCGTGTTCCTCGACCCCGCGTCGCGGAACTTCTTCCCGGACTGGGAGAAGAACGCCAGCGACATCGTCGCGACCTTGCGCATCTACGCCGGGCAGAACCCGCTGGACAAGAAGCTCACCGACCTGATCGGGGAGCTGGTCACGCGCAGCGACACGTTCCGGCTCCGTTGGGCCGCGCACCACGTGCGCCACCACCGCGGCGGGATCAAGCGCATCTGCCATCCCGCGGTCGGGGATCTCGAATTCTCTTACGAGGCAATGGACCTTCCGGCGAATCCGGATTGGTTCATGTTCGCCTACACCGCGGAACCCGGCAGTCCCACCGAGGAACGGCTGAAGCTGCTCGGCAGCCTCGCCGCGTCCGACCAGGCGGGCAGCGACACCGACGCGCGTCGCTGATCCCGCACTGGCAGCACCGGGTCCGATCTCATTCAAGAGGGTCGTGCCGCGAACGAGGCCGCTCCCGCGCCGGAGCGGCACGCGGGCCTCGATCAACTCACCCTTCTGGGCGGTCTCCCCGCCGTCGCGCCGGCGTTCGGCGACAATCGATCGGCGGCCGGACCTCGGTTCTTCGGCATTCGCGCCGCCTCGCCGGGCGACTGTCCGGGAAGGACGTACTGCCAGTGACTCCCTCGACCGCAGTCGCGAACTTACCGTGGAGGCATGAGCGTGAAACTGACTTTGAACAACGGCGTCGAGATGCCCGCGCTGGGCTTCGGCGTGTTCCAGACCCCGCCCGAGACCACCGCCGCGTCCGTCGCTGAGGCGCTGCGCGTCGGCTACCGGCTGATCGACACCGCGGCCTCGTACTTCAACGAGCGCGAAGTCGGCGAAGGCATCCGCCGGTCCGAAGTGGACCGTTCGGAGCTGTTCGTCGAGACCAAGATTTGGATCAGCGACTACGGCTACGACGAAACCCTGCACTCCTTCGACAAGAGCGCGGGCAAGCTCGGCGTCGACCAGATCGACCTTCTCCTGCTGCACCAGCCCGTCCCGACCGACTTCGCCCGGACGATCGGCGCCTACAAGGCGCTGGAGAAGCTGCTGGCCGACGGGAAGGTCCGCGCGATCGGCATCAGCAACTTCATGCCGGGCGTGCTCGAGGACTTGCTGAAGGAGACCGGAGTGGTCCCCGCGGTGAACCAGGTGGAGGTGCACCCGTACTTCACCCAGCCCGAGGTGCAGGCCGCGAACGCGGAGCACGGGATCCTGACCCAGGCGTGGTCGCCGATGGGCGGCATCACCAGCTACCGCGGCGAGAGCGGCAAGTCGACGTTCAACGACCCGGTGATCGGCGAGATCGCCGCCGCGCACGGCAAGACGCCCGCTCAGGTAATGCTGCGCTGGCACCTGCAGGAGGGGCGCTCGGCGATCCCGAAGTCGGTCAATCCCGAGCGGATCGCGGCGAACTTCGACGTCTTCGGTTTCGACCTCACCGCCGAGCAGCTCGCGGCGATCGACGCGCTGAACACCGGCGTCCGCGGCGGCCCGGAGCCCGAGGCGATCACCCGGGAAGCCTTCCACCGCGACATCCCCGAAGCCTGAACCGTTGCCGACGACCACCCGGCGGCCCGATCGCCCGACGGGCCGATGAGCGCCGGGGATTCGTTCCGGTTCGCCGCGATCGGCACGCAGTGGCAGATCGACACCGAGCGTCCGCTGGCGGAGGAACTGCGCCGGCGGATCCGCTCGCTGGCAGAGGAATTCGACCGCGTCTGGTCCCGGTTCCGGGACGATTCGCTGGTCACCCGGATCGCGCACGCCGGGACCGGAGGACGGTTCGAGTTCCCCGCCCGGGACGCGGCGCTGCTGGACCTCTACGACCGTCTCGTCGCCGCGACCGACGGCGCGCTCGACCCGCTCGTCGGCAGAGACCTGGAACTGCTCGGCTACGACGCCCGCTACACCCTCGTCCCCGACGAGGCCGCTCTCGCCGGCCGCCGGCGGGATTCCTGGACTCGCGACGTCCGCCGCGAAGGAACCTCGATCGCCACGGAGCGCCCGATGGTGATCGACGTCGGCGCGGCCGGGAAAGGCTACCTGGTCGACCTCGTCGCCCAAACCCTGCTGGACGCGGGCGTCGTCGAGTTCGTCGTCGACGCCAGCGGCGATCTGCGCCACCACGGCCGGGAGCCCGTCACCGTGGGCCTGGAGCATCCGGTCCTGCCGGGGCGGGTGCTCGGCACCGTCGCCCTGCGCGACTCGGCATTGTGCGCATCGGCGACGAACCGGCGGAGCTGGGGCGACGGCTTGCATCACGTCCTCAATGGACAGACCGGGCGTCCGGTCGACGATGTCGTGGCGACGTGGGTTCTCGCCGCCGATGCCGCCACCGCCGACGGACTGGCCACAGCGCTGTTCGTCAGCGATCCCGCTCGGCTGCGCACGTTTCCGTGCAGCTGGGTGCGGATGCTGGCCAACGGCAGAGTCCAGTGGTCGGACAACTTCGCCGGAGAGCTGTTCCTCTGATCCGTTGCCGTCCTGCGGCAGCGGACAACAGCATCGTGCCCGAACAATTTCGTGCATAAATCCCACATGGAGAAGAAGAGATGAAGACGGACATTCTCGTCCGCACTGCCTTCGCTGCGGCCTCGACAGCCGCGCTGGTCGCCCTCGCCGGGTGCGCCAGCGGCGGCACAACGTCGCCGCAACCCTCGGACACGGCGGCAGCCAGCTCGCCGCCCGGCACGAACTCGAGCGGCATTCGCTACAAGGACGGCACCTACACCGTCCGGGGCGTGTACGGCGGCGCACCGTCCTACCTGACCGTGACCCTCGCGCTCAACGCCGGCACGATCACCAAGGCCGCCGTCGAACCGATGCCGGACAACAACGACACCTCCCGCGGCTACCAGGAACGGTTCGCCGCAGCCGTGCCCGCCGAGGTGACCGGGAAGAGCATCGGCGACGTCCAGGTCGGCAAACTCGCCGGCGCCAGCGGATGCGCGGACGGGTTCAACGACGCCGTCGCGAAGATCCGCGAACAAGCCAAAACCGGCAGCTGAGCGAAAGGCGGCAACCACGATGGAGGAAAAGATGTCGACAGTGCTGGTCGTCGGGGCGAGCGGGAGCATCGGAAGGCTGGCTGTCGCCGAAGCGTTCCGCGCCGGGTACCAGGCCAAAGCCTTGGTGCGCAACGAATCGAAGGCCGGCTCGTTCCCCGAGGGCACTCAGGTCGTGGTCGGAGACCTGACCCGGGCGGAAACCCTGCGCGACGCGGTCGCGGGCGCCACCGGCGTCGTCTTCACCCATGGCACCTACGGCGATGCGCACCAAGCGGAACTGGTCGACTACGGCGCTGTGCGCAACGTCTTGAGCGCCCTCTCCGCTCCGGCCAGGATCGCGCTGATGACCGCGATCGGCGTCACGAAACACACCCCGGGCCACGACTGGAAGCGGCGCGGAGAGCGGCTGGTGCGCGCCAGCGGCCTGCCCTACACGATCGTGCGCCCCGCGTGGTTCGACTACAACGCTGCCGACGAGCACCGCTTGGTGATGCTGCAAGGGGACACCCGGTGGGCGAGCGATCCCTCCGACGGCGTGATCTCGCGCGCCCAGATCGCGCAGGTCCTCGTCGCCTCGCTGGCCTCGGACGCTGCGGACCGCAAGACTCTGGAACTGGTCGCCGAAACCGGGCCCGCGCAAGCCGACCTGGATCCGCTGTTCGCGGCGTTGCGGGCCGATCCGCGGGACGCGCTCGACGCCGTACTCGACCGCGACAACATGCCGCTGGCCGACGAACCTGCTGGGGTCGTCACAGAACTCGACGCCATGCGCGGACGGTTCTGAACCAGGGGCCGTTGAGAGGCAGCGCGAGATCCCTTTCCCGCACTGGGAAATTCCTGCTGCGGGCCGTGGCCCGCGTGAATGCGATCACCTTGGGCCTACTGCCAGTACGCGGATAACCAGTGACTCCCGGGATTCCGGCGCGGAGCCGAAACTGGAGTGGCCAGCATCAGCCGAACAGCATCCCGGAACCCGGCTTCGTCCGCAGCCGGCAGCACTGCGTTCGCGCTGGCCCTCCGGCCCGCTCCGACCATCGACAACAGGTGAACCATGACAGTTTGCGAAACCACCAGCCTCGAAGCACCGGCAGCGCCGACGCGACGCGGCAGTCACCCGCGCGCCGCCCTCGGCGTGGCGATGCTGGGCTTCTTCGTCGTGGCACTGGATTCCCAGATCGTCAACGTCGCGCTCCCGAGCATCCGCCGCGATCTCGGCGGCGGCCTGTCGGGACTGCAGTGGATCGTCACCGGGTACACGCTGATGTTCTCCGCGCTGATCCTGTTCGCCGGAACGTTCTCCGAGCGCATCGGCGCGAAGCGCGCCTACGCCGCGGGAATGATCCTGTTCGTCGTGTCCTCCGCGGTGTGCGGGGCGGCGCCGAACCTGGGCGTCCTGATCGCCGCCCGGTTCGTGCAGGGCCTGGGCGCGGCGATGATCACGCCGACTGCCCTCGCTCTCATCCGGGAGGCCTACCGCGACGCAGGAAAGCGTGCGCGGGCCATCGCCTACTGGGCGATGGGCGGCTCCATCGCCGCCGCGGCCGGCCCCATCGTCGGCGGCGCGCTCACCCAGGTCGACTGGCGGATCATTTTCTACCTGAACCTGCCGATCGGCGTGATCGCGCTGCTCGTGCTGTCCCGCGTGGGCGCCTCGTCCCGGCAGCCGCGCCCGGTCGACTGGACCGGTCAGATCTCTGCCGTCGCCGGTCTCGCCGCGCTGACCTACGCGATCATCGAAGGCGCGAGCGGCGGCTACGGACGACCGCCGATCATCGGCGCGTTCGCGGTATTCGTCGTCGCTGCCGTCGTCTTCCTCGCTGCGCAGAAGCGCGGCGCCCATCCCATGGTGCCGCTCGACCTTTTCCGTTCCACCCACGTGATCGTCGCACTGGCCGCCGCGTTCATCGGCATGGTCGGCTTCTACGGCGTCGTGTTCGTCCAGAGTCTCTACTTCCAGCAACTCCGCGGGCAGGAAGCGTTCATGGCCGGTCTGCTGTTCCTGCCGATGACCGGCATGGTGGCGAGCCTCAGCCCGCTCGTGCCGCGCGTGTCCGCCCGCTTCGGGCTCAGGGTCCCGATCGTCGGAGGCCAGGCGCTGATGGCCGCCGGACTCGTCGCGCTCGCCTGCATCCCGCGGGACACCCCGATCTGGGTGGTCGCGGTGCTGATGATCCCGGTCGGCGTCGGCGGCTCGTTCACCGTCCCGCCCCTGACCTCGCTGCTGCTCGACAGCGTGCCCGCGCAGCGCGCCGGCACCGCCAGCGGCGTGCTGAACATGTTCCGCCAGATGGGCGGCTCGCTCGGAGTCGCCGGCGTGGGCGCGGTGCTCGCCGCGCAGGCGGACTTCATCACCGGACTGCGCATCAGCCTGATCGCGGTCGCGGTTCTTGTCTTGCTCACCGCCGTCGCCAGCCTCACGCTCCGGCACGTCCCGCACGAGTGAGGACAGCACGGCCGGTAGCTGACTAACCGAGGCGGACGGCCGCCCCGGTTTGTCGTGCGTTCGCGACGCTTGATCCGTTCCTGCCGCTTCAGCCCATCGCGTCTCGCAGGCAAACAGTGCGTTCGGCCGCAGCATGTGCCTGCGACGGTCATCGAGCCGGAACGCTTGAGGGGTGGGCGGCCTGGGGGCAGAGGGCGATCAGCGCAACGGCTAGGACGCTGCGCGCGCAGGTCTCCTGTAGAGGTTGGGCGAGGGGTTGGGCCTCATGCCTCGGAGTAATTAAGGCAGCTGATTGACTTAATTTCGCGGATTGGCCATGATCGTGGCGGTTGCCGGTCCCCGAGCAGGAGGTTGCGATGCCCGAAAGCGACGTGGAGCAGTTGCCGAGGTTTCCTTTCGAACAGCCGGGGGCGTTGGAGCCTCCGGCTGAGTGGGCGGAGCTGCGCGCGGGATGCCCGGTCGCGCGGGTCGCGTTGGCGAGCGGGGACGAGGCGGCGCTGATCACCCGGTACGCCGACGTGAA
This sequence comes from Amycolatopsis sp. M39, assembly GCF_001651785.1. NCBI lineage: Bacteria > Bacillati > Actinomycetota > Actinomycetes > Pseudonocardiales > Pseudonocardiaceae > Amycolatopsis > Amycolatopsis sp. M39. Next base: position 208,660 of record NZ_LWSF01000011.1, read on the forward strand.
AACCGTGCTCTCCGACCGGCGGTTCACCCGTCCGACCCCGGCCGATGGCGCGGCGCGGGTGGCGGACACCG
>NZ_LWSF01000012.1:0-12992 GCF_001651785.1 Amycolatopsis sp. M39
TGTCGGCCAACGGTCTCGACTCGTTCATCGCGGCGCAGATCTACTCGAAGCGCGCCTTTCCGGGGCTGGCCGACTATCTGGTCAACGTCCGCGCGCTGACTCAAGGCACGACTTCGGCCCAGGCCAAGGCGTCGGCCGCGCAGCGGGTCAAGGCCGCCGACAAGAGCACCACGACGCCCGGCCCGCAGCCGCTGATGGTGCCGTCCGACGGTGACGCCTACGACGCGTCGTTCTGGACGATCCCGTGCAACGAGGGCCCGTGGACCGGCTCAACCCAGAGCGCAGTCAAGCAGTCGCAGAAACTGATCGACCGGCAACTGCCTTTGCTCGGCGCCGGCTGGTTCATTCAGCCGTGCCTGTTCTGGAAGAACACCCCGGCCCCGCTCCCGGTGCTGAACGGCAAGGGCGTTCCGCCGGTGCTGATCGTCGAGTCGGAGCACGACCCGGCGACGCCGATCGAGGGCGCGCGCCGCGCGCACGAAGCGTTCGCCAACTCGCGGATGCTGACGATCACCGGAGAGGGCGACCACGGCATCTACGCCGGCGGCAACGCGGGTGTGGACAAGGTCGTGGAGGCCTACCTGGTCGACGGCGTCGTGCCGAACGACCAGAACCTTCCCGGCATGCCACTGCCGGTACCCCCGGGAGCCTGACGCCACAAGAGGTCGCGGGGTCCAGCACTGGACCCCGCGACCTGGTGCGTGGCCCACGTGGGGGCCGAGCCGGTCAGCGCACTGTTCGAGGCGCGGTCGGCATCGGTGGTGTTCGGCCTGCGGCTGGCCGGCGGGACGGACGACGGCCGGGCCGCGTCCTGCGTCGCCGCGCAAGCCAGGTTGGCGGAGCGAGGGTTTGCGTGCGCCCGGCCGCTCACGCCCGCAGCCGGCGTCGGTGCGCTGGCTGCGGGCGCCGAGGAGTACCGGCCCAGCGGTGAGCTGCTGCACGGCGATTCGCCGGAGGTCGCCGTGTTTGGCCGGCGGCCGAATTCCTTGACGAACGGAACCGGAGCGCCGTGCCCGCCTACGTTCTCGACACAGCCGAGCGGGCCCGCGAGCGGATGCAGGCCGCCGACCTGCCGTGTGTACCGGGCCACGCCGACTTCGAACCGCTGGCACGACAGCCACGTGTGACTGGGACAGCCACAGGCGGCACTCGCGGGAGCGGCGTGTTCGCCAAACCCGGGCGGCCGTACTGCCGCCGGTCGAAAGCTTCGAAGCGTTCTTGGTGGCTTATCAGAACCTTCGAGGGCACCGGTTCACCGCCGAGGAGCACGCAACCAGCAGACCAGCCGCCAACCCGACGTGCTGCGGGTTCCCGGACCCCTCGAAGAGAACACGTCGCTTCCGCACTCGCGATTAGCTCATCCTTCACTCGATTACAGAGGCCAGCCCATCCGATCGCAAGAGTCTTTCGCCATCGCTGAAAAGCTCCACAACGGACACTCGACCGGGCCCCGGAGGGCCGCGGCTGCACCCCCGGCGGGCCGGTCACAGCGGAGCGGACGTGCCAGCGACGGCCAGGCACAGCGCGAGACCGTCGCAGGTGCGGGCCGAGTTCGTGCGCCGCGGCCGACCCGACTCAAAGCGCCAGGCGTCGAGGCAGCGGAACCCCCGGCCTCGCCGACGTTTCAGACTGGTGAGACCTCCTCGTTCGCTCACAGGACAGTGTCGCGCGGCCGAAGGTCCGCCCGGTGCGGATGGCCGGGGCACACTTCGAGACTGGTGAGGTCGAGTCGTCCAATTTCGCCAGTTCTCGCAGCTCGTAGCGGTGAGCGATCGCCAGGGGTGTGGCGGCTCCAGGCCTCGCCCAGCCTCGGCGGCGGTTCTGGGGTTGCGGTGAGGTTGTGGTAGCCGGCGGCGTCGGCGACGACACCGGTGTGGGTGTCGTTGGATACCTCGGCAGGACCGACGACGCGGCCGGGCCGGCCCAGGCCACCGGGATTCCGGCATTCGCGTTGATCGTCGGCTGGATGGCCTGGACCGCGGTGCCGATGTTCTGGCCGGACGTGTGAAAACCCGGAGCAGGCGAACTACGCGTCGTCGGCCGCCGAGCCTGATTTTTGCGTCTCATCGGGATAAGCGTGGCCGCAACGGGCTGGGGGCCCGGAGGTGTCTCGTCGATCATCGCGGAGCCGGCCAGCACGGGCCGGGACAACGCACCGCCCGCGCCGATGCGTCGCCGCCGGCCCACCTCTTCAGCCGAGAGCCCTGGCGACTATCGCCGGGCCGCTTCGCGGGAGATCCGGTCCGCTAGGTCTTCCGGTGAACACCACGCGAGACGGGATGCCGCGTGGTTCTGGGCGAAGCCGACCGCGCGGTCCATGTTCGCCGCTAGTTTGCCGGCGGGTCCGGGTCGAGGCCTTCGGAGTGGGACAAAACCGACCAGTGCGCCAGCTTGTGCGATCTTTTCCATCCGATCGACCGGGTGGAAGAACTGAAGGCTACTGCCGGAATCGCGTTGCGCACCAGTTCCAGCGCCGTGGATCCGCCCGTCGTGAAGACGACGTCCGCCGCCCGGTGGAGCAGGTGAGCGTCTGTTCGAAACCCGAGGAACTCAATGCCTTCGACCTGGACCTCCACGGCTATTCGCTGCTTCGCCGCCGGCTTGGCACTCGCGGTCCGATTCGCCACCCTGCGCTGACCGGCGACGCGACACCGTGTCGCATCCGGCCGCGCATCTTGCGAGCCTCGTCGGACCCGTCCGGCCCGGGAAGCTGCGAACATCCGACCATGCCTGAAACGAATTTCGACGTGCGGCTTCGCGCACTGGGACTTGCCCTGCCCACGATCGAGCCGAAAGGAAGTTATGTTCCCGGCAGAATTTCCGGAAATCTCCTCCACGTGTCCGGGCAGGGTCCTTTCGGCGACGACGGGACGGTGGCGCCCGGAGTGGTCGGGCACGACGTCACCGTCGAGCGAGCCACCAGCCTGGCGCGCCTGACCGGCGTCCGGCTGCTTGGCGAAGTGAAGAATGTCTGCGGATCCCTGAACGAAGTATCCGCGGTGGTCCGGCTTTTCGGCACCATCCGGTCGGCCCCGGAATTCGAAGACCACGTCGAGGTGATGAATGGGTGTTCGGAGCTGATGCTCGAAGTATTCGGCGAGAAAGTCGGCGCGCATGCACGCATGGTCGTCGGCGTGTCCTCTCTTCCNCTCTCTTCCCTTCGGAATGCCCATCGAGATCTCGGCGATCTTCCGTCTTCGAGAACACGACTGAGACAACACTCAACCGCGCTGAAGTTCCTGGCGGATCAGCTCAGCGAACCGGTCGACGTCGGACTCGGTCGTATCCCATGCAGTCATCCAGCGCACTTCGCCGTGGGCACGATCCCAGTCGGAAAAGGGAACCTTCTCGCGGATGCGATCGGCCGCGGCGACCGGCAGAGCAGCGAAAATGGCATTTGCGGCGGTTTCCTGGGTTAAAGCCAGTTTCGCCATACTCCCGTCCGTGATCCCGGTTTCGAGGGCGGTACGAAGCCGCGCGGCCATCGCGTTCGCGTGCGCCGCAGCTCGCAGGCCCAGGCCATCGTCGAACAAGGCGAGCAGCTGAACCGAGGCGAACCGCATCTTGCTGGCCAGCTGAGTTGTCAGCTTGCGCAGGTACCCGACGCCGGCGACGCGCTCCGGAGCCAGCACGATCACTGCTTCGACACCAAGGAGACCGTTCTTCGTGCCGCCGAGGCTGACGACGTCCACCCCGGCGTCGCTGGTGAACTCGGCGAACGGGACGCCAAGCGCGGCGGCCGCATTCCACAACCGGGAGCCGTCCATGTGCAGCGCCATCCCGTGGTTGTGCGCGAAACCGGCGATCGCCCGAATTTCGCCGGGCTGGTAGAGCGTGCCCAGTTCCGTGGTCTGCGAGATGGTCACGGCCAAGGGCTGTGCCCGGTGCTCATTGCCCCATCCCCAAGCCTCGCGGGCGATCAGCTCCGGCGTCAGCTTGCCGCCGGGCGCCGGCACCGTCAGCAGCTTGATCCCGGTCATCCGCTCCGGTGCGCCCGCCTCGTCGGTGTGGACGTGCGCGGTCGATGCGGCCACGACCGCCCCCCAGCGGGGCAGCACACTGGTGAGTGCCACCACGTTCGCGCCCGTGCCGTTGAAGACGGGAAACACCTCTGCCTGAGGCCCGAACTGCAACCGGATCACTTCCTGCAGCCGTGCGGTGTAGACGTCCCGCCCGTACGCGACCTGGTGCCCGCCGTTGGCGGCGGAAATCGCAGTCAGCACCTCCGGGAGGATCCCTGCGTGGTTGTCGCTGCCGAAACCGCGGCGATTCCGGTCGTGCAGGGCGGAGATCGTCATCCGGGGCGCCTCTCATGACGTGGTTTCCGGCCGGTCCGTGAGCAACCGGACGAGTTTGAGGCTCACATGCAGGTCGAGGAGGTTCGTGCCTCGTTTGACACTGATCTGGCCGATGCGTTCGATGCGAGCCAGGCGGTGATACAGCGAGCTGCGGTGCAGGCAGAGCTGCTCGGCGCTGACGGTGGCGTCGCCGCCGTTGTCGAGGTAGGCCTCGAGGGTTTCGAGAAGCTGGTCGCCGTCGGCATCCGCGACGAGCCGGGCGATCGCCGGATGCAGGGTGTCGCTGTCGATCCTGCCCAGCGGCAGTTCCGAGAGGATCCGGTAGACGCCGAGCTTCTCCCAGGACACGACCCGGTCGAGCCGAAGCCGCCGCCCGACCTCGATGACCGACTGCGCCCGCCGGTAGGAGGTGCGCAGCTCGGCGATGGCGCCGACCTGGCTGCCCACCCCCACGCACACCCCGAGCGGCTGCCCGGTGCGGCCGAGCGCCCGCCAGTACTCGGCCCGCATCCGGGTGGCGATATCCGCCGTCGGCAGGATCCGGTCGACGGCGACGACTAGGAGGGCGTGGCTCTGGCGTACCAGGTAGAGGCTGTGGCGCAATGGCACCAGCCGCCGGGCCTGGGCCAGCGCGATCTCGGCGGCGGCTGCCCGGTCGGACGCCCCGGCCGGCCCGGCGATGTCCAGGATGAGCGCGACGACGGGGCGGTCGAGGTCGAACAGCGACTCCTCGGCGAGCAACCGCATGGCCTCCTGCCGGACCTCGGGATCGGCGTCCAGGACATCGCGCAGCAGCTCCCGCTCCCGGGCGCGCTCGAGGTTGTCGAACAACGTCTGCCGGTGCATGATCACCGCGGCTTGGCGGCCAGCCTCCTCGGCGGATTCCAGTTCCGCGGCGGTCATCGACTCCTCCGCGTCGATGATCCACAGATAGCCGAGGTGCAGCCCTTGGGAGCGGATCGGGACACAGACGCGGCTCAGGATCCCGCGATCCGGATTCGTCGGCACCCGGACGTAACCGGTGGCCCGGTCCACGCCGAACTCCAAACCCCATTCGACGGCTTCCGGGTTGCCTTTGCGGTGCAGGATCGAAGCCAGGCGCTGCTCGTCGACGGCTCCGTAATGCGGGCTGTAGGTCTGCAGGCGGTTGTGGGCGTCGTCGATGGCCACCGAACGGTTCAACCGCTCTGCGAGTTGCTCGGTCAGCCGCTGCAGGTCAGTCACCCAGCCCATCCTAGGACTGCGCTCGCCGGAATCCGCGGAACTTCCTCACTGTCGCACCGAGTGTGCATCCAGGACGGCCTGTTCGGTGAGGAATTCGTGGCGGCCGAACCGGTTGAGGCGGTAGGGCTGCGGGTCCACCCACTCGCTGCCTCCGGTCAGGACGAGGTCAGCGACCACGCGGCCCAGCCCCGGACCGTGCGCAACCCCGGCTTCGTTGTCGCCGGCGAGCAGGTACAGCCCCGGCGTCTCCGGGACCGGCCCGGCCAGGAACCGCCGGTCCGGAGTCAGGCACGGCACGCCTTGCAACCACCAGTCGATCGCCACGTCGTGCCCGGGGATCAGGTTCGGCAACGCCGCCCCGGTGCCGGTGGCGAGCCGCTCGACGAGGTCCTCCCGCCTCGGCTGCGACACCCCCTCGATCGAGCCGCCGATCTCGGTGAGCGGGGCGTACCCGTCTGCGCTGCCCCAGGTCAGCCCACCGCGGTGCTCGCGCAGCCAGAGGCCGGCCAGCTCGGGCACCATCACCGTAGGCAGGTCCGAGGGCACGCCGGACGGCCGCGAGATCGCCCGCGTCGCCACCAGCCGTGCCAGCGGGGCCTGGTAGCTCACCTCGGTGAGGAGAGCGTTGGACCAGGCGCCACAGGCAAGCACGACTGAACTCGCTCGAATGTCACCGAAGTCGGTACGGACTCCCACCACGCCGGAATCCGTGGTCAGCAGCCCGTTGCACCGGGTGTAGGAGCGCAGCTCGCCGCCCCGGCCGACGACCCGTTTGACCAGCGCTGCGGTCGCCCTGCCCGCGCTGAGCTGGACGCCCTCGGCGTGCAGCACCCCGCCGGCCACCTCTCCCGCGGCGAAGACGCCGCCGGTCGCCTGGTGCACCTCGGCGGCGCTCAAGGCACGGGTACCGGACGGCGCAAGCGGATGGGCCAGCACGCTCGCCACCTTCGTCCGATATCCGTCCTCGGTGAGCGCGAGGAACAGGTTGCCGTTCGAGCGCAGCTCGACCCGCGTCGCGCTGGCCGCGAGAGCCCGGTAGAACTCGATGCCGTACTGCTCCAGAGCCAGATCGGTGGCATCGAACGTGGCGTTGTAGGCGGCCGCCCACAAACCCACGAAACCGCCTCCGGCCCGGGAAGTGGCCGTGGCCGGCAGCTCGCTCTCGACCAGGATCACCCGCTCGGCTCCGCGTTCCAGAAGGTGGTCGGCGACGCAAGCTCCGAAGATACCGGCACCGACCACGACGACATCGGTGTCGGTATCGGTTCGTGTGGACATGGCGCTCCTCTGCTTGCCGGAATCGGGGGTACCAGGCGGGTCCGCGGCCGCGCCTCAGCCGGTCACGGATCCGGAACTCGCCTTGTTCGGCGGACGCAATCTGCTGTAGTGGGAGAGATCGACGACGTTCCCGGTGCGGGGCAGCCTCAGCTGCACCGGCTCGCGATCGTGGTCGATCCCTTCCGCTGCGGCCTCGACGATCGCGGCCACCAGGTCGCCGATCACCGGTGCGTTCTTGAACTGGTTTCCGCTGGTGCCGATCGCGACGAAGAAGCCGTCCAGTGAGGTCTTGTCGTAGATCGGAATCCAGTCGTCGGACACGTCATACACGCCGGCGATGCCTCGCGGGGCACCGGGAACGGCCAGGCTCGGGATCCGCCGGGCCGCTCGCAGCACCTGGGTCTCGAAGGCGAGCTTCGTCGGGTTCGGGTCGTAAGTGTCGGGATCTTCGAGCCACACCAAGGGATCGCACGCCGGTTCCATGCTGCCGATCAGCAGGCCGCCAGAGGGCGTGGGGCGGAAATACGTGCCGAGGTCGAAGTCCGCCACGACCGCACCCCCGTCCCCTGCGGCAAACCGGGCGGGGGCACGCACCTCGTGCACCTCTTGGCGCAGCGGTCGGGTGGTGACCGCGAAGTCGCCGAGTACGTCGGCCATCCGGTTCAGCTGCCCGGAATGCGGCCCGGCGGCGTTCACGACGACCGGAGCCGGCAGCAGTGTCCCGTCGTCGAGCCGGACCCCGCGGACCCGCTCGGCAGTACGCTCGATCGCCGCCACCCTGGTGCGGAACCGGAAGGCGGCTCCCCGCGCCTCGGCCGCGGTCATCAGGTTGTGCGTGGCGAGCTGCGGATCATCGACGAAACCCTCGTCGGGCACCCAGTAACCTGACAGCTCGCCATCGGGATCAGCCCAGAATCCCGGATCGGCCAGCGCTTTCGGCGGATAGTGGCGGGCCGGTTCCAGCAGCGGCAGCCGGGTGCGGATCGTCTCGGCGTCCCACCGCTCATAGGGCACCCCGGCCGCGTCGAACAACTCGAAAACCCGCTGCGGGGCGTGGTCCGGCGCATCCAGTACCAGGCTGCCGGTGACGACCATGCGGGCCATCCCGGCCGGGTCCGCGACCCCGAGGTGGTCCTCCCACTGCATCCAGGCGGCCCGGGCTTCCCAGGCCGTGGCCACTCCTTCCCAGGTCGAGTAGTTGAACCGGACGACCGCGGAGGAAGCGCTGGTCGACCCGGATGCCGGTCCCGCTCCGCGGTCCACGACGCAGACGTCTCTCCCGCGGGCGGCGAGACTCGCCGCCACCGAGCAGCCGACCACTCCGGCACCGACGACCACGACGTCCGCGTACTGCGCACCAGCTCGATCCCCCATGTGCCTCTCCTCATCAGTATCGGTAATTCGAAAAAGACTGCACAAAAAGGCATTTTCCGAATATCGAAGCCCGCTTTCCGCGGGCTCCGCTCGATCAATTCGACCGTACTGTGTTCCCGCGTCGAACACATGCGCCGATCTGTCGCACGATCCCCCGGCTGAATCGACAATCAGCGAACAGCCGCCGGCGCCGCGGGTCAGGACGGTAAATGCGTACCCAGGAATTCCAGGATCGTGGTGAGCAGGTGTGCTTTCGCCGCCGGGGCGGCGACGTGATGTCCCTCCTCCGGGTAGATCACGAGGGTCGAGTCCGTTCCCTGTTCGAGCAATGCTCCGTGGAGTTCCTGTGCCTGACCGGCCGAGGTCGCGCGGTCGAGCGCACCGGCGATCGACAGGACCGGTGCGCGGACCGCCTTGGCGAAATGGACCGGGCTGCGCGAGAAATACCGTCCTTCCCGGTTGGTGACGACATCTCCGAGCAGCCGGTCGTCGAGGCAGCCGATGTTGGTGGTGAAGTGCAGGCTGACCCAGTCGGTCATCGGCGACTGGGCGATCACCGCGGCCCACCGGTCGTGCTGGGTGGCCAGCCACGCTGCCAGATACCCGCCGTAGCTGCGCCCGGCAAGCGCAACCCGGCCGGGATCGATCACCCCCCGGGCGGACAGCTCGTCGACCGCGCTGACTATGTCGAGCGTGTCCGCGCCGCCGATGTCGCCGAAGACCGCTCCGGCGAACTCCTGGCCCCGGCCTCCGCTGCCCCGCGGATTGGGATGCAGCACGGCATAGCCATTCGCGACGAGCAGCCGGGTCCAGCCGTAGACGAGCTGCCACGAGGGCCGATATGCGGCCACCGGCCCGCCGTGGATCAGCACAACCAGCGGATGCGGCTGCGGGGTTCTCGGAGTCGCCAGGAGCCCGGAGATCTCCAGGCCGTCCGGAGCGCGCCAGGTCACCGGGTTCAGCTCGCCGCCGACCGACACCTCGAATCCGGTGCCGGGATGCGCGGTGTCCAGCAGGCGGCGTTCGCCCGAATGGGAGAACGCGGTCAGTACCGGCGGGCGCTGATAGGAGTGGATTACCGCGGCGAAGCCCGGAGTTCCTTCCACCGCAATGGGTATCGCTTCGGGATACCAGCCACCGCAGCTGCGATCCCCCGCCGAGAACAGTGGGGACCAGCGGCCGGTCCGGTCGATTTCCGCGACCACAGTGGTGAGGTCGCGCTGTCCGGCGGCCAGCAGCGTCGCATCGTCGCGCCAGCACAGAGAACTGACGTCCGCGCCGGTGACCACTGTCCGCTGCCCGGTACCCAGGTCCAGAATCGTCACGTCGCCGGCGATCAGCCCGCGGTCGCTGGCGACAGACTCGACGAAAGCGATTGCATCACCGGCGGGCGCCGCGCACACCAGACCGAGCTGTACCGCGCTTTCCGCGACCGCCTGCGGTTCCCCGCCTGGGCCGCGGGAAACGACGATCGAGGCGCGGTACCACCCGCTCTCCCCCGGATCCCGGCTCGCGACGGCGACGAACCCGTCGCCGCACCAGCCGGCTTCCCAGATGGTCCACTCCGGTCCGGAGAACGGCTCGACCGTCCCGCTGGCCAGGTCGAGGCGCCACAGCCGCCGCCCGCCGCACCGTTTTCGTCCATTATGGACGTGCGGTCGCCAGCTCGAGCGCTGACCGCCGTGCTGCCCTGACCCTTGGGCAGTGGAGCGGTCGGCGCCCGGCTCGGCCGCACCGACGAGCACGTCGCCGGTGCGCGGGCCGAACCGGAGGAACTCGACGATCCCGGGGATCGGGAACGAGTGTTCGGGCACCAGCGCGGAATCGGTCACCACGACCGTCGAGGGGCCGTCCGCGTAGGCCAGCCGCGCGCTGTCCCCGGACCACGCCGGATGACCGGTGCCACCGAGTTCCCGGGTGTTGCCCGTCGCCACGTCGACCACGTGCACCGCGGTACGCGGCGGCCGGTCGGGACTGTCGAGAATCGACGCGCTGACGGCGATCCGGCGGCCGTTCGGCGACGCGACCGGATCGGTCAGGTCCACCACACGACCGGTTGCCGGGCCGAGGCCGCGTTCGAGATAGTCCGGCACCGGCATCCGCGGCTGCCGCTGCTGCGGGGTCACCGCACACCGTCCGGCCGGCCGGGCACAGCCGCCAGCAGGCGGCGCGTGTACGCGTGCCCCGGCTGGTCCAAGACAGTCGCGGTCTCGCCGCTCTCCACGATCTTCCCGCGGTAGAGCACCACGATGCGCTCGGTCATCTGGCGCACCACCGAAAGGTCGTGCGTGATGAAAACCATGCTCATCCCCGACCGGCGCCGGATCTCGCGCAGCAGTTCGAGCACTTGCGCCTGCGCCGAAACATCCAGGGCAGCCACCGGTTCGTCGCAGATCAGCAGCTTCGGGCGCAGCGCAATGGCCCGGGCGATCGCGATACGCTGCCGTTCGCCGCCCGAGAGTGCCGAGGGACGGCGCTCTGCGTATGCGGCGGGCAGCCCGACCTGGCCGAGCAACTCCTCGACCTCCTGCTCCGGGTCGGCGGCGTCGCCCCGCATCCCGATCACCTCGCTCAGCGTGGCACCGATGGTCAGTGCCGGGTTGAGCGAGGAATACGGGTCCTGGAACACGACCTGGACGGTGCGCCGCAGCTCACGCCGTCCACGCCGGCCGAGCCTGCGGAAGTCGCCGGCTTCGAGACCGGCGACGGCGATCCGCCCCGAGTCGGGCTGGACCAGCCCGAGCACGGACCGGGCGACGGTGGTTTTGCCCGAGCCGGTCTCGCCGACGAGCCCGAGCGATTCGCCTTCCCCGATCTCGAGGCTGACCCCGTCGAGCGCTGTCGACGCACGTGAACGGCCGACGAGGTTGTGCGAACGAAAAGTCTTGCGCAGATCGGTGACCGTCAGGATCGGCCGGACGGTCGCAGTGGCAGGCGGAGCTTCCCCGGACGCGCTCAGCGCGCCCAGTTCGGCGGCCATCTCGCCGCGGATCTCGGCGACGCGAATACAGGCGGAAAACCTCTCCTCCCCCACCGGGCGCAGTGCGGGCGCGGCGGTCGTGCATTCGGGCCGAACCCAGTTGCAGCGCGCGGAAAACGGGCAGCAGGTCGTGACGGAATCAGCTTGCGGGACACTGCCCGGAATCGACGTCAGCTCCTGCACGTAGTGCGTCGACGGCGGGTCGGCCGTGAGCAGTCCGAGTGTGTACGGGTGCGCCGGAGCCGACCGCAGCTCCGGCGCCGGGGCCTGTTCGAGCATCGAACCCGCGTACATCACCAGGATCCGGTCGCAGACCGAGAACGCGACTCGAAGGTCGTGGGTGATCAGGATCAAGCTCATTCCGCGGCTGCGCCGCAGTTCCGCGAGCAAAGACAGCACTTCGGCTTGCGTAGTGACGTCCAGCGCCGTGGTCGGCTCGTCGGCGATCAGCAGCTCGGGATCGCCAGCGAGCGCGGCCGCGAGCGCTACCCGCTGCCGCATCCCGCCCGAGAGCTGAAACGGGTACCGGCCGGCGACGTCCGGTGCCAGGCCGACCTCGTCCAGCCGTTCGGCTACCGCGTCCTTGCGCTCACGACCCCGCCGCCGGGACAACCGGAGCGACTCCGCGATATGCGCGCCCGCGGTCTGCAGGGGGTTGAGCATCGTGAACGGGTCCTGCAACAGCAGGCTCATCCGCGTCCCTCGCAGTTCCCGCCAGCTCCGCTGATCCCTGCCCAGCAGCTCCTGCCCGGCGAACCTGACCGCGCCGCCGGCCTGAAGCCCGGCCGGGAGCAGGCCGGCGATCGACCGTGCGGTCAGCGACTTGCCGCTGCCCGATTCGCCGACGATGCCCAAGCTCTCGCCACGGGCGAGGTCGAAACTCGCCTCGCGCACCAGGATCCGCGGCTGCGCCGTACGCGTCGGCACCGACCGCACGTGCAGCCCCGCCACCGAAAGCAGCGCGGCTTCGAGAGCGGGAGCTTTGCCGTTCCCGCGCTCGCCGATCGGCAGTGTCCCAGGTGGATTCACGGTGCTCCTTCGCCCGTTCATCGTGCGGTCCCTTTGTTCGTCAGCCACTCGTGCGCCGTGTCCCCGAGGAGGGTGGCGCTCGCGGCGGTCGCGATAATCAGCACTGCGGGCGTGATCGAGAGCCACGGGTTCTGCGCGACCAGCGGCTGGCCGTTGGCCAGCATCGTGCCCCAATCCGGGTTGCCCGCAGCCCCGGTCACCCCGAGGAAGCTCAGTGCGGCCATGGCGATCAGCGTGCTGACGAAATCAAGCAGGAACGTGGTGACCACGATCGGCAGGATGTTCGGCAGCACGTGCCGCACCATCGTGCGCATCGGCGAAAGCCCGGCGGTGCGCGCCGCATCGACGTAGGGCAAGCGCACCTGGACCATCGCAGCACTGCGGCAAAGCCGGATCTGCGCCGGCACCGACAACACGACCAGGAGCCCGACGGAAATCCAGTAACCGCCGCCGACCACGCCGACCACGACGATCGCGATGAGCAGTGCGGGCAGTGCGTACACCAGGTCTGCCAGGCGGTTGACCAGAGTGTCGACGACGCCGCCGAAGTACGCGGCCGCCATCCCGAGGCTCACCCCGATCAGCACGCAGCCCAGCGCGACGGCGAGCGGCCCGATGACCGCCGCCGCCGTGCCCGCCAGCAGCTGCGAGAACACGTCCCGGCCGAGCTGGTCGGTGCCCAACAGGTGCCCTTGGCCCGGCATCGTGACGCTCAGCCCCGGGTCCTGCGCGTCAGGATCGCGGGGCGCGAGCCATTTCCCGGCGATCACCCCGATCGCCACCAGCAGCAGGAACGCCGCGCTCAGCAG
>NZ_LWSF01000012.1:13002-194478 GCF_001651785.1 Amycolatopsis sp. M39
GAGATCGTCCTGCATCAGCCTCGCCTCCGTCCGGAGATCCGCGTCCGCGGATCGAGGATCAGCACGGCCGCGTCCACCGCGAGATTCACCGCGAGCACCGCCAGCGCCACGAAGAAGGTGATCCCCTGCACCATCGGGATGTCCTTCACTTCGATCGACTTCACCATCAGCTGACCGATCCCGGGTACGGAGAAGACCGTCTCGACCACCACCGCGCCCGAAACCGCGGCGATCAGCATCAGCCCGGCCGCGGTCACCACCGGCAGCGCCGTGTTCCGCAGCAGGTACCCGATCAGCACCCGGGTACCGGACACCCCACGAGCCTTGGCGAAGGTGATGTAGTCCTGCTCCATCACATCCAGCGCCGCCGCCCGGGTCTGCCGCACGACCAGCGCGGAAAGCCCGATGGCGAGCGCGATCGCCGGCAGCGTCAAATGCACGACGGTACTGACGAAATGCCCGTTCCCGCCGCCGTAGACCGGAAACCAGCCCAGCCGCACACCGAAGACATAAATGAGCACGATGCCCACGGCGAACCCGGGCGCGCTCATCCCGATGACCGTGAATGCCGAGGTCGCCCGGTCGAGCAGGCACCCGCGCCGGATGCCCGCCGCCAGGCCCAGCGGCAGGCCGGCGACCAGCACCAGCACGAATGCGTACAGACCCAGTTGCAGCGTCAGGGGGAAATGCGAGGCGATCACGCCAGTCACGCTCTGCCCGGACTGCACCGAGGCACCGAAGTCACCGCGCACCGCGTCCACCAGCCAAAGCCAGTACCGGGTGAAAAACGGGTCGTCCAGACGATACTGGGCGGTGATGCCGGCAATCGTCTCCGGCGTCGCGGGGCGGCTCCCGAGCAGGACAGCAACCTCCGAGACTGGGCTCAAGGTGAGCAGGCTGAAGGCCAGGAAACTCACCAGCAGCAGGATTGCGGCCATCGCCGCGACCCGTTTGGCCAGGAATGCCACGATCGGCATGCGAAATCCTTCCTACCCGGCACCGGCGGAGGCGTCAGCTCTTCTTCAACTGCGACACCCAGGTGCCGTTGACGTGCAGGTCGAAGTCGTCCGGCGTGGTGGCGAAGGTGAACCCGCCGCCAAGCGCGACATAGGTGTCCACGTGATACAGCGGCACATACGGAACGTCTTCGGCGACGGCGCTCAGCAGGGTCTTGATCGCCGCCCACCGCTGTGCCTTGTCGGTGGACCGGACCAGCTGGGTGTGTGCTTCTTCCACGGCCGGGGTCGAGTAGTTGGCGAGATTGAAGTGCTGGGCAGCCATGTTTTCCTCGCCGGTCAGCTGACCGAGCGTGCCTGCCGGGTCCGGCACCGAGGGCACCCAGGAGAGAATCTGGATCCCCAGGTTCTGATGGCCGTAGACGGTCGAGGACCACTGCGCGGAGGTCTGGGCCTTCGGCCTGATGTCGACACCGAGCTGTTTCATGTTCTGCGCGAGGTTGAGGATGGTCAGCTCGGAATACTGCGTTCCGGAGATGTAGGGCACTTCGAGCGTGAACCCGCTGGGGTGAGCCGACTTGGCCAGCTCCGCCTTCGCCTTGGTCAGATCGAAGGGGTAGCGCGGCAGGCTGCCGGTGAACGCCTTCGCGTCCGCTTCGGACGGGGCCGCCGAGTTCAGTGAAGCGGGCAGCAGCAGCCCGTCCAAAGCGGAGCCGTGATCGCCGTAAATCGACTTCGCAAGCCCCGTCCGGTCCAGCGAATAGGCAATGGCCTTGCGCACGTGGACGTCGTCCAGCGGAGAGGTTTTCGCGTCCAGCGCCAGGAAACTCTGATAGAGCGACGGCAGCGCGACGACCATCGCGCCGTTGATCGCCGCCCACTCCGGCGAATTCTTCAGGTTCAGCACGCCCGCGCCCTGGATCGAACCGGAACGCATCGCCAGCTGCGCGGAGTTGTCCTGCGCGATGAACACGAACCCGAGGGTGTCCGGCACCGGCCGGGTGCCCGAGTAATTCGGGTTGCGGGCCAAGTTGATCTGCTGCGGAGAGTTCGCTTCGACCCGGTACGGGCCGGTGCCGACTGGAGCGGCGGACGGGGTGCCCAGGTCCTTCTGGTGTGCTTCGGCGAACGCCTTCTCCTGGATCAGGCCGATCGCGGCCAGACTTGCCCGCGCGGTCGGATCGGAATACTTGAGCTTTACCGTCACTTCCAGCGGCCCGGTCGCGGCGACGCTCGCGATCGACGCCGCGGTGCCCGCGGTCTGTGCCCCGGCCTGTGTGTCGAGGACATGGTTCAGGCTCCACGACACGTCGGCCGAAGTCATGACGGTGCCGTCGGAAAACCGGACGCCCTCGCGCAAGCGGTAGACCAGGGTAAGCGGATTCGGCTGCGCGAACTCGGCATTGAGGTTGGGCCGCACCTCGCCGGTGCCCGAAACCCGCTCCAGCGGCTCGGTGACCGTGGCCATGATCTGCTGTGTGGTGCCAGTGTAGTCCTTGGCGATGTCAAGGGAATTCGGCGCGGAGGGCAACGCGAACGAGAACGTGGTGTCCCCCTCACCCGCCGATTCCCCGGCACCGGCGCAGCCTGCGGCAAGCAACGCCGCCGACACGGTCGCGGCCAGGAATGCCCTCGGACCGAACCTTTTTCGAACTGATACGGACATCAGTCACTCCTTCGTAACTGGTGAAGGTGATCTCGCTGGACCGGCACGATGGCGGGACTCGCCGTCGTCGCACTTTCCCCCGGCTTCGTTGCGCTCCTGTCTGATGTCGCCCCCGGCGTGCCCGGCAGAATCAGAACGCAGCGGAGGTTCCGGCCCGCCGCGGCCCCGCGCAGCCGCGCAGCGTCCCGTCTGCGGCGCGCCAGCTCATCTGGTACGAGCCCATGTGGTAGTCCCAGGCGGGCAGCGGGTTGACCAGCACGCCCATCCGGGCGAGCCCAGCCACGTAGTCGCTGCTCAACCGGCTTTCGACGGATAGTTCGTAGTCGTCGGTCAGCGGCAGCATCAACGGCATTTCTCCGGCACGGTCAGGACTCATGCCGTAGTCAATGATGTTCGAGATCACCTGCGGCACCGTGCAGTGCACGTTCCCCGGGCTGCCAAGGGAAATCGCCGGCTTGCCGTCCTTCATCAGGAAGGTGTTGCCGATGATGATGCTCATGTGGGCACCGCCGGTCAGCCAGCCCGACAGGTCCGAGCGCAGCCCGTTGACCTGGTGACTGCCCACCATCGGCACTCCGCCGACGACTTCACCGGGGATGCCGCCGCTCTGGATCGAGTTGATCAGCTGGACCCAGTTGCCCTGTGCGTCGACGACGCTCAGCTCGCAACTGCCCTTGGGCTGCTTCGACGCCCCGCTCGCCGCGTGCAGCGCATTGCGGCCGCGGAGCAGTTCGACGTGTTTGGTCAGGTCGATCTTCGGCCGGCTGCGGCGCAGCTTCGCCGCGAGGTGCGCGTGAAAGTCGTCGGACATCAGGATCTCCGACGGATCCTCGAAAATCGCCGGGTCGTTGATGAACCCGGTTTCGAGCTCAGCAAGGCGCAGGGCGTGTGCCAGGTAGTAGCCGGCCTCGGCCGATTCGGTGAAGTGCCCGAGCGAGGTGACGTCGAGATGTTTGAGAACGCCGAGCACGATCGCGGTAAAGCTGGCCTGGCTGTCCGGTGGCGCGAGCTGGACGATCTCGTATCCGCGGTGCTCCCATCGCTTCGGCGTCTTCCAGCAGGCGGGCCGCCGGCCCAGGTCCTCGACCGTGATCGGCCAGCCGAGTTCATTGGCCCGTTCCACGAAGCTGAGGGCCCAACCGCCGGTGATGAAGTAGTCAGGGCCCTCCGCGGCGAGATTCCCCAGCGTGCGGGCCAGTTCCGGCTGCGCCCACCGTTCGCCGACCTGCGGCAGATGCCCGTCCGGGGCGAAGTTCTCCCGGCCGGAAGGCGTGTAGAGATAGAAGTCGACAGTCTGCGCCTGCACGAAATGCTCGAACGAGGTGACGATATGCCCTTCGGCGGCGGCCTCGACAGCCGGTGCCACCAGCTGGTCCCACGGCTTCGTGCCGAACCGTTCGTACATTGCCTTCATTCCGGGGATGAACCCGGGCGTCACCGACATCGGACCGGGCGTGCCCGGCGGAGCGTAGAGGCCCTTGCCTCCCGGAACCCGGTGGTGCGGCGGCAGATCCGGGACGATCCGTCCGAGCGAATCGAGCTCGTGCACCTCGCCGGTGGCGGCCTCGTAGTACAGACAGGTCACCAAGCCGCTGTGGTTGGTCATTTCCTGCTGGACCACGGCCTGGACGAGCGCCCCTGAAATCGCGGCGTCGATCGCGGTCCCGCCGTCCCGCAGCACCTGCAGCATCGTGTCGGTGACTGTGGGGTGCTGGCTCGAACAGACCGCCGTGCTGCCGACCGCCGGCTGCTTGCGGCCGAGGCGGCCGTTGCCGTTTCCGTCGCCCGGCGTCGGCTTGGTGGTCAAGCTGGTCATGCGGCGCTCCTGTTCGGCATCGGGGTCAGGCCGAGTTCGCGGAAGAGGAAGCCGAGCCATTCGGCGACCTGCCCAGGGTCGTACTTCACGGTTTGGTGTCCGCCGCCGGCGACTGCCCGGAGCAGGATCGGGTGCGCGGAGCCAGTGTTGTCCCGCAATCGCGCAGCGAGCTTCCGGGCATGCCACGGCGCACAACGCACGTCATTCGCGCCGCAGTAGAACAAGGTCGCCGGGAACTCAGCGCCGGATCGCACGTTGTGATAGGGCGAATAGGCATAGAGGAACTGCGCCTGCGCCGGGTCGTCCGGGTCCCCGAACTCCATGACCAGAGCCGAGGTGTAAGCGTCGCGGGTGTAAGCGAGCATGTCGCACAACGGCACCAGCGCGCACACCGCGCGCCACAGGTCGGGCCGCTGGGTGAGGGCAACCGAAGCGAGCAGGCCGCCGTTGGAGCTCCCCACCAGGGCGAGCCGATCGGTGCTCGTCACGCCGGTTTCGACCAGGTGCTCCGCGGTGGCGTACAGATCGTCGTACGACGTTTGCCGCTTCCCCAGCCTGCCCTGTTTCCAGAAAGCTTCGCCCAGCTCGCCGCCGCCGCGCACATGCGCGAGCACCAGCACGCCGCCCGCGTCGACGAACGGGGTGAACATCCCCAGATAGCCCGGAACGAAAGAGACGTTGAACCCGCCGTAGCCGTAGATCAACGCCGGCTGCGGGGAATTCGGCCGGTCCAGGTCGAGGCCGCGTCGACAGACGAGCTGGTAGGGCAGGACTGTCCCGTCCGCCGCGGTCGCGACCCGGTCGTGCACCACCAGGTCGAGGCGGTCGCTGTCCGGCGGTACCAGTTCGGTGAGCTGACGGCTCGCGCAGTCGTATCGATAGAGCCCGGGCGAGCGGGTCGGGCTGGAGTAGACGAAGGTGAACTCGCCGACCCCCGCCGAGATGCACGTGCCCATCCAGGGCGAGCCGGGCGTCAGGTAGTGGCCGAATCGGGAAAGCTGCATCACGACGCCGCGGCCCGGCAGCGGCACCTCGGATTCCAGCGTTCCGTCGGCGGTCAGGACTCGCAGCCGCGCATAAGTGCCGACCAGTTCGCACAACACGAGCCGATCTCCGGCGCACTCGACCGAGAACATGGTCGCGTCGCTCTCCGGAAGAAGCTCTCGCCACGTGGACCGATCGGTGGCGGTGGCGACCGGGATCCCGACCAAACGCCCCCTCGGCGCTTGATCGGTGAGGATCGCGACGTACTGGTCCCCGGCAAACGCCCCATACCCGCGGCCCGGCACGTCAGCCAGGAATCGCCGCCACTCGCCGGCAGGCAGTTCCTTCACCAGGTCGGCACGCGGATCCAGCTCGCTCGTCACCGCCGCGAGCCAGCGCCCGTTCCCCGACACCTGCGGGAAGAGGCTGAATGCCTCGCGGACAGTGATCGGTTCGGGTGCGGAAGGCACGGTGTCGCCGAGGCGATGGAAGAACAGTCGCTTGTCGGGGTCCACAGTGTCCGGAGCGACGCCGCCGTTGTAGTAGAAGCCACTCGAATCCGGCAGCCAGGCAACGGTCGCCGACGAGGCGAACGGGATGCGTTCGGGCAGAAGCTCCCCTGTGCCGACCTCGACTACGTGCAGCACGCTCTGCTCGTCGCCGCCGAACGAAAGGCCGAAGGCGACGTACGCGCCGTCCGGCGAGGGCTGAAACCAGTCGAGAGCGCCGCCGAGAGCGACCGGGTCCACCACAACGCGGCTAGGACCGACCGGCTGATCGCTCGCCTCGACCCTGGCTCCCTCGCCGGCGAACCCGAGCCGGAACCAGTGCTCGCCGCGGTGCAGCGGAGCGTACGTCCCGAGCGTGCGCGCGATGCACGGTGCGACCGCGTCCCGCAGCACAGGATGGCCCGCCCAACCGGACAGCTCGGCGGCCGCACGGGCATCCTGCTCACGCTGCCACTCCATCGCCTGCGGCGAGTCGGCCTCAAGCCACTCGTACGGGTCCTCAAACCGGATCTGGCCGATCAGCCTCTCGGCTGGATCCGGAACTCCTGTCGCGGCGTTCACGGCTCTCCGTCCTGTCGGCAATCGGGGTCGGCTCAGCCTCTCAGACGGATTGGCAGACAGCATCCGACGTTGTGTCGCGCGGTCTCCGCCCATGCCACGACCAGGCGTCGCCCCACCCCGCCCCGTACGACAGTGCGTCGGATGCCGCAGGCAGCTCCGCGACGCGCCGTATCTCGCCGTACCGGCAACGAAACTGCCATTATCGGGCGATGGCAGCGACACAAAGCGAGGCCGCGGACAGTGCCCTCGGCCAGGCACGGGCCGAATTCGCGATTCTGCGCGAATGGGCGTACTTCGATTCCGCCGGTCTCGGCCTCCGGCCTGAACGCCATGTCGCGCAGCTCCGCGCCGAAATCGCTCGCGACCTGGCGGAGCCTCTCGTCACTCCCGGAACCCGGGGCGGCCCGCTGAAGACCCGGCTCCGCACCGACCTCGCCGAGTTGATCGGCGCAGGCGCCCGAGACATCGGTCTGGTCCCCACCACCGCACACGGTATCCACGTCTTTACTGGCGGCTATCCCTGGCGCAGCGGCGACGAGGTCATCTGTTTCGAAGGTGACTTTTCCACCTGTATCGCGCCTTTCCAGCTTCTCGCGCGACAGGGTGTGCGGCTGGTGATGGCACCGACCGGCGCCGACGGCCGGATCGACATCGAGCAGTTGGCCTTGCGCATCACCTCGCGCACCCGCGCAGTCTGTGTCAGCGCAGTCAATTCCGAGACCGGGGCACGGGCCCCGCTTCCCGAAATCGGCGCGCTCTGCCACGAACGGGGTGCCTGGTTCGTCGTCGACGGGATTCAGAGTCTGGGAGCTCTCCAAGCCGATGTGGAGCGCGACCGGATCGACCTGCTTGCCGCGCAGGCGTACAAATTTTTGCTGAGCGGCGCCGGAATCGGCGTCTGCTACGTGCGTCCCGAACTTGCTGCCGAGTTGAAGCCCGCGGTCGCCGGGTGGCACAACGCGAACCGTGTCAACGAGCCGTCCGCCGGACTGCCGGCCGCTGTCGGACTCGCCGACTCGGCAGTCGCGGAGCTGTGCGAACCGGGCGCGGTGTCGCACGTGCTCATGGCCGGGCTCGTCGCCAGCCTGTCCCTGCTAGCGGAAGTCGGCCCCGCGCAAATCGAACAGCACGTCCTTGGCCTCGCCGTCGAGCTTCGGCACGGGTTCGCCGACCGTGGCTTTCGCGTGCTCGCAGCCGGTCCCGATGACCGGCCGAGCCATCTCGTCGTGGTCGAACTGGACTCGCTGCCTGCCGGCGCGCTGCGCCGACGACTAGTCGAAGACAACGTCGTAGGCAGCCTACGACGTCGGGGCATCCGGTTCTCGCCGCATCTCTACAACAACGAAGCCGACGTCGACCGTCTGTTCTGCGCAGTCGACCGCGCACTAGCCGAAGCCTAACCGCGCCAAGCCCACCGACCACCCGAGAACTTACGGAGGACGCATGACTGTCACGGAAGCCGCATCGGAAGCTGCGGCGCTGCTTGACCGTCCGCGCTGGGAGGGCAAGATCTTCGTCGACGCCTGGACGGCCGGAGAAGCGGGAACCCGTTCCGTTGTTTCGCCCGGCTCCGGCCAAACACTCACCACCATCGGTGTTTCGTCGGTCAACGATGTGCGCCGGGCGGCGAAGAGCGCTTCCCGCGCGCAACTCGACTGGGCGAGACGGACGCCCGAAGACCGCGCTGCCGTCCTCCGGCGAGCCGGCGAATTGTGGCAGCAGCACGCGCAGGAGGTGCAGTGGTGGCTGGTCCGTGAGGCCGGTTCGGTCGCACCGAAAGCCTGGCTCGAAACCTCCGCCGCCGCGGCCGAGTGCTTCGAGGCTTCGGCGCTGCCCACACATCCCTGCGGCGACGTGCTGCCCTCCAACGGCGACCGCTGGAGTTTCGCGCGCCGCCGCCCCGCTGGCGTGATCGGGGTCATCGCGCCGTTCAACTTCCCGCTGACGTTGTCAGTTCGTTCAGTGGCACCGGCGCTCGCGCTCGGCAATGCCGTCCTGCTCAAGCCGGATCCCCGCACCGCAGTCTGCGGTGGCGTTGCGGTCCTGCGGATTTTCGAGGAAGCCGGATTGCCGCCAGGGCTGTTGCAGCTCGTCAACGGCGGTGGCGACATCGGCGAAGCTATCGTCACCGCACCGGAAGTGCGCGTCATTTCGTTCACCGGATCCACGGCGGCCGGCCGGAAAGTCGGTGAGGCCGGCGCCCGCCACCTCAAGCGCACGCATCTCGAACTCGGCGGCAACAGTGCGCTCATCGTGTTGCCCGGAGCGGACCCGGCGCGCGCGGCCTCGGCCGGAGCGTTCGGCTCGTTTCTGCACCAAGGACAGATCTGCATGGCGACCGGCCGACACCTCGTGCACGAATCGCTCTACGACGACTACGTGGCGGCCATCGCGGAAAAGGCGACACGCATGACCGTCGGCGATCCGGCGACCGAAACCGTCGCACTCGGTCCGCTCATCGACCACACCCAGCTCGCACACGTCGCGTCGGTCGTCGACGACACCGTGGCGGCGGGCGCGGCTCTCGCCGCAGGCGGCACCCACAACGGACTCTTCTTCGCCCCGACCGTTCTGACCGAGCTAACCACCGACATGCGCGCCTGGCAGGAGGAGGTCTTCGGTCCGGTCGCGCCGGTCATGAGCTTCTCCGCCCCGGAAGAAGCCCTCGACCTCGCACGAAGCAGCGAATACGGCCTCTCGCTCGGCATTCTCGGCGAGGTCGGTGCGGCTATGCGCCTCGCGGACGACATCCCCTCCGGCATCGTGCACATCAACGAACAGACGGTGGCCGACGAAGCGCACATTCCGTTCGGCGGCATTGGAAACTCAGGCACCGGTGCCCGGTTTGGCGGCGCGGCGGCCAATATCGACGCCTTCACCGAGACGCAATGGCTCACCGCCCGCCCCGACATCGCGTGCTATCCCTTCTGAGGGGCAAACCTGAAAGGCAGGGCCTCGTGCGGGGCAGACCGGACCGCATCGCCGCCGACGTGGTGCGGTCGAAGAAAACCGGGCCAGGCTTGACATCGGCGACCGTCCGGGGAGCCCGCGTCTGCCGGACTTGGCTCGTGACCGAACAGCGGGAACGCATCCGGGGTCATACCGCTAGGGCACACGAGGTTCTCCCGGGAACGACTCGGCCGATGGCGGCATCTCGCCGCACTCCTGCCCTGCTGAACGGAGCGACCATGACCGCCGCCAACCTGAATCGCGTCGGCCTCGGCGTGCCCGATACCGACGCGCTCGCGGCCAATACCCGCGAAATAATCGGGCTGAGCCGGGCCGCTCCGTCAGCTGACTCGACTTGGCCGCAGTTCCGGGTCCTCTTCGGGGAGCACGGCTTGCGGCCCGTTCAGGTCCTGGAGGAGACGCCGTTCACCCGGGAGGGCAATCTCCACGAGGTGCCCGAGGCGGAGGCGGTCGTGGCCGATCTGCGTACCCGCGGCCTCCAACCTGTCCTTGATGTCCATCTTCCGGGGCCCGATGCCTGCGAGTAACGCTACGATCGCCGGTTCCACAGAGTCCCGATGCTCGTAGGCACGGCCCGTTCCGCAGCCTCGATGAGGCGCCACCGCCGAAACCCGGCTGCATCGCGCTTCTGGTCCACGATGCGGAAAGGGCGGCAAAGAACTCAACGAGATCTATCGAGCACGAGGACCCGGAGGCATCGCAGCGGAAGTACCCGTACTGCGGCCCGATCCAGACGCTGTCCGAGGCCGGGCAGAAGTGGTGGACCGAGCAGAAGGATCGCTGACCTGAGCGCATGACCTGCGGCCGGGTGAGGGATCTGCGATTCGTGGCTACCGTCGCGGGATCCCCGCCTTGCCGCGGGCGAAACACAGCGGAAGAAGGGCTCGAAGCTGCCGAAGCGCCACAGGGGTACCGCCTGCGCTGCCGTGCGGCGAGTCGGCACCAAGGATGCTCGCGGGGCGGCGTCGGCGATCCCGATCGGCAGATGACTCGGGGAATCCACAGCGAGCGCTCATGCGACACGTTCGGCCAGCCGGTCCGCAGGCTATGTTTCGCGGTCCATCATTTCATGCCTGACGCAGGCGCAATAGGTGCGGAATGCTCGCCGTGGGTGGCGGCGAGGTTTTTCCGGAAGAACGGCACCGCTTCGGCGACCGCGCGGTCGAGGTACTTCGGCAGGTCGTAGAAGTCCATGTGCGTGCCGCCTTCGACCACGACGAGCTTCTTCGGGCTGCGGGTGCGGCCGTACAGCTCGGCAGACATCCACAGCGAACCGGCCTCGCTGCCCGCGACCACTAGGAGCGGCTGCTGCAGCAGGTCCTCGACCATGTGGAACGCGTCGAAGGTGAAGATCCGCGACACGCTCTTGGTGAACAGGAACTTGTTCTTCGCGTTCGGGTGCTGAGCGCGCGGGGTCAGGTAGTACTCGCTCGCCTCGACCATGTCGCGTGGGGTGTTCTCGTCCGGCTCGGCAGGCACGTAGGGCAGGTAGGACGGCTCGGCGCCCTTCGCCTCGGCCGTGCGCTGCTGTGCCACGGCCTGCAGCGTCGGGACGGCGGCCGCGTCGGAGTCGGTGCCGTACCAGTCGCGGCGGAACGACGTGCCGATGTTCACGGCGCTGACCGTGGTGAGGGCCTTGATCCGGTAATCCGTCAACGCGGCGTTGACCAGGTAGCCGCCGCCGGCGCAGACGCCGAGGCCGCCGATCTGCTCGGCGTCGACGTAGCCGAGAGTCTGCAGGTAGTCCACCGCTGCCCGGACGTCGTCCACGCGCGCGGCAGGGTCTTCGAGGTGGTGCGGCTCGCCGCTGCTGTCGCCCTGGAACGAGGCGTCGAACGCGAGCGTGACGAAGCCCTGCTCGGCCAGCTTCTCCGCATACAGGCCCGAGGTCTGCTCCTTCACCCCGCCGCCCGGGTGCACGGTCACGACCGCCGGGTAGCTTCCCTTGGGGTCGAAGCCGTCCGGCAGGTACAGGTTTCCCGCCATGGTGATCGAATCGTTCGGGAAGGCAACGGCCTCCGCAGACGTCACTGCACTCACTCCTTGCACGTCTTCTGTGTCCCGAACCAGGCGGCCCGGGCTCCTGGTACCCACCCTGCGGCGGTTCGCGCGGATGTGGCAGATGCCGCTTGTCGGGGGTACCGGCAGCCCCTCCTTCCGCCGCCGTTCCGCGTTTACGCTCAAGGGATGGAGATCGCCAACGACCTCAGGGAATTCCTGATGACCCGCCGCGCGAAGATCACGCCCGAGCAGGCCGGAATCATCGCGGGCGGCCGGCGGCGGGTCAGCGGGCTGCGCCGCGAGGAAGTCGCCCGGCTCGCCGGAGTAAGCACCGAGTACTACGTGCAGATCGAACGCGGCCGCGTGTCCGGCGTCTCCGACGAAGTCCTCCACGCGATCGCCACCGCGCTGCACCTGGACGACACCGAAACCACGCACCTGTTCGACCTCACCCGCGCCGCCGGGAAACGGGCCGGCCCCGGCCGCACCGTCCGGCAGCCGGTGCCCGACGGAGTCCAAGCGCTGATCGACACGATGGTCAACGCCCCCGCGATCGTCCAGAACGGACACCTCGACGTGGTCGCGGCGAACGCGCTCGGCCGCACCCTCTACGCCGGCGTCTACGAGCGCACCCCGCACCCGCCGAACCTCGCCCGGTTCATCTTCCTCGACGAGCGCGCCGAAGAGGTCTTCCCGGACTGGAAGAAGGCAGCCGACGACGCGGTAGCCCTGCTGCACGTCGAAGCGGCCCGCGCACCGTATTCGAAAGCGGTCACCGGGCTCATCGGAGATCTCGCGACCCGCAGCGAAGCGTTCCGCACCCGGTGGGCAGCGCACGACGTGAAGGCGCACCGGCGCGGGACGAAACTGTTCCGCCACCCGGTCGTCGGCGAGCTGACGCTGCGGTTCGAAGGACTGCAGGTCGCCTCCGCGCCCGGCCTCACCCTGATCGGCTACACCGCCGAACCCGGCTCCCCTTCAGCCGAGGCGCTGCAGTTGCTGTCCAGCTGGACCGCGAGCGAGGCGCCCGGACCGGCGGTACCCTCCGCAGGGTCCGAAACCGCGGAAGGAGACCGCCGTGCCCAGGCCTAGCGAGCCGGTCGTCCTGTTCCCAGTGCATCACTGCTGAGCCCATGCCAGCCCGGAACGCGCGGTGGACCCGCCGCGAGGTCTCGCCGCTGGAGCTGTTCTTCGATCTCGTCTTCGTGCTGGCCATCGGCCAGCTAGCGCACCACCTGCTGGCGCGGCTGAGCTGGACCGGCGCCGCCGAGACGCTCGTCGCGCTGGTGGCGGTCTGCGGGGTGTGGGCGTTCACCTCGTTCGAGGCGACCATGCTCGACGTCGAACGCGGCAGCACCCGGGCGACGATCGTCGCGGTGATGGCGCTGGGACTTTTCATGAACGCGGGCATCAGCGGCGCGTTCGAGGAGCATCCGTGGCTCTTCGTCGTCCCGATGATGCTCGCGCTCGCCGGGCCCGGCGCGTATGCCGCGGCTACCGCGCCGACACCCGAACTGCGCGGGCACTTCACCCGGGTCCTGGGCTGGCTCGCCGCCTCGGCGCCGTTCTGGATCGTCGGCGCGGCACTGCGCCCGGAATCCCGGATCTGGCTGTGGGCCGCGGCCGCGCTCATCGACCTCACCGGCACGTGGACCGCGCACCCGGTACCGGGCCGGGCGCTGCGGTCCGCCCGGCTGCCGTTCGACGCGGAGCACATGATCGAGCGGATGCGGCTGTTCCTCATCATCCTGCTCGGGGAAACCGTCCTGGCACTGGGCCGGGTGCTCACCGAGCACGCGCCGGACGCGCCGTCGCTGCTGATGGTGCTGGGCGGGTTCGCCGCGCTCGTCTGCCTGTGGGCGATCTACTTCGGACGGACCGAGCAGCAGGTGGTGAGCCACGCCTCGGCCACCGAGAACCCGATCCGGTCGGNGTGGTCGCCGGGCTGGTCGCGTTCGCCGCGGGGATCGAACTCGCGCTGGCGCACGGACCCGGGCACCCGGCCGGGACCGGCGGGGTGCTGCTGCTCGGCGGGCCGATGCTGTACCTGCTGGCCCAGGCCTGGTACTTCCGCGTCGAGACCGGCACTGGCTGGCTGCCCCGGGCCGGGGGCGGAATCGTGCTGGGCGCCGGTGCGGTCGCGGCGTACTGGCTGCCGGCCTGGGCGGCTGTCGCGGTGCTGGTGGTCATCCTGCTCGCCCTCACCGCGTACCTTGCCTGCGGCTGGACGAGGGCCTCGGCCCGGAGCTGAACCCGGGCCCATCAGCCTGACCGGTCCGAACGCGGCAGCCCGAGCGACGGCGGGGTTCGCGAAGCCGCTGCTGTTCTGTACCCCGGAGAAGCGGCGGTGGGTCTCCGGCCCACCGCCGCTTCTCCTCGTCAGAACTCGATGACCGCCTTGCCGCCGGTCTGCCTNTGCCTGTCGAAGGCGGCATAGGCCGCCACCGCGTCGTCCAGCCGCCAGCGGTCGGTGAAGACCAGGTCCGCCTCAACCCCGTGCCGGGCGATGAACCGGGCGCACTCCGCCTGGCCCACCAGGGAAAAGGTGTACGAGCCGACCACTGTCAGCTGCTTGCGGATCAGATCCGGGCTGACGTCGAGCGTCACCGTCGAACCTTCGCCGACGAACGCGACGGTGCCCCATTTCGCCGCGGACTTCACCGCCGCGGCCCGCGCCGGTGGTGCTCCGGAGCAGTCGAGCGCCTTGGTCACGCCCTTGCCACCGGTCAGTTCCCGGATCGCTTCGACCGGATCGGCCGACGTCGAGTCGATCGCGTGCGCCGCGCCGAATTCCCTCGCCCGCGCCACGCGTTCCGCCGCGATGTCGACCGCGACGACCTCCGCGCCCATCGCTGCGGCGAGCTGCACGGCGGCCTGGCCCACCGGGCCTTGGCCGAAGACCGCCAGCGTGTCGCGCGCGTTGACGTCGAGCCGGGTCAGCGCGCCGTAGGCGGTGCCGGTGCCGCACGAAATCGCGGCGCCGGCGGCGAAACTCAGCTCGTCGGGCAGCGGCACGAGTTTGACCGCGTTCGCACCGCGGTGCGGAAAGCCGCCCATTGCACAGGTTCCTCCGGCGGACCGTGTCTCTCGGCACACGCGCTCGTTACCGGGTAAACCGCAGCGCAGCGGCTGCGCGACGGCCTCGGTTCGCGCCCTTGCCTGACGAACACGGACCTGCCCCTGAACGACGATGCGCCGGCTCAGTTGCCCCACGCGGGGCTGTCGTTAGGCGGATAGGGAGAACTCGAGGCGCCCTTCACCCAGTCGTCCACGTCCTGTCTGTCCCAGGCGAGCAGGATCTCGGCGTTGCGGACGCAGAGGCCGTAGTCGAGAGTGCCGAAAAGGCGGCTGACCGTCAGGTGCTGGTTGAGCTGCTGGTATCCCTTGCCTGTCCGGTACTCCATCTGGACCGTGGTCTGGAGCCGCCCGAGGCGCAGGTCTCCGTTCACCACGGTCAGGACTCCCTGGTGCACGTTGCTGTTCTTCTCCCGCAGCCCCCTGTTCTCGACCGCCAGCTGGCCGATCTTCTTGATGGAGTTGACGATGCCGGTGAGCGTGTCCGGGGTGACCAGTCCTCCGACCAGCTCGGTCACTGCCGAAATGG
Organism: Amycolatopsis sp. M39; assembly: GCF_001651785.1. Taxonomy (NCBI): domain Bacteria; kingdom Bacillati; phylum Actinomycetota; class Actinomycetes; order Pseudonocardiales; family Pseudonocardiaceae; genus Amycolatopsis; species Amycolatopsis sp. M39. The sequence goes on from NZ_LWSF01000012.1 coordinate 28,070, forward strand.
CCGGCGACAAGGAAAGCGACGAGATGGACACGCTGCGGCTGTCTCCGGTGATGCCGGTGAGGAACGGCATGGTGGTGAACTGGTTTCCGAAGACGATCCACCGCACGAGATCGAATACCGTGGACGACTCGTCGAAGCGAGCGGAGTCCGCGGTCTTGCGCATGATGGTGGCAGCGACCGACTGCCACGAGCCGAAGGGAGCCAGCGGTCCCAGGTCCGGCAGACCGCTGTTGTCCCCGCCGCAGGCGTTGCCGATCCCTGCCTCCTCGTCGGGGTCGCTGCTGCCGGAGCCCAGCACGTCCGGCCCGCCCTCCGCCCACATGGCGATCTCGAACGCTTCCCGCCGCGACTGCTCCTCGCTCGGAGTGCACACAGCCGGCTCACGACGCCCGCGCGGTGTACCGCTCGCGCGAATCGCAGATCAACTGCTCGATGTCGTGCACTGTCCGCACCTGAGGGATCGCCTCGAAGCCCAGGTTGACCCGGAAGCCCAGCTCGACGGCGCCCACCAGGCTGAGAAGCTTCACGGAGTCGACCCCGGGCAGCTCTCCCACCATCGTGGTGTCGTCGAGCTCCGCGCCGCCGGGTTCCAGCTTCTCGCGGATCAGGGAGTACAGCTGCTCTCGCTCTCGGGGGGTCAGCCGGGTGTCCATGGTTGCTCCTCTCAAGGGGTGTGGACTGTGTTCAGCTCGTCGGGGAAGGCGCTCCGCGGTGGAGAACTCCCCGGAGATAGTGCTGCCGCGTCTTGCTCCGCCGGACCTTGCCGCTGGACGTCTTGGGCAGTTCCCCTGGCGCCACGAGAAGGACCTCGGCCACGGGCAGGGACAGCTTCGTCTGAATGCGACTGCGGACCCGCCTCGCCACCGCGGCGGCGTCGCCGCTGCGGAGTTCGGCGACGATCACGACCTCCTCGGTCGCCCGGCCGGGCCGGGTGAAAGCCACGACGTTGCCCTTGCGCAAGCCGGGCACCTCGGCCGCGGTCCACTCCACCGTCTGGGGATCGTGATTGCGCCCGTTGACGATGAGCAGGTCCTTCTTCCGGCCCGTCACGTAGAGGATGCCGTCCGCCAGGTAGCCGCAATCCCCCGTGCGCAGGCCGCGAGGCGTGAAGCTCCGCCGGGTCGCCTCGGCGTCGCCGTGATACCCCGCCGCCACGCTCGGCCCCTGGAAGACCACCTCGCCGATGTGCCGCTCCGGGAGCGGATTCCCGTCGTCGTCCACGACGAGGACGCGGTGGCCCGCGACGGGACGCCCGCAGGGCACGAACGCCACCTGCTCCTCGGCGGCTGCCGAGGCGGGCCGCGCGAGGCTGCGCGCGTGGTAGGGCTCCTTCTGGATGACGTCCGGTTCCAGCGGAACTCCGATCTCGCCGAACGAGATCGCGAGCGTCGCCTCCGCCNCTCCGCCATGCCGTAACACGGCACCACCGTCCCCGGTCGCAGTCCTGCCGCCGCGAAGTGCGTCGCGAAGGACCGCAGCGTCTCGGGATGGTTGGGTTCGGCGCCGCAGCCCACCACTCTCAGGCAGGACAGATCCAGCCGCCGCACCTCGTCGGCCGGAGTGTGCTTGACCGCCAGCGCCAGGCCGAAGTTGGGCGCGAAGGTCACGGTCGCGCGGTGGCGGCTCACCGTTTCCAGCCAGAGCCTCGGCGAGAGCGCGAAGCGCAGCGTCGGCAGGAAGGTCACCGGGCAGCGCGCCAGCAGCGGTGCCAGCACGAAACCGACCAGCCCCATGTCGTGGTACATCGGCAACCAGCTCACGCCCCGGTCTCGTCCGCGTTCGAGGCGAAGGGCGCCGATGATGGCCGCGCAGTTGGCGAGCACGCTGGCGTGCGTGACCCGTACTCCTTTGGGCGCCGCCGTGCTGCCCGAGGTGAACTGCAAGAACATCACGTCCTCGGGGAGGATCTCCTCGGGCTGGGGCGCATTGCCCGGCAAGGGTTCGGCGAACAGCTCCTCCGGATCGAGGACCTGCATCCCGTCCACAGCGTGCCGGAGCGGGTTCAGCAGACCCGCCAGGTTCCGGGGCATCAGGAGTGCGCGTGCTCCCGCCGCGCGGAGGATGTGCACGGCGTCCTCGCAGTACGCCTCGAACTTGCCGAGGCCCATCGGCGGGCTCATCGGGACCGGGACGACACCGGCCGAGACCGCGCCCAGGAAGGCGAGGACGAACTCCTGCTGCCCGGGGACGACGAGCGCGACCCGGTCTCCCTTGCGCAGGCCGCTCCGGAGCAGCTGCCGCCCCCGGCGCAGAGCCTCCCGCGACAGCTCGGACCAGCTCACGAAATGCTCGTGCCCGTCCTCTTGGACGAAGGTGCAGCCTCCGTCCGGATGGCCGAGGTTCTCGGCGAGGATCTCGGCGAAGGTCGAGGCCGTCGCTCGCTCGCGAGGCGGCGATTGCGGAAACACCATGGGACCTGCCTGGGGTCAAGGGCTCCCGGGGCAGCGGCCCCGGGAGCCCGCGGAACACGGGAAGAACCGGCTCAGTGCTTCCAGGCGGGGCTCTCGTTGGGCGGCTTCGGGGCACTGGCCGTGTCTTTCTCCCAGTCGTCCACGTCCTGGCCGTCCCACTTGAGCAGCGTGTCGGCGTGGCGCTTGCACTTCTCGAAGTCGAGCACGCCATAGCCGCGGTAGACGTAAATAGACTGATTCAGCTGCTCGTACCCCTTGCCTGATTTGTACTCCATCTCCACCGCGGTCCGGACCGCTCCGAGGTAAAGCGAGCTTTGATGCCGCGACAGGACCCCGACCTGCTGGTTGGAGTTCTTCTGTTTTCTCCCCTCGTTCTCGAGCGCGAGCTGGCCGATCTTCTGGATGGTGGTCACGATGCCTTGGAAGTTCTCCGGCGTCATGATGTTCTCGACCAGGTCCGACACCGCGTCGACCGCCTTTTTCAACGAGGTCTTGCTGATGGACGCGTCGCGGTTGTCGAAGGTGTAGGTCAGGAAGAACGGAATCGTGGAGAATTTCTGCAGGAAAATATTCCAGGCGACCGGGTCGAATGCCTCGCTCCCCGGGTTGAAGCCGCTGAGGGTCACCGCCCGGTGCACGATGGTGCTGCCGACCGACTCCCACGAACCGAACGTCGACAGCGGCCCCAGGCCGGGCAGCAAACTGTTGTCCCCCGCCGCCTTGTTGCCCACCCCCTGGGCGTTGCTGTCCGGGTCGAAGTCCTCAAGCGCGGACCTCGCCGCGGCCTCCAGTTCGGGGAACGACGTCTGCCACAGCGCGATCTCCAGGGACTCCCGGCTCAGATGGGACTGGCTGATCTCGGTCATGACTGCTCCTTGTCCACGGGTGAAAAGGGTTCGACTGCTCGCGGCGCGGAATCGCGGAAAGCTCAGAGGAGAATATTCCACCAGGCGGCGTGCGCGGGTCGGCGAACGGGCGAGAATCCAGCGCAATAAACGTGATGCCAACAACCGAATCCGCGCGACCCGCGGCCGCAAACGCAGGCGCAGTGGCCTATTCCATGACAACACCTCTCAGCGATTTTCGATCCGCCCACGCCTCAGCGCCGCGATTGAACATGCTCCTCTCCCGAGAGAGGACAGGGAAAGACCCTTGCCACGAATGCCATTAAGTGCATCCGTCCGAGTGCCCGCCGACTACCGGGCATCGCGTCGCCCGGCTTCCCCCGCGCCGGCCGGGATTCACCGGATCGAGCCCTTCGCGGGCCGCTCCCCGGCGACATCGCTCAGCGAAGAACTCCTCGACCGCGCGCGATGGGGACCCGGACGCACCCGGGTAATTCACTCGGGTGCGAAATGCATATTCCGGCAGGCTCCCCGAATTGGAGCAGAGCCTGCTCCAACCGAGTGGCGCGCCGCGGGCTCCCGCGAAGGGATATCCGCGCCGAACCCCGTCGCGCGGTTACCGGAAACTCGGCGGCACCGGCCGCGGACATTGTTCTGTCCCGGCCCGGCGGCGGCTCTCCGCCAGGTGCGCCCGCCGAGCTGAATCCGCTCGACCCGCTTCTCGTCGTCCAGAACCCGGAAAGTAGCCCGCTGCTTCCCGCTCAGCTGTTTGCCGTTCAGGTCGCCGGCTTCCCCGGCCTTCTTCGGATGCCGCTTATTATGGTGGATGAAGTTCTGGAAATCGCCGGACTTCTTCTGCCCGGCCGCGGTCCGGGGCTGGTTTCCGAACCGCATGTCCTGTTTGCCGAACGTCCCCTTGCCGTCGTTGAGCCCGACCGGGTCGGCGCTGAGGTAGCGGTGGTAGTTGCAGTGCAGGCCGGGGAACCGCGGCGGGGTGACGTCGTTGTCGCGGCCGGCTTCCGCGCCCCGGACGGTGCGCGGCCCGCCGCGGGCGACAGAGCCGTCCAGGCTCGCGTGTGACGGTGGCCCGCCACCCGCTGCGAGGTGCTCGCGTCTCTTCCGCCAGCCGTGACCCGTCCCAGGTGAAGCCGGCCTGTTCGAGGACCTCGCTGCGGCCAACGGATTGCGCATGATCCCGGCGAACTCCACCGGCGGTCGAGGAACAGCACGCCCGGACACCGCGCCGCCCCGGTTCGCGCTGACATCGGGCCTGCCACGACCGTCTCCCCTGCGTCTGCGCCGTGACAGCTGCGTGTCCGCCGGGCAGTCGAATGTGGTCGCAACGAACCGCCAAGCCAGCCAGGGAGACCGGAAATGTCCACGTTCACCACCCCCCACCCCATCACCGCCGCGCTGACCACCGCGGGCGCCCGCGTCCGGATCGCCGCGGGCGAGCGTGCCGAGACCGTCGTGCGGGTGCAGCCGGTCGACGCGGCGAACTCGACCGACGTGAAGGTCGCGGAGAAGACGAGGGTCGAGTTCGCTGACGGCGTGCTGTCGGTCAAGACCACCAAGTCCGGCCGCCAGGCCGGCTCGGTCGACATCGCGATCGAACTGCCCGCCGGGTCGAAGCTGCTCCTGAACACGGCCTGGACCGAGGTGCGGGCGGACGGCGCCCTCGGCGACTGCGAGGTCAACATCGGCTCCGGCCGGGTCCAGCTCGACCGGGTCGACGCACTGCGCGGCAACCTCGGCGCCGGCGGGCTCGCGGTCGGGCACGTCGCCGGCGGCGCGGTCATCGAGGGCAGCGCGGCGGTCCTGCGGATCGGCGAGGTCGACGGCCAGATCCGCTGCCAGGGCACGAGCGGCAAGGTCTGGATCGGCCGCGCCCGGTCCGACGTCGACCTCGGCGGGTCGAACGGCAGCTTCGACATCGGCACCGCGGACGGGAGCGTCGTCGCCAGGGCGGCCGACTGCCCGATCCGGATCGGGCGGGTCACGCGCGGCCTGGTGGAGCTGTCGAACGCGGCCGGCGGGATCGAGGTCGGCGTCAGCGCGGGCACCACTGCCGACGTGGACGCGAAGAGCGCGAAGGGCGCCGTGCGCAACACCCTCGGCACGCCGGACAGCCCTCGTGACACGGTCAAGGTCCACGCCCGTGCGCGGCTCGGCGACATCGTCGTCCATTCCGCGGCCTGACCACCCGGTCGGATGGCAGGATCGGACGGGTGCAGATCAAGATCCTGGGTCCGTTCGAGGTCCACGACGGCGATGGAGCAGAGGCGGCCGAGGTTCCGGGCGCTCGGTTGCGCGGACTGCTCGTCGCCCTCGCGCTCCGGCCGGGCCAGGTCGTCCCGAAGGCGTCGCTGATCGACTGGATCTGGGGCGAGCACCCGCCCGCCGACGCCGCGAACGCCTTGCAACGCCTGGTTTCCCGGCTGCGCAAGGCGCTCCCGGGAGCCGTGGTCGAAGGGCTGACCGACGGCTACCGGCTGGCCATCGACGCCGACGCGGTCGACGCGGTGCGCTTCGAGCGGTTACTCGCGCAGGCCCGGGACCAGGGGCCGGCGCGGCTGCGCGAGGCGCTGGAGTTGTGGCGCGGCCCGGCGATGCAGGACGTCGGCTTGCCCGACAGCGGCGCATTCGACGCGGCGGCCACGCGGTTGGAAGCCCTGCGGCTGGCGGCCATGGAGGACCGGTTCGAAGCCGAGCTCGATCTCGGCCGCGGCGCGGATCTCGTCGCGGAGCTGACCGACCTGGTGGCCGCGCACCCGGTGCGGGAGAGGCTCGTCGCCGCGCTGATGCGCGCGCTCGCCGCCGCGGGCCGCAACACCGAGGCGTTGCAAGCGTTCCAGCGCATCAGGGAAACGCTGGCCGACGAACTGGGCGCCGACCCGTCGCCCGAACTGTCCGCGTTGCACGTCGCGTTGCTGCGCGGCGAGGTCGGACGGCGCGAGGAAAGCCGCAAGAGCAACCTGCGCGCCGAGTTCACCAGCTACGTCGGGAAAGAGGCTGATGTCGCCGCGGTCCGCGACCTGGTGTCGCGGCATCGGCTCACCACCTTGACCGGCCCCGGCGGTTCGGGAAAGACCCGGCTGGCAACGGAAACCGCCCGCACGTTGGTCGCCGGCCTGCACCACGGCGCCTGGCTGGTCGAACTGGCCGCCGCCGGGAGCGGGGACGACGTCGCGCAGGCCACGCTGTCCGGGCTCGGCCTCCGCGACGCGCTGCTCGGCGAAGCGTCCTCCGCGGATCCGGCGGACCGGCTGGTCTCCGCGATCCGCGACCGCGAAACGTTGCTGGTCCTGGACAACTGCGAACACGTCATCGAGTCCGCGGCCGCCCTCGCGCACCGGCTGCTCGGCGAATGCCGCGGATTGCGGATCCTCGCGACGAGCCGGGAACCGCTGGGGATCACCGGCGAGGCGTTGTGGCCGGTCGAACCGCTCCCGCGCGCCGAGGCCGTCCAGCTGCTGCGCGACCGGGCGACGACGCGGAACCAGCACCTCGCCGACGACCGGACGCTGGCCCGCATCTGCACCGCGCTGGACGGGATGCCGCTCGCGATCGAACTGGCCGCGGTCCGGCTCCGCACGATGTCGCCCGAGCTGCTCGCGGACCGTCTCGACGACCGGTTCCGGCTGCTCACCGGAGGCAGCCGCACCGCGCTCCCCCGGCACCGGACGCTGCGCGCGATGGTCGACTGGAGCTGGGAGCTGCTCAGCGACGGCGAACGGCTCGTGCTGAGCAGGCTGTCGGTGTTCGCCGGCGGCGCGAGCCTGGAGGCGGCGGAACGGGTCTGCGCGGGAGAACTGGTCGACGAGTACGAGGTGCTGGACCTGCTCTCCGCGCTCAGCGACAAGTCCCTGCTCGTCGCGTTCGGCGAAGGCGCGCCGCGGTACCGGATGCTCGGCACGATCAGGGAGTACAGCACCGCACGCCTCGCCGAAGCCGGGGAGGCCGAGCTGGCCCGGCAAGCGCATCTCGCGTACTTCACCGAGCTGGCCGAAACCGCGGAACCCCGCCTGCGCCGCGGCGAGCAAGTGGAGTGGCTCACCGTGCTCAGGGCAGAGCACGACAATCTCGTCTCGGCCATGCGCGGCGCGCTCGCCGCCGGTGACGCGCACGCCGCGATGCGGCTCGCCGCCGCCTGCGGCTGGTACTGGTGGCTCGTGGGCCGCAAGGCCGAGGGCATGGAGCTGATCACCGCCGCGATCGCGGTTCCCGGCGAGGTCCCCGACGAGACCAAAGCCATCGTGTACGCCCTGACCTCGATGTTCGCCACGTCCGGACCCGGCGACATGCCGGAAGCCGCGCGGTGGGTCCACCAGGCGTACGAGTTCGGCAAGCACGGGCGGCACTGCCACGCGGCACTGCGGCTGGTGGTGCCGCTGGAAATGATGCTGCGCGACACGGACGCGCTCCTGCCCGCCTGGGAGTCGCTGCTGGACGACGAGGATCCGTGGGTTCGAGCGTTGTCCCGGCTGCACATCGGCAAGCTCCGGATGGTGCTCGGCCAGGACGGCGAATCCTGGTTCGACGAATCGCTGGTCGAGTTCCGGGTGCTGGGCGAACGGTTCGGCATCTCGTTCGCCCAGACGGAACTGGCCGGCTGCTTGGCCATGCGCGGCGAATTCCCCGAGGCCAGCGAGCATTTCGACCAGGCGATCGCCGTCGTCGCCGAACTCGGCGCCCTCGACGACGTCGTCCAGCTGCGCATGCGGCAGGCCCGGCTGCGCTGGCTCGCGGGCGACAAGGACGCCTGCGCCGCCGCGGTCGCCGAAGCGGAAAGCCTCGCGGAAGGCGTCACCTGGCCCGGGACGCTGGCCTCGCTCGCCCTCGTCCGGGCGGAACTGGCCCGATGGAACGGCAACGCGCAGGACGCTTTCGACCAGTTCGGCCACGCGATGGCCCTGCTGGGCGACGAAGCCCAGCAACCACATCTGCGAGCCGCCGCCCACGAACTGCGCGCCTGGTTCGCCGCCGACCTCGACGAAGCGCGCGAACACCGCGCCGCGGCCTGCGACGCGGCGGCGGAAACCGGACGCGCGCCAGAGATCGCCAAGGCGGTCGTCGGGGTCGCTGACCTGGCACTGCGGCGCGCACAGTACGACCACGCCGCACGACTGCTGGCCGCGAGCGCGCGGGTGCTCGGCCGGAAAGACCTGGCGAACCCGGATGTGACGCGAATCGAGCAGGAAGCGCGCAACCGCCTCGGCGACGCCGCGTTCGACCAGGCCGCGCAGGAAGGCGCGGCGGATTCCTGGACCGACCTGGTGGCGGTGCCGCTGACGCGGGCCTGATCCCGTGTCAGCGCCGTGACGGCCGGGTGTCTGGCCTCTCGGAGATCGTGGCGACATCAAGCCACCACGAGAGGATTTCCCGATGAGCCAGCAGCTTTCCCCGGTCGACGGCCTGCCGATGGACCGCGACGCCGGCCCGTTCGACCCGCCCGCCGCGATCACCGCGCTGCGCGAGACCCGCCCGGTCAGCCCGATGCTCTTCCCGGACGGCCACGAGGGGTGGCTGGTCACCGGGTACGACGCGGTCCGCCAGGTCATGTCCGACGCCCGGTTCAGCAGCCGCCTCGACATCGGCGTGGTCCACGTGCCGTACGAGACGCCGGGAATGCCGGTCGCCACCGAGCCCTCGCCGCAGATCCCCGGCCTGTTCATCAGCATGGACGCCCCCGGCCACACCCGGCTGCGGCGCAAGCTCACCGGCGCGTTCACCGTCAAGCGGATGAAGCAGCTCGAAGACGGCATCATCGCGATCACCGAACAGCAACTCGACGCGGTCGCGCGGCTCGCGCCGCCGATCGACCTCGTTCGGGAGTTCGCGCTCCCCGTGCCGTCGCTGGTGATCTGCGAACTGCTCGGCGTTCCCTGCGCCGACCGCGAAACCTTCCAGGCGAACTCGTCGAAGTTCATGGAGCGGGACGTCAACCTCGAAGACAAGATGGCCGCGTTCGGCGCGATGATGGGCTACCTCGGCCAGCTGTGCACGGACAAGCGCGCCGAACCCGGCGAGGACATCCTCTCCGACCTCGCCCGCGACGAGGACCTCAGCGTCGAGGAACTGACCGGCATGGCGTTCCTGCTGTTGCTGGCCGGACACGAGACCACCGCGAACATGCTGTCCCTGGGCGCCTTCGCGCTGCTCGAACACCCGGCGCAGCTCGCGGAACTGCGCACCGACCCGACGCTGTTCGCCAATGCGGTGGAAGAGCTGATGCGCTACCTGTCGGTGGCCGACATCTTCTACCGCTACGCGACGGAGGACGTCGAACTCGGCGGCGAGACGATCCCGGCCGGCTCGACTGTGGTCGTCTCGCTGCTCGCCGCCAACCGCGACCCGGATCATTTCGAGAATCCCGACACGATCGACCCGCACCGCAAGGTCCGCGGGCAGGTCGCGTTCGGCCACGGCATCCACCAGTGCCTGGGACAGCAGCTGGCTCGCATCGAGATGCGTGTCGGATTCGAGGGGCTGCTGCGCCGCTTCCCGGACCTGCGGCTCGCGGTTCCGGCCGGGGAGGTGCCGTTGCGGACCACTATGAACATTTACGGGGTGCACGAGCTTCCGGTCACCTGGTCCTGAGCGGCCGCCTGGTCCGGTGGCGGCTTCCTTTTCCCGGCATCCGGACCACGCCGATCGTCCGGGCGAAGCGACTGGTCCGCAGGAGGACAGGACCCGGCACGCTCCGCCTTGAGTGATCGAGGCCACGCAATCGCCGGGGAGGGCGGACGACATCGCGAGCCTGGCCGCTGCCGCGGGGACTTATGCGGCCGAATACCTGGCTGAGGGCGCGAAACAGCTCGGCGAGAAGGCCCGCGGCTGCGAGGCACAGCCGCGCTCGATGGGCTGGCGCAGCAGCGCGAGTCCCCGACCGCGCGGCTCGGGGACGGAGTGCGCGGAGCGACCGCCGACGGCGCGCAGGTGGTCGTCATCCAGGACGGCAACAGCCGGTTCAGGGCCCGCGACGTCGCGGGCGGCGACATCGACAACTCCAAACGCACGATCCGGCTCGGAACCGGCGGCATCGTCATGGGCGTCGTCGCTCTCGTCGGCACCACATCCGTCATCAGCTACAACGAAGGCGCGGCCGTCGCTGCTGCATTTCGAGTCGTGGCTGTTCCCCGAAGACCACGGCAAGTCCAGCGCGGACATCGCCGCACAAGGCGGCCGCAGTCATCACCGCGATCGGATCCTCAGCACCGAACCCCCACGAAGCCGTGCGGAGGGTCTACAGCAACATCGCTCACCACGGCTCAGTCGAAGCAGCGCCAGCACGCACAGACCGCGTTCGCCGCCGACACAGGTTTCCCCGCTGCCGCACCGCGGCGGAAACCCTCGCTGGCAGAATCACCGCAGTGAACGACTACGCCGAATCGCTGCCCTGCTTCGTGGCCGGCGAAAACCCGGGCAACACCGTCGTCATCGACTCCCGCGCCCATCGCGTCGTCGGCGGCCCCGCGCTCGGCACGTCAGTCGAGAACAGCCAGTGGCTCATCGTCGGCCACAATCCCGGGCCGGCGACCTGCCCCGGTTCGTGAACCCGGACCGGCGAGCGCCTCGGTTCCCGGACAGCCCGTCTGCGGCAACGCGCGGGCTGGCCGGACACAAGAACGATCGGTCGCCGATCGACGACCGATATCGCCTCGATCCGGACCGGGCGTGGCTGGCCACTCCGGCCGGGGTCGTCCTCGACGGCGGTGCCCTCACCTTCGTGCGCGGCTCGGCGCGAGTCATGACCGCCGGGCAAGCGCTCGCCGACCCGGTGCTGAGCACGGCAGGTTCTTCGACGGGCCGCAATGGGTTCGTGTCGCCGAGACAGGCGAGTGGACCGTCGCGGTGGAATACGTTCAGCAGAAATCCCACATCGACGGCATCGCCAGCCATCTGGCCAGGGACACCGAGGTCGTCTTCGTCGCCGCGAACGAAGACGATCCGGCAGTGGTCAGCTGGCCGCCTCGTCTTCACTTTCACGTGCGGAGGCGGGTACGACTCCCGCGGCGGGACGCATCCGCACCTGTTCGACGACGAGATGTCCGGCTCCGGCCTCATCGACTTCGCCTCCGCCGCGACCATCGCCGACAGTTCGGTCGCGATGATGGCGATCCTGGGTCGGCACCTCGGATTCGGCGTCGCCCCGGAAACGCTCACCGGGCCGCTCCCGACCGCTTATCGCATGCACCGCCACCTGCCCCCGCCTTCCTGATCGCCGGAGCAGGGAACCGGAACGGGACGGGGTCCGCTCCGAACTGGCCGGGCATCCTGCCGCGAGGCGAAGCGAGTCCGGAGCGAACACGATCTCTACTTCGGCGCCGGGAAGCCGCCGATCCGTCCCTCCAGCAGCTCCGCCAGCCGCAGCGGGGTCCGGTCCTCGAACATCGGGCCGATGACCTGCACCCCCACCGGCAGCCCCTCCGGCGAGAAGCCCGCTGGCATCGCCGTGGCGGGCAAGCCGGGCATGGTGGCGACACCGGCCCAGACCAGCTGGTCGAAGAACGGGTACTCGACGCCGTCGATGTCGATCCGGCAGGCCAGCAGATCGGGGTTGTGGTCGTGCGGGAACGCGGGCGTCGGCGTCACCGGGCACACCACGGCGTCGAACTCGGCGAAAAACTGTCGCCAGCCATGGCGGTGCAGTTCGCGGCGGTGGTGCACCCCGAGCCAGTCGCGGTGGGTGAGCACCATTCCGCGCAGCCGCGCCGCGTCCAGGCTTTCGTCGTCCGCGCTCAGTTCGGCGGCACGGGTCTGCAGCTGCTCGTAGGCGTCGACCGGGAAGCGCGCGACGGAGCCGGAGAACAGCAGCTGGGTGTAGAGGGTCGCGGCTTCGGTCAGGTCGGGCAGCAGCGGGCTGTGCCGTTCGACCCGGGCACCGGCGTCCGCGAGCGCGTCGGCTACTCGGTGCACTCCGGCCCGTACCGCGGCTCCGGTCGGGATGAAGGGATGGTCGTCCAGGATCAGGACTCGGAACTCGCTCAGCTGCTCGTGGCGTGCGGGCGGCAGGGCCAAGTCGTGCGCCACGCCGGAGGTCAGCGGGTCGGGTCCGGCCATGACGTCGAGCAACAGTGCCAGGTCGCGGGCGGTGCGCGCCATCGGGCCGACGACGGCGAGGTCCAGTTCGTGCGGCAAGGGCAGTTCGTTCGGCGGGACCATGCCGCGGTTCGCCACCAGGCCGAGGGACGGCTTGTGCCCGTAGACACCGCAGAAATGCGCGGGGGTGCGCAGCGAGCCGCCGATGTCGGAGCCGATGGACAGGGCGCCGAAGCCCGCCGCCAGAGCCGCTGACGATCCGCCGGAGGAACCGCCTGGGGTGCGGTCGTGGTCCCACGGGTTGTTGGTGGTGCCGTAGACCGGGTTGGAGCTCTGCAAGCCCTGAAGTCCCAGTGGCACATTGGTTTTGCCGAGGATGACCGCGCCGGCGGACTTGAGCCGCGACACCTGGACCGCGTCTTCGGCGGGGATGAAGTCCCGGTGCTGCGGCATACCCCAGGTCGTGGGCAGACCGGCGAGGTTGTAGCACTCCTTGACCGTCACCGGAATTCCGAGCAGCGGCCGGTCTTCGCCGCGGGCGCGCGCCCGGTCGGCCTCCTGCGCGGCGGTGCGGGCACGATCGAAGTCCGGTACGCAGATCGCGTTGAGTGCCTTGTCTTCCCGCTCGATGCGGGCGATCGCCTCGTCGGTCAGCTCCGCCGAGGTCGCTTCGCCTGCCCGCAGGGCGGCCGTGAGTTCTTCGGCCGAGTGAAAGTTCCGCTCCATGAATGCGACCGTAACGGGCACCCGGCGGAGCCATAAAATGTCAATTTCCACAACGGCGGCCCGTGGTCGACGGGCGCGGTCCGGCCGGTGCCGCGCATCTACGGGACAGCGGCCGCGACTTCGGCGAACCCGGTCAGCGGTCCCAGAATCCTTGTTTCTCCAGCAAAGCCACCGCGCGCTCGCCCGCGTCGGCGAGGTGTTTCTCCACCAGCGTGCGCGCCCGGGCCGCCGAGCGGGCGGACAGTGCGTCCAGGATCAGCCGGTGGTCGTCCCGCGCCTTGACCGGCCAGTCCTCGTGTGCCTCGTAAAACCCGTGCGACACGGTTTTGGCCAGGATGCCGAGAAGCGACAGGAGACGGCGCGAGCCGGCGGCGTAATTGATTCTCCGGTGGAACTCGTAGTTCAGCCGTTCCTGTTCGGCAGGGTCCGCCGCGGACTCCATCCGGTCCGCGAGATCGTGCAGCGCTTGGAGGCTTTCCGGGGAGAGGTTCTTCGCCGCGCGCTCCGCGGCCAACCCGGACACGACGCCGAACACGCGGTAGTGGTCCCGGATGTCGTCGCGCGTCATCCGGGCGACGAACGCGCCGCGGCGGGCGATGTGCTCCACCACGCCCTCGTGGTCGAGCGTGATCAACGCTTCGCGGACCGGCAGTTTGCTGATGCCGAGTTCGTCGGCCAGCGCCTCCTGGTCGATCTTCGCCCCGGCGCGCAACTGGCCGGAGAAGACGCGGCGCCGGATTTCCTGGGCGGCCATCGCCTTGAGGTTCGCCGGGCCCGTGCGGCGCGGTCCGGCACTCGTGGTTTCGGGCGTCGCCACTACCGTCTCCCTCCTGCGTGCGCGGCTGTATCGGATGAAGTATTACACGCCCGGGGCACGCTCAGGCGGCCGAGTCGCTCCGTGCCGGGTGCGGCCTCCGCTCCAATAACTCAACCTGACCTGCGGAAACATCTTCGCCGACAGCCGCCCGAGAGTGTGAGCCATTCGATGATTTCTGATAAAGTATTTTCTAGCTGGACGGTCTGGGTCATAGTGGGAGGCATGGCAGCAGCGGTTACCCCCGAGGACTTCCGGCCGATCCTGGAGCTGGTGCGCGACTTCGTCCGGGCGAAGGTCGTTCCGCGCGAACAGGAGATCATGGACGGCAACGCCATCCCCGGCGACCTGCGCACGCAGGCCGCGGAGATGGGGCTGTTCGGCTACGCGATCCCCCAGGAATGGGGCGGGCTCGGGCTCGACCTGACCCAGGACGTCGAGCTGGCGATGGAGCTCGGCTACACGTCGCTGGCGCTGCGGTCGATGTTCGGCACCAACAACGGCATCGCCGGACAGGTGCTGGTCGGCTTCGGCACCGGCGAGCAGAAGAGCCAGTGGCTGGAGCGCATCGCCTCGGGCGAGGTCGTCGCGTCGTTCGCGCTGACCGAGCCCGGTGCCGGGTCCAATCCCGCCGGGCTGCGCACCAAGGCGGTGCGCGACGGGGACGACTGGGTGCTCGACGGGCAGAAGCGGTTCATCACCAACGCGCCGATCGCGGATCTGTTCGTCGTGTTCGCCCGCACCCGTCCCGCGGACGACTCCGGGCCGGGCATCGCGGTGTTCCTCGTGCCCGCGGACACGCCGGGGCTGGAGGTAGGGCCCAAGGACAAGAAGATGGGCCAGGAGGGCGCCTGGACCGCGGACGTCGCCTTCACCGACGTCCGGGTGCCCGCCTCCGCGCTCGTCGGCGGCAACGAGGACGACGGGTACCGCGCCGCGATGACCTCCCTCGCGCGGGGCCGCGTGCATATCGCCGCACTCGCCGTCGGCTCCGCGCAGCGTGCGCTGGACGAGTCCGTCGCGTACGCCGCTTCGGCGACACAGGGCGGCCAGCCGATCGGCGATTTCCAGCTGGTGCAAGCAATGCTGGCGGATCAGCAGACCGGCGTGATGGCAGGGCGCGCGCTCGTGCGCGAGGCTGCGGCGCGCTACGTGTCCGGTGAGGATCGCCGGATCGGTCCCTCGGCGGCGAAGCTGTACTGCACGGAGATGGCGGGCAAGGTCGCCGATCTCGCCGTCCAGATCCACGGCGGCACCGGCTACATGCGCGACGTACCGGTCGAGCGGATCTACCGCGACATCCGGTTGCTGCGGCTTTACGAAGGCACCAGCGAAATCCAGCGCCTCATCATCGGCGGCGGGCTGGTCCGGCAGGCGAAGAAGGCACAGAAATGACCAGCCGCGCGGCTACCCGGGCACGGGAAGCGACGACTCTCCTGTTCGTCCCGGGTGACCGGCCGGAGCGTTTCGGCAAGGCCGTGGCTTCGGGGGCGAGCCTGGT
Source organism: Amycolatopsis sp. M39 (assembly GCF_001651785.1). Classification (NCBI taxonomy): domain Bacteria; kingdom Bacillati; phylum Actinomycetota; class Actinomycetes; order Pseudonocardiales; family Pseudonocardiaceae; genus Amycolatopsis; species Amycolatopsis sp. M39. The sequence continues at coordinate 43,409 of NZ_LWSF01000012.1, forward strand.
CGTGCTCGACCTGGAGGACGCCGTCGCGCCCGAGCGCAAGGAGTACGCGCGGGAACAAGTCGTCGCGTGGCTTGAGGAGAACCCCGAGTGCGCGGTGCGGATAAACGCCGCTGGCACCGCCTGGCACGACGAAGACCTCGCCGTGCTCAGGCGGCGCCGGTGCACCGTGATGCTGCCGAAGGCCGAACCGGCGACGACGCGTGCCGCGGCCGAGCAGCTCGGCGTCCTGCCCGTGGTGATCGCGCTGGTCGAGACCGCGCGCGGGGTGCTGGACGCGCGGGAAACCGCCACCGTGCCGAACGTGCAGCGCCTCGCGTTCGGCAGCTTCGACCTGGCCGCGGAGCTGGGTGCCGACCCGGCGGACCGGGACGCGTTCGTCGCCGCGCGGGGCGCGCTCGTGCTCGCCTCCGCCGCAGCGGGACTGCCCGGACCGATCGACGGCGTCACCGCGGATCTGGACAACGAGCCGCACCTCACCGACGAAGTCCGCTACGCACGGCGGCTCGGCTTCGCCGGAAAGCTGTGCGTGCACCCGAAGCAGGTACCCGTCGCCGCCGCGGCGCTGCGGCCGACACGCGAGGAAGTCCGCTGGGCACAGTCGATCCTCGACGCCGGCGCGGATGGCGCCGTCGCAGTGAACGGACAGATGGTCGACAAGCCGGTGCTGGAGCGCGCCCAGCGCGTCCTCCGGCAGGCACGAGAAGGGAACGGGCGATGACGCTCACCGACGACGAACAGCAGATGGTCGCCCTGGTCGCGGAGTTCGTGGACGAACGGGTCCGGCCCCGGGTCCGCGAGTTCGAAGCCGACGACATCTACCCCGCCGAGTTCATCGACGAGATGAAGGAACTCGGCTTCTTCGGGCTGCTCGTCCCGGCCGAGCACGGCGGCGTCGACGTCAGCACCGCCTGCTTCGCCCGCGTCACCGAAGAGCTCGCGCGCGGCTGGATGAGCCTGGCGGGCGCGATCGGCGGGCACTCCGTCATCACCTATCTCATCAAAACCTTCGGCACCCCGCAGCAGCGCGAGAAGTACCTGCCCGCCATGGCTGAAGGCCGGATCCGCGCGACGATGGCGCTGACCGAGCCCGGCGGCGGCAGCGACCTCCAGGCGATGCGCACCCAGGCCGTGCCGGGCGACGAGGGCTACACGATCACCGGCTCGAAGACCTGGATCTCCAACGCGGCGCACTCCGGCCTCATCGGCCTGCTGTGCATCACCGACCGCGACGCGAAACCCGCGCACCGCGGCATGAGCGTCCTGCTCGTCGAACCCGGCGACGGCCTCACCATCTCCAAGAAGCTGCCCAAGCTGGGCTACCGCGGCGTCGAAGCCTGCGAACTCGTCTTCGACGGCCAGCAAGTGCCCGCGGACGCCGTTCTCGGCGGCACGCCGGACCAGGGCTGGTCGCACATGATGCGCGGGCTGGAAGTCGGCCGGATCCAGGTCGCCTCGCGGGCGCTGGGCGTCGGCCAGGCCGCGTTGAACGACGCCGTCCGCTATGCCCAGGAACGCGAGTCCTTCGGCAAGCCGATCTGGAAACACCAGTCGGTCGGGAACCTTCTCGCCGACATGGCCACCAAGATGCGCGCCGCCCGGCTGCTCACTGTGGACGCCGCGGAGAAGCTCGACGCGGGCGAACGCGCGGACATGGAGGCCGGGATGGCCAAGCTGTTCGCGTCGGAAACCGCGATGCAGGTCGCGCTCGACGCCATCCGCGTCCACGGCGGCTACGGCTACTCCAGGGAATACGACGTCGAGCGCTACTTCCGCGACGCGCCGCTGATGATCGTCGGCGAGGGCACCAACGAAATCCAGCGCAACGTCATCGCCGCGCAGCTCGTCGCGCGCAACAAGATCTGAGGGAATCCCATGACTCTGCTCAACGGCCGGACCGCTGTCGTCACCGGCGGCGCGCAAGGCATCGGACTCGCCATCGCCCAGCTGTTCGTCGCCCAGGGCGCCCGGGTGGTGCTCGGCGACATCGACGGCGAGGCAGCCGCGAAAACCGCGGACAGCCTGGACGGGGAAGCCGTCGGCGTCGCCTGCGACGTCACCAAGTCCGCCGATGTCGACGCCCTGCTGGCGGCCGCGGCCGCGACGTTCTCGCCGGTCGACGTGTTCGTCAACAACGCGGGCATCACCCGCGACGCGACGATGCGGACCATGACCGAGGACGAGTTCGACCAGGTCATTTCGGTGCACCTCAAGGGAACCTGGAACGGCACCCGCAAGGCAGCCGCGATCATGCGCGAGCGCAAGAGCGGAGCGATCGTGAACCTGTCGTCGCTCTCGGGCAAGGTCGGCATGGTCGGGCAGACGAACTACTCCGCCGCCAAGGCCGGGATCGTCGGGCTGACCAAGGCCGCGGCCAAGGAGATGGCGCACCACGGCGTCCGGGTCAACGCGATCCAGCCCGGCCTGATCCGCACCGCGATGACCGAGGCCATGCCGCAGAAGGCGTGGGACCAGAAGATGGCCGAGATCCCGATGCGCCGCGCGGGCGAGGTCGGCGAAATCGCTTCGGTCGCGTTGTTCCTCGCGTCCGACCTGTCCTCCTACATGACCGGCACGGTGCTCGAGGTGACCGGCGGGCGGTTCATGTGACCGGCTGGGAACCCCACGCGGTCACGACCGCGGAGCTGGTCGACCCGGCCCCGGTCGCGGCGCTGGCCGCGCTCTTCGACAACGGGCTGCCCGCGCCGCGGCCGGGCGACGACCTGCCTCCGCTGTGGCATTGGGTCGCGCTCCCCCGCTGGCCGGTCTCCTCGGAACTCGGCCCCGACGGGCACCCGGCGCGTGGCTCGTTCCTGCCGCCAGTCGACCTGCCGCGGCGGATGTTCGCTGGTGGCGAGGTGACCGTGCACCGGGCCCCGAGAATCGGCGAGACGGTGACCCGGAGGTCCATTGTGGACTCGGTGACGGAGAAATCCGGCCGCTCCGGAAAGCTGGTGATCGTCGTGGTGCGGACCGCGCTGTCCGGTGTGGACGGTTCGCCGCTCGTCGCGGAACGGCAGGACCTCATCTACCGCGAAGCGGGCGCGACCACCTCCGGGGCAGCGCCAGTGGAACCCGCGGAGCTGGCGCGAACTCCGTTCCGCCGCACCGAAAACGGCTGGGACTTCGCCACCGACCCCACCTTGTTGATGCGCTTTTCCGCGGCCACCGCGAACCCGCACCGCATTCACTACGACTGGCCGTACGCGACCCGGGCCGAGGGCTATCCCGGCCTGGTCGTGCACGGGCCGCTGATGTCGCTGGCGCTGGCCGAGGTGCTGCGCCTGGACTCCCCCGGCGCGCGGGTGACCCGGCTGGCGCACCGCAACCTGGCCCCGCTGTTCTGCGGCCAGCCCGCGCGCCTGCGCACCGAACCCCGTCCTGGCGGCGCGGCCCTGACCCTCGTCGGGGACGCCGGGCCGCGCACCAGCCTCGAAGCCGACTATCACGAGGAAGGCACTCTCCATGCGTGACGCCGTCATCTGCGAACCTGTCCGCACCCCGATCGGCCGCTTCGGCGGTTCGCTCAAGAGCGTGCCCGCCGCCGACCTTGGCACGATCGCGGTGAAAGGCCTGCTGGAGCGCACCGGTCTGCCCGCCGACGCGATCGACGACGTCATCCTCGGCCACTGCTACCCCAGCGCCGAAGCCCCCGCGATCGGCCGCGTCGTCGCGCTCGACGCCGGGCTGCCGGTGACTGTGCCGGGCATGCAGGTCGACCGTCGCTGCGGATCCGGACTGCAATCGGTGCTGCTCGCCGCGTTGCAGGTACAGGCGGGCGCGAGCGAGCTGATCGTCGCGGGCGGCGCGGAAAGCATGTCCACCACCGTCTTCTACGCCAACGACCTGCGCTGGGGCGCGGGCGGCGCGGGCGTCCACCTGCACGATTCGCTCACCCGCGGCCGCCAGACTCCGGGCGGCAAGCACTACCCGGTGCCCGGCGGGATGCTGGAGACCGCGGAGAACCTGCGGCGGCAGTACGGCATCAGCCGGGAAGAGCAGGACCGGCTCGCCGCTCGGTCGCATCAGCGGGCCGTCGCCGCGCAGCAGTCCGGGGTGTTCGCCGAGGAGATCATCCCGGTGCCGGTCGAGACGCGGAAAGGCACCGTCGTCGTCGACACCGACGAGCACCCCCGGCCGGACACCACCGTCGAAACCCTTGCCAAGCTGCGGCCGGTGCTGGGCAAGCAGGACCCGGAGGCGACGGTCACCGCGGGCAACGCCAGCGGCCAGAACGACGCCGCCGCGGTGTGCATCGTGACCACCCGCGAACGCGCCGCCGAACTGGGCCTGCGCCCGCTCGTGCGGCTGGTCTCGCACGGCGTGGCCGGGGTCGAGCCCAAGGTGATGGGCATCGGGCCAGTGCCTGCCTCGGCACTCGCGTTGGAACGGGCCGGGTTGAAGATCTCCGACATCGACCTGATCGAACTCAACGAGGCGTTCGCCGCGCAGGCGCTGGCGTGCACCCGCGAATGGGGCTTCGGCGAGTCCGATTTCGACCGGCTCAACGTGCACGGCTCCGGGATCTCGCTGGGTCACCCGGTCGGCGCGACCGGCACTCGGATCCTCGCCACGATGGCACGGGAAATGCGGCGCCGCGAGGCCCGCTACGGGCTGGAGACGATGTGCATCGGCGGCGGACAGGGCCTGGCCGCGGTGTTCGAGCGGGTGTCGGCGTGACCCGGGCTTTCGGCTCGGCGGACGAGGTACGGGCCGCGCTGGGCGAGGAGATCGGGCCGACCGGGTGGTTCGCCCTCGACCAGGCGCGGATCGACGCGTTCGCCGAGGCCACCGGCGACCGCCAGTGGATCCACACCGATCCGGAGCGGGCCGCGGACGGGCCGTTCGGGTCGACGATCGCGCACGGCTTCCTCACGCTTTCGCTGATCCCGTACTTCAGCGCGCAGCTGGTCCGGCTTGATTTCGGGGCCGCGCGGATCAACTACGGGTTGGGCAAGGTCCGGTTCCCGGCACCGGTTCCGGCCGGCTCGCGGCTGCGCGCCAGCGCGTCGTTCGCCGAGGTGAAAGACGGTCCCGCCGGGGTCACCGTGACCACGCGGTACACGGTGGAGCTGGAAGACTCGGCGAAACCGGCGTGTGTCGCCGAAACCCTGGTGGTCGTGGCCTGATGACCGACTTCTGCCCACTGGACGAAGCCGTCGCACGCCATGTCCGCGAGGGCGACGCGCTGCATGTCATCCTCGGGCACAGCCGGTGGAGCGCGCTTGTCCGCGAGATCGCGCGACAGCACTGGCACCGGCCGTCGCGGTTCACACTGATCATGGCGAGCCTGTCGTCGCTCGGCGCGGTGCTGTTCCGCTCCGGCTGCCTGGAGAAGGTCGTGACTGTCTACTCGGGAGACTCGTTTCCCGTGTTCACGCCGAACCCGGTGTTCCAGCAGGCGTACGCGGACGGCACGGTCGAGGTCGAAAACTGGTCGTTCCTGAGCTACATCCAGGGGTTGCGCGCCGCCGCGACCGGCGTGCCCGCGGTGGTCACCGGCTCGGTGCGCGATTCGTCGATGACCGGGAACCCCGGTTACGCGGAGGTCGACACGCCGTTCGGCCGCGTCGGCCTGGTCGCGCCGCTCACCCCGGATGTCGCGATCGTGCACGCCGCGGTCGCCGACCGGCAGGGCAATCTGGCTATCGCGCCGCCGATGTTCGAGGGCTCGATCGGGGCGTTCGCCGCCCGGCGCGGAGTGCTCGCGACGGTGGAAAAGGTCGTCGACGACCTGCGGCCGTGGGCCCCGTTCGTCCGCGTTCCGGCACACCGCGTGCTGGCCGTGGTCGAGGCTCCGTTCGGCGCCCATCCCGGCGGGGTCTTCCCCGGCACCGAGGGCGCGCGGCTGCCCGTGGACGGCTACGCCGAGGACGTCGAGTTCTGGATCGCGGCGCGGGAAGCCAGCCGTTCGGCGGATTTCGACGACTGGATCCGCGAATGGATCCTCGTCGACCACGACGCATATCTCGCCAAACTCGGTTCAGGGCGGCTTGATGCACTGACCCGCACACTCGGCCAGCCCACCCCGCCCACCGGCCGCGGGCAACACACCGGGCCAGCGACCCGGCCGGAACGCGCCGCGACCTGGCTCGCCGCACTCGTCCGGTCACGAATCGCCGAAACCCGGATCGACGGCGTGCTGGCCGGAGCCGGTCTCGCGAACCTCGCCGCCTGGGTGGCCGTCGAACAGGCGAAGGCGGACGGGCACGAGGTCGCGCTGGCGGCCGAGCTCGGACTCTGGGACTATTCCCCGACACCCGGCGACCCGTTCATCTTCAGCTTCGCCAACTTCCCGTCGTCCTCGATGCTGCTCGACACCGAACAGGCGCTCGGGAACCTCGTGAACGGCCCGGCCACGCGGTCGATCGCCTGCGTCGGAGCGGCGGAAATCGACCGCCGCGGCAACATCAACACCACCCGCGCCGACGGCGGTCCGTACCTTGTCGGTTCGGGCGGCGGGAACGACGTCGTGACCGGTGCGGACGAGACGTACGTGGTCGGGACGATGAGCCCGCGGCGGTTCATCGAAAACTGCGGCTACGTCACCAGCCCCGGCGCGCGGGTCCGGGCGGTGGTCACCGACCTCGGCATCCTGTCCCGGCGCGACGGCGAACTGGTGCTCACCGCGATCGCGCCCGGGCCGGAGCCGCTGGCCGACCGCGTCGAACACGTCCGGTCGCGCTGCGGCTGGGACCTCGCAGTGGCGGAGGACCTGAGCGAACTGCCCGAGGTGAGCGCGGACGACGTCGAGCAACTCCGGAAATACGACCGCGAGGGCTTGTTCCTCGGCGACGGCAGGAAAGGAGCGGCATGAGTCGCTACGCACAGTTCGAGAACCTGCGGGTCGACGGCCCGGACGAGGACGGCGTCGTCGAACTCGTCCTCGACGCCCCGCACCTCAACGCGGTCAGCGAAGCCGCGCACGCCGATCTCGCCGACATCTGGCGCGAGTTCGACCGCGACCCGGCGGTGAAAGCCGTCCTGCTGCGCGGCGAAGGCAACGGCTTCTCCGCCGGCGGGTCCTTCGACCTGGTCGAAAAGCTCGCCACCGACTTCGAAGCCCGCTCCCGCACCATGCGCGAGGCCCGGGATCTGGTCTACAACGTGATCGACTGCTCGAAACCGATCGTCTCCGCGATCCACGGCCCTGCCGTCGGCGCCGGACTCGTCGCCGGAGTCCTCGCGGACGTCTCCGTGGTCACCGCGAACGCGAAGATCATCGACGGCCACACCCGCCTCGGTGTCGCCGCGGGCGACCACGCGGCCGTCTGCTGGCCGCTGCTGTGCGGGATGGCGAAAGCCAAGTACTACCTGATGACCTGCCGCCCGCTGAACGGCGCCGAAGCCGAACGGATCGGCCTGGTGTCGCTGTGTGTGGACGAGGAAGCCGACCTGCTGCCCACCGCCCGCGAGATCGCGCACGAGCTGGCTTGCGGCGCCCCCACCGCGATCCGGTGGACCAAGCAGAGCCTCAACCTCTGGTACCGGCAGCTCGCCGGCGCGATCTTCGACTCTTCGCTGGCACTGGAGTTCTACGGTTTCGGCGGTCCTGAAGTGCACGAGGGTCTCGCCTCGCACCGCGAACGCCGCAAGCCCGACTTCTCCCGGGTGCACGACGCATGAACCCCGCACTGCTGGCCGGGTTGCGGGTGGTCGAGCTGTCCGCGTACGTCGCGACACCGCTGTGCGGGCTCACCCTCGCCCAACTCGGCGCGGACGTCGTGCGGGTGGAACCGCTGGGCGGAGCCCCCGACCGCACGCGCTGGCCGTTGTCCGACACCGGAACGAGCCTGTACTGGTCCGGGCTGAACAAGGGAAAGCGGGCCGTCGCCGTCGACCTGGAGTCCGAAGTGGACCGTCGCCGGGTCGCCGAGCTGATCGTCGAGGGCGGTCCGTGCGTGGTCGTGACCAACACTTCGCGGCACGCGGACCTCGGATACGAGGCCCTGAGCGCGCGACGGCCGGACCTCATCCACGTGCTGCTCGACGGCCGAGCCGACGGCGGCGCCGCGGTCGACTACACCGTTCAAGCGGCGACCGGCTTCCCGCTGCTCACCGGCACGGGTACGGTGCCGGTCAACCACGTGGTGCCCGCCTGGGACGTCTGCGCCGGGCTGTACCTGGCGATCGGGCTGCTGGCCGCCGAACGGCACCGGCAGGTCACCGGCCGCGGCCGGTCGATCCGGGTCGCGCTGGAGGACGTCGCCCTCGCCACCGCCGGGAACCTCGGCTACCTCGCCGAAGCGCAGCTGACCGACCACTCGCGGACCAAATCCGGCAACGAAATCTACGGCACCTACGGCGACGATTTCGAAACTGCCGACGGTGTCCGGGTGATGATCGTGCTGCTCACCGAACGGCACTGGCACAAGATGCTCGCCGCGACCGGACTGTCCGCCGCCTTCGCCGGGCTGAGCGAGACGCTGGGGATCTCCTTCGCCACCGAGTCCGACCGATACCGGCATCGGGACGTGATCACGCCGCTGCTGGCGCGGTGGTTCGGCCGGACGCCGTACGCGGAGGTGGCCGAAGTGCTTACCCGGCACCGGATTTTGTGGGAGCGGTACCGCAGCTTCGCCGAACTCGGCCGGGACGGTGGTGCGGCGCTGCGGGAGCTGGCGTTGTTCGAGTCGGTGGATCAGCCCGGGGCGGGGGCGCATTGGGCGCCGAAGTCGCCGATCCAGGTGGACGGGGGTCGGCTTGCTCCGCGGCCTGCGCCGGGGGTTGGGCAGCATAACGACGAGGTGCTGGGCGCGTCTGCGGACCGCTGAGCGGACGCTCCTGGAGAGTGCTTCCCCGGGCGAAAGCGCCGGGGAAGCACTCTCTCGGCGGATCAGTCGTCGACCAGGTCTTCCGCGGGCCACCGGGTGAGGAAGGCACCGAGCGCGTTGCCGATGAGCTCGCCTTGCCCGGTCGGTTCCTGGCCAGCGCCCAGGTGTCCGGTGAACGCGTCGCCCAGCGCGTCGATGATCGCTTCTTACTGGTCAAGAGCGGGTTTCTCCTGCCCTTGAAAGGCAGGCGGCAGTTCAGGGTCTCGTTCGGACAGCAGACCGGCGACGACCGCCCGGTACTCCGGCGGAGTGTTGCCTCCAGCCTGCTCTGCCCCGCGCCGACGCCGTAGTGGTCTCTCACGTCAACGACAGCGTCCTTGCCGGTGTAGCGATGCGAGTTGTCCGGCCGAATTCGGGTATTTCGACCGGATTGTCCGCGGCACCGTGCACGGCGGCGTCGTTCGCGCCATGGCCGTCTCGTTCGGCGATTTCCTTCGGCGGCCGAGCTAATGACCCCGAGGCCGGCTGCTGCGGTGGCGACCTCGCCCGGGTGGTTGAGCATGGCGTTGCCGGAGGACACCAGCCCATGGACCAGGTGTCCCCCGGCGTCCGCGAGGAGATTGCCCGCGTCGTCAAGCCAGTTCGATTGCTGTGGCGCGTCGGTGGTGACATTCCTGATGGCTGACGCGACAGTGTCCCGACGTCAGAGAGCTGCCCGCTCGCGCTGCCGCGCAGCGAGTGTGCTCCATAGTTTTGGACCGGCCGTTCGGTTCATGAGCGGCCACGGCCACACCCAAGGCCGGGCTGCTCTCGGCCGTCCTGGAGCGCGGGGCGTACGAGTTCTTCCGGCACCTTCGCGAGTCGCAGGCGAATCCGCCCGAGTCCCTGCCGCCCGCCGAACTGCTCGGCTGGTTCCTGCAGCGCACCGGCGAGGTCTTCGCCGCGAAACCCGACTTCCTGATCCTGCTGATGAGCGCCGAAGCGGTCGACGACGTCGAGGTGAAGGAGATCATCGAACGCGTCCGCGCCGGCGGACGGCGGCGCATGCGCCGGATGATCTCCCAGTCGTGGGCCGCCTCGGCCCGGAGGCGGCGGACAAGGCGGACAAGGCTATTTCGGCATCGCCGGATTCGACGGCGCGTTCGTCGCCTGGCAGGCGGAACCGGAGCGGTCCATGGGCGCGTTGCCGACCGAGGCCATGGACGCGATCGCGGAGGGGATAACCGGCAGGGTGCCGGTCTCCACGTTTATCGCCGCCGGGTGCGGCAAACCAGCCCGGTGACCGCACCCTCGACGAGGAGACCGAACATGACCGCACCCGGGCCCGAACCCGACGACGTGCCGGGTCTCGAACCGGGCGGCTCCGTGCCGCCCGGCGACACCCCGCCGGACGCCGGGCAAACCTCAGGACTCTCGCATCCGCAGCCGATGCCCTCGCGCGCGCTGCCCGCCCGCTGGCTAGCCGCGGTGGCGATCCTCGTGCTGGTGGTGGCCGCGTTCTTCGTACTGCGCGCCCTCGACTGGTTCTAGCCCGTTTGCCACTGACCTCGGCCGGGAATTCGCGCCGCGAGGTGATCGACGTGAGGCGAAACGAGGTACGGGCGAGCACGGACCGGCGGTCGTGGCATCGCCTCGGATCGGTCGCCGAACCGCTGTCGGCGAACGCGGCCGCGGGATGACCGCTCGGCTCGCGGGCGCGAACCGCCGTCGACGCCGGGACGCCGCCGACGCGGTGCCGTGGTCGCTGCGCGTCGCGGCGGCAGCGAGCTGGCGATTCCTGGTCGTCCTCGCGATGCTCGGGGTCATCGCGTGGACGCTCGGCTACCTCGCGCAGGTCACCGTCCCGATCGGGATCGCCCTGCTCCTGTCGGCGTTGTTCGCGCCGCTGGTGGAGCGGCTGGGGCGCTGGNCCGATCGGGATCGCCCTGCTCCTGTCGGCGTTGTTCGCGCCGCTGGTGGAGCGGCTGGTGCGCTGGCACGTGCCGCGCGCGCTGGCCACGCTCATCGCGATCGTCGTCGGGCTCGCCGTCCTCGGCGGGGTCCTCGCCCTGGTGATCACCACGGTCGCCGCGAGCCTTCCGCAGCTGGGCAGCCAGGTCGGAGCCAGCCTGGCGAGGATCAACAACTGGCTGCAGCACGGACCGCTGCACCTGCCGCAGGTGCAGCAACTCCTCGACAAGGCGGTCAACGCGATCCAGGGCAACACCGCCGAACTCGCCGGCCGGGTGCTCTCCACCGCGGCGACCGTCGGCGGTGTGCTGACCGAGATGCTGCTGACGCTGTTCGTGCTCGTTTTCTTCCTGTACAGCGGCAATCAGGTGTGGCGCTTCCTGCTGCGGATCGTGCCCGCCTCCGCCCGCGACGAGATCGACGTCGCCGGTCGCCGCGGGTTCGCCTCGCTGGTCAGCTACGTGCGTGCGACCGTCGCGGTGGCCTGCGTGGACGCGGTCTGCATCGGACTCGGCGTCTGGCTGGTCGGGGTCCCGCTCGCGGTGCCGCTGGCGGCGCTGATCTTCATCGGTGCGTTCGTGCCGATCGTCGGCGCGGTGGTGGCCGGCGCGGTCGCCGTGCTGATCGCCCTGGTCGCCAACGGATTCGTCGCGGCGGGCATCGTGCTCGCGATCGTCGTCGGGGTGCTGCAGCTGGAAAGCCATGTGCTGCAGCCGCTTCTGCTCGGTCGCGCGGTCCGGCTGCATCCGCTCGCCGTGGTGCTGGGCATCGCGCTCGGCCTGGAGATCGCCGGGATCGTCGGGGCGCTGCTCGCGGTGCCGATCCTCGCGGTCGCGAAAGCCGCGTTCGCGTCGCTGCTGCGCGACCCGCGGCTGGATCCGCTCGACATCGACCCGCTGCGGCCCGCCAACGCCCACGCCGCCGGACGATCAAGGGTTTCGGCCGTGCGCAGGCGGGTAATCGCACTTCGGAGGGACTCTGATGACAAGCTTGATCACTGACAACGCCGACGGCACAGCACCACGGCGAGCACCGCTCGAACGCGGGTTTCCGCTCCCCCGGTCCGCACCGCAGACGGTGTCCTCGACGCTGCACCGGCTTTCCTCGATGGCGTCCTTGCGCGCGTGGGAACAACGCTCGACCCCCGCGCTGATGCACCAGGCGATTCTGGACGGCGTGAACGCTCGCCGTGCCGCCGAAGCGGCTCACCTGAGCGTCGAGGAAGCACACGTACGGTGGGGCGATTGGGCGGCGAAACGGCTGGCCCCGCAGCGACCCGGGGTCGCGGCCGAGTTGCCGGTGCAGCAATTCCTCAACGTGCACGCGGCTTTCGCGGCGGCACTCGCGGGAGAAGACCCGCGTTAACCGCGCAGATCCGCCTCCAGCGCGGCCGCGGTCGCGCGCAGCGACGCCACCAGCGTCGGCAGCTGGTCTTTCCGGTATCGCACGCTCGGCATCGACGCCGACAACCCGGCGACGACCACCCCGTCCGCTCCGTGCACCGGCACGCCCACGGCCACCACTCCCCGTTCCGACCGGCCCTGGTTGAGCGCGAAACCGCTGCGCCGCACCTGAGCCAGATCAGCCCGCAATTCGGGCGGCTCCGGCCGCTCCCCTGGCTTGTCGACCGCGTACAGCTCCTCCGCCTGTTCCGGTGGCAGCTCGGCGAGCTGCAGCAGACCGGCCGTCGTCTGATGCACCGGGAAAACCATCCCTTCGCGTGAACCGACCCGCAACGCCCTGCGAGCACTCGACGCTCGCAATGAACCGGGCGGTGTCCCCCGTCCGGACGGTCAGGTTCACCGACTCGTCCAGCAGGTCCACCAGCGCTCGGCAAGCGACGCCGGGCGCGGGCTGTAGCAGCGGTAGAACGCGGTCTCGCCGGTGCGCCGGTTGCGGCGCACCAGCATCCAGTGCTGCCCGGGCTTCCCGGCCTGGCGCAGCCGGATGCGAGCCCACAGGCAGTAACGCCGCCCTTTCGCGCCGGCCCCGGCCGAGAGCTCCTGCCAGACCCGTTTCGGCCAGCCGTCTCGTCGGCGCGGGCGGCGCGGGCGGTGTCGGTGATGCGGTGATCGCAGGCCACGGCCAGCACGTAGGCCTGCTCCCGGTCCCCGAGCGGGTCGCGCAGGCCGGCGGCGTCCTTGCCGTAGGCCTCGTCCCCGGTCACCCACCCGGCCGGGAGGTAAAGCTCCCGATCGATGAAGATATGCCCGGCGGAGGTCGAATACACCACGAACACCGACATCTGCGAATTCCCGATCCGCCCCGCCGTGCCGGTGTACTGCCGCTGCACCCCGACCGTGCTGCCGCCCTTCTTGAGGTCCCCGGTCTCGTCGATGACCATCGCGTCCTGCTCGCCCAGGTTCTCGACCACGAACCCGCGCAGGTCGTCGCGGACACCGTCGGCGTCCCAGACCGCCCGCGACAGCAAGTGCCGCATCCCGTCCGGGGTCCGGTCCCCGACCCGCTCGGCGATCGTCCAGCAATTCGCCCGCGGCAACCCGGACAACAGACCCCGCACGAACCTCGCCGCGCCGCGGCGGGCCACGACACGCCCGAACCGGCCCGCGATCCGGGCGAACGCCTCACCCAGCACCGCCCGCCACACCACGGGGTCCACGCTGGCAGCCGCGGCCACCACACGATCTTGAGTTGTCCTCACAAACACCCATGATCGCGTGGCCGCCACGCCTACGTCACCGATCACGAACTACAGCTGGAGTACTAACCGGCATCGGCGCTCACGACGGTCCGGGTTACCAGCTGGAGTGTTGCTGCTCGGCACGGACCGCAGCGGCTGGGCTTGAGGAGCCGCGTCGAGTGTCGGTATGCGGAACACCGCCGAAAACCCCACTGTCCGCCGAGTTGTGCGCAGGAATCCGCATCCGCCGCGGCCTTGCCGCGATAGGGAACAATTTCTAGGGCAGGTTCCGCGGCGGAGGGGCGGCTCGATGACGGTCCGAGTCTTGCTGGTCGAGGACGACGCCCTGATCAGCGAAGCGCTTTCCCTCGCGCTCGCCGACCAGGGCTGCACGGTGACGCAAGCCGCGTGCGGCGAGGATGCGCTGGCGATGCTCGAATCGGTGAGCGTGGACGTCGTCCTGCTCGACCTGATGCTGCCCGGCATGGACGGGCTCGCCGTCTGCCGCGAGTTGCGCGTGCGCGGCGACCTGCCGGTCATCGTCATCACCGCACGTGCCGACAGCCAGGACGTCATCGCGGGTCTGGAAGCCGGTGCTGACGACTACGTGACCAAGCCGCTGGTCGCCGGCGAACTGGCGGCCCGCATCCGCGCGCTGTTGCGCCGCGCGGCGCCGGTCCGCCGGTGTTGTCTCCAGGTCGGCGATCTGCTGCTGAGCACGCACGACGAGACCGTCTCTCGCGAAGGCGCCAACATTCGCCTTACCCGTACCGAATTCCGCCTCCTGGCCGAGTTGGCCGCCGCCGAAGGCGAGGTCGTCACCCGGGAGCAGTTGCTGCACCGGATCTGGGGACGCGACTGTTTCGGCGGCACGCGCCTGCTCGATGTCCACATCCGGCGATTGCGGCGCAAAGTCGAGCCGAATCCCGATTGCCCGCGTCTCGTGCTCACCGTCCGGGGGATCGGCTACCGCGCCGAGCCCCGGCCGTGAGCCGCGCTTCCGTGTCCCGGCTTTCCTTGCGCTTCCGGGTTTCCGCCGCGTTCGGGCTCGGCCTGCTGGTGGTGGTCAGCGCACTGTCGGCGGCGACCTGGCAGCTCGCCACCGGCTACCTGCTCACCCAGCGCCAGCAGGGCGCCGACCGCCATTCCCGGATCAACGCGCGGCTGGTCGAGAACGAGGTCCGCGACCGGCCCGCCGGTCTCGGCGAACTGCTGTCCGGCCTCGCCGCCGGACCGAATTCGACGATCCTGGTGTCCCTTCCCGGCGGCTGGCACACCGCGGGCCGCCCGATCGGGCCCGAGGAACTCCCGCCCGGCCTGCTTTCCCGCGCCCGCCCCGGCGCGCCCGCGCACGAACAGTTCACCGCCGACGGAGTTCCGGTCCTCGCGGTCGCGCAACCGCTCGCCCAGACGAACGGCTACTACGTCGAGCTCCATCCGCTGCTCGGGCTCGAACGGACCTTCCGCAACCTGCGCCTGATCCTCGTCGCGGGCACCCTGACGTGCGGGCTGTTCGGCGTCGTCCTCGGCGCGTGGGCGGCGCGGCGCGCGCTCCGTCCGCTCGCCGCGTTCACCGAAACCGCCGCCCGGATCGCCCGCGGCGACCTGCGCGCGCGACTGCCCGAACCGGCCGGACCCGACCTCGCTCCCCTCGCCGCGACGTTCAACGCCACCGCCGACGCCTTGGAACAGCGGGTCCGCCGCGACGCCCGGTTCGCCGCCGACGTCAGTCACGAACTGCGCTCGCCGCTCACCACGATGACGACCGTCGCGGAAGTTCTCGAACGCCGCCGCGACGCCATGCCCGTGCCCGCGCAGAAGGCGCTGCTGCTCTTGCTGGCCGAACTGCACCGGTTCCGCGGCATGGTGCTCGACCTGCTGGAGATCTCGGCAGTCGACCAAGCCGACAACGGCGAGGAACGCGAACTGGTCGATCTGGTCCCGCTCGTCCGCAGCGGCGTCGCGAGCAGCCCCGGCCCACGGCCCGCTCTCGAACTCCCTCCGGAACCCCTGCTGGTAGCCGCGGACCGCCGCCGCCTCGACCGGGTTCTGGCGAACCTGCTCGACAACGCGGCCCGCTACGGCGGCGGTGCGGTCCGCGTGGCCGCGCACGCGTGCGCCGGCGTCGTCCGGTTGGAAGTGGACGACGCCGGCGACGGGGTGCCCGCCGAACTCCGGGAACGCATTTTCGAGCGGTTCTCCCGGGGGGTGCACGCCGGACGGCGGGATCCCGATTCGGGGACCGGCCTCGGATTGGCGATCGTCGCGGACCACGTCTACCGCCACGACGGACGGGTGTGGGCGGAGGGACGGCCGGGCGGCGGGGCTCGGTTCGTCGTCGAACTCCCCCAAGCACCCGGGTGACGCTCCAGTACGATCGGCCGCACCGCAGGTGAACGCTGGGACCGGAGCTGACCTCGCCGTCAGGACAATTCGACCAGCAGGGCGGCGAGGCGTTCCGGCGCCGACCGGAACGGCGAGTGCCCGCCGTCGATCTCCCGTACCTCGGCACCGAGAAACTCCTGGGCCAGCGCGGCATTCCGTTCGCTGTCCATCGCATGCTCCTCGCGGCATGACACGGCACACGGCGCTGCGACAGGTCCGGACCGACCTGCTGGCCCGCCGTGTTCGCGCTGGGTCGCAATCGGCTCACCGTGTCAGCGGCGTCGGCTGGTCCAGATCACGCACCCGGACGCGTCCACGACAGCCCTGGCGAGCGCCTTCCGCACCGGCTCGCGAAGCAGCGCTTCCCCGCTGTCCGACCACGCGGTGCCGGGCGCGCGCATCAGGGCAGCGAGCAGGACGAGCGAACTGACCGCTGGGTTGCCAGCGTCGCCGCCCCGCCGCTCATCGAGTGTGCGACGAGGACGGCGTCGGACCAGTCTCGCAGCGCGTCTTCGATCACCGCGAGGTGCCGCCTCGGGCGTGTCGGACGGCAGGGCCGGGCACACCACTTTCTGACCGCGCGATCAGGTGCTCGCTCACCCGCTCCCAGCACCACGGACCGTGCCAGGCTCCGTGCTCCAGAACGAACGTCTTCAGCTTCTCCGCCCTCATGATGATCACGCTAGTGGCGACCCTGGGGTTCTTTGGTTCTCTGCCCGAACGAACACCGCTCAGTCAGCTACCGCGCCGGACCGCGCTTTCCAGCAGCGCGAGCACCCGTTCGATGTCCTCGCGGTCTGCTTCGCCCAGGTTGGCGAGGAGTGCTTCTTCCCGGTCGAGGTGTCCTTCGAGGACCCGGTCGATGAGCTTGCCGCCCGCGGCGGTCAGTTCGGCGTAGCTGACCCTCCGGTCGCCTCGGTGGTCGCGGCGGCGGATCAGGCCGTCGCGTTCGAGAGCGTCCAGCCGCCCGGTCAGGGCGCCAGAGGTGACTAGCGAGGAGGCCGCCAGCTCGGAGGGCGTCTTCCGATAAGGACGGCCGGCCCGGCGCAGGTTGCACAGGATGTCGAACGCGCCCGGGGTCAGGCCGTACGGGGCCAGGTACTCGCGGAGACCGCCCGCGGCGAGGTCGGCGATCCGCCGGACCCGGCCGAAGATCGCGATCGGCGAGGCGTCCAGGTCCGGGCGCTCCCGCGCCCAGTCCGCCACCACCTGGTCGACCGGGTCCATCGTCATCGGCTCCTTGTTCCGCGGGATGCGGACCGAGCCTATCCGGTGTGCGCGCCCGTCCTGGTCGCCGCGGATTCCTTCCCGGCCGGAGCGCGGCCGCGGAGCAGCACGACCGCACCGAGCAGCGTGAGCAGCTGCGTCGCGGCGAGCAGCGCGTACCCGGCGGCGAACCCGTGGTCGCCGCCCGCGGCGATCGCCACGCCCATCAAGGTGGGAAGCAGCGCGGACACCAGATTGCCGACCCCGTTGATCATGCCGTAGGCGCTGCCCACCGAGCCCGCCGGCGCGTATTGCTGCACCAGGGTCGGAATCGCCGGGCCTTGCAGACCCCAGAACGCGTTGGCGAGGATCAGGGTCGCCGCCGCGAGCCAGCGCGAATCGGCGAAGGTCACCGTCGTCGCGCACAGCGCGGTGCCGACGCTGCCCACGACCAGCACGAGCGGCGCCCGGCGGCCCGGCATCCGGTCGATGAGCCACCCGCCGAGGAATCCGGACCCGAGGCTGACCACGAACGGCAGCGCCGAGAGCGCGCTCATCTGCGCCAGCGAGAAATGCCGTGCCTGCAGCAAATACGACGGGAGCCAGGACGTGCTGCCCCACAGATAGCCGAGCGTGGCCACCTCGATCAGCAGGATCCAGCCGAGCTTGGGGGTGCGCAGCGCCCCCGCGAACCGCCGCAGCGCCGGTTCCCGGACGGCCGTCCGGCGCCGCGACGCCCGGACGAACACCGCGACCAGCGGCAGCCCGACCACCAGGTTGAGCGCCGCGAGCAGGAGGAACGAGCCGTGCCAGCCGAAGTGCACCAGGGCGAAGGTGATCACCGGGATGCCCAGCGCCGTGCCAAGGGAAACGCCCATCGAGCTGACCGCGTTGGGTTTGCCCCACGCGCCTTCGGCGAAATTGTCCTTGACGTACATGGTCTTCAGCGAGAACAGCGGCCCTTCGCTGGCCCCGAGCAGGAACCGCAGTGTCAGCAGCAGCATCGCGCTCCCGGCGTACGGGGACACGAGAGTGAACAACGCCCAGCACCCGAGGCTGACGAGCAACCCGCGCCGCACCCCGAACACCGCTTCGTACCACGGCGTGATCAGCATGGCCGCGATTCCGTAGCCAGCCAGGAAAAGCGTCATCAGAGCGCCTTGCGCCGCCCGGTCGCCCGCGATCCCGAAGTTCTGCGTGAAATCCGGATCAGTGATCAGCACGGACACGTTGACCCGGTCGATGTAGGAGATCGCCACGACCGCCAGCAGCGCCAGCACGCCCAGCCACGCGGTCATCGGCGCGCCGGGACGCCGGTCTTCCGTCGGCACGGTCACCGCGGTTCCTTTCCGGGCCGGACCATCGCGAGGCGGCCGGCGACCGCGCGGACCCGCCGCGCCGCCAGACCGGCCGCCCCGGCCGGCGGGGTCGCCCGGAAGTATCTTTGTACTAAGATGCTTGTGTCAAGCTATCTCGGCGGAGTCCGCTCCGCGGCCAAGCACGGTGAAGGGCCCCTTGAGGGAATCTGCTTCCCGCAAGGGGCCCTTCACCGACCGTCGCAGGCGTCGAGCGGTCAGCCCCACACCGGTTCGCGCGCCGGAGTCAGCAGGTCACTCACATCGCCGGAAAGGTCCTCGCCAGGCACGCCACGCCGGAACAACCGCCCGGCCGCGCCGCCGTTCGTGGACACTCCGGCCAGTTCGGCCCAGTCGCCGCGCACCCGCAGCCAGGTGCCCTCGCGCAGGCCGAGCACCGGAACGTCGTTGCACTCGTGGAATTCCGCGAGCCGTTTCTCCCGGGTCTCGCCCATGTGCGTGCTGCCCGGGTCGGGATCGACGTAGTGCGGGTTCAGCTGGAACGGCACCAGACCCAGCGAAGTCAGGCTCGGCGGCTCCACGATCGGCATGTCGTTCGTGGTGCGCACGGTGGGCCCGGCGATGTTGGTTCCCGCGCTGGCACCGAGGTACGGCATTCCCTCGGCCACCCTTGCCCGCAACGGTTCCAGCAACTCGCGCCGGTACAGCTCGGCCAGCAGGCGGAACGTATTGCCTCCGCCGGTGAAGACCGCCTCGGCCGAGCGCACCGCGGCGACCGGGTCGTCGGCGGTGTGCAGCCCGCGCACCCGCACCCCGAGCGGCGCCACCGCCGCGGCGATGCGCTCGGTGTAGCCGTCGTGGTCGGCCAGCGCGAACGGCACGAACACCAGCTCGGTGCGCCCGTCCAGCACCTCGGCCACCGCGTCCAGCGCGTGTTCCAGCGGAGCGCGGCCGTGGTTGGTCGAGTTGGACAGCAACAACAAGTCAGTCACGCGATTCTCCTTGGTTCGCCCGCCATTGTTCAGCAAGTCCGCAGCAGCCGGTCCAAGACCCGCACGGAGAACCGCAGCGACTCCAGCGGCACCCGTTCGTCCACGCCGTGGAACAGCCGGTTGTAGGGCAGTTCCGGCGGGACGCGCAGCGCCTTGAACCCGAAGCCGCGGATGCCGAGTCCGGACAGCGCCTTGTTGTCGGTACCGCCCGCGTTGCAGTACGGCGTGGGGTGGCCGTCCGGGTCCTCCGCGGTGATGGCCGCGCACATGGCGTCCACCAGGGGGCCGTCGAAGCCGCTTTCCATCGCGATGTCCCGGTGGATGAACTCGCGGCGCACCGACGGCAGCAGCAGCTCGTCGATGGTGTCCAGCAGCTCCTGCTCGTACCCGGGCAGGAACCGGCCGTCGACCGCGGCGGTGGCCCGGCCGGGAATGACGTTGACCTGGTACCCGCCGGAGATCATGGTCGGGTTCGCCGAGTTGCGCAGAATCACGTTCACCAGCTCGGCCACCCGGCCCATCCGCGCCAGGCTTCCGTCCACATCGGACGGATCGAACGGCACGCCGAGCAGGTCCGCCGCGCGTTCCAGCAGCGCCCGCACCGGTTCGATCAGCCGGACGGGGAACCGGTGCCGCCCGATCCGGGCGAGCGATTCGGCGAGATCGGTGACCGCGTTCTCGTCGTTGGGCGAGGAGCCGTGCCCGGCCCGGCCGGTGGCGGTCAGCCGCAGCCACGCCTGCCCGCGCTGCGCACACTCGATCGGGTACAGCCGGCTGCCGTTGCCGAGGTCGAACGATACCCCGCCGCCCTCGGTGATCGCCTCGCCCACGCCGTCGAACAGGTCCGGACGGTTCTCGGCCAGCCAGTGCGAGCCGAACTTGCCGCCGCCCTCCTCGTCGGCGAGGAAGCCGAACACGACGTCCCGCGGCGGCTTCTCCCCGGTGCGGCCGAACTGCCGGGCGAGCGCGAGGATCGCCGCGTCGAAGTCCTTCATGTCGATCGCGCCGCGGCCCCACAGCATGCCGTCGGCGATCTCCCCGGAGAACGGCGGGACGCTCCACTCGCCGGCGTCGGCGGGTACCACGTCCAGATGCCCGTGCAGGAGCAGCGCAGGCCGCGACGCGTCCATTCCGGACATTCGGGCGAACACGCTGGCGCGGCCGGGCGCGCTCTCCACCAGCGTCGGTTCCAGCCCGGCGTCGGAAAGTTTCTCCGCGACGTACTCGGCGGCGGGCCGCTCGGTCGCGCCCGGGTTGGACGTGTCGATCCGGATCAGGTCCCGGCAGAGGTCGACCACCTCGTCCTGTGCGCTCCTCACCGCGCCACCTCCTCCAGTTCCGCCGAGCCCACCGGGCGGATCAGCCCGGCGCGGCCCAGCACCGTGTACAGGATCGCGGCGGTGAGCAGCGAGTTGAGCGCGGGGATGCCCCAGTGCACGAAC
Organism: Amycolatopsis sp. M39; assembly: GCF_001651785.1. Taxonomy (NCBI): domain Bacteria; kingdom Bacillati; phylum Actinomycetota; class Actinomycetes; order Pseudonocardiales; family Pseudonocardiaceae; genus Amycolatopsis; species Amycolatopsis sp. M39. The sequence continues at coordinate 64,112 of NZ_LWSF01000012.1, forward strand.
TCGCCGACGCAGAACGCCGCCGCCCACACCGCGAGCGTGGCGGGCACCCACACCGGCATCGTCGCCGGGACCCGGCCGGCGGCCCTGGTCTCCCGCAGCGGTGTGGAGAGCCTGCGCACCAGGAAGTACTCGGCCACGATGATCCCGCCCACCGGCGGGATCGCGACGCCCAGCACCGACAGGAACGCGGTGAAGTGCTGAAGGAAACCGATCGCGGACAGCACCGTCCCGGCGATGCCGATCACCAGGGTGACGACGCCGCGGTGCAGCGGGCGGCCGAACACGGTCCGCACGAAGTTCACCACGCCCAGCGACGAGCCGTAGAGGTTCCAGTCGTTGATCTTCGCGGTCGCCAGCACCACCACGATCAGCCCGACGAAGCCCGACGTGGACAGCACGATGTGCGTGACGTCCGAACTGCCGACCAGGTGCCCGAGCAGCACGCCGGTCATGCCGACGATGTACTCCGACAACACGATCGACGCGGAACTCTGCAGCAGGACGTGCCAGCCCTTGCGGTTGAACCGGGTCATGTCCGGGGCGACCACGGCACCGGTCATGTAGCCGCCCGCGATGATCGTCGCCGCGGCCGGGATGGAAATCGCCGTCGCGGTCGGCGCGGCCGACATCAGCGCGCCCACCGAATGGTCGGAGAGGGTCGAGATGACGCTCCAGGCGACGAGGCCGAAGAACAGCGGCACCGCGATCTTCGCCAGCCACATCATGTACTTGAAGCCGTAGATCACCAGCAGCGTCAAGACCACGCCGGACACCGCGCACCACAGCCATGGCGGCCCGCCGACGAGGGCGTTCATGCTCTTGCCGAAGATGCCGTTCTGCACGCCGAACCAGCCCACCAGGCTGATCGCGATCACCAGGCTCACCAGTGCGGAGCCGTTGCGGCCGAATCCGGTGAACCGGGTCAGCATGGTCATGGTGAGCCCCTCGCGCTGGCCGGCGAGGCCGATCAGGAAGATCACCACCTCCAGGATCACCGCGCCGAGGGTGAACGCCCAGAAGGCGTCGGAGAACCGCATTCCCACGCCGAGTGTCGCGCCGAGCACGAACTGCGACAACGAGCCGGACTGCGCGAGCCACTGCAGCAGCATGGAGCCGAACCCGTAGCGGGCGTCTTCGGGGACGCGGCGCAGCGAGTAGTCGTCGTTGCCGATCCGCTTCTTGGTGTGTTTCGCGGTTTTCGTCGCGGTGCTCATCCGGCCACCTCCGTACCCAGCGTCTGCAGGTGCGCCATCGAGCCGTAGCGGGCTCGCAGGCTGGCGAATTCCGTCTCGTCGTGGAAATGCAGGGCGCCCGCGCCGAACTGCTTGGCGACCTCGACCGCGTAGCGCGCGGCGGCGGCGATGTCCGTCTCGTGGCTGGTGCCGGTCGCGCAGCCCGCCACCGTCGCCGCCGAGGTGATTGCCAGCCCGACGACCGGCGCGTCCGTCGCCGTCGCCGGCTGCAGGATCGAGTTCAGGTGGTAGACGCCGTTGCCGTAGGGCGTGATGTCCTGCGTGGTGATCGGGTAGGTCACCAGCGGCGCACCGGTCACTGCCTCCAGCAGTTCGCCGAGGCCCTCGGAGACCCGCAGGATGTAGCCGCTGCGCACAGTCGGGGAGAGGGCGAGCCCGCGGTGGTTGATCACCCGGTTGCCCTTGGTGGTGTCGATCGACAGCACGGCGGCCATCTCGGCGGACAGCTCGTAGCTGTTCATCGTGGCGATGTCGACCGGCGAGTTCATGAACGGCACCGGGTCGTGCGGCAGGGTCGGCGCGTCCGGGCAGATATGCGTGCCGATCAGCACGTCGCCGGCCAGCACGTCCCCGCGCGCCCGCATGGACAGCAGTTTGGCGGCGGCGGCGAGCGCCGCGGCCGCACCGTCCCCATCGGACACGAACCCGGTCACCTCGGGCCGGGCGCCGACCCCGCCGAGCCGCCCCACCACACCGAGTGTGGGCGCGTCGCCACCCGCGGTGCGGCCACGGCTGCCGGACACGCGCACCCGGACGAAATCGGTCTTCCCGGCAGGGCCGGGCACCGTGGTGATCTCCGCGCCGCTGCCGTCCGCGCCGGCGACGGCGTCGAGGTAGGCGACGACCTCTTTCCCGGTCACCGCCGGGTCGTCGAGGATTTCGAGCAGTTCCAGGACGTGTTTGAGCATGTGGTTCCTCTGGAGAGTGCAAAGCCGCCGGGGATTGGTCCGACCAGATTCCGTCCGGGCGCCCCCGCTTGACAAACATTTCCCGTTATTCGCACAATGACCGCATGCCGGATCCGGACGACCGCTCCACCCCGCCCGGCCTGCCGCAGACCGCGGACCGCGCGTTGCAGGTGCTGCTCGCGTTCGACCGCGCCCGCCCGGAATGGGGGGTCACCGCGGTGGCGCGCGAGTTCGGGCTGCACACCTCGATCGCCCAACGGCTCCTGGCCGTGCTGGCCCACCGCGGTTTCCTCGTCCGGGACGACAGCACCCGCAAGTACCGGATCGGCCCGGCCGCCCTCCACCTCGGCCGGCTGTGGGACCGCGCCGGGGCACTGGACCTGCTCGTGGTCCCGGTCCTGTCCGACCTCGCCGCCCAAACCGGGCACGCCGCCCTGCTGTCCCTGCCCGACGGCGCACACACCCGGTGCGTGCTGGCCGCGGAAGGCGCGGACGGCCGCCTGCGCGGTTACTCGCTGGTCGGCGAGCTGTACCCGGCGCACGCGGGTGCGACCAGCAAGGCGTACTTCGCGTTCCTGCCCGAAGAGGAGCGCGACCGCCTGTTCGCCGACCGCCCGATGGCACGGTTCACCCCGGATACGGTCACCGACCTGGCCGTCCTGCGGGAGCAGCTGGCCGAGGTCGCTCAGCGGGGCTGGGCGTTCACCACCGGTGAGTACGACGCCGGGGTGGCCACGCTCGCGGTGCCGGTGTTCTTGCGTGGGGAGCCGTACGGGAGCTTGTCCGTGGGTTGGTCTTCCTCGCGCTTCGAGCACGATCCGGAGCAGTGGGTGGATGTGCTGCGCCGGGGAGCGGAGTTGATCGAACTGCGGCTTTCCCGGCCGGTTCCCCGGCGGTGAAGACCGGGGCTGCGGGCGCCGCCGCTCGTTGACCCTCGACAGATTCGAGGGCGGCTGGCGGGCGGCACTTCGCCGCCCGCCAGCCGCCTTGNCCTTGCTCAGCTTTCGGCGACCACTCCGCTGAGTTCGTTCGGCACGCCAGGAAGCGTTCCAGTCGCGGTCTTCTCCCCCGTCCCGAGATCGACCGCGTGGACTTCCTTCTTGCCCGGGTCCGTCACATACGCCGTCCCGCCGCGGACGAACAGCGCCGGTCGCGGCTGCTGCCATTCGAGCGGTTCCTGCCAAGCGCCGATGACCGGGATCGTCCGGGTCACCCGGGCCGCGGCCGGGTCGATCACGTGGATTTTGCCGTCGGTGCCCAGCACCAGGCCTTCGCCCCGCGGGCCGCGGGCCAGGGACCGGAAGGTGTAGCTGGTGCCGAGGTCGACGTGCCGCAGGCTGGCCTTCTCGGTGTCGATCAGCGACACCCGCGCCGGCCGCTCCAGTTCCGCGTCCTTGTCGGTTTTGTAGTCTCCCAGCGTGATCGACGAGTGCGGGGAGCCTGCCTGATTGCCGATGCGCCCGTACGCGTCCGGGCTGGTGACCTTGGTGATCGTGCCCGCACGATAGATCAGTGCGCCGGTCTCGCAGCCGACGACGACGGTCTCGCCCCGCGCGGTCGCTTCGCCGTGCACTCCAGGGCATTGGTCGTTGCGCGCGATCTCCTTGCCGTCCTTGTCCCGCACTGCGATGCCGTTCCGGGCGTCCTCGTTGCCGACCGTGGCGACCAGCTCGCCGTTGGCCAGTTCGACCGCGACGCCGTGATGCGGTTCCGGGGTTTTGTGCTGGGACGCGGGCGGTTTCCCGGTCCCGAGCGCCGCCGGGTCGAGCACCGTGATCTCGCCGGTGCCGTCGGAGAAGAGGACCGTTTTGCCTGCGTGCCGCACCACGTGTCCTGGTTTCGGGGCGCGGATTTCCGTGTCGGTGAGCGCCGCGCCCGCCGCGTCGAGGAGCCGGAATCCGGTGGCCGTGGAAACGATCAGGTGGCGGTCGTTCCCGGCCGGGTTCAGGCGGTTGAAGCCGGGCAGCGGGAGGTCCTTGACGACCTTCAGGGTTTTCCCGTCCAGCAGGGAGATCCCGCCGTCGTAGGTGATCGCGACCGCGTCGGCGACCATCCGGGGCGCGGCTGCCGGGGGCTGCGGCGCGGAACCGCAGGCGGTCACCACGAGCAGGCTCGATACGGCGAGAGCGGTTCGGTACGGATTGAATGGCATTCATTCTCCTCGGTGGGGATGGGTTTTCCGGTTCAGCCGATCAGGGCGCGGCCAAGCCGTCGACGATCGCGTCGGTATTGGCGCGCATCATGTCCAGGTAGGTCGCCGCGCCTTGCCCGGGTTCGCTGAGGGACTCCGAGAACAGCGACTTCACCCGCACCCGCACGCCCGCCTGGTCGGCGAGCACCCGGGCGAGGCGGTCCGGCTGGGAGGAATCGGCGAAGACGGCCGGGACTCCGGCGGCCCGCACCGCGTCGGCCAGCGACTTCAGGTCCGACGCGCTGGGCGAGGCGAGCGTGGTGCCGCTCGGAATCACCGCGCCGACGACCTCGAAGCCGAACCGCTGGGCCAGGTAGCCGAAAACGTGGTGGTTGGTGACGAGTTTCCGGCGGTGCGGCGGGATTTCCGCGAACCGCCGGCGCATCGTGTCTTCGAGCGCGCCGATTTCTCGCCGGTACCGTTCGGCGTTGGCCCGGATCGCGGTTTCGTCCACTCCGGACACGCGCGCGACGACCTGGTCGGCGATGACCGTCACGGCGGCGCGGACACGGCCGGGGTCGGTCCAGAAATGCGGATCCGGGCCGCCGTGGGCCGCGTAGCTGATCGGATCGACCCGCTCGCCCACCGCCAGCGCGGGGACGCCGCTGCGTTCGGCCGCCTGGACCGTGCGCAGAATGCCTTCCTCCAGCCCGAGTCCGTTGTAGACGATCAGCCCCGCGTGTTCGACTTCCGCCGCCTGCTGGGCGGAAATGCCGAAGGAGTGCGGATCGGCGTTCGGTTTCATCAGCACCGTCACGCCGGCCTGGTCGCCGACGACGCGGCGGGTGATGTCGCCGAGGATGTTCGTGGTCACCACCACCGAACCGGCGCTCGCGCGGGCACCGGAACAGCCGGACACCACCAGAAGCGCGGCGGCGAACAGCGACAGCACGGTCCGGGTTCTGCTCATCGCCCGGTCTCCACGACGTAGCTGGCCTTGCCGGGAACGGTGAGCGTCCGGGCCCGGCGGAGGTGATCGTTGTAGTCGATCTCGTAGATCTCGCCGGAGGCCGGGTTGTTCACGTAGGCGCGGGTCGCATCGACCTGGATCGCCGGGGCGACCGGACCGTTGACCGCGGGAAGCAACGGGACTTGCGCCCGCTGCGCCCCGGTGGCCGGGTCGAAGGCCCGCAGCACGCCGTCTCGGGTGAGCACCAGCAGCGGCGCGTCCTCGCCGACGGCGTTCAGCGCGGCCACCGGTCCGGTCTCGACCCGGGACCACGTCCGGGCCCGGACGTCCAGTGACCACACCGCGTCAGCCCCGGCCGCGGCGGCGAGAGTCGTGCTGCCCGGCCGGTGAGCGAACTTGGTGGCCCGTTCCTCTTTGCGGACCGGCCGCGGATAACGGATCTTCTCCCCCGCGAACGTGCCGTCCTTCTCGGTGACCAGCAACGCGCCGTCCGCACACCCGAAGACGACACCACGCCGGGTGACCGCCGCACCGCTCAGTTCGGGGCACGGCTGCGCGATCTTCGCGACCGGCTTGCCCTGCCGGTCGTGCACTCGCACGCCGTCCGCAACCGAGGCCAGGACGCGTTCGCGATAGGGCACCGCCGCCCCGGCATGCGGACTCCGCGCGATCGTGCCGAGTTCCGCGATCGAGCCCCGGTCCAGCTTCGCCCGGTCCAGCAGCTTGGTGGTTCCGTCCGGAAAGGACAGTGCGGAGACGGCGGGATCGCTGTGAGCGGCCAGCAACCGCTGCCCCGGAGCGGTCCCGGTCTCGCGCACCGCGGCGCGGTAGTAGTGCACGTGGTCGCCGTGGTCGACCATCCAGGCGCCGCTGTCGATGACCCGGACTCCGTCGGCGCGTCCGGTGAGGTACCCGAACCGGCCGTCCCCGGTGATCGCGTGCACTCCCTCGACTGTTCCGACGGGCGTGACTTGCTCGGTGATCAGGTCCAGCACGTGCGCCGCACCAGTCGAGGCGTCGGCGACGACCAGCCTCGACTGTGCTTCGGCGGTCTCCTCCGCTCCCTCGACGTAGCCGTGCGGCGGGGCGGCGGGTTGCTCCGCCGGATCGTGCCCGCAGGCGGCCAGCACCGCGACCGTCGCCAGCACGCCCGCCGCCCGGCGGACAGATGATGTTGTCATACGTCCTCGATTTCAGTTGTCGGACAAAGAATTCCTGCCGCGGACGACGGACAGCAGAGCGGAAAGGAAGAAGAGCGCGATCGCGGCGGCGGCGATGCTGGCTCCCGCGGCGGTGCCCCAGTGCCAGGACACGAGCAGTCCCGCGACCGTGGGCAGGATTCCCATGAGCGCGGCGAGCACCATGACCGTCGTGATGCGGCGCGCCCAGAACGTGGCCGCGGCCGCCGGGCCGATCAGCAACCCGAATGCCAGCAAGGTGCCGACGACCCGGAACGACGCGACCACAGTCACGGTCACCAGCGCCAGCAGGAGGGCGTTCGCGAGACCTGGCCGCAACCCCAGCGTCTGGGCCTTGCGCACGTCGAAAGCGACGGCGGCGAACGGGCGATACCCGAGCAGCGAGACCGCGGCGACCAAACCCAGTGCGATCGCCAGGACCAGCAGATCGCCCGCACCGACGGCCAGCACGTCGCCGAAGAGGAACCCGGTGAGGTCGACCGCGAACGACTGCGAATGCGACACGATGATCACGCCGGTGGCGAGCATGCCCACGAACAGCAACCCGATCATCGTGTCCTGCGACAACCGCCGCGACCGGCCGAGCGCGGTCACGCCCCCGGCCATCACCGCGGCACTCAGCACCGCGCCGAGCAGCGGGTTCACTCCCGCCAGCGACGCGATCGCCACCCCGGGCAGCATCCCGTGCGACAGCGCCTCGCCCAGGAAAGCCATCCCCCGCAACACCACCCAGGTGCCCGCCAGCGCGCACATCACCGACACGAGGACCCCGGCGAGGAGCGCGCGCTGCATGAACGACACGTCGAAGGGGGTCAGCAACCAGGTCACGCCGCCACTATAGTGGAAATGGTTTTCATTCTCTTTAAGGGGGCTTTAGTGAACGTCGCCGAACCGGCCGTCACCTTGCGAAACGTCCGCGCGGGCTACGGGCCGCACGAGGTGCTCGGCGGGATCACCGCCGAGGTGCCCGCGGCGCGGAGCACCGCCGTCGTCGGGGCGAACGGGGCAGGGAAGTCGACCCTGCTCAACGTGATCGCCGGGATCCAGCCGATCAGCTCCGGCACGCTGCACCGCACCGGCCGGCTCCGCGCCGCCTACGCGACCCAGCACAGCGAGGTGTCCGGCGAACTCCCGATCACCGTCCGCGCCACGGTGACCATGGCCCGCTGGGCACACCGCGGCCCGTGGCGCAGGCTCACCGCCCGGGACCGGACGATCGTCGAGGACTGCCTTGAGCAGCTGGACATCGCGGCCATCGCCGACCAGCCGCTGGGCGCCCTCTCCGGCGGACAGCGGCAGCGGACGCTCGTGGCCCAAGCCCTTGCCCAGCAGTCGGATCTGCTGCTGCTCGACGAACCCGCGGCAGGTCTGGACCTGCACGCCCAGACCCTCATCGACGAGGCTCTCGACGCGACCGTTCGCGGCGGGGCGACCGTTGTCCGGATCACCCATGACCTCGCCGTTGCCCGCCGCGCGGCGCACTGCCTGCTGCTGCGCGACGGGCGGTTGCTCGCCGAAGGCCCGCCCTCCGCGGTGCTCAGCCGGGAGCGGGTGGCTGTGGGGTGGGGTTTGCCGGAAGAGTAAGAAACCGGACTTCCCCTGCACCACAGCGAAAGCCCTATATCGATGGCGGCGCTGGCCCTCGGCGGCATAGGATTCCGGCGCGGGGAACGGCATGGAGTAGATCAGCGGCAGATCGCCCGGCTCGGGACCGGGAGGGCGCGGGTTCGAGTCCCGCCTCCATGTCCCTCCCGCCGCGTCTTGGAGTAGTTCAGCAGGCAGAACACCCGGCTGTTCCCCGGGAAGGCGCAGGTTCGAATCCTGCCTCCAAGTCTTGACCACAGGGGGAATCCACATGGGACACACCGCGTCGCCGGGGTACGCCTACGGGCAGCTCGAACGGGCTGTCCGCACCGCCATGTCCGCGAAGGACAGGGCGACGCGCCGGCGTGCGGCGGCGAAAGCCGGCCGGTGGCAGGACGTCCTGACCGGCATGGCCACCAGTTCCCTGCGGATCGGCTCGCGGACCCCGGTCGCGGACACTCCGGCGTGGGTGACCCTCGAAGTCGTGCACGGCGGGTTCGCCACCGGCCGATTCCTGGCCGAGGTCGCGCTTTCCCCCGCCGAGGCCGCGCTGTGCGCCGAAGGGCCGGGCACCACAGAACGCGAACGGCTCAACCTCTGGTACCTCACCGACGCCGGGCTCGCCGCACTGCGCGCCATGCTGGCCACCGAGTCCTATCGGATCGAGGTCCCGGAGGACGCCGCGCTGCCGACCGTGGCGTGGCTGCTGGACCACGGGCACGCCGAAGCCGCGCTCGACCTGATCGCCGAGCTGCGGCCGCACCTGCATCGCCTGCGCCTGGCCCCGCTGCCCGGCGCGGCACCGCGACCGGCGGGCGCGCTGGTCCGGCTGAGCACAGTCGGCGAAGTCCGGGAATCGCTCCGGTCGGCGAGCACCCCGCCCGCGATCACGGCGATGCTGGAAACGCTGACGGTGTGGCACCCGCTGTTCGACCGGCTGGTCGCGCTGTGGTGCGACACCGTCGAGGGCGAGCTGCCGCGGCTGGACGGAACCGGCGTCGCCGGCGGCTGGCCGTGCCGTACCTGGCCGGCCGACTGGCAGCAGCGTCGCGCCGAGTGGCTTGCGGACTACGCCAGGGCGCGCTTCCGGCACACCGCGTCGACAGCCCACACTCACCCGAAAAGCAACTTCGCCCGGCTGCACCGCGCGCTGCTGGCGTGCGAGCACGACAGCACGGAACTGACCGGCCGGGACGTCGGCTGGATCCGCCGCGCCCTGGCGAACACGATCACCAAGCACGGCGAGCCGGGCTCGGAACCGCGAGCGGCGCTGCGGGCGCTGCAGGCCGCGGTCGCCGCGCGACCCACCCACGCCGAACTCGCCGCCGCGCTGGCCGAGCGGCTGGACCGCTTCCCGGCCGACGGCGGGCTGCCGGCGATCGAGCCAGTCGCCGAGGACGCGCCGGCCCACTTGGTCGCCAAGGTCGCGCGCGCACTGGAGGCGCCGATCGAGGAACTGGTCGCGCGGAACGTGATCACCTCGGCCGACGTCCTCGCGACGGTCCTGCCGCAGATCACCGCGCAACTGCTGGCCGCGAACTTCGACAATGAGCAGCTTTCGACGCTGTACGCCCAGACTTACGCGGCCTTCCGCCGCCGACGCGGCCTGCTGCTGCTCGACCTCGAACACCAGGTCCGGATCGAGGAACTGCCCTGGGTCCACGCGATCGACCCGTTGCGAGCGCGGCGTCCGGACGCCACCCGGGCGGCCCGTCACACCCTCGACCAGACAGTGCTGCTGGCGCTCAGCGCGTTCCCGCAGGCGATCCTGCCGAACACGCTGGTGCGCGAACTGGGCGCGCTGGCGAAGCAGGCTGGGCTGCCGATGCCGTTGGTGGAGGAGGTCGCCGCCGACATCTTCATGGGCACGTTCACCGAGAAATGGCGCACGGCAGCAGAACTCACGAGCCGCACGATGGCGGGCACGCTCTACGCCCGCTACTACGACCTGCCGGAGTCCTGGACGTCGGAGCCACCCCCTCGCAAGTTCCGCGCGCTCGCCAACCGCACCGCCGACGACTTCGCCGGCCTGTGCGTGGCCCGAGCCGGCGAAGCCAGGCCGTCGTGGCGGTTCCGCTCGGTCGCCGCGAACGGCACAGTGCTGGAGCAGAGCCAGATTCTCACGACGCAGAACCTGGCAGTCCTGGTGCACACGCTCGATCTGCGGACCCGGCTCCAGGCAGCGGCGCCCGAACTGGCCGCCCAGTCGTTGACCTGGGCGGTGACCCGGCTGGCGACCCGCACCGACCACCACCACACGGCCCTGCAAGCGGTCAAGAACGCAGCTTACGCCTGGCGGCAGGCGCTGTTCTTCCTGAGCTTCTGCGACCTCGACACTCAGCGCGCGACCGTCCGTCACCTCGCCGAGCAAGCGACGCGAGCGGGCCTGGCCGACCGGTTCGCCCCGGCAGTGAACGGCTTGGCGCACGTCGTGGAAGGCGGCCGGTTCACCCCGGAGGGCCGGACGGACAGCGGAACCGGACGGCGTTTCCTCGGCTGGACCACTGGCAAGCATTGGTGCCTGCCAGAAGTCCGCCCGACCTCGCGCGTCTAGGAAACGGCGGGGCCGATCTGTCCCAGGCTGACCGCGCCGAAGGCAGTGCTGTATTCGCTGGCCCGCTTCCGCACCGGGGTCGCGGACCTGGTGCCCGCTCCGCCGATTCGGGGGCCGGATGAACCGGGCGGCTACCGGAGGAACCGGACCAGGGTTTCGGCGAGCTGGTCCGGGTTTTCCTCGGCCATGTGGTGCCCGGACTCGATGCGGCCGGACGAAAGCTCGCCGCTGACCCAGGAACGCCAGACGGCGACCGGGTCACCGTAGAAATCCTCCATGTCGTCCCTGACGGACCAGGCGACGAGGGTCGGACAGGTGATGACGCGCCGCGCCGCCCGGTCCGCCTCGTCATGGGCGCGATCGACAGTCAGCCCGGCGCGATAATCCTCCAGCATGGCCCGCACAGTGGCCGGATTCGTGACCGCGCGGGTCATGTCGCGGCAGTTTTCGTACCCCATGGCGTGCTCGTCGGGGTGGTACCAGGCAAGGGGATCGGCCGTGATCACCCGCTCAGCGTGCGGGGAGGCGCCGAGAAAGAACCAGTGCCACCACGCCGCGGCGAACTTCGCGTCGGCGCGTTCGAGCGCCTCGATGATCGGCACGCTGTCCAGAACACCCAGGCGTGACACCGAATCAGGATGGTCGAGCGCCGTCCGATAAGCGACGTAACTGCCGCGGTCATGGCCCACGACAGCGAATCGGCGGTGCCCGAGACCGCGCATCAGCGCCACGGTGTCGGCTGCCATCGCGCGGTCGCAGTAGACCTCGTGTTCTTCGTCGGGATCGGGTTTGGCCGACCGGCCGTACCCGCGCAAATCGGGGCAGACGACAGCAAACCCTGCCCGCGCAAGCGCCGGAGCGACCCGGTACCAGGTGGTATGCGTCCGAGGATGCCCGTGCAACAACACAACGGGCGGTCCTTCTCCCCCGCTTCGCCCGTGGAGGGTCACTGAATCGCTGACAGGGATGTCCCATTCCGCGAAGGTGTCGAACACGCTGCCACTGTCTCACTGCCGAGCCCCGCCCGCGCGCTGCGGCGGTGCGCTTGTCCGGGCAGGGCGGCAGGTGCTCGCGAATCCATGTTTGACCAGCCGGAAACGGGGCGCCCAGTCCGATGAGGGCGAAGCGCGAAGGCGCGCGAGCTGGACCGCGAACACGCCGACGCCGCCTCCCGCGCCGCCGATGAGCACCGTGTCGCCCGGGCCCGGGTTGACCACCGCCAGCGCTGCGGCCGCCGTGCAGCCCGCGATCGCAAGCGCGGCAGCGGTGCGGTCGTCGACACCGTCCGGGGTGCGGTGCGCCTCGCCGCCCACCGCGATGGTCCCTGCCACGTCCACGACGACGTAGTCAGCGACCGCGCGGGACAGCGCGCCGCCGAACACCCGGTCGCCGACCGCGAACTCGCTCGCTCCGTCGCCGACCTGGTCCACGATCCCGGTCGGTGCCGAACCCGCACGGCAGGCTCAGCCCGAACCGCGCGGCAGTCTCCGCGTCCGAGGTCATGAACCAGTCCATCGGGTTCAGCCCAGCCGCGGTGACCCGTACGCGAATCTTCCCCGGACCAGCCTGCGGCACCGGCACTTCGCGAATTCGCAAGGCCTCCGGCCCGCCGAACGACTCGAACTGAACCGCCCGGCTCGCTTCTTTCCTGCTCACCTGTTCTCCTTGAGCTCAGTAAACGGACTATGCTCCGTTTACATCCTCGAAGCTAGCACAAGTGGAGCGTGATCCGTTTTGGCTGCCGCGAAGACCCCTCGGGCAGACGCGACCCGCAATCGCCAGCAGCTGCTGGACGTCGCGACCCGGCTGTTCGCCGCAGCCGAGACCGAGCCGTCGATGCGCGCGATCGCGGCCGAGGCCGGAGTCGGCATCGCCACCCTCTACCGGCACTTTCCCACCCGCGAGGCACTGGTCGACGCGGTCTACCAGGACCAGGTCTCGCGCCTCACCGCCGGTGCCGAGGACCTGCTCGCCCACCTCGGTCCGGCAGCCGCGCTGCGCCGCTGGATGAACCTGTTCGGGGACTGGATCGCCACCAAGAACGGAATGCTCGACACGCTGCTCGCGATGGTCGAATCCGGCGAGATCGCCCACGCCCGCACCAGAACCGAACTGCTCGCGGCCATCGACGGCCTCCTCGAAGCCGGCCGCGCCAGCGGCGAACTCCGCGGCGATGTCCCCGCCGAAGACATCGCCGCCGCGCTCATCGGCATCTTCACCGTGGCCGGTTCCGCCGAGCACAAAGCGATGGCGGGCCGGCTGCTGGACCTTCTGCTGGACGGGCTCCGGGCTTGCGCCTAGGCCCCCGACTTCCGGCCGGTCGCACTCGCCGCCGCGGGCTCCAGCGCACTCAACACCGACTGGTGCGTGATCCACCCCGTCAGCTCATCCCCGCCGGTCAGCACCGGCAGGCCGGTCCCCGGAGCCTGGGCAAGTGCGTCCAGCGCATCGGCAAGTGTGGAATCGCTCGTCACCAACGGCGGCAACTCGGCGAGATCCCCCACCCGGCCCGTCTGGTCCTCGGCTACTGCTTCGGCGACCGCGCGGGCGGTCGCGCAGCCCTGGTATCGGCCGCCCGCGTCGATGACCGGCAGGATTCCGTGGCCGGACAAGGCAAGCGCGTGCGCAGCCAGGTCCAGCGGCAGGTTCTCGCGCAGCGGCTCCGGCAACGGTTCGGTGACCGCGGAGACTTTCGTGCCCGCCAACCGCCCGGCGGAAGGGTGTTTGTCCAGATCGATGCCCCGGCGGCGGAGCTTCAGCGTGTAAATCGTGTCGCGGCTCAGCGCGCGGCTGATCGCGGTCGCGATCACGATGGCGGTCAGCATCGGGAGGATCACCGTGTACTGGCCGGTCAGCTCGAACAACACGATCACCGCCGTGATCGGAGCCCGCGCCGCGCCCGCGAACGCCGCGCCCATCCCGATCAGCCCGTACACGCCCGGCGACGCGGTCACCGACGGAAACCACGTGTGCACCGCGATCCCGAACGCCGTCCCGGCCATCGCGCCGATGAACAGCGACGGCGCGAACACCCCGCCCGATCCGCCGATCCCGATCGTCAGGCTGGTCGCCACGATCTTCCCCAGCATCAGCACCAGCAGGAACCCGAACACGTACTTGCCCTCGACCGCGTTCCGCAGCACCGGGTACCCCACCCCGTACATCTGCGGCAGCGCCAGCAGCAGCCCGCCGAGGAAGAGCCCGCCGACGGCCGGGCGCAGCCATTCCGGACCCCGCCACAGCCGGTCGCACAGGTCCTCGATCCAGTACAGCACCCGGGCGAACAGCACCCCGCACGCACCCACCAGCAAACCCAGCGCCACGAACAGCAGATACTCCACCGGGTTCCGCACCGTGAACGGCGGCAAGTCCAGGAACGGCGCGTTCCCCAGCACCGCCCGCCCCACCACGCTCGCTGTCACGCTCGCGAGCACTACCGCCCCGAACGATTCGGCGGCGAAATCCCGCAGGATCAGCTCCATCGCGAAGAACGGACCGGCCAGCGGCGCGTTGAACGTCGCCGCGATCCCGCCCGCCGCCCCGCACGCCACCAGCACCCGCAACCGCGACTCCGGCAACCGCGCCGCCCGCCCCAGCGACGAGCCCAGAGCGGACCCGATCTGCACGATCGGCCCCTCCCGGCCCACCGAACCGCCCGAGCCGATCGTCAACGCCGACGCCAGCGCCTTCACCACGCTCACCTGCACCGGAATCCGCCCGCCCCGCTCCGCCACCGCGTACATCACCTCCGGCACCCCGTGTCCGCGCGCCTCCGGCGCGAACCGGTGCACCAGCGGCCCGTACAGCAACCCCGCCAGCACCGGGGCCAGCAGCAGGAACCACGGACCCAGCGCCGGGAACCACGAATGCGCCGCACGCCCGGCCGCCGAATAGTCCGCGTGCCCGGAAAACACGTGCGTGAACGACGTGATCAACCACCGGAACACCACCGCGCCCAGCCCGGCGCCCGCCCCGATCAGCACCGCCAGCCCGACCAGCCCGGCCCGGCTCTCCCGCACCCACCGGCCCACCGGCCGGCGCACCGGTACGACCAGCCCGCGTTTCCCCGCACTCTCACCCGACGACATTGATGCAGTATGCAACAATTGCACACGGACAGGGTTGCGGGATCGCTCACACCTGAGCGGACTTCTCAAGCCCGGTCAGGGTTTTCATCCGTTTTGCACGCTATCGAGAGTCAGAACACGAAGTAACGGAGCCACAGATACGGGGCGGCGACGAGCACAGTGATCACCGTGACGACCGCGCCCTTCTTGGTGAACTCCCAGAACGAAATCGGCGAACCCGCCCGGGCGGCGAGACCGAGCACCACCACGTTCGCGCTGGCCCCGACCGCCGTCATGTTGCCGCCGAAGTCCGCGCCGAGCGCCAGCGACCACCACAGTGCTTCCGCGTGCGCGGGGTCCGGGATGTCGTGGGTGAGCGCGAGCACGAGCGGGCTCATCGTTGCCACGTAAGGGATGTTGTCGATCACGCCGGACAGCAGTGCGGACACGCCGAGGATCAAGGAGACCGCCAGCAGCGCGTTCCCGCCGGTGGCTCCGGCGGCGAGCTTCGCCAGCCAGTCGATCACCCCGGTCTTGACCAGCGCCCCGATCATGATGAACAGCCCGGCGAAGAACAGCAGGGTCTCCCACTCGACGCCGTCGAGATACTGCTTGGGCGGCGTGCCCGAGAGCAGCACGAGCAGGCCCGCGCCGAGCAGCGCGACCACCGACGGGTCCAGATGCAGCACCGAATGCAGCACGAATCCGGCGAACACCAGCAGCAGCACGGCACCGGACTTCACCAGCAGCTTCGGCTGCCGGATCGCTTCGCGTTCGTTGAGCGCCATCACGTCGGCGACCCGCTGCCGGTCGACGGTGAACGAGCCGCGGAACAGCCACGGCAGCACCAGCCCCAGCACGACGAGTTCGAGCGCGACGATCGGCGCGAGATTGAGCAGGAAGTCGTTGAACGCCAAGCCCGCGCGGCTGCCGATGATGATGTTCGGCGGGTCGCCGATCAGGGTCGCGGTGCCGCCGATGTTGGACGCCAGCACCTCGGCGATCAGGAAGGGGACCGGGCTGAGGTCGAGCCGGTCGCACACCAGCAGCGTCACCGGGGCGATCAGCAGCACCGTGGTCACGTTGTCCAGGAACGCCGAGGCGACCGCGGTGATCAGCACCAGCAGCAGCATGATCCGCAGCGGAGACCCCTTGGCGCGCTTGGCCGCCCAGATCGCGACGAACTCGAACACCCCGGTGCGGCGCAGGATCCCGACGATGATCATCATCCCGAGCAGCAGGAACAGCACGTTCCAGTCGACGCCGGTGTCCTCGGAGAAGAACGCGTCCGCCGACCCGCTCACCCCGGTCGCGAGCACCACGCCCGCCCCGGCCAGCGCGGCGGTCATCTTCGGGATCTTCTCGGTCGCGATGAAGACGTAGGCCACCACGAACACGACGACCGCGATGACCGTGCTCACCGGCGGACCGCCCGGAGCAGGCGCGCGCGGATCAGCGAGGCGTCAGCGCGTGCTCCAGCAGCCGCGACGCGGAGACCACGCCGAGCAGCGTCCGGTCCCGCATCACCGCCACGAGCGGGCAGCGCAGCCGGGCCATCGTCGCGGCGACCTCCACGATCGTGTCGTCGGCGTCCACTCTCGGCAGCTCGCGAGGTTCGCCGGGCAGCAGTTCGCGCACCGTCCGCCCGCCCAGCTTGTCCGCGACGCGGTCCGCCATCGACTCGCTGAGCACCCCGGCCAGCGACGGATCGTCGCGCACGTAAGGCGGCACCAGGAACTGCACGACGTCGGAGGCGGGCAGCACCGTGTGCGGGCGCCCGGACGCTTCCGTCACCACCAGCCCGGGCAGCCGGTGCTCGGCCAGCAGGCGCGCGGCCGCCAGCGCGTCCGCGTCGAGATCGACGACCGGGAACTCCTCGGCCAGCTCCGCTGCGCGCATGCCCCCAGGCTACGGCCGCCCGCGCGGCTCCGCCGGAACTCGGGATTTCTTTCCGCACGCCTGACGCCACGGGGCTCCTCGGGGTCGACCGGACCGCCCGCCGCCCGGCTGGGCACGGGCAGGCCGACCAGACTTCCCGGCACACCACGCGTAAAGATGCCGCAAAGACCGGCCCGGGGCAAACCGGGCCTCCGGTCACGGATGGGTGCGCTTGGCCTGTTCGGCATCCCACTCGCGTTGCCACTCGGCCCTCCGGCGCCGGTTCAGCGCGAACACCGTGCCACCGACCCCAGGGCCAGCACCAAGCACACCGACACCTACGGCCCGACCGCCGCGCACACCGCGTCGGCCAGCACCGCCCCGGCGGTCAGCGGCGGCGGGACGGGGTTTCCCGCGCGGTCCACCCAGATCGAAATCCGGTCGCCGCGCCGCGCGCCTTCGGCGGCCGCGACCTGGCCGGTTCGACGCGAACCGTCCGGTGCGCGCCAGGTCGCGTCGGCCGGCGGCGAGCCCGCTGCGCCCGTTGACCGTTGTCGCGGGGCCGTCAGTCAGCAGGATCGCGGTCGCCTGGTTGCGCTCGGTCAGCTGTCCGGCCGAGACCGGTTTCCGCGTCCCGTAAAGCTCCGAGCCGACGGCGGCCGCGAACGGGAGAGCGGTCAGCGCGACGAGGAGCGCGGCAAGCAGGAGCCCGGACTGGAACCGGTCCGAGGCGCGCGCCACCGAACCGGGTCCCGGAACGAGCAGGTGCCACCACCGCAGGAGGCGGTCCGTCCATGTTTCCATCTTCCGCACCTCCCGTGCTCCGGAATCGCCCGCGCAACGCGCTGTCCACAGAGGAATTCCGCCCCGGGCAGGCGGGCCGCCCGGCCCGTCCCGGAGGGCACGGCGGCGGGGACCAACGGCCCGGTTCCGCCACCGCCTCACAACGCGGCGACCTCCGGCGCACTCCGCATCGTCGTCACCTCGGCGGCAGGCCGTCGCGCGGTCCTCCGCGCCGGCAGCCCGTACCCGATGCGCAGCAGCGTGTGCACGTGCCCCAGGCCGTGGAATGCCGCCAGCAGCTGCGCCCGCGTGGACCGGGCCTCGAACGGCTGCGACAGGAACGAGGACGCCAAGCCTTCCGCGGTCGCGGCGAGCAGGACGCGTTCCATGATCATCCCGCCGCGGACGTCGGCCGCCGCGCCCTGGTCGCGGGTCAGCACCGCGACCAGCACCGGGTCCTGTTCGAACTGCCGCGGCGGGATCGAGCGGTTCTCGTGCGACGAGCGCAGCGACACCACACCGGGGGACGTCGGCGGGCGGCCCGAACGCGGAGGTGGGCACGCCGTCCGGGCAGTCCGGGGCGCGGCCCGTCCACTTCGCGGTTTCCGCCTGGAACGCCGCGTCCGCGGCCTGCTCGGTCTCCGCGCGCCGGACGAGCGCGGAGACCTGCGCGTAGTGGCCCGAGGCGTCCAGGAGTTCGAGCTGGCCGCCCTCGCCCAGTGCGGCCGAACGCAGGAGTCTCCGCGCGGACACCGGCACCGGCCGATCGGACAGCGGACGCCGGTTCGTGTGCCGCCGGTAGACCGCCTCCGCGAGGCTTCGGTCCACAGTGGACGGATGAGTGTTCCCCTCGATCGAGACCACCGCAAGCAGATCGCGGTCGGTCAGGTCCGGGACGATCCGCACCCGGCCGCGCACGCCGTTGACCCGCAGGGTGAGCAGCAGATTGCACACCGCCGCGCCGCAGGACAGCCGTGCCTCGCGCCCGGCCGGGTCGGCGATCGGGAGGACCCGGTCCCGGTCGAGCCGCACCTCGATCCGGGAGCCGTCGACGACGAACCGCCACGGCTGGGTGTTCTGCGGGGACGGCGGCGGCGAGCGCTTGGTCGACGACGAGCGGCAGGAAAACGTTCATGGCAGTCTCCGGGTGAGGGGGCACTGAACCGAGCCTCGCTCCCGGCAGCGCCGCGAAATAGCGGAACCTGTCCCGACTTCGAGGGACCAACGGCCCTCAGCGACCCGGATCGAAGCCCGCGAGCGCGCCGCTACCGCCACTCCCGCACCTCGGGCAGGTCCTCGCCGTGTTCGGTGATCCAGTGCCGGTGCCGTTCCTGCGTGCGGGTCATCCGCTGCCGCAGCGGGCCGGTCGTGGCGAGCAGTCCCGGAACCCGGTCCAGCACGTCGATCACGAGCTGGAACCGGTCCATGCGGTTGCGCACCAGCATGTCGAACGGCGTGGTCGTGGTGCCGTGTTCGGTGTAGCCGCGGACATGGAGCCCGGCGTGGTTCGTGCGGCGGTAGGCCAGGCGGTGGATCAGCCACGGGTAGCCGTGGTAGGCGAAGATCACCGGACGGTCCGGGGTGAACAGCGCGTCGAACTCCCAGTCGCTCAGTCCGTGCCGGTGCTCCGTTTCCGGCTGCAGCCACCATGTTGACCACGCGAACCGCCAGCTCCGGCAGTTCCTCGCGCAGGATCGCCGCCGCGGCGAGGATTTCCAGGGTCGGAGCGTCGCCCGCGCACGCGAGCACGACGTCCGGTTCGCGGTCCGCGTGCGTGCCGGCCCATTCCCAGATGCCCAGACCTCGTGCGCAGTGCAGTGCGGCCTCCTCGGCGTCGAGCCAGGCCGGTGTCTCGTTCTTGCCCGCGACCACCACGTTGACCAGGTCCCGGCTGCGCAGGCAGTGCGCGGCCACCTCCAGGAGCGTGTTGGTGTCCGGCGGGAAGTACGGCGCAACCGGTTCTGCCGCGTCCACTCGCGCGGCAGCGGATAGTGCGCGGCGGCGTCGGGCAGGTCCGCATGGAACGCCGTGTCGAAGCAGGCCACCACCGGCACACCCGGCAGGTCCCGGACCTGCCGGGTGACGTCCAGCGACAGCGGCTGGTGGAGCGGAGCCAGCGGGACGAGCCGGTCGGGATTCGCGACCACCTGGCCGGTTACCAGAACCGGCGTTTTCTGCGCGCCGCCGTGGACGAACCGCACCGCCACCCCGTCCGGCCGCGGCCAGCGCTCCACGGTGTCGACGACCGCGCGGGTCATCTCGCTCTGCCAGGCCGCCCAGCCGACCGCGGCGCCATCGTGCACGACCGCTGCCTTCAAGCTGGACGAACCAGGGTTGAGGGTCAGGATTCGCACTGGGTTCTCCTCGCGTTCGGTGTCCCGCCCTCGACGCTAATCCGCGCGACCCGCGGTCACTGCGGGCGGACGTCCGCGCTGCCGGAGTCTTTGGTCCCCAGGCGGGCGGCAGTGCGGCCCAGCCGGAGCGCCGAGACCAGGAAGAAAATCCCGCCCAGCACCGCGTATCCGGCCACAGCGGCGAGCGACGGGTCGGGCGCGCCGGCACTGAGCGCGAAATTCGCCCCGGCCAGCACCGAGATGCCGCCGCTGAGGATCATCGGCCACTGGCCGCCCATCCCGCGCCTGCCGACGGCCACGATCAGCTGGACAAGACCGGCGGCGACCGCCCACGCACCCCACACCCGCAGCACCGCCGGGACGCCGGACGCACTGGCGATCGCGAGGCCGATGCCTGCCAGCAGGCTGATCGCGATGTTCACGGACAACCCCGCGGCACGGGACGAGCGCGCGTCCACGACCGCGGCGGCGACGTCGAACAGCGGATACGCCACGACCAGGACAACTCCGATCGGGCCGACGTGCGTCTTGGCCGTGAGAAACAGCAGCGCGGCCCAGACGACCGCGAAGGCGAACCGCACGAAGTACAGCCGGCGCAACGCCGGAGCGGTTCCGGCGGGCGAGTCAACGATGGTCACGGTGATCCTTCCGAAAGCTGAATGAGACAGAACGTTCGTTCTCCCTCAGCCTCTCGGCAGACCCCGAGCGGCGTCAACGCCAACCGGGCTTTCAGAAGTGTTACGGGCTCGCCCCGGAGCCGAGGCGGTGCCGCAGGATGCCGTCGACCCCTTGCCGGAAGGTGTCGCCGGCCTCGGCCGGATCCGTCAAACAGCCCGACGCCATCGCACCGTCGCGCAGCATCACGAAATGCCGCCCCGCGGGCTCCGGTGCGGACGAACCGACCCGCGCGAACAACTCCGTGACCGTGCGGAGAAACCACTCGCGGTGGGTCAGGACCGCTTGGTGCACGGGATGTCCGGGGTCCGGGTATTCCGCCGCCGCGTTGAGAAACGCGCAGCCGCGGAAGTGCGCCGACTGGATGCTCTCGGCGATCCACTCCGCGACCGCGCGCAGGGCTTCGGCCGCGGGCGGGTGGCCGGCGAGGATGTTGCCGACCCCGGCGCGCTCCATCTCGGAGACGCCCTGGAGATACGCGACGACGAGGTCTTCCTTGCCGGGGAAATGCCGGTACAGCGTGGCCCGGGTGACCTTCGCCTCCGCCACGATCCGGTCGACCCCGACCGAGTGGAGACCTTCGGCGTAAAAGATCCGGGTGGCCGTCGCGAGCAGCCTCGACCTCGCCTCGGACACCCGGATCTTCTGCACCACAACGGCAACGCTAGCAGAGCAAGCGGCCGGCGTTACCCGGCCAGATGATCGCCGATCCGGGCGAACACCGCCTCCAGCGGCGGCACCGGAACCGAAGGCGACATCACATGCGATCCGTAGTGGGCGATGACCAGCTCCCGCCCCGGACTGACCTGCAACCGTTGCCCGTGGATGCCTCGCGCGCCAAAGGTGCCGTAGCCCTCGTCCGGGACCCACCAGAAATTGTGGTAGCCGATCGGCCGCGCGGCACCGGTCGGCAGGGCGCGCCGCGCGGGCCCGGGCGGCACGGCAGTCAGGTCGGCGACGACGCGTTCCGCCACGATCTGCTGGTCGCCGACCGTCCCGCCGCGACGCAGCATCTCCCCTGCCCGGGCGAGATCGCGCAGGGTGGCGCTGTAGCGGCCGCAGGCGATCTCCGTGCCGGTGGAATCCAGGCAGTACGCGCCGTCCTCGTCCGCGCCCAGCCGGGCCCAGACCCGTTCGCTCCACAGTTCGGCCAGGCTGACGCCGGTGACGCGGCGAAGGGCTTCGGCTACGGCCTCGGTGTTGCCGTTGTCGTAGCGGAATTCGGTTCCCGGCGGTGCGACGGCCCGCGCGGTGGCCAGATGTTCCTTGACGCTCGTGGGCCCGGTGTAGCCAGCGGGACGGGGCACGATGCCGACAGCGGCGAAATATCGTTGCGCTTCAAGGGGTTTGCAGAACGGCCGCCCACCGTAGTCCATGACGGTGCCCATGTGCAGCAGGTGGTGGATCGTGGCGTCGCCGAACGCCGTGCCGGCGAGTTCGGGGGCATAGTGGGCCAACGGCTGACCGGCGTCGAGCACGCCCTCGTCGATCAGCAGCGCGGCGAGCAGCCCGGTCCACGACTTCGCCACCGACGCGGACAGGTGCACGTCGTGTGGCCGCATGCCGTGGAAGTACCGTTCATAGACGATCTTCCCCCGGTGCGCCACCAGAATGGCGTCGGTTTCCGCACCGGCCAGGAACTCGCTCAGCTTGACGGGCGCTGCCCCGGCCCGCGGGGCGACGAGCAGGTTGTCCAGGTCCTCGTGGTCCTCGGGCAGATCCCGGCGCGGGCCCGCGCCGCGCCACACCCGCCGGGTCGGGCCGGTTTCCCTGGCGCGGGTCATGCCGAGACGGACAAAGGCCGGGTCGACGTAGCCGCGGCTCCAATAAGCATTGTCCACTGTATACGGATTGGTCACGGTTTCTCCTTGACTGCGGCGAGTGCCGCGATGCGCCGGGCGTCGCGTTCCGGGCGGACGAAGAACAATGCGGCTACCCCGCCGGCCAGCATCAGGACCCCGGGAATGGCGAAGGCGGTGGCGAAACCGGCGGCCGGTCCGGCCGCGGACTCGACGAGCCTGCCGGTGAGATACGGCGCGAGCAGGCCGGCGACGGTGACCAGCGCGACGCTGACCGACAGCACCGCACCCCGTTGCGCGGGCGGGCTGATCTCGCTGTTGACCGTCTGGCCGTTGGCGAAGGTGACGCCGTGGAAGCTGAACGCCACGGCGATCAGGACGATCCGCAGCGCGGGCTGCGTGACGGTCGGCAGCAGCACCATCGCCAAGCCCGCCAAGACCAGCACGCAGCCGCCGAGGATGCCGCGGGCGATCCGGCTGGGCACGCCGAGATGCAGCAGCCATTGGGTGATCGCGCCGTGCGCGAAGGTCAGGATCAGCCCGGCCACCCAGGGGATCGTGGCGATGGCGGCCGCCTCGCCCGCACTGTAGCCGAGCGCCATCTCAAGATAGGACGGCAGCCAGGCGACCATCAGCGTGGACGTCCAGTACGCGCCGAACGCGCCCACGAACCCGCCGAGCCAGGTTCCGGAGAGCAGGATCCGCCGGTAGGGGACGCGGCCTGCCGGGACCGGCGCCGCTCCGGACGGAGCGAGGTCGACCGGCCCGTCGCGGCCGATCACCAGCCACAGCAGGCACCAGACGCAGCCGACCAGGAACATCGCGAGAAACGCGGCCCGCCAGCCGAAGTGCACGATCACCACGGTGAGCAGCGGGGTCGCGATCGCCCCGCCCAGCGCGCCGCCGCCGACGATCAGCGCGCTCGGGATGTTGCGCTTGGCGTTGGGAAACCAGCTGTAGGCGGCGTGCAGCGCCATCGGCTGCGCGGGCCCTTCGGCGGCGCCGAGCACGATCCGGCTGATCAGCAGCAGCCCGACCCCGCTCGCGGCGACCACGGACACCTGCGTCACCGCCCAGACCAGCGCGAGCGCCAGCAGGATCCACCGCGTCGAGATCCGGCTCGACGCGAACCCGACCGCCAGCGCGCACACGCTGAACAGGAAGAAGAACGCACTGGACAGCAGGCCGTACTGCGACGGGCTCAGCCCGAATTCGTGCATGATCGGGCGTGCGGCCAGCCCGAGAACGGCCTTGTCGCCGTAGTTGATCAGCATGAACAGCAGCAGCATCGCCACCACCGACCAGCGGCGCAGCCAGGCGTTCCCCGCGGTGCCGCCCGCCGGCGCGGCCGTACGCGGCCGGGTCCCGGCGGGCTTCACCGCTGGGTCCCGGACGGCAGGAGCAGGGCCTTGGCAATGCCGTTCTTCTGGATCTCCGACGATCCGGTCAGCACGCGGAACATCCGCAGCCGCCGGAACAGCCACTCCACCTCCGCGCCGCGCACGAGCCCGGCCTTGCCGTGGATCTGCACCGCCTCGTCCGCGATGCGGAAGGCGTTCTCCGCCACGAACAGCTTGCACATGAACGCCTCCGTGCTCGGCTTGCTCCCGGAGTCCAATGCGGACAGTGCGTCGTAGGTCATGGCGCGGGCCGCGTAGTACGCGGTGGCCATGTCGGCGATCTTGTGCTGGATCGACTGCAGCGCCGCCAGCGGACCGCCGAACACCTGGCGGGTGCGGGCGAATTCGATGGTGAGTTCCAGCGCGCGACGGGCGTGGCCCAGCACTGTCGGGCAGTGCAGCAGCCGGTTGGTGGTGACCCGGCCGAGCCCGATGCGCAGCCCGTCCCCCACCCGGCCCAGCAGCTGCTGCGGGCCGACACAACAGTTGTCGAGGATGATGTCGGACTCGATGTGCTGGCCGGACATCGGAACCTCCCCGTCGGCGACCGTGCAGCCCGGCGAGTCCAGATCGACCAGGAACGCCGAGTAGCTCTCGTCCTCCCCCGCCATCCGGGCGACCAGCACGGAGAAATCGGCGATCGGACCCGCCGAGGAGAACACCTTGTGGCCGCTGATCCGCCAGCCGTCTCCCTCCGGGGTCGCCGTGGTGCGCATGGCCCGCACATCCGACCCGGCATTGGTTTCGGTCAGCGAGAAGCAGCACGCGCGCTCCCCGCGGACGAGCGGCAGCAAATACCGCTCGCGCTGCTCCTCGGTAGCCGTGGCGAAGATCGCGCCCGCGCGCAGCGGACCGCCGAGGTCGCCGAGCACGCAGTGGTAAAGGATCCGCCCGGACGCGCCGACCTCCTCCTTGAGCGCGGCCAGTTCGGTGTAGCTCAGGTCGAGGCCGCCGTACTCGCCGGGCAGGTGGACCCCGTAGAAACCCAGCTCCCGGCAGCGTTTCCAGACCGGTTCGATCACGGCCCGGGTCAACGGGGTCTCCGGGGTCAGCCCGAGCGTGGCCTCGTACTCGGCGAGTTCGCCCGACAGGTATTCGCGCAACCGGCCGACAAGCTCAGCGAGCCGCGGGTTGTCGTCGTAAGCCGGGGCAAGGGTGAAGGACATGCGGGACCTCCTCAGTGGACTTTCCGGGCTTCGCCCGCCCAATACCGGTCCCGCACCGCGCGCCGGTCGATCTTGCCGTTGCGGTTCACCGGGAGTTCCTCGGCGAAATCGACCGAGCGGGGTTTCTTGATGCGCGCCAATCGTTCCGCGCAGAACTCGATCAGTTCCTCGGCAGTGACGTCCGAGCGGCGGACGACAACCGCCTTCACCGCTTCGCCCCACTTCTCGTCGGGCACGCCCACCACGCACGCCTCGGAAACGGCGGGATGCTCGTAGAGGACGGATTCCACTTCGGTGCAGAAGATGTTGTAGCCACCGGAGATGATCATGTCCTTCTTGCGGTCCACAATGAACAGATACCCGTCGGCGCGCAGGTAGCCGATGTCGCCGGTGTACACCCAGCCGTCGCGGAACGTTTCCGCGGACAGCTCCGGTTCGTGCCAGTACTCCGTCACGCAGTCCGGACCGCGCACCACCACCTCGCCGAGTTCCCCGGCGGGCACCGGACGGCCTTCGTCGTCGACCACCCGGACCTCGGAGTCGAACAACGGCCGCCCCGCCGAGGACAGCAACTCCGCGTCCTCCTCGATCCCGCGGACCACGTCTTCGCAGGTCAGCACCGTGACGCCGCTGGTGGTCTCGCCCTGGCCGTACCCCTGCATCACCACCGGACCGAACGCCGCCACCGCGTCCCGCAACCGCTGCGGCGACACCGGCGCGCCACCCACCCGAAGGCAACGAAGCGAGGACAGGTCGGCGGTGTGGACGGCGGGATGCGACAACACCATGTTCAGCATCACCGGCACCAGGAACGTCGAGGTGATCCGCTCCTTCTCGACTGCCGCCAAAAACTCCACCGCGTCGAAGCGCGGCAGCACCACCGCGGTCGCCCCGCGGGAAAAGGCCGCCAGCAAACCCATTCCGGTGGCGTGCGTGATCGGACCCGCCGCCAGGTACGTTTCCGAGGCGGACGGCGCGCCTTCCGGGCTCATCAACCGCTTGCGCAGGTTCGCCAGCCGGTTTCCGTTCGTCTGCACCGCGGCCTTGAGCTTCCCGGTGGACCCGGACGTGAAGTGCAAGACCGACGGATCGTCCGCACTCACCTCGACCGCGACCGGCTCGGACGACCCCGCCGCCAGCACGTCGGCGTAGGACCGCGCATCCGGCGTGCGGCCGTCGTAGTCGATCAGCGCGCACGAAGTCCCGGCAGCCGCTTTCTGCGCCGCTTCGGCGTGCTCGGCATCGACCAGCAGCACTCGCACGTCCGCGTCCGCCAGGATGTGCTCGACCTCGCCCGCGGACAGCCGCGCGCTGATCGGCACGCGCAGGAACCCGCCCTTGTAACAAGCGATCTCGGTCTCCACCAGCTCCGCGCTGTTGCCGGAGAAGGTGGCGACTGCCTGCCCGGGCTCGACGCCGGACGCGAGCAGCGCGGACGCCAGCCGGTTCGTCCGCTCCTCCAGCTCGCGGTAGGACCACCGCCGCTCGCCGCACACCAGCGCCTGCTGATCGGGCCAGAACGTGCTGGCACGGGTGACATAGCTGCCCAGGTTCACGCCGACTCCCTGTTTTCCGTCAGATTGACCAATGCTGAACACTGTGTCTATTAACAGTCGCGGTGTCAACAGTTCGCTACACTCGGGCCGGCAACGACCGAAGGGGGCCTCTTGCCGACCACTGACCGACGGACCCGCCGCACCCGCGGCCTGCTCCGCGACGCACTGGTGTCGCTGGTGCTCGAACGCGGATACGCCAACGTGACGGTGGAGGACATCACCGAACGGGCCGATCTGGGCCGCGCGACGTTCTACAGCCACTACCCGGACAAGGACGCGCTGCTGCGGCACGTCGTCACCGAGCTCCAGGAGGAACTGGACGAACGGCTGCGGCCGCTGGTCCCGGCCTCTTCAGTGGGCTTCACCGGCAAACCGGCGCTGGAACTGTTCCGGCACGCCCGCGAGAACCGGGATCTCTACCTGCTCATCCTGCGCGGCGAGGGCGACGGCCGGGCGCTGCGGCAGTTCACCGACGCGCGCACGGACGCGGTGCGCTCGGTGTTCAAGTCCCGCGCCGACCACCACGACGTCACGCCGCGCATCGACCTCGGCGTGCTGGCCAGGGCATGGGTCGGGGAACAGCTCGCCGTCCTGCGGTGGTGGCTCGAAACGGACCCAGCGCCGATGTCGGCGGAAGAGGCCACCGGGATGCTGCAAAACCTTTCGCTGCGCGGCCGCTACTGGGCCAACGGCTTCGAGGGCGACCCGCCCGACCCCGCGCCTACCGGAGCGGATTCACCGCAGTCCTGAGGCGTTGCCTCGGCTGCCGCCGAGATATCGGCCCACCGCCGGGCAAGCCGTCGGCAAGCTTCGGTAGATCCTCGCCACGGACACCTCGCTCGGAGCCGCAGCGGGCACCTGTCCTGGCCGCGGCCGCTGACCGAATCCGCGACGGCCCGGTTTAGTCCTGGGCCTCCTCGCGAAGGAGCCGCACCGCCTTCGGGCCCACGCCGTGCAACGCGAGCAGCTCCGCGTCGCTCCGCTCGGCGATCTGCGCCAGCGTCGTGATCCCCGCACCGTGCAGCGCCCGGGTTGCCGGACTGCCGATCGCCCTGGGCAAGTCGCCGACCTCCCCCGCCACCGCGGTCCCCGCGGCAGCCACCGGAGCCGCAAGCCGCTTCGGGGCCCGAGCCAGCCACGCGCGCCGCACCCAGTGGTTGAGCTGCTGCCCGTTGATGTCCTCGATCGGCAACCGTGCCCCCGCCCTGGCGACGCGGCGCGCGGTCGGATGGGCGGCGCGCAGTTCGTCCACATCGGACGGCGTCATCCGGAGCACGACCTGCCGGTCCGGTCGCAGGGCAGCGAACTCCTTGCCCTGCACCGTGAACGCGACCGTGCCGGCAACAGCCAGCTCGGCCGTCTCCGGGTAGGACAGGGCGGTTCTGCGGAGCTGCGCCGGTGTCGTCATGCGCTCCAGGCTGGCACGACTGCGCCGCAGCGGCCATTCTGGCGCCTCACAACGCCGCGGCCCCGAGGAAGTCGAACACCGCCTCCCGCAGCTCGACGCCCACCAGCGCACCGCGGTGATCCCCCGCGACCTGCCGCAGCCGCGCACCCGGCACGCGCGCCGCCAGCTGCTCGATCCCGTGTGCCATGAAGTCCTGCCGCCCCGCGAGGAACAACGTCGGCACTTGCGGAACACCCGCACCCGGATCGAACGGCTCGCTCGCCAACCCCTCGACAAGATTCAGCAGCGACTCCGAATCCCCCGCCGCCGCCATCGCCGTGATCGCCCCGGTCAGCGGATCGTCCGGAGCCGGTCCGCCTCGGACCGCCTGCCGCGCAGCCCCAAGATCAACCGCCGCGAACGGTTCCTGCGGACTCAACCCGCCCAGCACCAACCGCCGCACCGACACCTTGGGATGCGAAACGAGATCCCACGCGAGCCGCGCCCCGAGCGAGTAACCGACGACGTCGACCTCTTGCGTGCCAGCACATTCCGCCAACGCGTCCACCACCCGAGTCGCGGTCGCCTCCTCGGCTTTCGCGACCCTGGGCCCGCCAGGATGCCCCGCCAACTGCACCACAACCGTCTCCCGCCCGGCGGCCGCCAGCGGATCGGCCCAGTACTCCGCAGGCCAATCACACGCAGCCGAGGACGCGAACCCATGAATCAGCACGACCGGAGGCCCAGTAACAGGACGCGCGGAAAGCGTGCGGATGACCGGAAACGCGGAAGTCATTCTACAATCGTAGACAAAACCCGCCACCCGGTCCAGCGTTCCGTGAGGGCCACCCTCATTGACTCTGATCCCCTGAGTTCCCCTCACGACTCCGCCGCCGGGCGGGAGGAACCCCTTCACAGACCGCCCCGCCTCCGCACAACTCACCGCGACCACGCACCCCACCCGCGCGCACCCACCACCCCACCGCAGCCACCGCACCCGCCCACCCAGGCAGCCACACTCCCCCCGCCCCGATACGAAGCCAAAAACACGGCGCGAGGGTGCTTGTCAAGGCATCCTTCCCGCCTTGACAAGCACCCTCGCGCCGCAGTCACACTCACCCTTCGGGGTGCCCCACCCACCCCGGGCGCAATGTCGCCCCCAGGCGACGAGCCGCCCTCCCAAGCAGGAACTCAATCCCCGATCCGAGCCATCAACCCGTCCACATAAGCCCGATACCGCCCGGCAACCTTCCCCACCGGATGCATCAAACTGGTCACATTCGCCCCGATGGAAACGGCGATAATCTCATCCGCCAACACCCCGATCACCGGAGCATCCGCCGCCTCCCCTTTCCCCCGAGCAGCAGCGATCCGCACCGTCAGCTCGCCCCGCCAGCTGTCCAGCAAATCCCGATACTGCCGGGCGAGATCCGGATTGGCCACGGAATGCTCCCACAACACCAGCAAAACCCGAGCCGACGCGATCTGATGCTCGTCGAACGGAATCGCGGCCTCGACGAACCCCCGCAACGACTCCGCGGGCCCCAGCGACGGATCCAGTTCGGACATCCGCTGCGACGTCTCCTGCAGCACGCTCTCGAACGTCGCCGCGATAATGCTGTCCTTGCTGGGGAAGTAATGCTTGAGGGCACCGTTCGCGAACCCGGCCGCGGTCACGATGCTGCGCATCGTGGCAGCCTCGAACCCGCCCTCGATGATCAGCTTCTTGGCGACCTCGACGATCTCCCGTCGTCGCTGATCGTGATCGATGACCTTCGGCATGGTTACAGACTCTAACCCGTATTCTCCCGCGGCGAATGTGACCCTGCTCGACCGCCCGCGGGCGCGGCGAGCCCGGAATCCGGGCACCGGCGAACGCGAGGAGTGCTTACCCGAGCCCCAGCCGGGCCGCCCGTCTCTCCGCCTGCCGGGCCGGGTCCGCTACCGGAGCGGCCAGCAGCAGCCGCCGCGTGTACGGATGCTCCGGTGCCCGGGTAACCACAGCCGTCGGACCCGATTCGACGATCTCTCCTTGGTACAGCACCGAAACCCGGTGACAGATCCGGTGCACCACGCCCAAGTCGTGCGACACGAACAGGTAAGACACCCCGGTTTCGCGCTGGAGTTCCAGGAACAGATCGAGGATCGTCGCCTGCGTGGTCAGGTCGAGCGCGCTCACCGGCTCGTCGCACACGATCAGCCGCGGCCGGCGGACCAGCGCCCGGGCGATCGCGATCCGCTGCCGTTGTCCGCCGGAGAACTCCCCCGGATACCGGTGCACGGCGTCGGCGGGCAGGCGCACCCGGTCGAGCATGTCCGCGACCACCGTCCGGGCTTCCGCGCGCGACGTTCCCGCCACCACCAGCGGTTCGGCGAGGACTTCGCCGGCGGTCATGGTCGGGTCCAGCGAGCCGTACGGGTCCTGGAACACCACCTGGATGTCGCTGGCCAGCCGCCGCCGCGTCGCGCCCCGGGCGTGGGTGATGTCCTCGCCGTCGAAGGTGATCCGGCCGGATTCCGGCGCGGCGAGGCCCAGCACGGCTTTGCCCAAAGTGGACTTCCCCGACCCGCTTTCGCCGACCAGCCCGACGCATTCGCCCGGCTTCACCTCCAGCGAGATCCCTTTCAGGGCCCGGAATCGGACCCGGCGGCTGAGCCGGTAGTCGACCACGAGGTCCTCGATCGCGAGCAGCGGTGCGGTCATCGCCCGCCCTCCTCTCCGGTCGCGTGGGCAAGGCCGCGGCGTTCCCAGGCTTCGTCCAGCTCGTCCCGTCCTTCGGTGTCGTCCAGCGACGCGCTGATCAGCTCGGCGGTGTAGGCGTTCTCGGGTGCGCGGAAGATCCGTTCCACCGGACCGGTTTCCACGATCCGGCCGTCCTTCATCACCACGACACGGTCGCAGATGTCCGCGACCACGCCGAAGTTGTGCGTGACGATCACCAGCGCCATCCCGTACTCGGCCTGCAGTTCGCGCAGCAGCTCCAGGACCTCGGCCTGCACCGTCACGTCGAGCGCGGTCGTCGGCTCGTCGGCGACCAGCAGCGACGGCCGCCCGGCCACCGCGCCGGCGATCAGCACGCGCTGCGCCATGCCGCCGGAGATCTGGTGCGGGTAGCTGGCCATGACGCGGTCCGGGTCAGTGAGGCCGACCCGCTCCAGCACCTCGCGCGCCCGCTTCTTCGCCGCGGCCTTGTCCAGCCCGTGCACGCGACGCAGCGGCTCGACGAGCTGCTGCCCGATCGGGTAGCACGGGTCGAGGTTCGTCATCGGTTCCTGCGGCACGTATCCGATCTCGCGGCCGAGCAGTTTCGCCCGCGCGGCCGCGTTCCCGGCCTCGTGCCCGCCGACCCAGATGCCGTCGGCGACGGCGGTCCCGCCGGGCGGCAGGAGGTCCAGCACCGAGAACACCGTCTGTGTCTTCCCGGACCCGGATTCTCCGACGATCCCGAGGACCTCGCCGGGTGCCGCGTCCAGCGACACCCCGCGCACGACCTCCTTGACGCCCTTGTCGGTCGCGTAGCCGACCCGCAGGTTCTCGATCCGCAGCGCGCAATCCGCTGCCGCGTGTTCGTGAGCGCCCGAAGCCGCGCCCTCACCCAGCGCGGCCGGAGCCGGAGCCGCGAGGGCTTCCCGCACCCGGGCCCGGCCCCGGCGAGTCGGCTGTTCGGCCCGGACACTGACCAGATCGGCGAGCGTCGAGCCCATGAACGCCAACGCGGCGATGGTGACGCCCAGCGCGATCGACGGCCACAGCAGGATCAGCGGGTACGTCAGCATGTTCAGGAAGCCGTCGTTCATCGTCTGGCCCCAGCTGGGCGTCGACGCCGAGCCGATGCCGAGGAACTGCAGACCGGCCTGCATGCCGATGGCGAGCCCGGCGGTCAGCGCGGTCTGCACGATGATCGGCGCGTACACCGCGCGCAGCAGGTGCGTGCGCAGGATCCGCAGCGTGCCGACCCCGGCCACGCGCGCGGCGTCGATGTACGGCTCCCGGCGCACCGTGAGCGCGCGGGCGCGGGTGATCCGGTAGTAGCCGGGCGAGAGGAACACGCCGAGCGCGATCATCAGCACGGTGAAGTCCTGGCCGGTGCCTGCCGCGACGACCAGCAGCACGATCATCCCGGGCACCGACTGCAAGGCGTCGCTGGTCCAGGAGCAGATCCGGTCCGTCGCGCCGCCGACGTACCCGGCGACCACGCCGGTCGGGACGCCGAGCACGACGCCGGTGACGCAGGTGATCACGCCGCCGTACAGCGTGGTCCGCGCGCCGTAGAGCAGCCGGCTGAGGATGTCGCGTCCGGCGGAGTCGCCGCCGAGCAGGTGCCCGTTGCCGGGTTCGGCGTGGGTGAGCGCGAAGTCGACGTGGTTCGGGTCGTAGGAGGCCAGCCACGGCGCGAACACCGCGGCGACCACGACGAGCGCGAACACGACCAGCGCGACGACGCCGACCGGACGGCGAAAGTACCGGCGCAGCAAGGAAATCCGCTTCACCGGGGCGAGCGTGGCGGGGAACGGGGCAGCGGTCATCGGTCGCGCACCTTCGGGTTGACCCACCCGAGCACGAGGTCGAGCAGGAAGTTGACGATCACGACGAACACGACGGTCACCGCGGTCAGGCCGAGCAGCACCGGGATGTCCCCGATCTGCGACGCCGACTGCGTCAGGCTGCCGATCCCCGGCAGGTTGAACACGATCTCCACGACCACCGCGCCGCCGAGCAGGCCGACGAACATCAGCGCCAGCACGGTCAGCGCGGACGGCGAAGCGTTGCGCAGCACGTGCGTCGTGACCCGGCGCGACGACAGGCCGCGCGCCCGCAGCGTGCGGACGAAGTCCTGATTCGCGACTTGGAGGAAGCCGTTGCGCAGCTGTTCGGCGATCATCACGATCGCGCCGAGCGACAGCGAGATCGACGGCAGCGCGATCGACCGCAGCCAGCCCGCCACCGACTGGTCCGGCGACACGTAGCCGACCGCGGGGAACCACTGCAGCTGGATCGCGAACCAGGTGACGAGCACGAGGCTGACCCAGAACCCGGGCAGCGCGAACAGCACGACCGAGGCGAGCTTCAGCACGCGGTCGAGCACGCCGCCGGGACGCAGCCCGCAGACGACCCCGACGAGCACCCCGAAGATCGCCGCGAGCAGCGTCGCGGCGATGACGACCGAAAGCGTCACCGGCACGCGCAGCGCGATCTGTTCGCCGACCGGCTGGAAATTCCGCCAGGAAGTCCCGAAGTCGCCGGTGGCCGCGTGCGACAGCCAGTCCCAGAACTGGACGAGCAGCGGCCGGTCGTACCCGATCTGGGCGCGCAGCGCCGCCTGCTGCGCGGGGGTCGCGCTGTTGCCGAGCAGACCGGCGGTCGGGTCCCCCACCGCCGTGTGCGCCAGGAAGAACGTGCCGCTGGTGACCAGCACGAGCAACAGGATCCCGGACACCAGGCGTTTGACGATGAATGTGAGCATGTCGTTCGGCTCCTCCCCCGGGTCCGTCCACTGTGGAGTCTTCGGACGGACCCGGGGACGACGGGCGCGTCAGCCGCGCTGGATGAACCGCAGCGTCGGGAACATCATGCCGGTGATCGGCGTGACGGTGATGCCCTTGACGCTGAAGTAGAGGTTGTCGGCCTGGTACCAGACGTTCCACCAGGCGAGGTCCACGAGCTTGGTGTTGAGCTGCTTGAGCGCCGCGGTCTGCGCCGGGCCCGGCTCGGCCTGCTGCGCCTTCTGCACGAGCGCCTTCACCTCCGGGAAGGCATCCACCGACGGATTCGGGTTGTACCACTGCTTCGAGGTGACCTGGTCGGTCAGCGTGGCCATGTCGTTGCCGTCCATCGCGATCACCGCGAGGAACATCGGGTACGTCGGCGCGTTCTTCTGGTAGTCCGGCATCGACATGTTCTGCCAGTCGACCTTGATGCCCAGCTGCCCGAAGGTCTGCTCGGCGGCGGGCTGCCACGCCTGGAAGATCGTGGACATCGGCATCTTCAGGCTGAAGCCGCCGGCATACCCGGCTTCGGCGAGCAGCTGCTTGGCCTTCGCGAGGTCGGTCTTGTACTTGCCGTTGCCCGCCGGGTCGTAGACCTGGCTGCCGCTCGGCCACAGCTGGTCGGTGACCGTGCCAGCGTCGTTGCCGACCGCCTTCAGGATCCCCGCCGCGTCGAAGGCGGAGGAGATCGCCTGCCGCACGCGCTGGTCGCCGAGCGCCTTCACCTGGCTGCCAGTGCGGTCGGCGAACTGCACGCCGACCCACGACGCCGGCTTCTTCGCGACGTTCCAGCCGTTCTGCTGCGCCTTCGGGAGGTTGGCCGCGTTGGCGAACTGGACGTTCAGCTGACCGGACAGCATCGCGTTGAAGCTCGCCGCCTGGTCGGTGATCGGGAACAGCCGCACCGTCGGGAACGGGTAGGTGGCGCTGTCCCAGTGCTTCGCGCGCTTCTTGAAGACGTACTGCGACTGCGGCTGCGAGGACGCCTTGTCGAAGGTGTAGGGACCGGAGCCGTCCGGGCCGTTGGCGAGCGAGTTGGCCTTGATCGCCTTGGGCGAGGCCATCCAGCTGCGCCCGAGGCCCATGAAGTACAGCAGCGCGTCGTCGCGTTCGGACAGATGGAGCACG
Organism: Amycolatopsis sp. M39; assembly: GCF_001651785.1. Taxonomy (NCBI): domain Bacteria; kingdom Bacillati; phylum Actinomycetota; class Actinomycetes; order Pseudonocardiales; family Pseudonocardiaceae; genus Amycolatopsis; species Amycolatopsis sp. M39. The sequence goes on from NZ_LWSF01000012.1 coordinate 98,391, forward strand.
ACCGTCGAGGCGTCCTTCGCCTCGACGCTCTTCACGTCGGCGTAGGCCTGCCCGGAACGGGTACCCGCCTTGAGATGGTCGAGGTTCTCGACCGCCGCGGCGGAGTCGAACTTCTGGCCGTCGTCGAACGCCACGTCGTCGCGCAGGTGCATGGTCAGGCTCAGCCGGTCGGCCGACCAGTCCCACGACTTCGCGAGCGCCGGGATCGGCTTGGCGTCCTTGTCCAGGGCGACCAGCGGGTCGTAGACCGCGGACAGGTACGGGCCGTCGAAGCCGATGTCGGCGTTGGCCGGGTCCCACGACGTCACGTCGAGGAACACGCCCGCCTTCAGCTCGTCGGTGCCCGCGCCCGCCCCGGCGGCGCCCGAGCCGGTGCATCCGGCGATCGCGAGCAGCGCCGCGGCCGCCGCCGCGAACAACGCCGCTGTCCTTGTCCTCGTCATTGAGTCCCTCTCTCAGGGTGCTGGACCGCCGGCGGGATCGCTCGGCGCCCCGCCGGGAACGGCGGGCCTGCGAGTGCGGCCCGGCTCGCCGTGGTGCGGGATAGTCTACGATTGTCGGCTAAAAAATCAACGGGCCGGATGCGTTTGTTATCTCCCGGCCCCGCGGGCCGTTTTCAGACCGCGTCGGCGACGAGAACGCGCGGGCTCCCGGGCAGTGCGAGGACATCGCATACGCGCCATCCTGCACCGTCGAGCCATTCGCGGACTTCCGCCTCCGGATACACCACGGTTCCGTCGATCACGAAGTACTCGCCCGCGTGCAGCGCGTCGATCGGGCGCTGCCGTTCGTCGTCGTCGAGGAAGAAGTCCAGCAGCAGCAACGTCGCTCCGTCGCCGGCAGCCGCGCGGGCATTCGCGAGGATCTTTCGGTTCTGCTCCGCGGTGAACCGGTGCACAACGTGGTTCACCATCACCAGATCGTGTTCTCCGCCCGGTTCCGCGGATTCGGTCGGCGCGGGGTCGACGCTCGTGCGATCCGCGCAGCCGGCCGCATTCACCGCGTCGGTGATCCCCTGCGTGGACGCGGGTCCGAAAACGAAACGAGCGGTCAGTGCGGGATTCGCCCGCAACGCGCCGATCGCGAATTCCGGCGACAATCCGCCCAGGTCCAGCATGGAACGGTAGGGCGAGAAATCGAATGCGCGCGCGAGCATCGAGGCGTGCAGCGAGTTGTAGCGCATCACGCCCGCCATGAACGTCGCCCAGCGGCCCTCGTCCATCTGGAGGTCGCCCGGTTTGCCACTGTCCACAGTGGTGTCGAACTGGAGCCAGTGGCCGTAGCTGATTTCGTTGAGGAAGGTCAGGAACGGCGCCAGATCCGTGGCACCGTTCCCGCCCAGGTACTCCTGCGCGTCCCCGGCCAGCGCGTAGCGGCCGTCGGTGCGCTCCAGCAGGCCGCGCGCGTTCATCGCGTCGGCCAGGATCCGGATCAGCTGTTCGCCCGTGCCGGTGGCCGCGGCGAGTTCCGGCGCCGTTCGCGGACCGTCGGCGAGCGCGCGGAACAGACCGATCCGCGAGGCGGCGAACAACTGCTTCGCGCCCATGTACCCGATGGCGATGTCGACGATGCGGTCCGGCGCTGGTTTCGTCATGTGGCGGCTCCTCACGGCGTCGGGATGCCCCTCCGGGCACCCCGGGGAGCTTTAGTCTACGCACGTCGACAAAAAACACCAGCCCCTTCACCAGGTTCCGTCGGCGGCGACCTCGCGATCGAGCCACAGCTCCCGCGTCAGCTCGCGAATCCGGTCCGCGCCGACGCGTTCCAGCAAGGCGAGCGCGCCCGCGTTGTCCTCCAGCTGCGCCTGCCGCGAGATGCCCACGAGGACGTTCGCGGTCGCGGGATTGGCCAGGCAGAAGGCAATTCCCAGCTGCGCGGGCGACGCGTCCAGCTCGTCGGCGATCTTTCGCACGACCGGCCAGGCGTCCGCGATCTTCTCCCGGATGCCGCCGACATCCGCGCCGATCTTGCGATTCGGCTTCAGATTCCCGACGAGCAGCCCGCCTTCGAAAATGTCCGACGCCTGCAGCGTCAGCTCTCCGGAGGCGAACAGCGGCGCGTAAAACTCGCCCTCGGCCATCGACCGGCGCGCCAGCCCGTACTTGAGCTGCGCGAAAACCGGCGGCGCCAAACCACGTTTGCGCGCAATGGCAAAAGCTTTGCGCAGATCGTCAATGCGCCAATTGTTCACGCCCCACGCGCGGAACCGGCCGGCTTCAATCTGCTCCGCGACGTCCGCGACGACGCGTTCGAGGTCGACTTCGCCGAAGTAGTCGCCGACCACGACCAGATCGGCGGACTCGACGCCGACGCGCTCCAGCGAGGTGTTCAGCTGCTGCGCGAAGCCGACGTTCGGGTAGTCCCAGAGCCACAGTTTCCCGCAGTAGAGCCAATCTTCGCGGGCGAGACCGGCTTCGCGCACCGCGCGGCCGAAGATCTGGTCGGTCGTGGAGCCCTCGGCGTGCGGACCCATGTCGTAGTGCGCGACGTCGAAGAAGGCGTGCCCGAGTTCGGCCGCGCGAGCGATCAGCGCCACCGCGTCGCCGAACTCCATCCGGTCCCAGGTGTTCCACGAGCCGAGCGACAACGCCGGCACGCGCGGGAACGCCGGGCCCAGTCCAGGTCGATCCGTCGCCACGATTCCTCCTGCGATCCACGGGATTTATTTTCTACACTTGTATACTATAAGCCCGCGAACCTCCGCTCCCGGCGAAAGGAAACGACGATGCCCGCTGCCCGTACCGTGCTGATCACCGGAGGTGCCGGCGGCATCGGCCGCGCGATCGGCGCCGCCTTCGCCCAAGCAGGTGATTCCGTGGTGCTCGCCGACCTCGACGGCGCCGAAGAAGCCGCCAAACCGGTGGGCGGGCGCGGAATCCGGCTCGACATCACCGACGAGGCGGCGATCTCCGCCGCGCTCGACGAGGTCGGCCCGGTCGACGTCCTGGTCAACAACGCCGGTCTGCTCAGCGTCCACGGCCGGTTGCTGGACCTGCCCGGCGCGGACCTGCTGCGCGTTCTCTCGACCAATGTGCACGGGACGTTCCTGATGACGCAGCTGGTCGCCCGCCGGATGGTCGAACGCCGGACGGCCGGGCACGGCGAGCCGGGCGTCGTGGTGAACCTGTCCTCGATCGGCGGGCGGCAGCCCACGCCGGGAATGGGCGGTTACGAAAGCAGCAAGGCGGCCGTGGACGCGCTGACCCGGTGGGCGGCGCTCGAACTGGCGGAGCACAGCATCCGGGTCAACGCCGTCGCGCCCGGCCCGGTCGCGACGCCGATGCTCGCCGCCGCGATGCCGCCCGGATCGCCCGCGCACGACGCGTGGGTGGCACGGATCCCGGACGGCCGGATGGCCGCGGTCGAGGACGTCGCGGCGGCGGTGGTGTTCCTGGCGAGCCCGGCCGCCGCCCACATCACCGGCACGAGCCTCCCGGTGGACGGCGGCCAGCTGCTCACCTGAGCCAGCCGTCCGTGAGGGGAACCCTGAGGGACTCAGAGTGCCCCTCACGGACGTTAAGCGATTGTTCCGGGCGAGCGTTCGTGGACGATCTGTCCACCTAGGACGGTCAGGTCCACCTCGACGGCGGGAAGCTCGCCGGGAGTCACCGCGAACGGGTCCGCGGACAGCACGCAGAGGTCGGCCGCCATCCCCGGCTCCAGCGTGCCTTTCCACGACGCGGCACCGTCCTGCTGGGCCGGGTGCACGGTGTAGCAGCGGAGCAGCGTTTCCATCCGCTTCCCTACGTCCTCGGCGGGACCCATCCACTGGTCCGCAGCGGCGATTTCCTTGCGCCAGTCCGGCGGCAGGACCGGCGCGTCGGACGTCAGGCACAGCGGGATCCCGGCGTCCAGCGCCTCCCGCAGCGGCCACGCGGCGGCCGAACTGCCCGCCCCCAGCGCCTCGTCGACCACGCCGGCGGTGCGCACCGCGATCCCGGCCTGGGCGGACAGCCCGACCCCCAGCCGGGCCATCCGCTTCAGCTGCGCCGCGTTGACCAGGTCGCCGTGGATGACGTAGTGGCCGAGGTCGACGTCGCGTTCCTCCCGGGCGCGCTCGACGGCGTCCAGCATCAGCTCGATCGCCCGGTCGCCGGTCGCGTGCACGCCGACCTGCAGTCCGGCCTCGTGCGCGGTGCGGACCATCCGGGTGAAGTTTTCCTCGCGCTCCGGGTCGTCCGCGCCGCCGACGAGCAGGTGGGCGTGACTGCCGTCGGCGTAGCAGTGGTGGGTGTAGGCCGAGCGCATCGGCGGGATGCCGTCGGCGAAGATCTTGACTCCGCGGAAGTTCAGCCGGCGCGGGTCGGCACCCGCTCCGTCCACTGTGGCCAGTCCGGCGCGGAACGTGCCGAAGGTGCTCGGGCCGTCGAGTTCGCCGTACAGCCAGAGCGCGGTCACCCGCGCCCGCAGCAGTCCCTCGGCGGCCAGTTCCCGGTACTGCTCGACGACGGACATGCCGAACGCGCCGATGTGCCCGTCGTCCTCGCCCGGCCCGAGACCGGGTTCGGTGTAGCTCGTAATGCCCAGCGCGGCAAGGATTTCGCCCGCGCGGAGGATGGCCGCGCGGCGTTCGGCAGCGGTGCGCAGCGGCTTCTCCGGGCCGGGTCCGGGCGCGCCGTCGTCGGCGAACAGGGTGTCCGGCCAGAGCGCGCCGAGCCACGTGGCGTGCAGGTGCGCGTCGTTGATGCCCGGCAGCACCGCGCGGTCGCCGAGGTCGAGCACTGTCGTGCCGGGGCCGGTCAGCTCCCGCACGTCGGCGTCGGTTCCGGCACGCAGCACGCGTCCGTCCCGCACGGCCAGCGCGGTCGCGGGCGCGGCACCGGCCATGGTGTGCACCGCTGCTGCCCGCAAGACGAGGTCCGCAACTGAGGTCGGCACAGGCGCTCCTGGAGGAATTCGGGGACTCGACATTTTTGTCGACGTCCGTAGACTAACCCATCACCCGGCCCCGCAGGGCCCGCCAGTCCCCGGAAAGGTTTCCCATGACCGTCCCGACTTCCACCCGCGCAGCGGTGCTGACCGAGCACGGCGCGCCGCTGGAGCTGACCGAACTCCCGCTGCCCGCCCAGCTCGAAGCGGGCGCGGCGCTGGTCCGCGTCTCGTGCGCGACGCTGTGCGGCACGGACGTGGAGATCTGGTCCGGGAAGATGAGTTTTCCCGGCATGCTGCCGATGGTGCTGGGCCACGAAATGGTCGGCGAAGTGGTGGCCGCCGGACCGGACACGCGCGACGCGCTCGGCCGCGAGGTCACAGCCGGATCCCGGATCGGCTGGTCGGAATCGACCTGCGGCGAGTGTTACGGCTGCACCGTGCTGCGCGAGCCGGTCGCGTGCTCGCGGCGTGGCTACGGATTCCTGCAGCGGTCCGACGTCGCCCCGTTCGCGACCGCTGGGCTGTGCGAATACGCCTACGTCGTCCCAGGCGCGGCGAAGCTGCTGCTGCCCGCCGAGGTGCCCGACACCTGGGCCGCGATGGCCGGGTGCGCGGCGAAAACCGTGCTGCGCGCATTCGCCCGCGTCGGCGGCGTCCGGCCCGGATCTCGCGTGGTGGTGCAGGGATCCGGCGCGCTGGGCCTGTTCGCGACCGCGGTCGCGCACCTCAGCGGGGCGGGCAGTGTCATCACCGTCGGCGCTCCCGCGTCGCGGCTGGAGCTGGCGAAGGAGTTCGGAGCCGACGACGTGGTCGAGGTCGCCGGGGGTTCGGACGCGATCGTCGAGCGCGTCGCCGAACTGACCGGCGGGCACGGCGGCGATCTGGTGCTGGACTTCGCCGGTGCGCCGTCGATCGGCCGCGAGGCGGTCGCGATGGCGGCGCAGCGCGGCCGCGTCGTGATCGTCGGGAGCACCGGGCCGGAGCCGACGCCGGTCCCGCTCGGCACGGTGATGGGCAAGGAGCTGACCGTCGTCGGTTCGCTCAACGGCGACATCGCCGATTACCACCACGCGATCGAGTTCTTCGGGTCGTTCGCCGCCCGGATGCCGTGGGACCGGCTGTTCGGCAGCCCGGTCGGGCTGTCCGGCGCGAGCGAGCGGATCGCGGCCATGCACCGGCTGGACGAGACCAAGGCCGTCGTCGACCCGCGTCTTCCCTGATCGTCCGTTTCCCCTTACGAGCCAAGGAGGTCTCGTGTCCGCATCCTCGCCCCTGCCCCGCCGCAAGGTCGGCAAGTCCGGTTTGGACGTTTCGCTGCTGTCGCTCGGTTCGTGGCATACCTACGACCGGATGGACTTCGCCGACGCCGTCGCGATGGTCCGCGCCGCGGTCGAGGCCGGCGTGAACCTGTTCGATGTCGGCGTCTACGGCATGCCCGGCCACCCGCCGGTCTTCACCGACGTTCTCTGGAGCGCGATCATCCGCGCCGCCCGCATCCGGCGCGAGGACTACCTGGTCTCGGCGAAGCTGTGGATCGAGGGCTTCGGCGACCGGGGATTCCGGCCACAACTGGAAAACGCGTTCCTGCGCGGCGGTTTCGACGTCGCGGATCTGGTGATCCTCGGCGACCTGCGCCGCGACGACGTCGCGCTGGAGGACCTGGTCGAGGACCTCGCCGGGCTCACCCGCTCCGGGCTGATCCGGGCGTGGGGCGTCAACAACTGGTCGGCCGGGAACATCGCGCGGCTGCGCGAAATCGCCGAAGCGCTGCAAGTGCCGGGTCCGCAGATCGCGCAGCTGAAGTACAGCATCGGCCGCCGGTCCATTCCGGACGGCGAGCCGTTCGCCCGGCTGTTCGCCGACGGTTTCGTCATGCAGGCCTCGGACGTCCTCGAAGGCGGCATCCTCGCCGGGCGCACCAAGCTGACCCGCGAGATCGGCCGCGACCCCGGCGACGTCCGGAAGCGGATCACCCGCGACGCCCCCAAGGTCGTGCAGGCCGCGCAGGAACTCGGCACGAGCGCGGCGCGGCTCGCGGTCGCGTTCACGCTGACGCATCCGGCGAACGTCACGACGCTCTTCGGCGCGACCCGGATGGAGCAGCTGGAGGACAACCTCGCCGCGGTCGAACTGGTCGAGAAGGTCGGGGCCGAGCGGATCCGTGCGCTGGCGGAGCCGTTCTGGGCCGACCGCGACGCCGTCGACCCCGAAGGTCCCTGAGCCCCGTTTACGGACGTGAGAGGAACCCTGAGGGAATCTGATTCCGTCAGGGTCCCCCTCACGTACCGCACCTGGCACCGCCCGCGCCGCCGCAGAACTCGCCCGCCCTGCCCGAGGAGGCTGCCTTGACCTATCCCCCCGTCCCGTTCGACCCGGAGATCGAGCCCGCGCTCGCCGAGATCGTCCCGGCCGACGCGCCGCCGTTCACCCGCGAGACAATCCCCGGCCTGCGCCGCGCGATGGCCGAGATGTTCCCGCCCGCCGCGGAAGCCGTCGGCGACGCTCCGGTGACCGTCGTCGAGCAGCGGATCCCCGGCCCGGACGGCGCGCCGGACCTGGAAATCACCATCCTGTCCCCGCACGAAAGCGACGGCGTGCTTCCCGTCCTCTACAACATCCACGGCGGCGGCATGATGGTCGGCCACCGCAACATGGACGTGGGCCGGTTGCTGGCACTGGTGCTGGATTTGAACGTCGTCGCGGTGAACGTCGAATACCGGCTCGCGCCCGAGCATCCGCACCCCGCGCCGGTCGAGGACTGCTACGCCGGTCTCGTGTGGACAGTCGAGCACGCCGACGAACTCGGCATCGACCCGGCGCGCGTCGTGGTGATGGGCGGCAGCGCGGGCGGCGGTCTCGCCGCGGCAGTCTCGTTGCTCGCCCGCGACCGGAAGGGCCCCGCCATCGCGGGCCAGCTGCTGCTGTGCCCGATGATCGACGACCGCAACACGACCGTCGCGAGCCAGCAGTACCCCGGCCTGGGCACGTGGACGCGGGAATCCAACCTCGCAGGCTGGCAGTCTCTGCTGGGCGACGCGGTCGGCGCCGTCGACGTCTCCCCCTACGCCGCCCCGGCCCGCGCGGTCGACCTGTCCGGCCTGCCCCCGGCGTTCATCGAGGTCGGCAGCGCGGAACCGTTCCGCGACGAGGACACCGACTACGCACTGCGCATCTGGGCGACCGGCGGACAGGCCGAACTGCACGTGTGGGCGGGAGCCTTCCACGGATTCGACATGTACGTCCCGGACTGGCCGATCAGCAAGGCCGCCCTCGAAACCCGGAACTCCTGGCTGCGCCGGATCTTCGGGAAGGCAGGCCGATGAGCGTCCCTCCGGTGCCCTACGACCCGGAACTGGAGCCCGGCCTCGCCGCGTTCCTCGACCTGGTCGAGCGAATCCCGCTGCGCGCCGACACGATCCTGGCCAACCGCGCGCATTTCGCGACGATCATCCCGCCCGCCGAGCAGATCGCCGGCGACCGCCCGGTCGAACTGACCGAGCACACCGTCCCCGGCCCCGAGGGCGCACCGGACATCGTGCTCACCGTCGTCCGCCCCGCCGCGGGTGCCGCCGGCGCGCCCGCCCTGTACAGCATCCACGGCGGCGGAATGGTGCTGGGCAACCGGTTCTTCGGTCTCGACGGCCTGATCGACGACGTCCTGCTGTTCGGCGCGGTCGGCATCTCGGTGGAATACCGGCTGGCTCCGGAAAACCCGGCCCCCGCCGCCGTCGAGGACTGCTACGCCGGTCTGGTGTGGACAGTCGAGCACGCCGGCGAACTCGGCATCGACCCGGCGCGCATCGTCGTCACCGGCGCCAGCGCGGGCGGCGGCCTGGCCGCGGGCGTCGCCCTGCTGGCCCGGGACCGCAACGGCCCAGCCCTCGCCGGGCAGCTGCTGGCGTGCCCGATGCTCGACGACCGCAACGAGTCCGTGTCGACCCGGCAGTACAACGGAATCGGCGCCTGGGACCGCAACAACAACGACACCGGCTGGGATGCGCTGCTCGGCCCGGCGCGCGGCACCGACGCGGCGTCGCCGTACGCGGTCCCGGCCCGGATGACCGATCTGTCCGGCCTCCCGCCCGCGTACCTGGACGTCGGAGCCGCGGAGATCTTCCGCGACGAGACCACCGAGTACGCCCTGCGGATCTGGGCTACCGGCGGGCAGGCGGAACTGCACGTCTGGGCGGGCGGCTACCACGGTTTCGCCGGTTTCTCCCCCGACGCGGAAGTCTCCCGCTCCGCGGTCGCGACCCGGCTTTCGTGGCTGCGCCGGATCCTGCGCGCCGGATGAAGCGACTCCAGACCGAAGCAGACCTGGTCGAGCCGGTGTTGCCGAACAAACGTCCAGGCGCGCTCCGGATGGCAGTCGTGCTGGGGCTGCTGGAGGTCTTCGGCCCGATCTCCATGGACCTGTACCTGCCAGCACTCCCCCAGCTCGCCGACGACCTCGACGCCGGGCAGAGCCTCGCGCAGGCGACCATGTCTGCCTGCATGCTCGGACTCGCCTTCGGCCAGCTGGTCGTGGGCCCGCTGAGCGACCGGTTCGGCAGGCGGCGTCCGCTGCTGGCCGGGACCGGGCTGTTCGCCGTGCTGTCCGTGGTGTGCGCGTTCGCGCCGTCGATCGAGGTGCTGCTCGCGGCGAGGTTCCTCCAGGGACTGTGCGGCTCGGCCGGAATCGTGCTGTCGCTGGCTGTCGCGCGAGATCTCGCCGAGGGCGTCGAACTGGTGCGCCTGCTGGCCTTGCTGACCACCGTCGGGGCGCTGGCGCCGATCGTCGCTCCGGTGATCGGCGGCCAGCTGGCGGCCGTCATCGGGTGGCGCGGCATCTTCGGCGTCCTGGCCGGGATCGGGGCGGCGCTGCTGATCGTCGCCGCGACCGCGCTGCCGGAGAGCCTGCCACCCGAGGCACGACATCCGCGCCAGGGCGGCGGCGAGTTCCGGATATTGCTGAAAGACCCGCTGTTCTTGGGTTTCCTGCTGGTGAGCACAGGTGAACCGCGCGGCGGTACGGCGTGCGGGACCGGTCCGGATGTACGTGCTGGGCACGACGTTCACCGCGGCGGCAGCTGTGGCGATGTCGGGCGCGGTGCTGTTCGGGGCCGGGCTGGCGGCGCTGCTGATTCCGTTGGCGCTGTTGATGTTCGCGGGCGGAACCACACAGGCGAACGGCAACGCGCTCGCCCTCGCCAACCACGGCAAACGAGCCGGAACGGCGGCGGCGCTGCTCGGAACCTCGTCGTTCGCGATCGGGCCGGTCGTCGCGCCGCTGGTGTCGCTGGGCGGGACCACGCCGCTGTCGATGAGCCTGACCATGACTGCGGCGTACGGCGTCGCGACCGTGCTGCTGTGGCTGGCGGTGCTGCCCCGGCTGCGCCGATCAGCCTGACTCGAACACGAGCTGGCCGTCCTCCTCGCCGACCGCCCGGAACCCCGCCTTCTCCAGCACCCGGCAGCTGGCCGCGTTTCCGGGCAGCACATACGCCCGCAGCCCGGGTGCGAGAGCGGGCTCCGGGTGGTCGTCGTGCCACTGCCGGAGCGCCCGCGTCAGCTCCGTCGCCAGACCAGCGCCCCACGCCGCGCGGGCCAGCAGGTAGCCGACTTCCCGGTGCCCGCTGCGATGGGCGAGGCCGAACCCGGCCCGGCCGAGAAATCCCGGCGCGCCTTCGATCCGCCACTTCGACCAGCCTCGCGTCCGGTGCTCGGCGATGAACCGCTCCAGCCGTTCCCGGGTCGCCTCGCGGGTCTGCGGGCCGCTCGTCATGTGCTGCATGACTTCGCGATCGGCGTGCAGTGCGGCGAGATCGTCCAGATCCTCGGGCAGCCAGGTCGTCAGCCGCAGCCGAGACGTGCGGAGGATCTCCTCGCGGCCGGTCACCAGCCGGGGTGGTACGGCGCCGGCCGGGTTTTGCGCAGCAGCCACGCGCCGGTCGCCCGATGCGCTGCCAGCACGAGGGCGGCCACCGGGACGATCAGCCACAGGAACCCGCTCGGGAAGGTCATCTGCAGGGTCGGCGGCGCGCTCCTCCGGACGAAACTGGAGCCGAGGCCGACGATCATGAAGACGACGATGTCCAGCACTGCCAGGCCGCCGCCGGCGAGCACGCAGATCCGGCCCGCCGGGGAGCGCCTGAACAGCCCGATCGCGCCGGCGACGGTCAGTGCCGCGATCGCCAGGTCCACCACGCCGGCGATACCGCTGGAAAGCAGCCTGCCCGAGGACGGATGGCCGACCATCCGGATCACCGCCACGACGAAGCCGATCGTGCCCACCAGTCCGATGACCGAGGCCAGCGTCGCCGCGGCAATGGCAGTAGCCCCGAAGTACGCGGTCGGCGGCGGCTGCGCCGGGAACTGGCCGCTGTGAGCGGGCTGTCCTCCGTAAGCAGGAGGCAGCGGCGAGTACTGCTGCGGCTCCATGCCGGGGTAAGGCTGCGGCGGTTGCGTCACGACGGCGGTTCCTCCGAGGTCAGGAAGACATTCGCGGGTCATCCTGCCAGGTCGGCGGCCCCTCCCCGGCCCGATTGCCCGAACGGACGACACGCGGTTCGCCGGTGCCCCTCGCGATACGGCCAGTTAGGTGTTACCTTAGGTAACAGTGAATCGCGGTAACGCCTAATCAATGTCGCTCAGGGAGGACCGAATGACCAGCGCAGACGTGCAGCGAGCACCGGAAGCGGCCCCGTCCGGCCGGCACGAGACCGCGCAGCGGCTGCTCGACTCCTCCGCGACCCTGTCCTACGACCCGGCCACCGAGGTCGACTGGGAAACCCCGCTGGACAAGGACTTCCACGGGGCCAGCCCGGAGTGGAGCACGCTCTACGGCACGAGCTACTGGGCCGAGATGACCCCGGAGCAGCAGAAGGAGCTGACCCGCCAGGAGGCGGCGTCGGTCGCCAGCACCGGGATCTGGTTCGAGATGATCCTGCAGCAGATGGTGCTGCGCGATTTCTACGCCAAGGACCCGACCGACCCGGCGTTCCAGTGGGCGCTCACCGAGATCGCCGACGAATGCCGCCACTCGATCATGTTCGCCCGCGGCGCGCAGAAGCTCGGCGCTCCCCCGTACCGGCCGCGCAAGCTCGCCGTCGAACTGGGCCGCGTCTTCAAGGCGGTCGCCGGCGGCGAAGCGGCGTACGCGGCGATCCTGGTCGCCGAAGAGGTCCTCGACGTGATGCAGCGCGACTGGATGCGCGACGAGCGCGTGGTCCCGTTCGTGCGCACTATCAACAACATCCACGTCGTCGAAGAGTCGCGGCACATGAAGTTCGCCCGCGAGGAGACGCGCGAGCAGCTGGAGGGCGCGGGAGCGCTGCGCCGCCAGTTCAACGCGCTGGTCATCGCGATCGCGTCGTACTTCATCGTCAGCAGCATGGTCAACCGCGACGTGTACAAGAACGCCGGGCTGGACGCCGAGCGCGCGCTGCGCGAGGCGAAGGCCAACGAGCACCACAAGTCGATGATGCGCTCCAGCTGTGCCGGGCTGATGGAGTTCCTCGGCTCCTGCGGGCTGCTCACGAAGCCGGCGCTGGTGTTCTACAAGCGGGCGAATCTGATCTGACATGGCCTTCGCGATCACCCAGACCTGTTGCAACGACGCGACGTGCGTGTCGGTCTGCCCGGTCAACTGCATCCACCCGACGCCGGACGAGCCGGACTTCGGCACCACCGAGATGCTCTACGTCGACCCGACGTCCTGCATCGACTGCGGCGCGTGCGCCGACGCGTGCCCGGTCGACGCGATCTTCCCGGTGGACCTGCTGACCGACTCGATGAAGGTCTACGCGGGGATCAACGCGGACTTCTTCGCCGACCGCCCGCCGGTCGCCGCGAACCCGGCGCCGAACTTCCACCGCTGGGGCCCGCCGACGTTCGACCGGGACATCCCGAGCGACCTCGAGCCCGCGGACGTGGCCGTCGTCGGCACCGGCCCGGCCGGGATGTACGCGGTGGAAGACCTGTTGCTGCACACCAACGCGCGCGTCACGCTGATCGACCGGCTGCCGGTCGCGGGCGGTCTGGTGCGCTTCGGCGTCGCCCCGGACCACCCGGACACCAAGCGGATCGGCGAGGCGTTCTCGCGGTTCCACCACCACCCGCGGCTGAAGCTGAAGCTCGGCGTCGAGGTCGGCCGTCACGTGACGGTGGACGAGCTGGCCGAGCGGCACGACGCGGTGATCTACGCGGTCGGCGCTTCTTCCGCACGCACCCTCGGCCTCTCCGGCGAGGACCTGCCCGGCAGCCTCGCCGCGACGACGGTCGTCGCCTGGTACAACGGCCACCCGGACGTCCCCGCGCACGCGGTCGACCTCTCCGCGGAGCGAGTCGTGCTGATCGGCACCGGCAACGTCGCGCTGGACGTCGCCCGGATCCTCACCGCCGACCCGGACGATCTCGACGGCACGACCATCGCCCCGCACGCGCTGGAACGGTTGCGCTCCAGCAAGGTCCGCGAGGTAGTGCTGCTGGCCCGGCGCGGCCCGGAAGACGCCGCCTACACCTCGCCCGAGCTGATCGCGCTGGCGCAGCGGGCGAATGTGCCGCTCGTAGTCGACACCGAAGACCCGCGCACCGCGGCGGCGATCGACGCGGGCACCGGAAAAGCCGCGCTGCTGAAGGACCTGGCCCGGGAAACGGTCGACTGGACCGCCCCTCCCGCGGACGGTCCCCGCCGGATCGTGTTGCGGTTCCACTCGGCCCCGGCGGAGATCACCGGCGACCGTCAGGTGCGCGGACTGCGCGTCGGCGCGCCTTCCGGACCGGTCGAGATCGCCGCCGGCCAGGTGGTGCGCGCGGTGGGCTACCGCGGCCGCCCGGTGCCCGGGCTCCCCTTCGACGACGCCGCCGGAACGATCCCGAACACCGCGGGCCGGGTCGAGGGCCGGACCGGTGCGTACGTGGTGGGCTGGATCAAGCGCGGCCCGTCGGGCGGAATCGGCGCGAACCGGACGTGCGCGAAGGAAACCGTAGCGACGCTGCTGGCGGACATCACCTCCGGCGAGGTTCCCCTGCGAGGCCGGCGGTCGCCGATCGCCGCGCTGGCGGCTCGGTTCCGGGGTCGCTGAGGCAGTTCATTCCGGAGTCCCGGCCGCGGTTCGCGGCCGGGACTTTTCGCCTGCCCCCAAGTCTTGCCCAATTGTCGGACAATCTGGCAATCTAGCCCACACGGTCAGCTCAAACGAGCGCGGCACTGGAGGACTGATGACGATCGACGGCCTGGGGGCGGGCATCCAGCGGCGCAGCACCGCCGAGCAGGCGGCCGAAGCCGTCCGGCAGGCGATCCTGTCCGTCCGGCTGCCGCCGGGCACTCCGTTGCGCGAGACCGCGCTCGCCGCCGAACTCGGGGTCTCCCGCGGCACCCTCCGCGAGGCCGCGCGGACCCTAGAAAGCGAAGGACTGGTCCGGTATCAGATGAACCGCGGCATCGTCGTCGCGGACGTCACCGGCCCGGACGTCGCCGACATCTACGCCGCCCGCATCTCCGTCGAACTCACCGCCGCCGACGCCCTCACCGAGCACCGCGACCCGGCGATCTACCGGAAGCTGGCCGACCTGGTCGACCGGATCGAACACGCCTTCGACCAGGACGACACCGCCACCGCTCTGGACAGCGACCGCCTCTTCCACGCCACGCTCGTCACCGCCACCGGCAGCCCCCGGCTGCGCCGCTTCCACGCGCAGCTCCAGCAAGAACAACGCCTCGCCCTCGCACTGGCCGAACGCTCCCGCCGCGAGCTCGGCCGCACCACCGACGACCACCGCCGGCTGCTGGACGCCCTGCACGGCAGCCCGAGCGAAGCCAGCGCCGAAATCACCGCACACCTGCGAGCCGGCGCCGCCGAACTGGGACGGCTGCTCGACCTGCTCGCCGACCACGACGAAAGCGAGAAATCTCGTGGCTGACCACCGCCCCGACGGCCCGTGGGACCTGATCGTCACGCCCTGGCATCTCGACCAGCGCCTCCCGGAGTTCCCCGTACCCGCCGCCGCGGCCCAGGTCGTCCCGCCGGTCCTGCCCTCGGCCCCCGTCCCCGTCCGGATGAACCTGCTGCACCAGGCGACAGCCGACGCGGTGGCCCGCGCCGCCAAGCCCCTCGTGCTCTCCGGCGACTGCCCCACCAGCCGCGCCGCCGTGGCCGCGCTGCAGCGACGCCACCGCGACCTCGCCGTGCTGTGGCTCGACGCGCACGGCGACTGCAACACCCCCGCGATCTCCACCAGCGGCTATCTCGGCGGCATGGCACTGGCCATGCTCACCGGCCGCACCGCGGGCCTGTTCGACGACCCGCTCGGCCTGCGTCCGGTCCCCGACACCAGCGTCGTGCTCGCCGGCTCCCGCGACCTCGACCCCGCCGAACACGACGCCCTCGCCGCCAGCCGAGTCCGCCGCGTGCCCGCCGACCCCGCCGCCATCACCACCGCCCTCGACCGGCTCGGCCCGGTCCCCGTCTACCTCCACCTCGACATCGACGTCATCGACAGCGCCGAACTGCCCGGCGCGCGCTTCCCGTCCGGCCCCGGCCCTTCCCTCGCCCGGATCGAAGAATGCCTCGCCGCCGCTTGCGCCGCCGCCGACGTCGCCGGCGCTTACCTCGCCTGCGCCTGGCTGCCCGAGCACGTCAACGACCACAGCACCCGACAGACCATCGCCCGTCTCACCGCCGCACTCGGCGCCAACGTCGCTTGGCACGAAGCCGTCATCAGCTGACCAGCCGAGACCAGCGGGAACCAAGGAACCGATTCGAGGAGCGGTCCTCAGTCCGCGCCTGGCTGCGCCGCGTCGCGACCCAGGCGGCTGGCGGATGTACCGGATGGTCGTCGACGGTCAGCCCGCGGCCGTCGTTAGCCGGCACGGAGAGCCGTTCGGCTGCGCGGTCCTCGACGTCCGCCGGCACGGTATCGCGGGCGTGACCGTCTTCGGCGGCCCCGCACTCGTCGAACGCATCAGGGTCGCTCCACCTCCGGCACCCAAAAACTGAGCTCCAGCGTCTTCACGCTCGCCCAGTGCGACATCAGCCGGCCCTGTGCGACCAGCGCCGGGAACGCCACCGCGAGCGCCGGGCTGGAATTGCGCAGCATCAGCCCGGCGGTGCGCAGCCGGGTCGCCTCCAGAGCCGCACCGGCGTCGTGCAGTCGCAGGGCCGAAAGCAGCAGGAACGAATCCGCCTCGACGAACGCTTGGCCGCGTGCGGACGGGTTCCGGCGCAGGAACTCCTCCCTCGCGTTCCGCTTCCGCCGCCGCGGCAGCCACCGTCCCGCCCGCGCGCCCATCGGGTACGCCAGGTATCCGAGCAGATAGCTCGCCACCACGACCCCGATCACCAGCACCACGCCCGGTCCGCGCGAGACGGCGGCGAGGTCGATCCAGTGCGGCGCTCCGGCGAGGTAGGCCAGGACCGCCAGGTGCAGGGCGCCCGGGATCGCGTAGGCGAAGAGGTCGAAGAGTCCGATCGCGAAAGTCACCCGGTGATCCAGCTGCGACCGGACCCCCGGTACGGCTTTCAGGCGATCACGCCGACGATCCGCCTCCCCTGGCGAGCGCCTCCACGCGGTTCATCGGGCCGTTGTAGTAGTTCTGGTCGCCGGGCAGGCTGCCGGTGCGCGAGAACTGCCAGATGCTCTGCTTGTCCCAGCCCGCCGGGAGTTCGCCGATCTGCGGGGCGTACCGGGCGAGCCACAGCGGGTTGGTGTCGCCGAACCCGCCCGCGTTGCCGGTGCACTGCTTCCACCAGGACGTCGAGGTGTAGATGATCGCGCTGCGGCGTTGTTTCGCCAGGTACCGGTGGGTGAAGTCGGCGATCCACGCGGTCATGTCGGCCTGGCTTTTGCCGTAGCAGGCGTCGCCGTACGGGTTGTACTCGATGTCCAGCGCGCCCGGCAGCGTCTTGCCATCGCCGCGCCACGCGCCGCCGTGGGCGATGAAGTAGTCGGCTTGCTGAGCGCCGCTGGAGACGTCCGGGCGGGCGAAATGGTAGGCGCCGCGGATCAGGCCGGCGCTGCGCGCGCCGTTGTATTGCTGGTCGAACTGCGGGCTCACGAATCCGGTGCCCTCGGTCGCTTTGACGTAGGCGAACCGGGCGCCCGCGCCGGCGGCCTGGCCCCAGTCGACCGCGCCCTGGTGCCCGCTGACGTCGTGGCCGAGGGTCTGCCCGGTCGCCGGGTCGAGCCGCGGGCTCCCGCTTTGCACGCCCTCGTGCCGCAGAATCTGTGAACCGGCAACGTTCTCGCCGGCCTTCGAGTAGTCCGCGGCGGCGGCCGGTCCGGCAGTGGCGACGCCGCATGCCATCGCCACTGCCGACCCGACGGCGGCCAAGCCGAGCCGCCAGGGGTTGTCCGTTGCTGTCCGGGTCACCGAGACTCCGATCTCCACGGCGGCAGGTCCAGGGCCCATCGTGGGGCACAACGCGGCGCGAGGCTGGCTGCGTCACCCGGACGTGAACAGGTTTCCGATAGCCGGAATCGCCCAGGTGGTCCAGACAACCGTGACCGATTTGTGACCGGCACCGCCGAGCTGGGCGTTTAATTTGTTGTGGCCGACCACAAACTAGTTGGCAAATTCCCTACCGGCGGAGGTGTCCCCACGTGAACCGGACTCATCGACCACCCGGGCGGCCGTCCCGATCCCGCGGACCCGCATTGATCGCGCTGGCCCTGCTCGCCGCGGCCGGGCTCGCCGTGCCCGCCGCCGCGGCCCCAGCGTCCGCGCAGGCGGGCTGCACCGGCCAGTCCGATCAGCCGGACTTCGGGCCGAACGTGCACATTTTCGACCCGGGAATGCCCTCCTCGACGATCCAGGCTCAGCTGGACAAGGACTTCGAGGCGCAGAAGGACACGCAGGCCGCGCAGTTCGGCTCGGGCCGCGTCGCGCACCTGTTCAAACCGGGCTCCTACGCGGTGCACGACAACGTCGGCTTCTACACCTCCGTCGCCGGGCTCGGGCAGAACCCGGACGACGTCCAGATCAACGGCGACATCACCGTGGACGCCTTCAACGAGTCGGACCAGGGTTCCGCCTTGCAGAACTTCTGGCGTTCGGCGGAGAACATGGCCGTCACGCCCTCCAACGGCAGCGACCGGTGGGCGGTGTCGCAGGCCGCGCCGTTCCGCCGGATGGACATCAAGGGCGGACTGCAGCTGTTCCCCGCCAGCTACGGCTACGCGAGCGGCGGCTACGTCGCCGACACCCGCGTGTCCGGGCAGGCCGCGTCCGTCTCGCAGCAGCAGTGGTACACGCGGGATTCGGCGCTGGGCAGCTGGGACGGCGGCGTGTGGAACATGGTCTTCTCCGGGACCACTGGCGCGCCGGCCAATTCGTTCCCGAACCCGCCGGAAACGACGCTCGACTCCACACCGGTGTCGCGCGACGTGCCGTACCTGTACGTGGACGACGGCGGCAACTACCGCGTCTTCCTGCCGTCCCTGCGCACGAACGCTTCCGGGCCGAGCTGGGCGAACGGCGGCACCCCCGGCGATTCCCTCCCGATGAGCCAGTTCCGCGTCGTGAAGCCCGGCGACACCGCGGAGAGCATCAACAGCTCCCTCGACTCCGGCTGCAACCTGTTCTTCACCCCTGGCGCCTACCACCTCGACCAGACGCTGAACGTGACCCGGCCGGGCACGACGGTGCTCGGCATCGGCTATCCGACGCTGATCCCGGACAACGGCGTCGACGCGATGCACGTGTCCGATGTGGACGGTGTGCGGGTGAAGGGCCTGCTGTTCGACGCGGGAACCCAGAATTCGCAGGCGCTGCTGACCGTCGGCGAAAGCGGCAAGCACACGAGCCACGCGGCGAATCCGACGTCGCTGCAGGACGTCTTCTTCCGCGTCGGCGGCGATCTGGCCGGCAAGGCGACCACCAGCCTGGCGGTGAACAGCGACGACACGATCGTCGACCACGTCTGGGCGTGGCGCGCCGACCACGGCAACAGCGGCACCGTCGGCTGGACCACGAACACCGCCGACACCGGCGTGCTCGTCAACGGCGACAACGTGACCGCGACCGGGCTGTTCGTGGAGCATTACCAGAAGTTCCAGGTCGTGTGGAACGGCCAGGACGGGAAGACGATCTTCTTCCAGAACGAAATGCCCTACGACGTCCCGGACCAGGGCTCGTGGAATTCCGCGCCCGGCACCGCCGGGTACGCCGCGTACAAGGTCGGCCCGGACGTGAAGTCGCACGAAGCGTGGGGCTTGGGCAGCTACTGCTTCTTCGACACCAACCCGGCGGTTTCGAGCTACCACGCGTTCGAAGTGCCGGACAACGGCGGGGTGAAGCTGCACAGCCTGCTCACGGTGTCGCTGAACCACCGCGGCACGATCACCCACGTCGTGAACGACACGGGCGACGTGACCCCGGACGGCACCAAACCGGTCAACGTCCCGAACTATCCGTAGCCCGGTCTGGCACCGGGTCCCCACGTCCGTGAAGGGCTCCTTGAGGGAGCCTGATTCCCTCAAGGAGCCCTTCACCGACCGGGACCCCGCGCCTCAGTCCAGCGCGGTGGCCCGGCTGACCTTCTCCCAGGAGTCGAGATCCTGGGTCAGCGCGGCGATTTTGCCGCGGATCGCGTCCACCGCGTCGCCGCCGAGCGCGAGCCGCAGCGGCGCGTCGGGCGCGTCCACCGCGCGCAGGATCGCCTCCGCTGCCTTCGCCGGATCGCCGGGTTGCGTTCCGTCCATCCCCTCGATCGCGGCGCGGGTGGCCGCGGTCGATTCGGTGTAGGCGTCGATCTTGCCGGAGCGGTGCATCGCCGTGCCGCCGAACGACGTCCGGAACGCGCCCGGCTCCACGATAAGCACCTTGACCCCGAGCGGCGCGACCTCCGCCGCGAGCGCCTCGGACAGGCCCTCCAGGGCGAATTTCGCCGCGCAGTAGGCCCCGAACGCGGGCGGCGCGAGCAGTCCGCCCATCGAGCTCATCTGCACGATCGTGCCGCTCCGCTGTTCCCGCAGCAGCGGGACGACGGCCTTGGTCATCGCGACCGCGCCGAAGAACATCACCTCCAGCACCGCGCGCAGGTCGGGCAGCGTCAGTTCCTCCACCGCGCCGACCGTGCCGTGGCCGGCGTTGTTGACCAGCACGTCGATCCGGCCGAACTCGTCCAGCGCGGTCCGCACCGCGGCGTCGATCCGGGCCGGGTCGGTGACGTCCAGCGCGGCGGTGCGCACCCGGTCCCCGCCTGACGCGACGAGGTCGTCGAGCGTCTCCGGTGTGCGGGCGGTCGCGAGGACCCGGTCCCCCGCCGCCAGCGCGGCCCGGGCGAGTTCGCGGCCGAAGCCGCTTGAGCACCCGGTGATCAGCCAGACGCGGCCGTCGGTTTCCTTGGTCATTGAGCAGTCCCTCCAGTGGTTCTTCCGGCTCCGATCGTGGCGCGCGCCTGCCGGGGTCCGCCAACACCGGTTCGCTGGCGGGCTACAGTCTCAGCCTGTGACCCCTGAGCTGCGGCAGCTGCGCTACTTCCTCGCCGTCGCCGAGACGACGAGCTTCACGCGCGCGGCAGCGGCCCTGCACATCGCGCAGCAGTCCCTCTCGCAGCAGATTTCCGTGCTGGAACGCCAGCTCGGCGCGAAACTGTTCGACCGCGACGCCCGTGGCACCCGGCTCACCCCGGTCGGCGAGCTCTTCCTGCCCGAAGCGCGCGCGGTGCTCGCCCGCGCCGACGCCGCGGTGGCGACGGTCGCTCGCGCGGTCCGCGGCGAGATCGGCGCGCTGCGGCTGGCTTTCCTTGCCAGCACCGCGAATTACCTGCTCCCGCCGGTCGTGCGCGCGGTGCGGGAGCAACTCCCGGAGCTGACCGTCACGACCGCGGAAGTCTCGATCGCGGAGCTCGTCGAGGGTGTCCTCGACGGCCGCTTCGACGCCGGTTTCACTCGTCCGCCGCTGGTCGACGGTCTGGCGACGCACGTCCTGCTGACCGAGCAGGTCTGCGCGGTCCTGCCCTCGGGCCATCGCCTGGCCGACCGTTCGGCGCTGCGCTTGGCCGACCTCGCGGACGAGCCATGGGTGCTGACGCCGCGTGCGTCCTGGGATCCCTGGCACCGCAAGTACGACGCCGATTTCGCCGCGGCCGGGTTCACTCCGGACGTCGTGCAGCGCACCGCGACCGTGCAGGGCTTGCTGGGGCTGGTCGCGGCCGGGGTCGGCGTGACGCGGCTGGCGCGATCAGCGCACAGCCTGCGCCGCACCGGTGTGGTGTTCGTGCCGCTGGAGGGCGAATCCGCGCGCACCGTCGTCGTGTGGCGCGCGGACGGCCCGCGCCCGGCCGCGCTGCTGGACGTGGCGACCCGCCTGGCCGGGACGACGGATCTTTCCGGCGCGGGCTGATCCCGCGCCGGAAAGCGCGTCAGCCCCTGCCCTCGCGACGGTCCAGGTCCAGGGTCCGCATTTGCTGCGCGAGCGCCTTTTCCTCCATTTCCTTCATCTCCGCGCGCTTCTCGGCGGAAATGGGTGTCTCGCCGTCGTATTTGCGCAGCTCCGGCGGGTCGTAATCGCCGTTCTGCCACCGCTGCCACGTCGGGTCGTTCTTGTCCTTCGGGGCTTGGAATCCCCATTTGTCGAGCAGTTCGTCGGCGGTTCCCTGCGGGTATTGGCCGGTCTGACGCTGTTCGTAGGCCAGATGCGCCTCGGCCCGGCCGCCCGCGGTGAGCGGGTCGGTGCGCGCGAAGGACTCCCCGTTCTTGACCATGTCGTCGTACTCCTTGGTGCCCGGAGCGGGGTTGTACGGCATGCCCTTGCCGGTGCCGTACATCTCGTCGACCATGTGCTGGTAGGAGTCCTTGGACCCGCGCAGGTACTTCTGCTCCTCGTCGAAGTCGCTGAGGTCCTTTTTGAGCTTGGCGTCGTTGCCGTTTTCGATTTCGCTGCGGTGCTCAGTGAGGTAGTCGCGGCGTTCCTGTTCGGCCTTCGCGTCCTCGGCCCGCTGTTTGTAGGCGGCGGCCGAATCCTCCCGTTGCTTGTCGGTGTTCTCGATCCGGTGCCGCACTTCGGAACCGTCCGGGTAATGCTCGCCGGGGACCCGTTCGGTTTTGTTCCCGTAGGTGTGGATGCCGTGTTTCGGGTCGTGGAAATCCGGATGGTGAACGTGGTTCGGGTCGTCGCCGTGGTAGACCTTTTCCTGCGGGCTCAGATAGGTGTTGTGCGGCTGGCGGCCCGGCACCTGATAGGTCGGCCGGGTGTACTTGCCGTCCATGTGCGCGTAGCCCATCTGGTTGAGCTGCAGCAGATCCGACGTGTCCTTGCGCTCGTAGGCCCGCCGCTGCGCGTAGGCGTAGCTCAGCTGGTGTTCGTCGTGCGCTTTCCCGCTGGTGAAGCCGGAGGTGTGCATCCGGTTGCCGCTCCCGGTGCCCGGGTGCTTGCGGTGGAAGTCGTGGCTTTCGGTGTAGCTGTAGGCCGCGTGCTCGAGGTCCGTTTCGTCGGAACGCTTCCGCGGCAGGCCGCTGCCGTTGTCCGCGGCGGCCTGGTGGACGCCGACGTGCTCGTGCTGGTTGGTCAGGTGTCCGTCGAACTCGTAGCCGTGGTTCTCTCCGATCCGGGCCGCCTCGGGGTTGCGGTTGCCGTAGGTGCCGGGCGGATTCGACGGTTCGGTGGACGCCTTCTTGGCCGGGGGCGCGTCGGGCGTGGCGTCGTCGTCGCGTTTGCGCTTGTTGCCGGCCTGCTGTTCCTCCATTTCCTTCAGCTTCTTGGGGCACGGCTCGGTCGGCAGCGGGCTGAGGCCGAGCGGATCGATCATGGCGGTCGGGTTGTCCACGTAGGCCATCGAATCCGGGGACGGGCTGAGGCCGAGCGGGTCGTGCGAGAGGTAGCGGCCGGTTTCCGGGTCGTAGTAGCGGTGCATGTTGTAGTGCAGCCCGGTCTCCGGGTCGTAGTACTGGCCGGGGAAGCGCAGCGGGGTGCGCGCGGTTCCGCCTTCGGCCACGACCGCGCCCCACAGCGAGGTGCGCTGGTGCCCGGCGAGCGCGCCGGTGCCGTCGACCAGTTCGGCGGGTGCGCCGACCAGGTCGGTGACGATGGCGTGGAAGCGTTCGTCGACGCGTTCGCCGAGCTTCCGCTCGGTCTGCGCGAGCACCCGGTCGGAGTCGGGCAGCCAATCCCACACCGTCGCGACCTGCGGGCGGCCGGGGGCGCTGTGCACCTGCTCGGCGGGCCGGTAGTGGTCCCAGGCGAATTCGATCTGCTCGGCCACCGCGCCCGCCGGATCGAGCCGCTGCTTGGCGACGCGCCTGCCGAGCGCGTCGTAACGGTAGCGCCAGACCGTGCCGTCCGGGGTGCGCACGCCGGTCAGCCTGCTCGCCGAGTTCCACTGGTATTCCCACCGCTGCCCGCGGCGTTCCCGCGTCACGACGCGGCCCTCGGCGTCGTGGGTGTAGCGGGTCTCGCCCGCGGACTCGATCAGGGTGCCGCGGTAGGTCCGGGCTCCCGCCGCGGCCGGGTCGCCCGGCCAGCCCGCTTCGGTGATCGCGCCTGCCGCGTCGTAGCCGTAGTTCTCCCGCCAGTCCGGGCCGTTGACCGCGCTGACCCGGCCGCCGGAGCTGACCTCGAACGCGCGCGGCCCGGCGAGCAGATCGCCGGTCGCGTACAGGTTGCCGTCCGGCAGGTAGCGGTAGTCGCGCTGCTGCACGGTGGCCGCGCCGCGCAGCACGGTCTGCCCGCGCAGCCTTCCGGTCGAGGTCCAGTCCTGCCGCAGCTCCGCCACCGGCGCGGTCCCGGCGAAGAGCCGGCGCGCCGTTTCCTGCCCGGCGGCGTCGTATTCGAACCGCAGGGTGCGGCCCGCGGTGGTGATCGCGGTCGGGCGGTCCGCGGAGTCGTAGCCGAACGACGACTGCGCGCCGGTGGGCGTGCGGCGGCCGGTCCGCCTGCCGAGCGCGTCGAACTCCGACCGCACGACGCGGCCGTTGATCGACTCGGACACCAGCTGCCCGAGCGGGTCGTACTCGAACCGGACCTCGGTCTCGCCGTTGCGCGCCAGCACCATCCGGCCGTCGTGGTCGTAGGCGAATTCGGCGACGTCGTCGGCGGCGGTGCGCCGCACCAGCCGCCCGAGCGCGTCGTATTCGATGTCGATCGCCTGCCCCGCCGCGTTGACCCGGCGCACGAGCCGTCCCGCCGCGTCGTAGCCGTAGCGCAGGACCCGGCCGTTGTAGTCGGTTTCCGCGACGACCCGGCCCGCGTGGTCGTACTCGTAGCGCCAGACCAGGCCGCGTTCGTTCGTCACTGTCGTCAGCCGCAGTTCGGTGTCGTAGCCGAACCGCCGGACGCCGCCGTCCGGGTCCTGCGCGGACAGCGGCAGGCCGAACGCGCCGTACTCGACGCGGTGCACGCCGCCGCGCGGGTCGACCGACTCCTCGACGTTGCCCGCCGCTTTGAAGCCGAACTTGCTGACCGTGCCGTCGGTGTTGCGCTGCTGGACCAGGTTGCCCGCCGCGTCGCGCACCCGTTCCACGGACGCGCCGGTCGGCCCGGTGATCGAGGTGATGGCGCCGAGCGCGTCGTAGGAGTAGCGAGTGACCGCGCCGTCGGGGGCGGTGATCTTCGTGGGCAGGCCCGCCGCGTCGGATTCGAACCGGGTGACGCCGCCGAGCGCGTCGGTCCGCGTCGCCACCGCGCCGGTGTCCGGGTCGTAGGCATAGGCGGTGACCCCGCCCGCCGGATCGGTTTCCTTGACCAGGCTGCCTTGTTCGTCGTACTCGTAGCGCCAGACCTCGCCCGCGGGGCCGGTGGCGGAGACCGGCAGGCCCCGCTCGTCGTACTCGTTGACCAGCCGGGAGCCGTCCGGGCGGATTACCGCGACGACGTTGCCGAGCGCGTCGAATTCCCAGCGGGTGGCGTTGCCGAGCGCGTCGGTCCTGGCGGTGACCCGGCCGAACTCGTCGTACTCGGTGGTCGAGGTGTTGCCGAGCGGGTCGGTCTCGGCGACGACCTTGAGCTGCTCGTCGAGCTGGTAGCGGGTGACCGCGCCGAGCGAGTCGGTGACCGTGGTGACCAGGTTCTCGCGGTCGTAGGACAGCTCGGTGTCGAGGTATCCGCCGTCGCCCCGCGCGCGCACGCACCGGCCGTCGCTGTCGTACTGGTAGCGGTACCAGCGGCCGTTGACGTCGTCCCAGCGCACCATCCGGCCGTCGGCGTCGTAGCGGAACTGGTGCGAGGTGCCGACCGCGTCGACGACCTCGGCCAGCCGCCGGGCGGAGTCGTAGCGGTACTCCCGGACCGCCACCGGCGCGTCCGGCACGCGCAGCGCGGTGACCAGGCCGTCCGCCGATTCGATCGTCACGCGGTAGCCGCCGGAGTGCTCCATGGCGACCGGCACGCCGTCCTCGTAGCGGAAGTCGATCCGGTTGCCCGAGCTGTCGACCAGCGCGTGCAGCCGCAGGACGCGGTCGCCGGGGTCGCCGGTGAAGTGGCGGATGACGCTGCTCTGCGGGTCGCCGACGATGAACCCGGTGGTGACCCGGCGCAGTGCGAGGTAGGGCCCGTCGTCGGTGGCGACGGCCTCGATGCCTCGCGGGAACGGGAAGCGCACGAGCACGCCGTTCGGGGCGGCGTAGTGCAGGCCCTCGTCGCCGATCTCCAGGCGTTCGTCCAGCGTCGAGGACCAGGTGGGGCCGAAGAATCCGCCGGAGCGGTAGGTCGAGCGGTGGGTGCGTTCCACCGTCAGCGGCAGCACGCCGGGCAGGTTCAGGTCTTCCTGGACCAGGTACACCGCGCCGGTGGCGACGTCGATCGGGTCGCCGCAGCCCTTGATCTCGTGGGGATCCGTGTGGTGTTCGGCCGCGTTCTCGCTCGGGTTGCCCCTCGGCTGCTGCGTCGAGGAGGTATGCACCTCGTTGCCGCCGGACTCGTGCGGCCCGGTGCCGCCTTGGCCGCCTTCGTGCCCGCCGCCCTGGTTGCCCTCCGCGTTGCTGGAGTGGGTGTTTCCGGTGTTGCCTTGGTGTCCTCCGCCGCCTTCGGCTCCAGAGGTGTGCGTGCCCTCGCCGCCGCCGGGGTGGGACCGGGTGCCGCCGCCCTCGGCTTTGACGTTGATGTCCTTGGGCTTCGGCGACGGGGCGCCTTTGCCGCCCTTGAGGCCCTTCAGCGCCTTGCCCGCGTCCTCGAACAGCGTCCCGGCCTTCTTCAGCAGCGGGATGAGCGCCTTGAGGGCCTTGACCAGCTTGGTGGTGATCTCGGTGATCCGGGACGCGGTCTTCGCGACGGCCGCGGCGACCTGCGGGCCGACCCAGGCCATCCCGATCCCCGCGGTGAGCAGCACCTGCAGCGCCCACGAGATCAGGTGCCCGACGAGGTCGGCGATGGTGTCGCGCACCAGCGACCGCACTGCCGCGACCACCTCGCCCGCGGTCTTGACCCCGCTGGCCGCGCCCTCGGAGCCCTTCTGGGCGCTGGCGATCAGGGCGGAGGTGTCCTCGGCCTTCTTGCGGTAGCTGTCGGCGGCCTCGCCCTCCCAGCTCTGGAGGTCTTTCTTGACCAGCTCGCCGAGCTCGCCGGACACGCCTTCGAGTTCCTTGGCGACGTTGGTCCAGGTCTGCGCCTGGGAGCTGATCTGGTCGGCGTTGCCGGTGAGCGCGTCGAGAGCGTCCTTGAGCGGGCCGACGTGCTCCATCAGCCAGCCGACCCCGGCCGCGAAGATCGCGCCGAACGGGTCCATCACCGCGGTGAGCACGTCGATCGCGGTGCCGACGGCCCCGATCGCGACCGCGGCCCAGTTCTTGCTCTCGATCGCCTCCTTGAGCCCGGTGGCGTCCTCCAGCAACGGGACCCCGGCCACCGCCGAGGTCTCCTTCACCGGCGCGACCAATGGATTGCTCACGTTTGTTCCCCCTGCCCGTAGCTGCGGTGATCACGGTACCTACCGCGCTCCGGGACGGCACGCGGCACGCGGGAGCCTGGCCAGGAGGGCAACTCTGGTAGTCCGGAGAGGCAGCGGGGCGGCCGCGTGCCCGGCCGGGCACGCATTTCCGCACGTCCGCTTGAGGTTTCCGGCGTTGCCGGACCGGTGGCCGAAACTCAGCTTTCGCTGACCTTCACCGAAAACGCGTCGATGCTCATCCCCGCCCCCGGCGTGATGTCCGCTCCCGGGCTGGTGCACCCGCACACCTTGTTCGGATACGACCCGCCGATCGCCACGTCGAAGATCGCGAAGAACCCGTGGTCCACCGCCGCCTTCCAGGTGGCATCGGACACCTGGTTCTGCTTCACCGCGAAAGTCTCCTTGCCGTCCAAGGAAAACCGCAGTTCCTCCGCCGCCGCGTCCCGGCGGTCCACCACCACCGCGTACGTGTGGTACCCGGACTTGCAGCCTGCGCAGTCCTGCAGCTCGCTGCTGATCCCGTCCGGGTCGTGGCACTCGCCCGCCCACTGTCCACAGTGGAATGTGCTGGAGTGCTGGTCCAGCGCGTTCACGTTCTCCATGATGTCCAGCTCGCCGATGCTCGGCCAGTTCGTCGCGCCGACCGGCCGCGCGTCCGCGCCCATCGCCCAGAACGCGGGCCAGTAGCCGAGGCCGTGCGCGGGGTCGGGCTGCTGGATCGTCGCGCTCATTTCCATCTGCCCGCCCGCAGGCGCGCCGAAGTCGGTGCGCTGGGTTTCGATCCGGCCGGACGTCCACGCGCCGTTCGCGTCGCGCAGCGGCTTGATCACCAGGTGCCCGGCTCCGTCGTGGTAGACGTTGTCCGTCGAGTCGGTCGAGGTCTCGATTTCGCCGGTGCCCCAGTTCGCCGCGCCGCCGGGGTATCCGGTTCCCTTGTCGTAGAGCCAGTTCTGCGGGTCGAGACCGGTGCCCGCGGGGCCGTCGAAGGTGTCCTCGAACACCGTGGTCCAGGTTTCGGCTGCCTGCGCGGGCGCGGCGGCCATCGACACGGCGGCCACGGCGGCCAGGATCAGCGGGGTTCGGCGCATGGGTTCGCCTTCCGGTGGAGGGGGTGGTCTCAGCAGGGTCGGCCGGTGCCGCTGACCAGTCAAAACAGTCTGCCTGCCGGTTCCGCGGCGGCGGTGCGCGCGGGCAGAGCGCGCCCGGAAAGGTTTGAACCACTGCGTCGCGGGGTACCGCAGAGGGTGGGAGAACCACACCCCCTTTGCGTCCCCCGCGGCCGCCATCCCCGATCTAGCCTGGGACCGTGAGCGACAGCAACCTCCTCGGCGAGTTCCTGCGGGCCCGGCGCGGCACCACCGTTCCGGCGGACGCGGACGTGCTCGCCGACACCCGGCGCCGGGTCAGCGGCTTGCGCCGGGAGGAGGTCGCGCAGCGGGCCGGGGTGAGCACCGACTACTACGTGCGGCTTGAGCAGGGCCGGGAGCGCACGCCGTCCGCGCAAGTCGTCGAGGCGCTCGGCCGGGCGCTGCGACTCGACGACGAGGCGCTCGCGCACCTGCACTCGCTGGCCCGGCCGAAGCGGCCGAGGCGACGTCCCGCGAAGGAACGCGTCAGCCCGCGGCTGGTGCAGCTGATGGACGCGTGGCCGCAGACGCCGGCGGTCGTGCTCGGCCGGTGCATGAGCGTGCTCGCGTCGAATCTGCTCGGCGAGGCGCTGTTCGCCGGGCACGAGCACAGCGGCGACCTGCTGCGGCTGGTGTTCCTCGACCCCGGCGCCCGGGACTTCTACCCGGATTGGGAACGGGTCGCGGTCAACACCGTCGGCGGGCTGCGGTCGGCGGCGGGCACCGATCTGGACGATCCTCTCTTGATCGAGGCGGTCGGCGAACTGTCGCTCAAGAGCGCCGATTTCCGCCGGTTGTGGGCGCGCCACGATCTCCGGCAGAAAACGCGCGAATCGAAACGGTTCCGGCATCCGCTGGTCGGAATGCTCGCCCTGCACTACGAATCGATGACCGTGAACAGTGCTTCCGGCCAGCAACTCGTGGTGTACCAAGCGGATCCGGGCAGTCCGTCGGAGGCCGCGCTGGGGCTGCTCGGCAGTCTCGCCGCCGGCGACCGCCCGCACCGCTGACGCATTTTCCGCAATTCACGAATTCCTCCGAGGGCAGATCCATGTCTGAAAACAATGCACCCGTCTGGTTCATCACCGGGTGTTCCACCGGCCTCGGCCGCGCACTCGCGGCCGCAGTTCTCGAACGCGGCCTCCGCGCGGTCGTGACAGCCCGCGATCCCGAACGAGTCGCGGACCTCGTCTCCGCGCACCCCGGACGCGCGCTGGCGGTCGCGCTCGACGTGACCCACCAGCAGCAGATCACCGAAGCGGTCGCCGAGGCACACCGCGTCTTCGGCCAGATCGACGTCCTCGTCAACAACGCAGGCTACGGCTACCTCGCCGCCGCCGAGGAGGGCGAAGACGCCGAGATCCGCGCGTTGTTCGAGGCCAACGTATTCGGCTTGATGGCGCTGACCCGCGCTGTCCTGCCGGGAATGCGGGCGCGGCGCAGCGGCCACGTCGTCTCGGTCTCGTCGCTCGGCGGGCTGGCCGCCTTCGGCGCGACCGGCTATTACCACGCGACCAAGTTCGCCGTCGAAGGCTTCAGCGAATCGCTCGCCGCCGAGGTGGGGCCGCTCGGCATCGGCGTCACGATCGTCGAACCGGCCGCGTTCCGCACCAACTGGTCAGGCCCGTCCATGCGGGAATCCGCCATCCGCATCGACGACTACGCCGAGACCGCGGGCGCACGCCGCACCTCGACGCTCGCCACCTACGGCAAGCAGCCCGGCGACCCGGCCCGCGCCGCGACCGCGGTCATCGACGCCGTCTCCTCCGCCGAACCGCCGCTGCGCCTGCTTCTCGGCCAAGCGGCCTACGACCTCGCCACCGCCCGCCTCGACACCCTCCGCACGACGTTCGGCGACTGGCGCGAGGTCACCCTGTCCGCCGACTTCCCGAAGGAGTCTCAATGAGCAAGACCGCCCTGATCACCGGTGCCAGCAGCGGAATCGGCGAGGCCACCGCCCGCAGGCTCGCCGCGGACGGCTGGCGCGTGATCGCCGGAGCGCGCCGCGAAGACCGGCTCGCCGAACTCGCCGCCAGCGCCGACGGCATCGAAGTCCACCGCCTCGACGTGACCGACCGGGCCGGCGTCGCCGAGTTCGTCGACCGCGCGGTGCGCGACCACGGCGAGATCGACGCGTTCGTCGCGAACGCCGGGGTGATGCCGTTGTCCCGGCTGGACGCCGGGCTGGTCGAGGAATGGGACCGGATGATCGACGTCAACGTCCGGGGCCTGCTGCACAGCATCGCCGCGGCATTGCCGCACTTCACCCGCCAGCGCCGAGGCCACTTCGTCACCATCGCGTCGATCGGCGCCTACCAGGTCACGCCGA
This sequence comes from Amycolatopsis sp. M39, assembly GCF_001651785.1. Taxonomy (NCBI): domain Bacteria; kingdom Bacillati; phylum Actinomycetota; class Actinomycetes; order Pseudonocardiales; family Pseudonocardiaceae; genus Amycolatopsis; species Amycolatopsis sp. M39. The sequence goes on from NZ_LWSF01000012.1 coordinate 128,522, forward strand.
CCGCCGCGGTGTACTGCGGCACGAAATACGCGGCGTGGGCGATCACCGAGGGCCTGCGGCTGGAATGCGACCCCTCGATCCGCGTCACCACGGTCTCCCCCGGCGTCGTGACCTCGGAGCTGGCGGACACGATCAGCGATCCGGAAACGCGGGAGTTCATGCGGATCTACCGCAAGGACGCCCTCGAACCGCGAGCGATCGGCGACGCCATCGCCTACGCTCTCGACCAGCCGGCCGACGTGGACGTCAGCGAGATGATCGTGCGGCCGGCCCGGCAACGCTGAGCCAAGGAGGAGGCCGTGCCGCAGTACCTGCTCGGGATCTGCCAGCCCGACGGCGGAACCCCGGATCCGGAGGTGCTGGCGGACATCGCGGCGCGCCTCGAAGCGGTGACCGAGGAGATGAAGGCGAAAGGCGTCTGGGTCTTCTCGGGCGGACTGCACCCGGCGGCCGCGGCGAAGGTGGTCCGGGCCTCCGGCGACGGCGTCCTGTGCACCGACGGCCCGTTCGCCGAGGGCAAGGAACACCTGGGCGGCTTCACCGTCGTGACCGCGCCCGGCGCGGAGGCCGCGACCGAGTGGGCGCGGCGGATCTCGGAGATCACCACGCTGCCGGTGGAACTCCGGCAGTTCCATTGACCTCGACGGCCGGGCTCGGGCGGATCTTCCGCGCCGAGCACGGCCGCGCGGTCGCCGTGCTGGCCCGAGTCTTCGGCGACCTCGATCTCGCCGAGGACGCGGTCCAGGAGGCCTGCGCGATCGCCACCGTGAAATGGCGCGCGGAAGGCCTCCCGCCGAGTCCCGCCGGCTGGCTCGTCACCACTGCCCGCAACCGCGGCGTCGACCGCCTCCGCCGCGAATCCACCCGCGCCGACCGCCACGCGCAGGCCGCGCTCCTGCACGCGAGCGAACCGTCCGACGAAGGCGCAGTGCCCGACGACCGGTTGCGGCTGATCTTCACCTGCTGCCACCCGGCCCTCGGCACCGCCGCCCGAGTCGCCCTCACCCTGCGCCTGCTGGGCGGCCTCACCACCGCCGAGATCGCGCACGCGTTCCTGATACCGGAATCGACGCTGGCACAACGGCTAGTGCGCGCCAAAGCCAAGATCCGCGACGCCCGGATTCCCTACCGCGTGCCTGACGCGGCCGACCTCCCAGACCGGCTCAACGCCGTCCTCGCGGTGCTCTATCTGATCTTCACCGAAGGCCACACCGCCAGCAGCGGCGCCGACCTCACCCGGCCGGACCTGGCGTCCGAAGCGATCCGCCTGACCCGGATCCTGGCCGCGCTGCTGCCCGGCGAACCCGAAACACTGGGCCTGCTCGCACTGCAGCTGCTCACCGAATCACGGCGCGCGGCCCGGCTCGACGCCGACGGGGTCCCGGTGCTGCTGCCTGACCAGGACCGCGCTCGCTGGGACCGGCCGCTGATCGCCGAAGGCCAAGACCTCGTCCGCCGCTGCCTGCGACTCGACCGCCCAGGCCCGTACCAGCTCCAAGCCGCGATCAACGCCGTGCACAGCGACGGCACCGACTGGGTCCAGATCCTCGCCCTCCACGACCGGCTGCTGGCCGTCGCGCCGACCCCGATCGTGGCCCTGAACCGCGCCGTCGCGGTCGCCGAGGTCGACGGCCCGGCCGCCGCACTGACCATTGTGGACGGCCTGGGCCTCGGCAACCGGCACCTCTTCCACGCCGTCCGAGCCGACCTGCTGGCCCGCCTTGGCCGGACCGCCGAAGCCGTCGAGGCTTACGACGAAGCTCTCCGCCTGGTCGCCAACGAGGCAGAACGCCTTTTACTGCAACGAAAACGCGCTGCCCTCAGTCCGGCTTCCCTCGGCTGATCACGCCTTCGACGATCCTCGTCAGATGCGCGCCGACGTTCTCGACACCGCCGTTCTGCACCGCGATCTGCGCCCCCTCCATCGCGAACGTCAGCTCCGCCGCGCCGAGCTCCGGGTCGGGCAGCCCGAGCCCCTCGCACATCGCCCGGAGCCTGCCGAACTGACGAGTCTTGTACTCGCTGATCAACCGCCGCGCGGGATGGTCCGGATCGGGCAGCTCGGCGACCGAGTTCGTGAACGGGCAGCCCCGGTGGGAAAAGTCCGGGAGCCCGTCGACGATGAACCGTCCCACCGCGCGGATCTGCTCCGCGCAATCGCCCGGATGCGCCCGTTCGGCCGCGTCGAACGCGGCCGAGTAGTCGTGCACCACGATCCGCAGCCATTCCGCGATCAGCGCGTCCTTCGTGCCGAAGTGCCGGTAGATCGCCATCTTCGTGGTCCCGGCGCGGTCCGCGATCGCCTGGACCCCGACCCGCACGACGCCCTCGTTGAGGAACAGCTCCTCGGCCGCGTCGAGGATGCGCTCGCGAGGCGGCAAGGTCGCGACCCGCGTCGGCCGCCGGGCGGAGGTGCTCGTCATCGGTTCTTCCCAGGGGGTTGGCAATGCGGTTCGGCACGAGCTACGGTACACAACCGTCCCCCGTGATACCACTCGGTATCATGCAATACGGATAAGTATCTTGAAGGACGTGCTGGTGAAAATCTCCGAATACACGAGCTGCGACGCGGTCGGCCTGGCGAACCTGATCGCCCGCGGCGAGGTGACCGCGGCCGAGGTCGCCGACGCGGCCGCACGAGCGGTCGAAGCAGCGAACCCGCACATCAACGCAGTAGCGGAAACCTGGCCGCCCGAAGACACTCCCGCTCCCGGCTCCGCTCCGCTGGCGGGCGTGCCGTTCCTGATCAAGGACCTCGGCGTCACCATGGCGGGCAAACGCAGCGAACTGGGCAGCCGCTTGGCCGCCGGCATCGTGTCGCCCGAAGACTCGTTCCTGATGCGCCGCTTCCGTCAGGCAGGCCTGGTGACCATCGGCCGCACCACCACACCGGAAATGGCCTACAGCACCACCACCGAACCGGAGTTCTACGGCGCGACCCGCAATCCGTGGTCTCCCGCCCGAAGCGCAGGCGGCTCCAGCGGCGGCTCCGGCGCGGCGGTCGCCGCCGGGATCGTCCCGCTCGCCCACGCCACCGACGCCGCGGGTTCCATCCGCGTCCCCGCCTCCAGCAACGGATTGTTCGGCCTGAAGCCCACCCGCGGCCGGGTTTCGCACGGCCCCGGCGCCGACGAGGTCTTCAGCGGCCTGGCCGTGCAAGGCAGCCTCAGCCGAACCGTCCGCGACAGCGCCGTCCTGCTGGACCTGATCGAAGGCCCCGAACCCGGCGATCCCTACTTCGCCGCCCGTCCCGCTCGCCCGTACGCCGAAGAAGCCCGACTCGCCCCAGGCCGCCTGCGCATCGCAGTCCTGCGCCAGCCATGGGGCGGCCGCCGGCCGGCCGAGGCAGTCTCCGCCGCCCTGTCCGAGGTCGTGGGACTGCTGGAATCCCTTGGCCACGCAATCGAAGAGACCCCGCTGGCCCTAGGCGTCTCCTGGGAGGAATTCGTCCTCGGCAACGCACGAATGTGGACCGCCAACCTCGCCCCGTGGATCGACGGCATCGCCGCCGCGACCGGCCGCCCGGTCGATGAGACCACCCTGGAACCAGTCACTCTCGCCAGCTACCGCTACGGCCACCAGGTCACCGCCGACGAACTCGTCCGCGCCCTGGCGATCCGCAACCAGGTGTCCCGAACTTTCGCCCAGCACTTCGCCCGCCACGACCTGCTGCTCTCCCCCACCCTGCCGGAGCCGCCGGTCCCGCTCGGCGTCTACGGCGAAGGCGCGGACCACCTGGACGGCCTCGGCTGGCTGGAGCGCATCCTGGACCGCTCCCCCTACACCGCGGCGGCGAACGTTTCCGGGGCTCCGTCGATGTCCGTCCCGCTGGCCGAGGACGAAGGACTCCCGATCGGCATGCAGTTCACCGCCGCCTTCGGCCGCGAAGACCTGCTGTTCCGCCTGGCCGGGCAGCTGGAACAGGCTGCCCCGTGGACCCACCGCAAGCCCCCGGTCTGGGCAGCCGGCCAACCCCCGGAGTCCACAGTGGATTCCCAGCTGCCGGTGACCCGCGTCCCACCCCTCACCGACCCTGACGACGACGCCCGGGTTCTCGCTAGACTGGGCGAGCGATGCGACGATTCCGGTGGTGGTGGGGGGCGCTGGTCCTCGCCTGCGTAGCTGTGCTCGTGGGCTTCTTCGTCTTTTTCGGCACCGAGAGCAGGACAGGCCAGCCTTTCCCGCGGCAGGGCCCGCCCGGCCGCGGCCCGCTGACCATCGTGTCGATCGGCGACAGCACCGTCTCCGGCGAAGGAGCCGGCGCCTACAGCCCCGACACCGACGGCAGGAACGGCGACTGGTGCCACCGCTCGTCGGCGGCGTTCGTGCAGAAGGTCCGCATCCCCGGCGTCGCCGCCCGAGTCAACCTGGCCTGCTCCGGAGCCCCCGCCGCCCAGGTCGCCCTCGGCGACGCCAAACAGTGGGGCGAACGCTCCCAAGCCGCGCAACTGGCCGACGTGGTGAAGAACCACCGGGTAGCGGCGGTGGTGATCGCCGTGGGCGCGAACGACGACCCGAAGTTCTCCGCGCAGGTCAGCGAATGCTTCAAGGCCTGGTTCTCCGCCGACGGCCCGTCCTGCAACGTCGCGCTGAAGGAGACCTGGAAGTCCAAAGTGGACGCCATGGTCCCCAAGGTGGCGAACGCAGTAGGCGACGTGAAAAAGGTACTGGCCGAAGCCGGATACGTCCCCGCCGATTACCAACTGGTGCTCCAGTCCTACGCCACCCCAGTCGGCCCGGACATCCCAGCGGATCTGCAAAGCCTCAACGGCTGCCCCTTCCGCACCGACGACCTGCAGTGGATTTCGACCACGGGAATCAGCACCCTCTCCGCGGGAATCAAACAAGCAGCCGCCCAGTCCGGCGCCCGTTTCCTTGACCTGGCCCGAGCAGGCGAAAACCACGAAGCCTGCTCCGGCGGCCCGAACCCGGCGACAGAATGGTTCACCCGCCTCACCCTGCACCTGAACGACCTGACCCAGGTCGACCGGGCGACGCACGCACTGCAGGAATCCTTCCACCCCAACGCCGCCGGACACGCCGCCATCGCCGACTGCCTCACGGACTTCCTGACGACGCAACGAGGAAACGCCTCCTGCCTGGCAGGCCCAGACGGAAAACTCCACGCCATCCCCGAACCAGCGAGCTAACAACCCCACCCCAGCGTTGCGTGAGGGCCGCCCTCATCCCTCAGGGTTCCCCTCACGACCCCGCCACCGGGCGTGAGGGGACCTTCACAGACCACCCCGCCCGCCGCCTGGGATGCGCCCCCATGCCCCATCGGCGCGCTAACCCCACCCCAACCCAGACCCGTACAACTCACCGCGACCACGCACCCCACCCGCGCGCACCCACTCCCCACCGCAGCCAACGCACCCGCCCACCCAGGCAGCCACACTCCCCCCGCCCCCGATACGAAGCCAAAAACACGGCGCGGGGGTGCTTGTCAAGGCATCTTTCCCGCCTTGACAAGCANCCCTTCGGGGTGCCCCACCCACCCCGGGCGCAATGTCGCCCCCAGGCGACGAGCCGCCCCCAGCAGGAACTCACAAATCCAACGCAGCCCTCAAAGCCACATCGATCTGCTCCTGCACATCCCCGTCCACCTCCGCGATCCGCTCAGCCAGCCAAGGCCGGTACAACCGCGTGAGATTCAACGTGGACACCCAATACCGGGCATCCACCGCCACCCCGAGAATGTCCTGCGGGTCCCGATCCAGCAGCTCGGTCCCCAGCAGCCAAGGCCGCTCGGACTCGTTCACCCCGTCCGAAGACAGGAGCACGACAGTCCGCTGCCGGGCAGGATCAGTAGGCGGGTGGTAAGTCCAAACCTCACCCCTGCGCACGCATCTCCTTCTCCGCAGCCGCCCGCTCCGCTTCGTCCGCTTCAGCCGACGAAGCGGCAGGCGCGACCGGAGCCCGCTGCGGGGTGTACCCAGTCCGAACCGCCTCGCGCCGGGCCGCCTTCGACAGCCAGGACGAGACCGAGATTCCGTGCGCTTTCGCGGCCCGCTCGGCGTACTCGAGCGCACCGGTGTCGAGCGAGAGTGTCACCTTACGTGTTGCCATACCTTTTACCGTACCACTCTCACAGCGTCGGCGACCTGCCCTCGAACGGGGTGGACAGTACGACGGTGGTCCGGGTGGACACCTTCGCGGCCTCGCGGATCCGCCGGAGCAGGTCTTCGAGGCCGAGCGGCGAAGCGACGCGCACCAGCAGGATGTAGGACTCGTCGCCGGCCACCGAGTAGCAGGACTCGATCTCGGTGATGTGCTGGATCCGCTGCGGGTAGTCGTCGGGCGCGGCCGGGTCGTTCGGGGTGAGCGAGATCAGCGCGGTGAGCGGAAGGCCGATCTGCTCGCCGTCGAGCCGGGCGGTGTAGCCCAGGATGACGCCGCGCTGTTCGAGACGACGCACCCGCTGGTGCACCGCCGAGACCGACAGCCCGACCCGTTCGGCGAGATCGGTGAAGCTGCGCCGCCCGTCGGCGGCGAGCTCCTGCACGATCGCCTGGTCGAGCGGTTCCAGCGGCCCGCTCATGCGTCCAGCACGACCAGTTCGTGCGGCCGCGTGTTCACCAGCTCGACGCCCGAGCCGGTGACGAGCACGATGTCCTCGATCCGGGCGCCCCAGCGGCCCGGCTGGTAAATGCCGGGCTCGACGCTGAAGGCCATGCCCTCCTCAAGCGGCAGCGCGTTGCCGTTGATGATGTAGGGCTCCTCGTGCACGTCGAGGCCGATGCCGTGGCCTGTGCGGTGGATGAAGTACTCGCCGAATCCGGCGGCGTCGATGACGTCGCGCGCGGCCTTGTCGATGCTCTCGGCGCTGGCGCCGGGGCGGACCGCGTCGACGGCGGCCTGCTGCGCGCGCTGCAGCACGGCGTAGGTCTCGGCGACGTCGGCGTCGCGGGGTTCGCCGATCGAGTAAGTGCGGGTGGAGTCGGAGTTGTAGCCCTCGGGCACCGGGCCGCCGATGTCGATCACGACGACGTCGCCGCGTTCGATGACGCGCTCGGACACGTCGTGGTGCGGGCTGGCGCCGTTGGGGCCGGAGCCGACGATGACGAAGTCGGCGTGCGTGTGGCCCTCTTCGACGATGGCGGCGGTGATGTCCGCGCCGACCTCGGCCTCGGTGCGGCCGGCGCGCAGCCATTCGCCCATCCGCGCGTGCACGCGGTCGATCGCCGCGCCCGCCTTGCGGAGGGCTTCGATCTCGGCGGCGTCCTTGCGCATCCGCAGTTCGCGCACGATCGGCCCGGCGAGGGCCTGCTCGGCGTCGCCGAACGCGGCGCGCAGGGACAGCACGTGCAGCGCCGGGGTGAAGTCGCTGACCGCGATCCGGCCGGGCTTGCCGAGCCGGTCGGCGACGAGCCGGTAGGGGTCGTCGCCGTCGACCCAGGTGAGCACCTCGACGCCGAGGGCGTCGGTGGGCACGTCGGCGTAGCCGGGGGCTTCGAGCTTCGGCACCACGAGCGCGGGGGTGCCGTCGGCGGGAATGACGAGAGTGGTCAACCGCTCGAACGAACCGCCCGCTTGGCCGAGCAGGTACCGCAGGTCGGATCCGGGCGCGACGAGCAGCGCGTCGGTGTTCGCGGCGGCCGCCGCTTTCGCGGCGCGGTCGAGACGGGCGCGGAGCGCGGCGGCGTCGGGAGCGGGCGTGTGGAGGGATCGGCTCGACATGACGCCGAGCCTAGTACCCGGCGCCGCCGCGTCAGTCCCGACCGGCCGAGGATGCGGCGGGACGGTCTTCTCGCAGGCCGGAGATCAACTGCACCAGCTGTTCGCGGAACTGTTCGTCGGCGACCGCGGCGCCGAACGCGCCGATGCCGTGCCGCTCGGCGTGGATCGCGCGCGCGTGCACTTCGCGCCCGGCCGCGGTGACCGCGACGAGCCGGCGGGGTCAGGCGCGCGGGCGACGAACTCTTCCCGGGAAAGCCGTTCGAGGGTGCGGCTCATCGTCTGGTCGGTCACCTCGCAGCGGCGGGCGAGCGCGCGCTGCGCGAGCGGGCCTTCGCCGAGCAGGTGGAGCACGATCAGCCCCGTGTGGGTCAGTCCCAGCTCCGCGAGCACCGCGGTCCACCGCTGTTCGACCAGCCGTGCCGCGACGGCGAGCAGCCGCCCGGTCGGCCAGGACGCCAGCTCGCCGGTGTCCGGCGCAGTCTTCCCTGGGTCCATCGGGCCTCTTCCGGGCGATATGTTCAGCGTACTGAACGTTTTGCCCCGTCGTCCGCCTGAAGGACTGTATCCGCCATGGCCGAGCCCGGTTTTCCGCCCGCGTCGAGCCGCCGCCGGATCCGCTGGATGCTGCCGGCGCTGCTCGTCGTCGTCTGGCTCGCCGTCGGCGGAGCCGGCGGGCCGTTCGCCGGAAAACTGAGCACCGTCTCGAAAAACGACAACGCCGCGTTCCTGCCGCGCTCGGCCGAGGCGACGCAGGTGCAGGACGAGCAGAAGGCGTTCGCTCCGCGTCCGACGCTGCCCGCGGTCGTCGTCGCCGAGCGCGAGTCCGGGCTGAGCGCCGCCGACCGCGCGTACCTCGGCGCGCTGCCCGCCCGCACCGCCGCGGTGGCCGGGGTCGCCGGTCCGGTGAAGCCCGCGACGTTCTCCGAGGACGGCAAGGCGGCGCAGCTCTCGGTGCCGGTCGACGCGGGCGGGAATCCGGCGGAGGTCGTCAAGGAGGTCCGGGCGAAGCTCGGCAGCGGCCCGGACGGGCTGACCGTGCTGGTCACCGGGCCGGGCGGGCAGATCGCGGACCTGGTGACCGCTTTCGGCGGGATCGACGGGGTGCTGCTGATCGTCGCGGGCGCGGTCGTCGCGCTGATCCTGCTCGTGGTCTACCGCAGCCCGCTGCTGCCGTTGCTCGTCCTGGTGTCGGCGGTGTTCGCGCTGGCCCTGGCGAGCCTTGTGGTGTACCTGCTGGCGAAAAACGACGTCCTCGCGCTCAACGGGCAGAGCCAGGGCATCCTCTCGATTCTCGTGTTCGGCGCCGCGACCGACTACGCGCTCCTGCTGGTCGCCCGCTTCCGGGAGCAGCTGCGCGACACCCCGAGCCGGTTCGAGGCGATGCGGCTGGCCTGGCGGGCGACGCTGGAACCGGTGGCGGCTTCGGCGGGCACGGTCGTCCTCGGCGTCCTGTGCCTGCTGTTCAGCGATCTCAATTCGAACAAGGGGCTCGGCCCGGTCGCCGCGATCGGGATCGGCGCCGCGCTGCTCGCCTCGACCACCTTCCTGCCCGCGATGCTCGTGCTGTGCGGACGGGGCGCGTTCTGGCCGTTCCGGCCGCGGCACGGTTCGCCGCATCCGGAGACGTCCGGGCTCTGGGGCCGGGTCTCCCGCATGGTCGGCGCCCGCCCGCGCGCGGTCTGGGTGCTGTCGGCGCTGGTGCTCGTCGCCGGGGCGGTGTTCCTCCCGCAGCTCAAGGCGTCCGGCACCGCGCAGTCAGACGTGTTCCTCGCCACCGTGGATTCGGTGACCGGCCAGGAAGTGCTGGGCAGGCATTTCGCCGCCGGGTCGGGCTCGCCCGCGGTGATCGTCGCCAACGCCGGAGCCGCCGGCGAGGTGGCCGAAGCCGCGCGCGTGCCGGGCGTCGCGACGGTCTTCCCGCTCGCCGGGCCCGACCGGCGTCCGCTCGAAGTCGCCGGACGGGTCCAATTGCTCGCGGTTCTTTCCGCGCCTGCCGATTCCGAGGACGCGGTCGCGACCGTCGGCAAGATGCGCGACGCGGTGCACGCGGTGCCGTCCGCGGAGGCGAAGGTCGGCGGGCAGACCGCGATCCAGCTCGACACGCAGCGGACCTCGCAACGGGACCGGGCGGTGATCATCCCGATCGTGCTGGTGGTGATCTTCGCCGTGCTGGCCCTGCTGCTGCGCGCGTTGCTGGCTCCGCTGCTGCTGATCGCGACGGTGGTGCTGTCGTTCGCCGCCACGATGGGGGTCTCGGCGCTGGTGTTCAACCACCTGCTGCACTTCCCCGGCGCGGATCCGGTGGTGCCGTTGTTCGGGTTCGTGTTCCTCGTGGCGCTCGGAATCGACTACAACATCTTCCTGATGACCCGGGTGCGCGAGGAGACGAAACGACGCGGCACCCGGGACGGCACGCTGCACGGGCTCGCGGTGACCGGCGGCGTGATCACCTCGGCCGGGGTGGTGCTGGCGGCGACGTTCTCCGCGCTGGCGGTGATCCCGATCCTGTTCCTCGCCCAGATCGCGTTCATCGTCGCGTTCGGCGTGCTGGTGGACACGCTGCTGGTCAGGTCGCTGCTGGTGCCCGCGCTGACCGTGGATCTCGGCCGGCGGATCTGGTGGCCGTCCCGGCTGGACCGGCGCGTCGGATGAGCGGACGGGCCCGGCGTGGCAGGCTGTCCGGGTGACCGGACCACTCGCCCTCCTCGATTCCGCGAGCCTCTACTTCCGCTCGTTCTACGCGCTGCCCGATTCGATGACCGCGCCCGACGGGACGCCGGTCAACGCCGTGCGCGGGTTCACCGACACGATCGCGCGCATCCTGACCGACCGCCGCCCGTCTCGGCTGGTCGCCTGTCTCGACGCGGACTGGCGGCCGAAGTTCCGCACCGATCTGCTGCCGAGCTACAAGGCGCACCGGGTCGCGGAGCCCGGAGACGGCGGGGCGGACGTCGAAGAGGTGCCCGACACGCTGACCCCGCAGGTGCCGGTCATCCTGGAAGTGCTGGAGGCGTTCGGGTTCGCCGTCGCGGAGGCCGAGGGGTACGAGGCGGACGACGTCATCGGCGCGCTCGCGACGCGGGAGAAGGACGCGCCGGTCGAGGTGATCACCGGCGACCGCGACCTGTTCCAGCTGGTGCGCGAGGAGCCGACGCCGACGTCGGTCGTGTACGTCGGGAAGGGCTGGGCGAAGGCGGAAGTGCTGGGGCAGCGCGAAATCGCCGAGAAGTACGGCGTTCCGGCCGAGCACGCCGGGCCCGCGTACGCGGACATGGCCGCGTTGCGCGGCGACCCGTCGGACGGGCTGCCGGGCGTGGCGGGGATCGGCGAGAAGACCGCGGCGAAGCTGATCACGCAGTTCGGTTCGCTGGAGGAACTCGTCGCCGCGGCCTCGGCCGGGGATTCGCGGGTGCCGTTGAAGACCCGGCTTCGCCTCTCCGACGCCGCGGATTATCTGGCCGTCGCACCCGCCGTGGTGCGGGTCGCGGTGGACGCGCCGGTCGTGCAGTCCGGGCCGGACGCGGTGCCGACCGCGCCCGCCGATCCGGACCGGGTGGCGGAGCTGGCCGAGCGGTGGAATCTGGGCCGTTCGGTGGAGCGGCTGCTGGCGGCGCTGCCCGGAGCTTGACCGTCGGGGAGGGTTCCCGTGCCGGAACCCTCCCGGTGGATCAGAAGTGCGTGCCGGTCCAGGGTGGCGTCCCGGTCCGGAACAGCGCGTCCACTCGCGCCAGCGTTTCCCCGCTCGCACCGGTGATCCGGCCGGACAGCGCGAGCGGACCGGCTTCCCAGGCGCCGAGGTACAGCATCGCCAGAGTGTCGACGTCGAGCTGGAGATCGGCGTCGGCCTCGGTGCGCTCGACCCCGCTGCCGCCGACCCGGTACCGGCCCTGGTTGTCCGGCAGCATCCGGTCGTTCACTTCCAGCACAACGGGTTCCGCGGAGCCGTACGCGCGGGCGGCGAGAGCCGCTTCGACATCGATCAGCCGCAGCCACAGCTCGTCGTCGACGCCGACGGTCTGCGCCCGGCGCGGGTCGACGAGCAGCAGCCCGACCGGATCGTCCACCGGACGGCCGCGCGCGTGCACGACCTCGATCAGGTCGACCGACAGCAGGAACCGCCACAGCCCGGCCAGCGCTTCCGGCGTCGCCGCGTGCAGTTCGTGGACTTCGAGCGCGGCGCCGCGTTCCGGGTCGAGGTAGGTGTTCTGCGGCACGACGTGGAAGACCGCGAAGCCGTCGTCGCCGTCCGGTCCACTGTGGACAGCGACGCGGTGGTTGCCGCCGTCTGGGCGGAGGTGCCAGGTGAACGCGATCGGCCACCAGAGTTCCGGACGCGCGATCCGGCCGGGGCGTCCGGTGTCGATCCGTTGGTACAGCGAGGGAATCGTCGCGATCGCCTCGTCGGTGGAAAGCAGCCGGACCCGGCCGGGGGCGACGACCGTTTCGCGCAGCGGAGCCGGTTGCTTGACCTGCATGGTGGCCATGCGGGTCGCGACGCCGTAGCCGAAGCGGCCGTAGATCAGCGCTTCGCTGGCGTGCAGTGCGGCGACGACGTGGCCGCGCCGCACGAAGTCGTGCAGCTGCCGGTCCATCATCGCGGTGAGCACGCCGCGGCGGGTCCAGTCGGCGCGGACGCCGACGCCGTCGACCGCCGCCATCGGCACCGCGGCGCCGCCGGGGACGGTGAGCGTGGCGGCGAACGAGCTGGCGATGCCGATGGGTTCGCTGTCGTGGAACGCTCCGGTCCGGCCGTCCGCCTTCCAGGAATCCGCGACCCGTGCCCAGCGCTCGTCCGAGGGCGGGTTTCCGTGCAGGGACCGCACCAGAAGGTCGAAAGTCGCGCGGCTTTCGGAGTCGGTGATCGGGCGTACCACGTAGTCGCTCATGCCCCGATTGAACCAACTTCCGCCGATGCGCGGCTATCGGATTTAGCCCGGCGGATCTACTGGGGCGGGTCGACGCGGTAGTTGCCGTCCGCGCCGGTCACCGTGATGGGGACGTGTTTCGTCGTGCCCGCGACGTCCACAGTGCACTGGAAGCGCGAGCCGTCGGCGACGGGCTGCCGGTCCGGGCAGGACACCGTGCCGACGTTCGCCACTTTGTAGTCGGTGGTGAGGAGCCGGGTGACGGCCGAGGCCATCGCCCGGGAGTCGAACACGCGCATCGCCGAGGAAGAGCTGGGCGCCGACGACGACGCGACGCCCGGCTGCGTGGGGCTGTTCGGCGTGACGGTGACGGTGTGGACGGGGGGCGGCGGCGTCCCGCTGTCGCAGCCCGCGGCGGCGAGCATTCCCCAGCCGCACAACAGCAGCACCCGCACGGCGCGCATCAAACCCGCTCCTCTGCGCGAAACGTCTGGTCAACGGTCAGAAGAACGTACCGCACCACACCGATTCGCGCGTGCCGAAGAGCACGTCGGCGGCTTCGGGCGCGGCCGCGTCGAGCACCTCGATCCGGCCGGTGTCCGCGAGCGCGGACGCACGCCAGGTTCCGAAGTAGAGCATCGCGAGGGTGTCCGCCGTGAGCCGCAGCGCGGGTTCCGCGTCCGTGCGGGAGGCGCCGCCGGGGCCGACGAGGTAGCGGCCGTCGTTGGCGGGCAGCGACCGGTCGGACACTTCGATGACGACCGGTTCGGCCGGGCCGTAGGCGCGGGCGGCGAGCGCGGCAGGCACGTCGACCAGCCGGAGCCAGCTCTCGTCGTCGGTGCTTTCGGTTTTCGCCGTCCGGGGGTCGGCGAACAGCAGCGCGTGCGGTTCGTCGAGCGGGCGCAGCGGGAGGACGATCTCGTCGACCAGGTCGACCGAGAGCAGGAACCGCCACAGTCCGGCGAACGCGGCCGGGTTGGCGTAGTGGAACGCCATCACCTGCAGCTTCCCGTGCTCGTGGGAGTCTTCCTCGACGTAGTAGGTCAGGTAGCCGTCGACGCCGTCCGGGCCCCGGTGCACGGCGGTCTGGACCAGTTTCGCGCGGCGGCGCAGCTGGGCCTCGTAACCCGGCCAGTAGATCTCCGACCGGGTCATCGCGGCGACGCGGCCCATCGCGGTCGCGGCGTACAGTTCCGGCCATTTCGGGGCGGCCTCGTCGATGCCGAGGACGGTGACCTCTCCCCCGTCCGGCACGTCCGGGCGCAGCTGTGCCCGGTGCTTGTCCACCACGACCCGGTTCGCGAGGGTCGCGATTCCGTAGCCGTAGCGGCCGTAGATGGCGCCTTCGGACGCGTGCAGCAGCGCGAGCGCGACACCTCGTTCGGCGAAGTCCGCCAGCTGCGCGGCCTGCAGCGCGCTGAGCACGCCGCGGCGGGTGCGTCCGGCGCGCACGCCGACGCCGGTGACCGCGGCCAGCGGAAGCCGCGCTCCGCCGGGCACGACCATTTCCGAGTCGAACGATCGGGTGGTGCCGATCAGCTCCGGGCCGAACACGCCCAGGACGCGGCCGTCCTGGTGCGCCCGGGCGGCCGGTTCCCATTCCTCGTCGGTGCCGGGCTGGACGTGCAGCGCGGCCCGGAACAGGTCCCAGGCCGCGCGGTGCTCGTCGGGGCGGAGGGTCCGGACGGTGTGGTCGCTCATGCCCCGATCATCGCCGGGGCGGCCACGCGACCGCCACCGATTTGCCCGGCGTCACTTCGCCGCGGGCGGCGAGACCTCGTAGTTGCCGTCGGAGCCCTTGACCGTGATCGGGACCTGCTGCGGTTTGCCGTTGATGGTGGCGGTGCACTCGAATTTCGCGCCGTCCTCCACCTTCTGCTCGGCCGGGCAGGTGACCCCGCTGACGCCCTGGATCTTGTAGGTGCCGGTGAGCAGCTTCGCGACGTCGGTCTGCATCTGGTTGTTGTTGAAGACCTGGGTCTTGAAGAAGCCGGGCGCGACGAAGCCGAGGATCGCCACGACGGCCACCACGACGACAAGCGCGCCGATCCCGATGAACAGGCCCTTCTTCGACCCGCCCGAGGATTCCGGGGCTGCCCCGCCGGGCTGGCCGTAGTCGTACTGCCCGGGCTGCTGGCCGCCGTACTGCTGCTGCGGCTCGCCGTAGGGCTGTTGCTGGCCGTAGGAGGGCGGTTGCTGCCCGTACTGCGGCGGCTGCTGGCCCCACTGCGGCTGCTGCGGCGGTTGCTGCTGTTGCGGGTAGCCGCCGGGCTGCTGGCCGTACTGCGGGTCCTGACCGTAGGGCTGCTGGCCGTACTGCTGGGGCGGGTACGGCTGCTGCTGCGGCCCGCTCTGCGGGTACGCGCCGCCTGGCTGCTGCCCGTAGTTGGGGTCCTGGCCGTAGGGCTGTTGCCCGTACTGGGGCTGCTGCCGCGGGTCGTTGCCGCCATACGGCGTGCTCATCGTTAGCCTCCGCCTTCGTGTGTCCGCATCCGCCGGCCGGGCCGCGGGTGTCGTGCGCGATCCAACCACAGGTCTGGACCTGGCACACGTGTCCGCGCGCAGTCGCTACTAACGTGTGCCCTCGCGGTCACGCCGCGCCCGCGGCCACGACGCCGCGGCGCAGCGCCCGGACCGCCTGCGCGGCGGCCGAACCGACCGGGTCCTGTTTGCCGAGGACGTCGCGGACCTGGTCGAGCAGGTCGATGACCTGGCGGCACCAGCGGACGAAGTCGCCCGCGGACAGCTCCTGTCCGTTGGTCTCGGCCGCGGTGAGGACTTTCTCCAGTGATTCGCCGCGCGCCCAGCGGTAGACCGGCCACGCGAATCCGGCGTCGGGTTCGCGGGTGCGGTCGAGGCGGTGGCGGCGTTCGTCCTCGGTCAGCTCGACCCACAGCCTGCTGGTTTCCTGCCACGCGCCGGGTACCGCGCCGCCGGGCAGGCGGGGTTCGCCCGCCGTGTCGCGGCGGGCCTCGAACACGAGCGTGGACACGACGGCCGCGAGTTCGGCCGGGCCGAGGCCGTTCCAGACGCCGTGCCGGATGCATTCGGCGGCGAGCAGGTCGGATTCGCTGTAGAGGCGGGTGAGGCGGCGGCCGTGTTCGGTGACGCGGTCCTCGCCGTCGCCGGGGCGGACGTAGCCGCGTTCGCCGAGCAGCCGCAGGATCCGGTCGAACGCGCGGGCCAGCGAGTGCGTGGTGGCCGCGACCTTGCGTTCGAGCTGTTCGGTTTCGGCGGAGAGGCGCTGGTAGCGCTCGACCCAGCGGAGGTTGGCCTCGCGTTCGGCGAGGCCGTGGCACGGGTGGGCGCGCAGGGCGCGGCGCAGCGAGGCGAGTTCGGCGTCGTCGGCGGCCGCGGTGCGGCGGCGCTGGCGGCCGGGCAGGGCGATGCCGGCGTTGCGCAGCGACGAGGCGATGTCGCGGCGGGTCTTGGGCGAGCGCAGTTCGAGGTGCTTGGGCAGCTTGATCCGGCCGAGCGCTTCGACCGGGGCCGGGAAGTCGGCGACCGACAGCGGCCCAGACCAGCGGTCCTCGGTGACGACGACCGGCCGCGGTTCGCGGATCGGGTCGAGGCCGGGGTCGACGACCACGGCGAGCCCGGCGCGGCGGCCCGCCGGGACCGGGATGACGTCGCCCTTGCGCAGTTTCTCCAGCGACTGGGCGGTCTCGGCGCGGCGGGAGGAGGTGTTCTGCCGCGACAGGATCTTCTCGCGGGCGGAGATCTGCGCGCGGAGCTCGACGTACTCCAGCATCTGCTCGAAGTCGCCGGAGATCGCGGCGGTGTAGCCCTTGAGGGCTTCCTTGTTGCGTTCGATCCGCCGTGCGGTGCCGACGACCGACCGGTCGGCCTGGAACTGCGCGAACGACTGTTCCAGCAGGTCGCGGGCAGCGTCCGCGCCGACCTGGGCGACGAGGTTGACCGCCATGTTGTAGCCGGGGCGGAACGAGGAGCGCAGCGGGTACGTGCGGGTGGACGCGAGCCCGGCGACGGCCTTCGGGTCGACCCCGGGCTGCCAGGCGACGACGGCGTGGCCTTCGATGTCGATGCCCCGGCGGCCGGCGCGGCCGGTCAGCTGGGTGTACTCGCCCGGGGTGAGGTCGACGTGCGCCTCGCCGTTGTATTTCACGAGCCGTTCGAGCACGACGGTGCGGGCGGGCATGTTGATGCCCAGCGCCAGGGTTTCGGTCGCGAACACGACCTTGACCAGGCCGCGGACGAACAGTTCCTCGACGGTTTCCTTGAACGCGGGCAGCAGCCCCGCGTGGTGGCCCGCGAAGCCGCGTTCGAGCGCCTCGCGCCATTCCCAGTAGCCGAGGACGCCGAGGTCGCCCTCGGGCAGCTCGGCGGTGCGCTCGTCGACGATCCGGCGGATCTCCTCGACCTGGTCGGGGCCGTTGAGCCGCAGGCCGGAGCGGACGCACTGGGCGACCGCGGCGTCGCAGCCGGCGCGGGAGAAGATGAACACGATCGCGGGCAGCAGCCCGGCGTGGTCGAGCCGTTCGACCACGTCGACGCGCGAGGGCGGCCGGAACCTCGGGCCGCGTGGCGGGCCTCCCCGGCGGCCGCCGCGCGGGCCGCGGAAGTTAGGGGCGAACCGGCCCATGTCGTCGGTTTTGCGCAGCAGCGTGGGGTTGATCCGCAGCTGCTCCCCCGGGTCGGCCTCGTTCTGGCCGGCGAACAGGTCGAGCAGCTGGTTGCCGACCAGCATGTGCTGCCACAGCGGGACCGGGCGGTGCTCGTCGACGACGACGGTGGTGTCGCCGCGGACCTCGACGAGCCATTCGCCGAATTCCTCGGCGTTGCTGACCGTGGCGGACAGGCCGACGACGCGGACGTGGCCGGGCAGGTGGAGGATCACTTCCTCCCAGACCGCGCCGCGGAAGCGGTCGGCGAGGTAGTGGACCTCGTCCATGACGACGTAGCCGAGTTCGGGGATGGCGGAGCTGCCCGCGTAGAGCATGTTGCGCAGCACCTCGGTGGTCATGACGACCACCTGGGCGTTGCCGTTGATCGAGGTGTCGCCGGTGAGCAGGCCGACGGCGTCGTTGCCGTAGCGTTCGACGAGGTCGGCGTACTTCTGGTTCGACAGCGCCTTGATCGGCGTGGTGTAGAAGCATTTGCGGCCCTCGGCGAGGGCGAGGTGGACGGCGAACTCGCCGACCACGGTCTTGCCCGCCCCGGTGGGGGCGCAGACCAGGACGCCGTGGCCCTCTTCGAGCGCTTCGCAGCCGCGGATCTGGAAATCGTCGAATTCGAAGGCCGATTCGGCGGAAAACCGGGTCAGCTGGGGGTGCTTGGCGCGGCGACGGGAGGCAGCGTAGGCCTCGGCCGGCGATGGTGAAGGGCTAGTGGCCACCCCGTCAGGGTTCCACACGCCCCCGACATTCCGCACGCGGTGTGGGCAAGGCCCTCGTGAGTGGCGATCCCGGTGAGAACCGGCGCCGCCACTCACGGCACCACCGCAGCGCCGCCGTGGCCGGGCCACCGTCGCATGGGCCGCGCGCGGGCAGGTCGTGAGTGGCGATTCCGGTACTAACCGTGGTCAGCACTCACGACACCACTGTGAGCGCGGAGGGCACGCAGGCCAGCTCGACCGGTGCCTGGCCTTGGTCTTCGCCGTCGGCGTAGACGGGCCAGCCGGGTGCTTCGATGCGCAGGGTGCGGGTGCGGAAGGTTTCGACGCTGGGCTTGTGCACGTGTTCGCCGGTGCGCAGCTGCGGCAGCATCCGGAGCAGGCGGACGCGGCCGGGTGCGCCGATGACGGTGACGTCGAAGAGGCCGTCGCCGGGGTCGGCGTCCGGGCAGATCGGGATGCCGCCGCCGTAGTACGGGGTGTTGCCGACGGCGATGAGGCTCGTGTCCCCGGACAGGACGCCGTGGTCGGTGTGCACGACGATCGGGCTGGGCCGGAACGCGGCGAGTTCGGCGAGGATCGCCAGGTCGTAGCGGCGGGGTCCGGCGGGCCAGCGCATCGCGTTCGCGCGGGCGTTGACGGCGGCGTCGAATCCGGCGCACAGCACGGTGGCGAACCAGGTGCCGCCGACGCGGCCGAGGTCGACGCTGCGGCGGTGCCCGGTTTGCAGGGCTTTGGCGAGGGCGTCGGTCGCGGCGCGCGGGTCGGCGGGGACGCCGAGGGCGCGGGCGAAGTCGTTGCCGGTGCCGGAGGGGACGAGGCCGAGCGCGACGCCGTGGTCGGCACAGAACTGGACGCCCTGGTGGGCCGCTCCGTCGCCGCCGAGGACGATCAGCACGTCGAGGCCTTCGGCGTGCGAGGACCGCATGAGTGCGCGGGACTCCTCGACGCTGGTGGCGCTGAGGAGGTCGAGCCGGTCGACGGCGGGCCGGAGCCGCGCCGCGACCGCTTCGGCCAGGCGGGCGGCCGCGCCGCGACCGGAGGCCGGGTGCACCGCCAGTGCTGCGTTCAGGCCCACGATCAGGTGATGTCGTCGGTGGAGCCGGAGCGGCCGGACGCCGGTTTCCGCGCGGCCGGTTCCTCGCCGTCGGCGCTGGTCGGCGTGTAGGTGAACGGCGCGGCCTCGTCGTCGGCGAGCTGGTCCCAGCCCTCGTCGTGGCGGACGCGGTCGAGCTTGCGGTCGTGGAAGCGGGCGAGCTGGATCGAGATCTCGAACAGCAGGGTGAGCGCGGCGGCGAGGCCGAGCATCGAGAACGGGTCCGATCCGGGGGTGGCGAACGCGGCGAACACGAACAGCGCGAACACGATGCCGCGGCGCCACTTCTTGAGCTGCTGGTACTTGAGCACGCCGACGCGGTTGAGCATCACGACGAGCAGCGGCAGTTCGAAGCTGACGCCGAAGATCACCAGCAGCGACAGGATGAACGAGATGTACTTGTCGCCGGTGAGGGCGGTGACGAACTGGTCCTGGCCGAACCCGGCGAGCAGCGCGAGCGCGTGCGGGACGAGCAGGTAGGCCAGCACCGCGCCGGCGGCGAAGAGCACCGAGGCGAAGCCGACGAAGGTCAGCGCGTACTTGCGTTCCTTGGCGTAGAGGCCGGGGGCGATGAACGCCCACAGCTGGTAGAGCCAGGCCGGGGACAGCAGCACCGCGCCCGCGGCGACGCCGACCTTCAGGCGGAGCATGAAGACTTCGAACGGGACGGTCTGCAGCAGGCGGCAGCCGGTTTCGCCGCCGAACCGCTGCGAGGCGGGGATGGCGCAGTACGGGTGCGTCATGATGTCGCCGAGCGACGGGATCGGCCCGAATCGCTGGCCGAACCAGATGAACCCGAAGATCGCGCCGATCACGACGAAAACGACCGCCCAGCCGAGGCGGCGGCGGAACTCGTAGATGTGCTCGATGAGCGTCATCGTGCCGTCGGGGTTTTTCCGACGGCTGCGCCGGCTCCGCTTGCTGGGCCGGCTGCCGTTGCCGTTGGCGGCTTCCGCCACTGGTCGTTCCGTTCTCGTCAGAGCCCGCCGGGGCGCGCCGCACCGGCGCGCCGCCGTGGACCGGGGACCGGGTGGTGCGCGCGGAGGGTCAGCTCGCGTTCTTCTGCGGCTGGTCGGCCGGGGCCGCCTGCTGCTTCTTCAGTTCGTCGAGCTGGCGCTGGAGGTCGGCGACCTGCTGGTCCTGCGCGGTCTGCGCCGGCGCGGGAGGGGCGATGTGCCGGGTGTCGGCGGACTCGGCCTCGGCTTCGGCCTTCTGTTCGCCGGTCAGGTCCTTGGTCTCGGCCTTGAAGATCTTCATGGACTTGCCGATGGACCGGGCCGCGTCCGGGAGCCGCTTCGCTCCGAACAGCAGAACCACCACGAGCACCAGAACGATGATGTGCCACGGCTGCAGCGCGTTCATGGTCGGCTGCCCTCCTTGTCTGGGGTCTGTGCCGATGTTACTTGTTGCCGGGCGCCGGGCGGCGTTCGGCCACGGCCACACGGAGTGCCGCGGACCGGGCCCGGAGGAGTCCGGTCCGGTCGTGGGTGTCCGCACTGACCATGCTCATGGTGCGGCGGAAGCGGCGCAAGACTCCGGCGGTCCGTACCAGCAGCAGGGCCAGGACGAGCAGGCCGGCCGCGAGCAGCACATAGACGGGCAGGTACGGCACTGAAACCACCTTATCGGTCGGAGATGGACATGAGGTGACGGGCACGCGCCACGGCGTCGGCGGCCCGGCGACCGACCGCCTCGGCGAGTGTGGCGGGGCTCTCCACCTGGGCGTCCCCGCCGAGGCTGAGCACGAGGCGGACCATCCAGGGCTCGTCGCTGTAGCGCATGGCGATGCGCAGGCGCCCGCCGTCGAGTTCGGCCAGTTCCTCGCACGGGTAGTACTCGGCGACCCAGCGGGCGTCGGGGTCGAGCACGAGATGGGCGACCCGCTGATCGGGACGGGCGGAGAAGACTCCGTCGGACAGGTCGGTGGGCCGCGCATGGGCGGGCGGAGCCGCGGGTTCGGCCAATACGGTGAGCGCGTCCACCCGATCGAGGCGGAAGAGCCGGACGCCTTCGACGCGACGGCACCACGCTTCGAGGTAGCCGACGCCTTGGACGATGACCAGCCGCATCGGGTCGACGGTGCGTTCGGTGATCTGGTCGCGCGAGGCGGTGTAGTAGCGCATCCGCAGCGCGCGGCCGTCCTGGAGCGCGCCGGAGACGGTCTCGCGGGTGCGGGCGGCGCGGGCTCCTTCGCGCACTCCTCCCCCGACGACGACTCCGGCCGGGCGGGCCTGCCCGGCGGCGTCCTCGATTTTGGCGATGGCGCGGCGGACCGCGTCGCCGTCGGCCACGCCCGGCGTTTCGGCGAGCGCGCGCAGCGCGACCAGCAGTGCGGTGGCTTCGCCGCCGGTGAGGCGCAGCGGGCGGCTCATCCCGGCGTCGTGGGTGACGACGATGGTGTCGCCCTCGAAGGACAGGTCGATGAGGTCGCCGGGGCCGTAGCCGGGCAGCCCGCACATCCACAGCAGTTCGAGGTCCTTGCGCAGCTGGCGCGGGGTGACGTCGAAGTCCTGCGCGGCCTCGTCGATCCGGATGCCGGGGCGCGCCAGCAGGTAGGGCACGAGCGCGAGCAGTCTCGGCATGCGTTCGCCGGAGGCGCTCATCGGACGCTGCCCCGCCCGGCGCGGGCGAGCACGGCCTCAAGCCGGTGCTGCACGGATTTGGCCAGCACGTCCGGTTCGAGGACGAGCACGTCCGGTCCTTGGGCGGCGATCCAGTCGGCGGCCGATTCCGGGAAGTACAGGCCGATCTCGATCACGTCGCCTTCCTCGNCCTTCCTCGCCCGCGACGGTCTCGCGGCCCACGACGTCGCCGCGGCGGCGGACTCCGGCGGCGCGGCCGTCGGCGATCCACATCCGGGCGGTGGTGACCGGGGCCGGGTCTTCGCCGCCGCCGGTGACCGAGACCAGCTGCATCAGGTTGACGCCCTCGGGCCGGACGACCGCGCCCGGTTTCCCGATCGCGGCGACCTTTCCGGTGACGCGGGAGAGCCGGAAGCAGCGGGGCGCGTCGCGGTCGCGGTCGTGCCCGACGACATACCAGCGGGCGCGCCAGGACACGACGCCCCACGGTTCGAGCGTGCGGATGCGGCGTTCGGGCGAGCCGCTGCGCCGGTATTCGAAGCGAACCGCCTGCCCGGCCTGGACGGCGGCGAGCATCGGCGCGAACGCCGGTTCCGCGCGCACCCGCGGCTCGATCACGGTGGGTGCCTGGTCGTCGACCTCGACGCCGGCCGCGCGCAGTTTCACCAGTGCGCCCTGGGCCTGTCCGGTGAGTTCGGGCGAGTCCCAGAGCCGGACGGCGAGCCCGACGGCCGCGGCCTCGTCCGGGGCGAGGTCGATCTCGCCGAGTTCGTAGTCGCGGCGGGCGATGCGGTAGCCCTCGACCGGGTCGAAGACGGAGTTGCGGCCGGTTTCGAGCGGGATGCCGAGTTCCCGCAGTTCGGTCTTGTCCCGCTCGAAGGTGCGGAAGAAGGCGTCGTCGCTGGCCGCGTCGGCGTACCCGGGCACGATCCCGCGGATCCGCTCGGCGGTGAGGTACTGCCGGGTGGAGAGCAGGGCCAGCACGAGGTTGACCAGCCGTTCGGCGCGTGCGGTGGACACCAGACGACTCTAGCTCTCCCCGCCGCGCGCGATCGCGAGGTCCGGCCCTCGCGCGTCGCGCCTGGTCAGCCCGCGTGCGGCGGCGGGACCCTCCGCGCCCGCGCCGTCACGCACCGCCGTTGCGGGCGGCTTCCCTGCCCGGAACGGGTTCGCTCTTACGGAACCAGCTTCGCCACTCGTCCCTGGGTCCCGCTGGCCCAGCACGCACCCGACCGCGTGCAGTCGACAGTGTCGAAACTGCCGCTGTCGAACGACGCCCAGTGCCGTCCCCCGTCGCGGCTCAGATCGCTCCCGCCAGGTCCGACAGCCAGCACCGTGCCGCCGCGCCAGGCAAGCCCGGATCGATACCCGGCAGGATGCTCCGGCGGGGTGCGCCAGCTGCGCCCGCTGTCGCGGCTCACCGCGACAGCCGGACCGGGCGCGGTCGGATTGGCGTAGTCGCCCCCGATCGCGACGCCCTGCCACGGCGTGCGGAACGCAACCGCGAACACTCCGGCCGACGCACTGCTCGGCAACGGAGTCTCGGCCGCGGTCCAGTGCCGCCCGCCGTCGCCGGAGTGCAGGACGCGTGCATGCGCTCCGCCGCCGGTGGCAAGCCACGCGTCGAACGGCCCGGACGTGGTGATGCACTGGCCGCTGGCAGCGAACCCGGCTTCGCCAGGTTCCGCGGGCGGGAACGCGTTGTCCGGGATCTGCTTCCAGCTGCGGCCGCCGTCGAAGGTCGCCTGCACGCGGAACTTCCCGTTTACCGGGTCGCTCATCGCGAGACCGCGCCACGGGTCGAAGAAGGCGAGGCAGTCGTAGAACGCGGCGGAATCGGGATTGCCGAACGTCTGCCGCCAGTGCTTCCCGCCGTCGTCGGTGCGGTAGATGCGGGAATCCGGTCCGGGCCCGATCGACAGCACGACCGCGTGGTCGGCGTCGAAGGCCTCGATGTCGCGGAACTCGAGCTTCCCGGTATCCGGCGGCCCGACCGGCTGCCAAGTGCTACCGCCGTCGACCGTCCGCAGCACGGTGCCCTGAGTGCCGCTGACCCACGCGACCCGCTCGCTCACCGCGGACAGGCCGCGGAACTGCGCGGCGGTGTCCGCGAGCAGGAGCCGCCACGACGGCAGCGAGGAGGCCGCGGCGACCCCGCCCAAGGACATCGACAGCACCGCGACGAGGACCAGGACGCTCCGGAACGCACGCATGCGGAGATCTTGCCGCAGCCGGGTGACGACTTTCGTCGGGTTCTCCGCCCGCGGCAACGGTTTCCGGTGCCCGAACCGCTCGCACCACGACGCGGAAACGCGGCGGCGTGCGGAGGGCAAGTTTCGGCGCGGCCACCGGGCCCATGCCGAAACTTGACCGCCTCGATTCAGCTCATGACCGTCCGCGGGCTGCCCGGATGACCATGTCTTCAGGTCCGAACGCCGCGTTCAGGCCCAAGGGCACCGCTGACCCGGGCAGGTGCATCTCACGACGCACCTGCGACACCGGCTGAAGGTCCTGGCGTCGGCGACCGCGGGCCGGGGCCGCATCGCGCCTCCGGACGCCGGGCTGAACGGCGATCCGCCCGCGACGAGGAAGTCCGCGCCGACAATCACAGCGAGCCGATGAGCCGCTCGACCCGCTCGTCGACCGACCGGAACGGGTCCTTGCACAACACGGTCCGCTGCGCCTGGTCGTTCAGCTTCAGATGCACCCAGTCGACCGTGAAGTCCCGCCCGGCCGCCTGCGCCGCCGCGATGAAGTCGCCGCGGAGTTTCGCCCGGGTGGTCTGCGGCGGGGTGTCCTTGGCCGCCTCGATCTCGCCGTCGTCGGTGACGCGCCGGACGAGTCCCTTGCGCTGCAGCAGGTCGAAGATGCCCCGGCCGCGGCGGATGTCGTGGTAGGCCAGGTCGAGCTGGGCCACCCGCGGGCTGGACAGGTCCAGGTCGTGCTTGGCCCGGTACCGCTCGACCAGGCGGTGCTTGATCGCCCAGTCGATCTCGGTGTCGATCTTGCTGAAGTCCTGCTCCTCGACCGCCTCCAGCGCCCGGCCCCACAGCTCCACCACGCGCTCGTTGGCGGGCGTGGACCCGTTCTCCTTCAGATGCTGGACAGCGCGGGCGTGGTACTCCCGCTGGATGTCCAGCGCGGACGCCTCGCGCCCGCCGGCGAGCCGGACCTGGCGGCGTCCGGTGAGGTCGTGGCTGATCTCCCGGATCGCGCGGATCGGGTTGTCGAGGGTGAAGTCGCGGAACTGGACCCCGGCCTCGATCATTTCCAGCACCAGGTGCGCCGATCCGACCTTCAGCATCGTGGTGGGCTCGGCCATGTTGGAGTCGCCGACGATGACGTGCAGGCGCCGGTAGCGCTCGGCGTCGGCGTGGGGTTCGTCGCGGGTGTTGATGATCGGCCGGGACCGGGTGGTGGCGCTGGAGACGCCTTCCCAGATGTGCTCGGCGCGCTGGGAGAGGCAGTACACCGCGCCGCGCGGGGTCTGCAGGACCTTGCCCGCGCCGCAGATGAGCTGGCGGGTGACGAGGAAGGGCAGCAGCACGTCGGCGATCCGGGAGAACTCCCCGGCACGGGTCACCAAGTAGTTCTCGTGGCAGCCGTAGGAGTTGCCCGCGGAGTCGGTGTTGTTCTTGAACAGGAAGATGTCGCCGCCGATGCCCTCGTCGGCGAGCCTGCGCTCGGCGTCCACGAGGAGGTCCTCAAGGATCCGCTCGCCTGCTTTGTCGTGCGTGACGAGCTGGGTCAGGTCGTCGCACTCGGCCGTCGCGTACTCCGGGTGCGAGCCCACGTCGAGGTAGAGCCTGGAGCCGTTGGACAGGAACACGTTGGAGGAGCGTCCCCACGAGACGACCCGCCGGAAGAGGTAGCGCGCGACCTCGTCGGGCGAGAGCCTGCGCTGGCCGTGAAAGGTGCACGTGACCCCGAACTCGGTCTCGATGCCAAAGATCCGCCGCTGCATCCCACCAGAGTAGGCGCTGGACCCCCGCGGAAGGTGCGCCGTTCGGGCGGCGACACGCGGTCGGTACGTTGCAAGTGGTGACATTGCGGCGGAAACCGGTCGTCGGGACCGGGTGCGGAGCCGGCGCGGCCAGCGGAGGTGGACGACAGTGTTCCAGCAGGTCGGCCGGGCGTTCCGGCAGGTAGGGCGGCGGGACCGGGCCCTGATGCGGCGCAGTGCGGCGCTCCCCCGCACCCGGGCCGACGACGTGCTGACCGCGTTGTCCCGAAGTGCGGACAAATCGCGGCTCTGGTGGGGCGTGGCGGCCGTGCTGGCAGTCCGGAAGGGCCCGGCGCGGCGGGGCGCGCTGCGCGGGATCGCCGCCGTCGCGGGGGCGAGCGCCGCGGCGAACCTGGTCGCGAAGCCGTTGTTCCCCCGCCGCCGTCCGGCCGAGGAAGAGGTTCCCGCACACCGTCAGCTGCGCAAACGGCCGACGTCGTCGTCGTTCCCGTCCGGGCATTCGGCTTCGGCCGCCGCGTTCGCGACCGCGGTCGCGATGGAGTCGCCGCGGGCCGGGCTGGCGATCGTGCCGCTCGCCGGGGCGGTCGCGTACTCGCGGGTGCACACCGGCGTGCACTGGCCGAGCGACGTCGCCGCGGGGCTCGCGATCGGGACCGGCGTCGCCGTGCTGACCCGGCACTGGTGGCCGTTGCACCCCGACGTCCGCGCCCGCACCGCCCATGCGGCGGAGGCACCGGAGATGCGCGACGGCGAGGACATGCTGGCGCTGGTGAACCCGCATTCGGGGGTCAACGGCCAGGACCCGGCCGAGGACGTCCGCCACGCGTGGCCGAAGGCGTCGCTGATCTACCCGGACCCGTCGCGGGATCTGCGCGAGCAGCTCGCCGACGAGATCGAGGCGCACGGCTCGGTCCGCGCGCTCGGTGTGGCGGGCGGGGACGGGACGGTCGCGGCCGTGGCGTCGGTCGCCGCCGAACGCGGGCTGCCGCTGGCGCTCATCCCGGCCGGGACGCTCAACCACTTCGCCCGCGACGTCGGGGTCCGGTCGATGCCGGACGCGGACGAGGCGACCGAGGGCGGGCACGCGGTCGGCATCGACCTGGCCGAGGTCGAGATCGACGGCTCCGGCGAACCCGAGCATCGCTGGTTCGTCAACACCGCCAGCCTAGGCGGGTACCCGGAAATGGTGCGGCTGCGGGAAAAGCTCCAGACCCGGTTCCCGAAGTGGCCGTCCGCGGCGATCGCGCTGGTGCGCGCGATGCGGCGCGCGAAACCGCTGCGGGTGGAGCTGAACGGGAAGCCGGCCCAGGTGTGGCTGATCTTCATCGGCAACGGCACCTACGCGCCGAAGGGGTTCGCGCCCTCGCGGCGCCCGGCGCTCGACACCGGCCTGCTCGACGTCCGGTACGTGCGGGCCGACGTGCGCTGGTCGCGGATCAGATTCGTGCTCGCGAGCCTCACCGACAGCCTGCACGCGAGCCACGTCTACCGGCAGCGGGACCTGCCGGAACTGCACGTGCGGCTGCTCGACGGGAACCGCCGGGTCGCCACCGACGGCGAGGTCGGGCCGCTCGGGCGGGAGTTCCGGTTCCGGTCGCGGCCCAGCGCGCTGACCGTCTACCGCAATCCGGACAGCGACTCCTGACCGCGTCGTGCCCTCAGGTCCGTCCGGCGGCGTTCGGGCGGGTACCGTGTGCTTCACCGCAGTGCCCGGCTCTCCGGCACTGACCTGCGCGTTTGCCGTCAGCTCGCCGCACCGGAGAGCGACCCTTGACTATTTCTTTACCTTTTCTCAACGAATCCACAGCCAGCCCTCAATAGCGTGATCTTCGAGGTGCGGACTGCCCTGTCCGCGCCAGTTCACGGCAGGGGTCTCTTCAGTGCGTTTTTCCTCCCGCGGTCGCAGCTGCCCGTCTCCGGCAGGCCGCGGATGACCAGGCTGCTCCCGCAGGCTGTCGACCCCGTCCTGCCCCCGTCGGTCACCTCCCAGGCCAGGGACCTCGGGCCGCTCGAATCCCCCTTGCTGTGGCTCGCGTTCGCCGGTGCCGCGACGGCGGTGCTGGCCGTCACCATCGCGCTCGCGCACCGCCGCCGCGCGCGCCGCTGGGGCGTCAGCGGGTCGATCGCGCTGTTCCTGATCGCCGCGATCACCGCGGTGAACAGCTACGTCGGCTACGTCCGCACGCCCAGCGACCTCGGCAGGCTGCTGCAGCGCGGTTCCGGCGCGATGAACGTCGCGGGCACCCTCCTGCGCGGCACCAGCGACGATCCGGCCGAAGACTCCGACCCCAGCACCGCCGGCAGCTCCAGCGGCGGCTCCCCCGCCGCCCGCCCGGCGGCTCCGTCCAACGCCAACGGCAGCATCGAGGTGCTGAACGTCCCCGACCCGGCGCACGGCGTGCGGAACGGCGAGAACTACGTCGTCCTCCCGGCCGGCTACCACGATCCGGCGAGCGCGGCCAAGCGCTACCCGGTCGTCTACCTCATCCACGGCTACCCCTACGGCGGGCCGCGCGACTGGCTCACCTCCGGCTCCGCGCCGCAGACGCTGAAGAGCCTCGAAGACGCGAACGTGATCCAGCCGATGATCATCGTGAGCGTCGACCTCACCGCCAACCGGCCGAGCACCGACTGGGAATGCCTGAACGTCCCGGGCGGACCGCAGCTGGAGACGTATCTCGCCAGCAGCATCGTCCCGTCGGTCGACAAGCACTACCGCACCTTCGCCGACCGCGGCCACCGCGCGCTCGGCGGCATGTCCGGCGGCGGATTCGGCGCGCTGAACATCGGGCTGCACCACCTCGGCGAGTTCGGCACGCTGCTGATCTCGCTGCCGTATGACGACCTGAACGACTCGGTCGGCGTCCTCGGCGGCAACCAGGCGGCGATCGCGGCGAACACCCCGCGCCGCTACATCCCGACGATGCCGTTCCCGCAGAAGATCGCCGTGATGCTCACGGTCGGCACCGGCGCGCCGACCGACGTCGCGACCGCGCACCGCATCGCCGGTTCGCTCCAGCGGCGCGGCCAGGAGGTCGTGGTGCACGCCGAACGCGGCTTCAACCACACCTGGCACACCGCCCGCGCGACGCTCCCCTACATGCTCGCCTTCGCCGATCAGAACTTCCGCACCGCGCCTGCCGCCTCCTGAGCGGATCCTCCGGAAAAATATCTTCCGGGCCCTGTCCATCCGGGCGAGCGCCGTTCGTGGTGAGGTCAGTGCGGCACTCCGGCCGCGCTGACCGACGAAGGAGCCCGACCATGAAGTACCTGCTGCTGATCCACGCTTCCGCGGCCACCGAGCAGGGCGGGGCCGCCGGCTGCGAGCCCGCCGACTGGATGGCCTACGACCAGGAAGTCCGCGACGCGGGGGTGTTCGTCAGCGGGGAGTCGCTCGCCGATCTCGTGACCGCGACCAAGGTCCAGGTGGGCGCCGACGGCGAGCGGTCGATCACGACCGACGGCCCGTTCGCCGAGACCCGCGAGCTGCTCGGCGGGTTCTACGTGCTGGACGTGCCCGACCTCGACGCGGCGCTCGACTGGGCCGCCCGCTGCCCGGGTTCCCGGGACGGTTCGGTCGTGGTGCGCCCGATCGCCGACTTCGATGCCTGACGCCCGAGCGTCCGTGGCGGCCGTGTTCCGCGAGGAGCACGGCCGCCTGCTCGGCGCGCTCGTCCGCCGTTTCGGCGACCTCGACCTGGCCGAGGAGGTCGCCGCCGAAGCGGTGGAGGCCGCGCTGGTGCGCTGGCCGGTCGACGGCGTCCCGCCGAAACCCGGCGCGTGGCTGATGACGACCGCGCGCCGCAAGGCCGTCGACCGGCTCCGCCGCGACCAGGCGTACGCGGCGAAACTGGCCGTCCTGCAAGCGGAATCCGACCGCGGCGACCCTCCCCCGCTGCCCGGGGCCGACGGCGACCTGCCCGACGACCGGCTCCAGCTGTTCTTCACCTGCGCCCACCCCGCGCTGGCCGCCGAGGACCGCCTCGCGCTCACGCTGCGCTGCCTCGCCGGGCTCACCACGCCCGAGGTGGCGCGGGCGTTCCTGGTGCCGACCGCGACGACGGCGAAGCGGATCGCGCGGGCCAAGAACCGGATCCGCGACCACCGCATCCCGTTCCGCGTCCCGTCCGGCGACGAGCTGCGCGCCCGGCTGCCCGGCGTGCTGCAGGTGCTGTACTCGCTGTTCACCGAGGGCTACGCGGCCCGTTCCGGCCCGGACATCCAGCGTCCGGACCTGGCCGAGGAAGCCATCCGGCTGGCCCGCATCCTGCACCGTCTCCTGCCCGACGAGCGCGAAATCACCGGACTGCTGGCGCTTCTGCTGCTGGCGCACGCCCGCCGTGCCGCCCGCACCGGGCCGGCGGGCGAGTTCGTCCTGCTCGAAGACCAGGACCGGACCGCCTGGGACGCGGCGCTGATCGACGAAGGGCGCACGCTGGTGCCGGTCGCGCTGACCGGCGGCCCGCCCGGGCCGTACGGGGTGCAGGCAGCGATTGCCGCCCTCCATGCCGAAGCACCGGACGTCGCGCGCACCGACTGGCCGCAGATCGTCGCGCTGTACGACATTCTGCTGACTCTCACACCGACGCCGGTGGTCGCGCTCAACCGGGCGGCCGCGGTGGCGATGCGCGACGGACCCGAAGCCGGACTGGACCTTCTGGACGGGTTAGCCGACGAGCCTCGGCTGCGGGGCTACCACCCGTACGCCGCCGCTCGCGGAGACCTGCTGCACCGCCTCGGCCGCGACGACGAAGCAGCAACGGCGTACCAGGAAGCGTTGGCCAGCGCCGGAACCGAGCCGGAACGCGCGCATTTGCGTCAGCGGCTGGAGTCGCTCTGACTCGGTGCCCGCCGGCCCAGCACCGGGTCGACGAGCCTCGTCAGCGGTCCGGAAAGCGTCTGGCCGTGCCGCCGGAACAAGCCGGCGCGGGAATCGAACCGGCCTAGCTCCGCCAGCACGGTCGCGGACAGGTCGCACGCTCCCGCCGGTCTCGCAGACGACGCCGTCCCAGCCGATCGCCGTGCGGGACACCGCTTCGAACAGCGTCTCCCCGCTGTCGCCGGAAAACCCCGGACTCGCCGCCAGCTCGGTCCGCTGTCCGAACAGCGCTCCCCGACCGGGACCCACCTGCCGATCTCGAACTCCAGCCGCGCCACCAGCACCCGTGACGGCACCAGGAACTTCAGCCGCGGAAACCTCGGATACCAGAACCGGCCGACCCCGCACCCGAGCCGGAATCCCCTGCGCCCGCGCGACTCCCGCCAGAATCGCCAGCCGCTGGCTGCACGAACCCCGCCCGCGGCGCAACGTCCGCGAGATCGGCTGCCGCTCCCGCACCGGATACACCGGCCGCACCGCGCCGCCGATCACCCGCGACCCGCCAAACCGGTCCTCGGACGCGGTCGCCCGCACCAACGGCTGCACGCACGGATCGCGCCAAGTAGAGAATCGCCGCCGGCACCCGCGGCGGAACCGGCCCCGGCGACACCAGCGCACACGTCACCACGCCAGTATCCGCGAAAAACAACCCTGGGCCGCCGGTTCATCCGGCCGCCCACCGTGAACTGCTGTGCGTGAGGGGAACCCTGAGGGAATCAGATTCCCCCAGGGCGGCCCTCACGCACCTTGGCGGGAGCGAAGTGCGACGCGACCTGGTGCAGCCCAGCCGGTCGACCGCGCGCGGCAGCTACTGAGAAACCTCAGCGCGGCACGTCATTCCTTCTCGGCCGAACCCTCGCCGGAACCCTTGTCCGAGTCCTTGCCCTCGCCGGAGTCGTCCGGCTTCTCGGCAGGCTCCTCCTTCTCCGGCAGCAACGCCTCCAGCGCCGCCCCCGACAACCGCCGGAACGCCCGCCGCGGCCTCGCCCGGTCCAGCACCGCGACCTCGAGCTTGATCTCCGCCTCGGCCGCCGCCCCATTCCCGTTCGACGACGCCGCGGTCGCCCGCAACCCCTCGATCGCGGTCGCCAGCGCCGTCCGCAGATCGTGCTCCGGGTCCACGACATCCTTCAGCTTCGTGCTGATCGGCTCCGTCGTCCCGCCCATCACCACGAACGGCGACTCGTCGAAAATCGACCCGTCGAAGGTCAACCGGTACAGCTGGTCCTCCGCGGCGGTCGCCCCGACCTCGGCCACGCACACCTCGACCTCGAACGGCTTGAGCTGCTCGGTGAAAATGCTGCCCAGCGTCGCCGCGTAAGCGTTCGCCAGCGCCCGCGCACTCACATCCCGCCGGTCGTACTGGTAGCCCTTCAGATCCGCGTGCCGGATCCCGGCCACCCGCAGATTCTCGAACTCCGAATACCGGCCCACCGCGGCGAACCCGATCCGGTCGTAGATCTCGGACACCTTGTGCAGCGTCGCCGACGGATTCTCCGCCACGAACAGCACGCCGCCCGCGTACTTCAGCACCACCACGCTCCGGCCCCGCGCGATCCCCTTGCGCGCCAGCTCGGAACGCTCCCGCATCAGCTGCTCGGGAGAGGCATACAACGGCATCGTCACGGTGTCGGCTCCACGTTCTCCGAAAACTCGGCAATCATTGATTCAGCGGACATCGGCGGCCTCAGACCGGCCGGTGGTGATTGCGCTCCGCGCGCCCGGCCACCACCGCCTCGGCCACCGCACCCGTCCGCTCCGCGGGAAGCACCACCGCGCCGTCCTCCGCGGTGATGGTGATGACGTTCGGGAAAATCCGCCGCACCAGATCCGGCCCGCCGCTCGCGGTGTCGTCGTCCGCCGCGTCGTACAACGCCTCCAGCGCCGTCCGCACCGCCGCGTCCGCATCCGCGTCCGGGTCGTAAAGCTTCTTCAGCGACGACTTCGCGAACAGCGAACCCGAACCGACGCTGGCATACCCGGCGTGCTCCTCGTACCGCCCGCCCGCCGCGTCGTACGACACGATCCGGCCCGCGTGCTTCGCGTCCTCGGCCTCCAGGTCGTACCCGACGAACAACGGCACGACCGCGAGCCCCGCCATCGCCATCTCCAGGTTCGCCTTCACCATCCCGGCCAGCTTGTTCGTCTTGCCGTCCAGCGAAAGCGAAACGCCCTCGATCTTCTCGTAATGCGCCAGCTCCACCGCGTACAGCCGGACCATCTCCACGGCCAGCCCCGCGGTCCCCGCGATGCCCACCGCCGAGTACTCGTCCGTGACGTGCACCTTCTCGATGTCCCGGCTCGCGATCAGGTTCCCCGACGTCGCCCGCCGGTCGCCGGCGATCAGCACCCCGCCGGCGAACGCGACCGCCACGATCGTCGTGCCGTGCGGCACGTCCAGCTCACCCGCGGGCACCCGCCGCGCGGGCAGCAGCTCCGGCGCGGTCGCGCGCACGAAATCCGCGAACGACGACGTCGTCGGCGAAAAGTAGGCCGACGGCAGTCCGGGCCCGGAAAAACCCGCCCCAGAGGAGGTGTTGTCCATACGTGCTCTCGGTTCCCATCTCATCCCGTGCCCGGCAACGCCGAGCACAACCTGCCCCCGGCGCCACCGCGCGAAACCTCCGGCCCAGCGCGCCCGCCGCGCCGCCCCGCACCCGGGGCGGCCGCGACGGGCAGGCGGCTACTCGCCGCCCTTCTGCACGTAAGCGCGGACGAAGTCCTCGGCGTTCTCTTCCAGCACGTCGTCGATCTCGTCGAGGATCGTGTCCACGTCCTCGCCGAGCTTCTCCCGCCGCTCCTGGCCCGCCCCGCCGGCGTCGTCGAACTCCTCGTCGGAATCGCCGCCGCCGTGCTTCTCGATCTTCTCCTGCGCCATCTCGCCTCCCGGTCTGGCCGATGCTCCCTAGCCTACCCAGCGGTACCGACGAAAAGGGCCTTCCCTCGACCCGAAACGCCGGGATCGCGCTAGTCCGAACCGGTGATCGCCTCCACCAGCTCCTCCGCCGTCGCCGCCGCGTCCAGCAGCTTCCCGACGTGCGCCTTCGTCCCCCGCAACGGCTCCAGCGTCGGGATCCGCACCAGCGACTCCCGGCCCACGTCGAAAATCACCGAATCCCACGACGCCGCCGCGATCGACGACGCGTACTTCTCCAGCGCCCGGCCCCGGAAGTAGGCGCGCGTGTCCGACGGCGGATTCGTGATCGCCGCCTGCACCTCCTCCTCGGTGACCAGCCGCTTCATCGAACCCCGCGTCACCAGCCGGTTGTACAGGCCCTTCCCCAGCCGCACGTCCGAATACTGCAGGTCCACCAGCCGCAGCCGCGGCGCGCCCCAGGCCAGCTGGTCCCGCTCCCGGTACCCCTCCAGCAGCCGCAGCTTCGCGGGCCAGTCCAGCCGGTCCGCGCACTCCTGCGGATCCCGCGCCAGCGCGTCCAGCACCTCGCCCCACACCCGCAGCACTTCCTTCGACGCCTCGTCCGCGCCCGTGCGCTCGAGGTTCGCCGCCGCCAGCTCGTGATAGGCGAACTGCAGGTCCAGCCCGGTGAACTTCTTCCCGTTCGCCAGCTCGACCTTCGTCTTCAGCGTCGGGTCGTGGCTGATCTTGTGCACCGCCCGCACCGGCTCGTCCAGCTTCAGGTCGTCGAACCGCACGCCGGCCTCGATCAGGTCCAGCACCAGCGCCGTCGTCCCGACCTTCAGATACGTCGAGTACTCCGACAGGTTCGCGTCCCCGATGATCACGTGCAGCCGCCGGTACTTGTCCGCGTCCGCGTGCGGCTCGTCGCGCGTGTTGATGATCCCGCGCTTGAGCGTGGTCTCCAGCCCGACCTCGACCTCGATGTAGTCCGAGCGCTGCGAAAGCTGGAAACCCGCCTCCTCGCTCTGCTGCCCGACCCCCACCCGGCCCGAACCGCACATCACCTGCCGCGAAGCGAAAAACGGCGTCAGCCCGCCGATCACCGCGGTGAACGGCGTCGACCGCTGCATCAGGTAGTTCTCGTGCGTGCCGTAGCTCGCGCCCTTGCCGTCCACGTTGTTCTTGTACAGCTGCAACGGCGGCTGCCCCGGCACGGTGGCCGCCTTCAGCGCGGCCTCCTCCATCACCCGTTCGCCCGCTTTGTCCCAGATCACCGCATCCCGCGCGTTCGTGACCTCCGGCGCGGAGTACTCCGGATGCGCGTGGTCCACGTACAGCCGCGCACCGTTGGTGAGGATGACGTTCGCCGCCCCGAGGTCCTCGACGTCCGGGTCGTGCCCTGGCCCGCCCGGCCCGGTGAGATCGAACCCGCGCGCGTCGCGCAACGGCGACTCCACCTCGTAGTCCCAGCGCGCCCGGCGCGCCCTCGGGATGTCCGCAGCCGCGGCGTAGGCCAGCACCACCTGAGTCGAGGTGAGCACCGGGTTCGCCGTGGCGTCCCCGGGCACGGCGATGCCGTACTCGACTTCGGTTCCCATGATCCGACGCATGCCACCACCCTACGGGTTCGGCGCGTGCGAGGATGCCCCCATGCCAGGCAGTGACGAACTCGTTGCCCTCTATGACGACGCGGGCCGCGCGACCGGCGAGGCGCTCCGCTCCCGGGTCCGGGCGGAGGGACTCTGGCACGCCGCCGGCGTCGTTCTCGTCCGATCGGGCGACGGCCGGTCGGTCTACGTGCACCTCCGCACGGCGGACAAGGACACCTTCCCCTCCACCTGGGACTGCTGGGCGGGCGGAGTCGTCGCCGCGGGCGAAACCCCCGCCGACTGCGCGCGCCGCGAACTCGCCGAAGAACTCGGCGTCCACGGAGTGGAACCGGAACCGCTGTTCGCCAAAATCTACGACGACGGCTCGATCCGCTGCCACAACTTCGCCTTCGAAGTCCGCTGGGACGGCCCGGTCCGGCTGCAGGCCGAGGAAATCGTCGAAGGACGCTGGATCCCGCTCGACGAACTCCGCGCCTGGGTCTTCGCTCCCGAACCCGAACCGCCCTTCATCCCCGACGGCCGCGCGGGCGTCCAGGAATGGTTCCGGCGTTACGGTGTTTGATGGCGTCGGCTTCGCCGTCGCGGCGGGATCGCCTTTAAGTCGGCGTGTCGAGGAGCAGCGCACCCGGCCTGGGGGCCGGGCACGCTGCTCCTCGGCACGCCGACGCGATCCCGCGTTTCGGTCCAGTGCCCAAAAAGAAGTAGAGGCAAGCCGTCGCTACGGCTGAGCGGTCAGCTTCGCGACCACCTTCGGCAGCAACCGTTTCGCGGCGTCCTGTGCGCGCGCCGGCGTGCTCGCCGCAACGCTCAGCGCCGACACCAGATTCCCCTTTGCCACCAGCACCGCGCACGTCGAGCCCTCGCACCATGCCCGCTGCACGGCGATCCCCGGCTGCGGCGGCAGCGACACCTCAGCGCCCGCGCACTGCGTGCCCGCCACGACATCCTCGCCCGAGCGGTCCGCGTACGCCGTGACCTCGTGCGTCAACGCCGAACCGCTCGGATACACCCAGCTCACCGACGTGCGCTCGCCCGCGGCCAACCCGCTCAGACACCCCGAAACCCGGCCCGAACCCGGAGCCACACCCTCCTCGGCAACGTCTGGATCGGACAGCAAAGCCGCCTCCGCGCGCCGCGGGTCCGGTGCCGCCGAAGAGGAAACGACCGGCGGAGCGACCGCCCGCGACACCGGCGGAGCGACCGGAGCGCTCGTGCCCGGAGCCGGATCGTCGTAGTAGGTCTCAAGATTGTTGGGCCGGTTGCCGCATCCGGCGAGCCCGGCCAGCGCGCCCAGCCCGACCAGCACCGCGACTGCTGGCACCTGCCGACGACGCACGTTGCCCCTCCGCGCTCAGTGTTGCCCGTCCGCCCCGGGCCATGCTGGGCCCCGAGGGTAATGCAATCGCTCAGCTCCACCCGAGGTGGGATCGATGCGCCCAGTACTCGCGCGCGTCCTGCGCGAGTTGTCCCAGCACAGCGCGGTCCTCGTCGCTGAGGCGCACTCGCGTCGCGGCAAGGTTCGCCGCCAGCTGCACCGGGCTCGACGGACCCAGCACCGCAGTCGGAGCCCACTCCTGCCCGAGCACCGCGGCCACCGCGATCGCGTCCGGGCCGGCACCGTGTGCTCCGGCGATCCGCCGCAGCGGCTCCGGAGCCTCCGCGACGAGCCGTCCGTTCGCGAGAGTTTCCTTGACCAGCACCCGTTTCCCGGCCGCTTTGGCTTCGGCCAGCGCCGGGCCCGCCGACGGCTCGAAGACGTTCCAAGTGGACTGAACCGACGCGAACACCGGCTGCCCGGCCGATTCCAGCTCGAACGCC
Organism: Amycolatopsis sp. M39; assembly: GCF_001651785.1. NCBI lineage: Bacteria > Bacillati > Actinomycetota > Actinomycetes > Pseudonocardiales > Pseudonocardiaceae > Amycolatopsis > Amycolatopsis sp. M39. Next base: position 165,229 of record NZ_LWSF01000012.1, read on the forward strand.
CTGCGCACCACGTCCGCCTGCGCCGGTCCGGATGTGGAGAAGCCGACCTCGACGCCGTCGCCGGAAAGCCCGGCCAGCGCGTCGATCAGCGCCGGATCAGTGAAAAGTGGACTGTCCACAGTGAGCGAATGGACCTGGTACAGGTGCACGTGCCCGGCCAGGAGGTCCCGCGTCTGCGCCCACTGTTCGCGAAACCGCGGCAGCGTGTGTTCCTTCACCTCGTGGACGTCCGCGTCGAGCCGCCACTCGCCCACGTAGCGGTAACCCCACTTGCTGGACACAGTGACATCCCGGTGTCCGCGTTCGGTCAGCCAGCCGCCGAGAAACTCCTCCGAACGGCCGTAAGACCGCGCGACGTCGACCCATCGGACGCCCGCCGCGTACGCCGCGTCGAGCACCTCGTGCGTCGCGGCTCGCATCGACGGCACATCCCGCACTGCGGGCAAGTCGCGCCCCAGATTGATGTATGCCGGACGGCCGAGCGCGGCCAGCCCCACCGCGATGCGGTCCATCGGGATCCCCTTGTCTGTGCCGGGTTCGGGAATTGAGCGGAAAAGCTCAGGCGAATCCGCGTGGAGTGCTTTCCCCTCGCCAGATGTATAGGTCGTTATACACTTTGTTTGTGCCGGAGGATGGCGAGCCATTGGCTGGCGTTTTGGGCTTGGCGGTGGAGTTTTTCGAGGCGGGCGGCGGGTGCGCGGACGTAGCCTTTGCCGAAGACCGGGGCGATCTGGCGGAGGCTGGCTCCTTCTTCGCGGGCGGCCAGGAGTGCCCAGTCGGAGGCGTCGGCGCAGGCCGCGGAGGCGCGGCGCAGTTCTCCCAGGAGGTCGATCAGGTCGTTGGCGTCGAGGTCGCCGGCGTGGACGGCGGCCGCGGTCGTTTCGAGCCAGGCCAGGATGTCGGCTTCGGTGATCGGGGGGCGCGGGCGGGTGGTGTCTGTGCTCACGCGGCGCAGTATAGGGCGTTATACATCGACGTCGAACGCGATGTCCGAAAACCGCTGGACTCCGGGCGTGGCGTGAAAGTTGACTGGCCGGAGCAGTCCGCTGGTCGTTTCGGAGGTTCAGTGAGGTTCGGCATCGCCGTCCGGTTCGTCGCGCTCGCCGTCGTGTGGGGCGCGAGTTTCCTGTTCATCAAGGTGGGCCTGGAGGGGCTGTCGCCGGCTCAGGTGTCGCTCGCGCGGGTCGCGCTGGGCGCGTTGACGCTCGGCGCGTTCCTGGTGCTGCGCAGACGGTCGCTCCCCCGCGATCCCGCGTTGTGGGCGCATCTCGCGGTGGTTTCGCTGCTGTTCTGCGTGGGCCCGTTCCTGTTGTACTCGTGGGCCGAACAGTACGTGGCCTCCGGGCTCGCCAGCATCTTCAACGCCACCACTCCCCTGCTGACCATGCTGTTCGCCGCGGCCGCCCTGCCCGCGGAACGGCTCACCCGGCCGAAAACCGCCGGGCTGCTGATCGGCTTCGCCGGCGTGCTCACGCTGGTCGGCGTCTGGCGCGGCATCGACCTCAGTCACGAGGTCCTCGCCCAGCTGGCCTGCCTCGGCGCGACCACCTGCTACGGCCTGGCTTTCGTGTATCTGCGGAAGTTCGTGTCGCCCCGCGATCCGGACCCGGTCGTCGTCGCGTTCGGGCAAACCGGTTTCGCCACGGTCGTCCTGCTGGCCGCGGCGCCGGTGATCGCGGCACAACCGGTGCACCTGAACCTCGCCGTGGTGCTGTCCATGCTGGCGCTCGGCGTGCTCGGCACCGGGGTGGCCTACACCTGGAACACCGCCATCGCCGCCGCCTGGGGCGCCGCCAACGCGTCCGCTGTGACCTACCTCACTCCCGTGGTCGGGGTGCTGCTCGGCGTGCTGGTCCTCGACGAACCGGTGCACTGGAACGAACCCGTCGGAGCGCTGCTCGTGGTGCTCGGGATCCTGGCGTCGCACGGTCGGCTTTCCCGGGCGCGGCAACCGGTCCTGGAACGCGTCTGAGACGCGCCGCGGGGCCGCCGGAGGAATCCCGGCGGCCCCGCGGTGTTCGCACTGTCCTACAGGTACTGACCGGTGTTCGTGGCGGTGTCGATCGCCCGCCCCGATTCCTGGTTCTTGCCGGTGACGAGCGTGCGGATGTAGACGATCCGCTCGCCCTTCTTGCCGGAGATCCGGGCCCAGTCGTCCGGGTTGGTGGTGTTGGGCAGGTCCTCGTTCTCCGCGAACTCGTCGACGATCGCGTCCAGCAGGTGCTGCACGCGCAGGCCGGGCTGCTGGGTCTCCAGCACCGACTTGATCGCCGACTTCTTCGCCCGGTCCACGATGTTCTGGATCATCGCGCCCGAGTTGAAGTCGCGGAAGTACAGGATTTCCTTGTCCCCGTTGGCGTAGGTGACCTCCAGGAACCGGTTCTCGTCGCTCTCCTCGTACATCCGCTCGACGGTGTGCTGGATCATCGCGTCGAAGGTCGCCTTCTGGTCCCCGCCGAACTCCGCCAGGTCGTCGGCGTGGATCGGCAGGCCCTCGGCGAGGTACTTCGAGAAGATGTCCTTCGCGCCCTCGGCGTCCGGACGCTCGATCTTGATCTTCACGTCGAGCCGCCCCGGCCGCAGGATCGCCGGGTCGATCATGTCCTCGCGGTTGGAGGCGCCGATGACGATGACGTTCTCCAGCCCCTCGACGCCGTCGATCTCCGACAGCAGCTGCGGCACGATCGTGGTCTCCACGTCGGAGGACACGCCCGAGCCGCGGGTGCGGAAGATCGAGTCCATCTCGTCGAAGAACACGATGACCGGGGTGCCCTCGGAGGCCTTTTCCCGCGCCCGCTGGAAGATCAGCCGGATCGACCGCTCGGTCTCGCCGACGAACTTGTTCAGCAGCTCCGGGCCCTTGATGTTGAGGAAGTAGGACTTGCCGTCCGCGTTGTCCCCGCGAGCCTCGGCCACCTTCTTGGCCAGGGAGTTCGCCACCGCCTTCGCGATGAGCGTCTTCCCGCAGCCCGGCGGGCCGTAGAGCAGCACGCCCTTCGGCGGGCGCAGCTGGTACTGCTCGTACAGGTCCGCGTGCAGGAACGGCAGCTCCACGGCGTCGCGGATCTGCTCGATCTGCCGGGTCAGGCCGCCGATGTCCTCGTAGCGGACGTCCGGCACCTCCTCCAGCACGAGGTCCTCGACCTCCGCCTTCGGCACCCGCTCGTAGGCGTAGCCGGCCTTGGAGTCCACCAGGAGCGAATCGCCCGGTTTGAGCGGCTGCTCGGCGAGCGGGTCCGACAGCAGGACGACCCGCTCCTCGTCGGCGTGCCCGACCACGAGGGCGCGCGTGACGCCGCCCTCGGCCTCCGGTGCGAGCACTTCGCGCAGCGCGCACACCTCGCCGGTGCGCTCGAAATCGCCGCCTTCGACGACCGTGAGCGCCTCGTTGAGCCGCAACGCCTGCCCGCGCCGCAGCGACGAGACCTCCACCGCGGGCGACACCGAGACGCGCATCTTGCGGCCCGCGGTGTAGACGTCCACCGTGTTGTCCTCGTACGCCTCGACGAACACCCCGTATCCGCTCGGCGGCTGGGCCAGCCGGTCGACCTCCTCGCGGAGGGCGAGCAGCTGACCCCGCGCCTCGCGCAGGGTTTCGACGAGTTTCGTGTTCCGCTCGGTGAGCTGGCTCACCCGTTCCGACGCCTCGGCGAGACGTTGTTCGAGAACGCGGTTCTGTCGCGGGGAATCGGTGAGCCTGCGGCGCAGCAGCGCCACTTCTTCCTCGAGAAAACGGATCTGCCGGGCTTGTTCCTCTGATGTCTGCCCTGCTCCGCCGGTTGCTGAAGGGTCGGCCTCCTCGCGCCGACCTCCGGGAAGGTCATGATGCATCGGGCACCTCCTCGGAGTGCTTTTCATTCCACGGTACCGGCGATCACCGACAAGAAAAGGCCTTTCCGCATCACAAGACCGGCGCGTCGCGCTTTTTCTTCCGGCGAAGCACGGCCGCGAGCGCAGCGCAAGCGGCCGATTCGGTGCCGCGGACGGGAATCCGTTCCGCACAGGTTTCCGCAACGCGGAACTGGACGCACCGCGGATGCCGCCGCGGCCGGTCCGCGAACCCGAGTTGCGGGTTGACTGCGCGGAAAGGCGCGCGGCTGGCTAGCATCCCCGGGTGGCCGCGCTCCGGCGCGGCCTGGACTTTCGCGAGCACGGCAGGGGGAACCGAGATGACTTATCCGCCGCAGCAGCCCGGCGGCTGGGACCAGGGCGGACAGCAGCCGAACCCGTACGGGGGCCAGCCGCAGTACGGGCAGCCTCAGCAGGGCGGATGGAACCAGGGCGGGCAGCCGCCGCAGGGCCCGCAGTCCGGCGGGTTCCCGGCCGCGCCCGGCCCCGGCACGCCCGGCCAGGGCGGCCCCTACCAGGGCGGATACCCGCAGCAGGGCGGTCCCCAGCAGTACGGGCAGCAGCCGGGCCAGTTCGGGCAGTTCGGACAGCAGCCCGGCCAGTTCGGGCAGCCTGGCCAGCCCGGCGGGCCGTTCGGGCAGCAGCCGGGCGGGCAGTTCGGCGGGTTCGGCGAGGAGCCGCCCACAAAGAAGAAGACCGGCCTGATCGTCGGCATCGCGATCGCCGCGGTGGTCGTCCTCGGCGGCGCGACCGGCCTGGTCATCTGGCTGACCGGAGACAGCAAGAAGGACGACAAGACGGCCGCTCCGCCCGCATCGTCCTCGGCTCCGGCCGCGGGCCCCCAGTCCAGCGGCCCGGGCGACAGTTCGTCGTCGTCCCCGTCGACCTCGTCGTCGGGTTCGGGCAGCGGCGACTACCCGGCCGCGTCCGGTGCGAAGGCGAGCTCGGGCGAGCTGTTCCAGGCCGCGTCCGAGGCGTACAACAGCTCCGACACCGACGGGCTGTACTCGATGCTCTGCACCAGCCTCACCAAGGGCCAGAAACCGACCGAGAAGATGCCCTCGGGCATCCACTTCGAGCTGACCAGCAGCCCGCAGGAGAACGGCGACCAGGCGACGGTGAAGTACCACGTCACCATGTCCAGCAAGACCGCCGACGGCACCCTGACCGCCCTGCGCCAGGGCGGGGCCTGGTGCCTCGGGAAGGTCAGCACGGACCACTAGGTGAGACGCCGGCTCGGCACGGCACTCGGCCTGCTCGCAGTCGTTGTCGCGGGCGGCGTCCTCGGCTTGGTCTCGATCGGCCTGCCGGGGCCCGCCCGCACCGCCTCGGAACCGCCCGCTCCCCCGCCTCCGTCGCGAAGCAGCACGTCCTCGGCTCCCGCGCCCGCGGCGGATCAGGCCGCGATCGCGACGCTGGCGCGCACTCTCGCCGACGCGATAGCGCGCGCCGACTCGGCCGCGTTCGGCACTCTCACCTGCCAACCGCAGACTGCCGCCGCGTTGAAGGAACTCCAGGCCACATGGGACGCCGCCGGCCCGCTTCGCGTCTCACTGGCCGGACAACCGGCGATCGCGGGCGACGACGCCACAGTGACCGTCCGAGTCGAAGGCACCGGCGGGCACAAGGAGACGCCGTTCCCGCTGCGGCGCGAGAACGGCCGTTGGTGCGTCCCTGGTTAGCCTTTGCCCTTGCTGGGCCGTCGTGAAACGCGCGGCGACACTGTGCCGTCCGCCAGACGACGGGCAGTGAGCAGGAAAGCGGTGTGCGCGACCATCCGGTGGTCCGGCCGCACCGCGAGGCCGACGACGTGCCAGGGCCGCATCAGCGTCTCCCACGACTCCGGCTCGGTCCAGCACTGCTGTTCCCGCAGCGATTCCGTGACGCGCGACAGCTGGGTCACGGTGGCGACGTAGACGGTCAGCACCCCGCCGGGCACCAGGTGCTCGGCGACGTTCGGCAACTGGTCCCACGGCGCGAGCATGTCCAGCACGACCCGGTCGACCTCGCCGGTGTGCGTGGCCAGATCCGCGACGGTGAGCGTCCAGTTGCCCGGCTTCTCGCCGAAGAACTTCACGACGTTGCGCTCGGCGTGCTCCGCGTGGTCGTCGCGGATTTCGTAGGAGAACACCTGCCCCGCCGAGCCGACCGCGCGCAGCAGCGAGCAGGTGAGCGCACCCGAACCGGCACCGGCTTCCAGGACGCGGGCGCCGGGGAAAATGTCGCCCCACATCACGATCTGCGCGGCGTCCTTGGGATAGATCACCTGCGCGCCGCGCGGCATCGACAGCACGTAGTCCGGCAGCAGCGGCCGCAGCGCGAGATACGTGCTGCCGCCGGCCGAAGTGACCACGCTGCCCTCGGGACGGCCGATGAGGTCGTCGTGCGCGAGGGCGCCGCGATGCGTGTGGTACTCGCCGCCGTCGGCGAGCGTAAGGGTGTAGTGCCTGCCTTTCGAGTCCGTCAGCTGAACCCGGTCACCTGCACGAAACGGTCCGCTGACCGACAACTTCTTCCTCCACTGCGAAACCCGGAACGCCGACGTCGAATCCTCGCAGGTCGTCCCGCGCCCGTCGTGCGCGGGTGCCCGTCACTGAGCGCGACGGCCCTGCATCAGCGCGGTCCGCAGGTCTTCCCGGCGCAACACGCCCGCGGGACGGCCTTCGTCGTCGACCACGAGGAACTGCCAGGCAGGCGTCTCGCGCACGCGCTCGGCGATCTCCTCCCCCGGCTCCGACGCCAGCAGCACAGTCTCCGCCCGGATCGGCTCGGCCGCTTGCTCGGCGGGCGCGTGCGGGCTGACGCTCGCCAGCTGGTGCGCGGCTTGCTCGTCGAGCAAGCCCGCCGCGACGCCGTCCGCGCGCACCAGCACGACGCCACGTCCCGCCGAGGCCGCCAACGCGTCCGATACCGGGCTTTCCGCGGGCAGCTGCAAGACCGGACGCACCAAATCGGACAGTTCCAGCCCGGCAGGCCAGCCGCGCNCGGAGCGGGCACCGAGGATCACGAACCACGCCGTCACCACGCACACCCCGAGCCGGAGCCAGCGGTCCGGGCTCTGCATCGCCAACCCGAGCAGCGCCCAGACGATCAGCCCGGTCGCGACCAGCGCCCCGCCCGCGACCGCGGCCCGGGTCCCCTTGGCCCGCAACCCGGTCATCGCCCAGACCCCGGCGCGCACGAGCCGTCCGCCGTCCAGCGGCAATCCCGGCAGCAGGTTGAAGAAGCCGACCGCGAAGTTGGCCACCGCGCACTCCGCGACGAGCAGCCACACCGCACCGTCGGGCGGCACCGCGAACAGCAGCAGCGAACAGAACCCGCCCAGCACCAGCGAAACCGCGGGCCCCGCCGCGGCGACGAGCCCTTCCTGACCCGGCCGGCGCGGCGTACGGGCCACTTCGGACAGTCCGCCGAGAAGGAACAGCCGCAGCCGCCGGACCGGGATCCCCAGCCGCAGCGCGACGAGGCAGTGCCCGAGTTCGTGCGCGAGCACGGAAAGCCCGAGCAGCACCGCGAACGCGGCGGCGAGCAGCCACGCCGTCGGCGTCGAAACGTCCGGCAGGAGCCGCCCGACCAGCGGCGCGTAGAGCACCACGATGATCAGCGAGCCGATCCACCACGACGGGGCGAGCAAAACGGGCACCCCGCCGACCCGGAACAGCAGCAGGCCGCCGTCCCCGCCGGCGCGCCGGGCGGGCCCGGCGCCGTGCTGACGGGTCGCGGCCATGCCGGACAGCGTAGGGGGCCGCGTGTGGGAAGCCGGTGACCCGGTCCCCCCGGACGGGTGGTGTCGGTCTCGCCCCGGCCTCGGTCCGCGAACGTCCGTGAAGGACTCCTTCGGGGAATCAGGTTCCCTCAAGGCCTCCTTCACGGACCCAGCCGGGTCAGGCGGATCGCGGCTGGACGAGGTTTTCCAGATTCGCCAGCGCTACCTGCTTCCGGAACTCCCCGCGATAGGACGCGTCGCCCGAGTCGTGCATCGCGTCAGTCATCCAGACCGCCGACGCCTGCCGTTCCCAGACATGCGCCAGACAGGTGTCCGAGTAGCTCTCCAGCAAGCTCGGATCGTCCTTCGCCACCTGATGGACGAGCGCGTGCGCGAGCACCTCCGCGTCGTGCAGCGCGAGGCTCATTCCCTCCGCGCTCATCGGCGAAATGAGGTGCGCCGCGTCCCCGAGAAGGCACAGCCTGCCGTAGCGCATCGGGCTGAACACGACCCCGCGCAGCGGCACCACCTGCTTCGTCGCGATCGGCCCGCGCGGCACCGGCGCGGCGAGCCGGGTGCCGAGTTCGTCCCAGACACGCTCGTCCGGCCAGTCACCGGCGGTGTCGTCGACCGGACACTGCAGATAGATCCGGCTCGCGTCCGGCCCGCGGGTGATCTGCGCAGCGAAGCCCCGGGCATGCACTGCCATCACGGCCAGCGGATCGGCGGGCACTTCCGCCATGACAGTCAGCCAGGCGTATCCGAACTCGTGGCTGTGGCACGTCAGGAATCCGTCCGGGATCGCCGTCCGGCTGACGCCGTGGAAGCCGTCGGCGCCGGCGACGAACGCGCAGTCGATCGCCTTGGCACCCTCGCCGTCCCGGTAGCGCACCCTGGGTTGTTCGGTGCCGAGCTTTTCCAGCGTGACGTCCGCCGCCTCGAACCTGAGGTCGCCGCCGTCGCGGAGGAAGATCCGGACGAGGTTCCGGACGAGCACCTGCTGCGGGACGAACGCGCCCGCGCCGTCCTCGCCGGAGTCCATCCGCCAGGCGCGCTTCTCGCCGTGGACGATCAGCGGCAGGACGACGTCGGACGGCCCGCCGCCGTGTCCCTCGACGGCCTCGCCGACTCCCCAGTCGTGCAGCGTCCGCACGCCGCGGCCGTCGAGGGATCCGGCTCTCTGCCGCTGCTCGACGTACTCGCGGCTGTTCTTTTCCAAGACCGTGCAAGGGATCCCGCTGCGGAGAAGAAACGTGCCGAGCGCGAGCCCGGCCACCCCGCCGCCCACGATGACCACGGTGGTTTTCCCGTCTGCCTGTGTCATGTTTCCTTCCCCGGAAAGAGTGCTGGTGAACTGGATGATCACCACTTTCTTCCCGGTCCCGCAGCGGCGGCCACCAGGCATCGGGCGCCCGATCACGAAAACCCGCCAACTTGCGCCCGCTACTCGCCGCGGCCGCGCAGTCCCGCCTGGTATCGCCCCGGCGTCTGCCCGACCACCGCCGTGAACGCGCCGATGAACGCCGACGGATTCGACCACCCGCACGCGATCGCCGTGTCCGTCACCGATTCGCCTTCGGCGAGCCGGAACAACGCGTGGTGGATCCGCAGCACCGTGCGCCACCGCTGAAAACTCATGCCGAGATCGGCATGGAACAACCGGCTGAGCGTCCGCTCGCTGGCCCCCGCCGCCCGCCCCAGCCCGGCCAGGGTCTCCTCCCGCCCGGGATCCTCGTGCAGCAGCTCGGTGACGGCCCGCAACCGGTCGTCCCGCGGCTCCGGAAGATGCAGCGGCTCCCCCGGAACCTCCCTCAGCTCGTCGAGCACCACCGCCCGCACCCGCCGCGCCGCCTCGGCCGACCGCTCCTTTTCGCCGGTCAACGCCAGAATGCCGGCCCGCGACAACGGCGACACCGCGAACACGCAAGGCTGCCGGGCCAACGCCCCGCACTCCTCGAAGGGAACGGCGAGGATCCGCGTGTCGGTGCGCCCGTAGAACCGGTGGGAATGCTCGAACCCCGGCGGAGTCCACGTGACGCGGTCGGCAGGCGCGACCCAGGTCCCGAACTCGGTGGTGGTGGCGAACACCCCGCTGGCCGCGTAAACCAGCTGCCCGCCCGGATGGGAATGACTCCCCATCCGGAACCCGCCCGGCAGCCACCCCGCCCCCTGCGGCGTCATCCCGCCCGGCTCCCCCACCCAACCAACCCTACCCACGCACGACACGCCCCCCGCCCGCCCAGCCACCCGCACCCAGCCACCCCCCGACCCGACCCCAACGCGGGATCGCGTCGGCGTGCGGAGGGGCAGCGTGCCCGGCCCCCAGGCCGGGCGCGCTGCCCCTCCGCACGCCGACTTGAAGGCGATCCCGCCGCCCCGCCGAAGGCGGGGCCGACACAATTGTCGGTGCCCGGCGTTACGCTCTGCCCCATGTCCGACACCGCCACGGTCACCACCCCTCCCGGGGCCGACGCGCCTGCCAGGAGGCGGCCCGCGTTGTCGCCGTCCCGGGCGAGCGACTTCAAGCAGTGCCCGCTGCTCTACCGGTTCCGCGCGGTCGACCGGCTGCCGGAGGCGCCCACCCGGGCGCAGCTGCGCGGCACGCTCGTCCACGCGGTTCTGGAGCGGCTTTTCGCGCTGCCCGCCGCCGAACGCGTCGCGCCGCGGGCGAAAGAGCTGCTCGCGCCGACCTGGACCGAGCTGTCCGGCGACAGTCCGGAGTGGACGGAGCTGTTCGCGGGCGGCGAACCCGGGGAGACCGACAAGTGGCTGGCCTCGGCCGAAAAGCTGCTTGATTCGTACTTCGAGCTGGAAGATCCGCGACGGCTGGAGCCGGAGGCGTGCGAGCTGCACGTCGAGATCGAGCTGGGCTCGGGTGTGCTGCTGCGCGGGTACATCGACCGGGTGGACGTCGCGCCGACCGGCGAAATCCGGGTCGTGGACTACAAAACCGGCGCTGCCCCGCGGGAAATCGGCGAGGCCAAAGCACTGTTCCAGATGAAGTTCTACGCGCTGGTGCTGTGGCGGTTGCGCGGGGTCGTCCCGCGGCAGCTGAAGCTGATGTACCTGACCGACGGCCAGTCGCTGGCCTACACGCCGGACGAGGCCGAGCTGGTCCGGTTCGAGCGCACGCTGGAGGCGATCTGGCAGGCGATCCTGAAGGCGGGCAAGACCGGCGATTTCCGGCCGAACAAGGGCAGGCTGTGCTCGTGGTGCGACCACCAGGCGCATTGCCCGGAGTTCGGCGGGACGCCGCCGGAGTATCCGGGCTGGCCCGAGCCGGATCCGGGCGAGGAGACGGCCCTGGACCGGGCCGACTGATGGGCGACGCGTTCTTCCTCCCGCTCGGCGGCGAGCGGTACGAGGCGACTGAACACACCAGCGGCCCGTGGAGTCCCGGCGCGCAGCATTTCGGCCCGCCCTCGGCGCTGCTGGTGCGCGGGCTCGAACGGCTGGAGTCGACGCGTCCGGCGCAGCTGGCCCGGGTCACGGTCGAAATCCTCGGCCCGGCTCCGGTGGGCGAGCTGGAGCAGCGGTCGTGGATCGAGCGGCCGGGCCGGACGGTCGAATTGGTCCAGTCCGAGCTGTCCGCGAACGGCCGGGCGGTCGCGCGGGCGTCCGGGTGGCGGATCGCGACGTCCGACACCGCCGAGATCGCCACCGACGGCGGTCCGCTGCTGCCCGCGGCCGACGCGGGCAGCGAAGCGGCCTTCCCGGAGGACTGGCAGGGCGGTTACCTGCACGCGATCGAATGGCGTTCGGTCCGCGGCGCGATCTCCGCTCCGGGCCCGGCCGCGGTGTGGGCGCGGCAGCGGTATCCGCTGGTCGACGGTGAGGAGCCGACGGGCCTGCAGCGGCTGTTCGCCATCGCCGACTCCGGCAACGGGGTGTCGCACTTCCTGCCGGCGGCGCAGTGGTGGTTCATCAACTCGGAACTCACCGTGCACCTGCGCCGGATCCCCGAGGGCGAGTGGATCGGGCTTGACGCGGTCACGCTGGTCGGGCCGCACGGGATCGGCACGGCGAGCAGTACGCTGCACGATCGTTCCGGTCCGGTCGGCACCGGCGCGCAGGCTTTGCTGGTGCGTCCGCGACAGGCCGGGGGCGGATGAGCGCGCCGCGGCGGGCAAGTCCGATAGCCTTCGCGGAACGACCGACAAGGGAGCGCTCCGGCATGCAGATCACCTCGGTGGTCAACCAGAAGGGCGGGGTGGGCAAAACCTCGCTGAGCGTGGGCGCGGCGGCGGCCCTCGCCGAACGCGGCAGGCGGGTGCTGCTCGTCGACCTCGACCCGCAGGGGCACGCGACGACCGAGATGCTCGGCCTGGACGAGGTCCCGGCGGACGCGCCGAGCCTGGCGAAGGCGCTGACCAAGCTGTGGAAGGGCCCGATCGAGCAGCTGGCCGTGCCGCATCCGCGCAGCAACCTGGGCCGCGGCGGCGCGCTCGACGTGATCCCGACGTCGCCGGGGATGTTCGACCTGATCCGCAGGCTGGACCAGTTCCGGGTGCCCGGCTGGCAGCTGGCGCGGGTGATCCAGTTCGCGCACTACGACCACGTGATCATCGACTGCCCGCCCGCCCAGGACGTGCTGACGAACAACGCGCTGGCGGCCTCGCACGGGATCCTGGTGCCGGTCCAGCCGGACAAAACGAGCATCCGGGCCCTGCGCCTGCTGTCGGAACAGGTCCGCTACGTCGAACAAACCACCGGCCGCGCCCCGATCTCGTGGTTCGGCATCGTCCCCGGCCTCTACCGGCGGCCCATTTCGCACTACGCCGCGGCCGCGCTTCAGGAGATGTACTCCTTCGGCGTCCCCATGCTCTCGCACGTCCCGCTGGGCGTCGTGATGAACGAGGCAGCGGCCCACGGCGTCCCGGTCACGACGTTCGCCCCGGAAACCATCCAGGCGGTGTCGTTCCGGGAAATCGCCGAAACCCTGGACGGCTACCTGGCGCAAAACCCCGGCCCCACCGAGGTTCCCGCCGACGACGAGTTCGTCTTCGAGGACTTCATCTCCGAGGTCGCGGTAGCCCGCAACGTCAACGACAACGGCGCGCGCAAGAAGCTGTACGACCTGATGCCGAAGCGCCCGAACCGCCCGCGCTGAAGACTGTCCACTTCGGACTCAACACCAACGCGGGATCGGGCCGGAGGCGGCTCCGCCGCGGCGGAGCCGCCGCTATCAGAGTCGGCAGGACCGGATGTCGGAGGCCAGCACGGCTTTCGCGCCGGTTTCGGCCAGCTCGTCCATGATCCGGTTGACTTCCTTGCGCGGCACCATCGCCCGCACCGCGACCCACTTCTCGTCCGCCAGCGGCGCCACCGTCGGCGACTCCAGGCCCGGCGTGATCGAAATGGCCTGCTCCAGGATGTCGCGCGGGCAGTCGTAGTCGAGCATCATGTAGTGCTGCGCGAAAACCACGCCCTGCAGCCGGGCCGCGAGCTGCGCCTTGGCCCGGGAGCCTTCGCTGCCGGCCCGCTGCAGCAAGACCGCCTCGGACCTGCAGATCGGCTCCCCGAACGCGACGAGATTGTGCTGCCGCAACGATCGTCCGGACTCGACGACGTCCGCGATCGCGTCCGCGACCCCGAGCTGGATCGAGATCTCCACCGCGCCGTCGAGCCGGATGACCTCGGCCTCGACCCCGTGGCGCGCGAGATCGTCGCGGACCAGCCGAGGGTACGACGTCGCGAGCCGCTTGCCGTGCAGGTCAGCCGGTTTCCAGTCCCGTCCGGCCGGTGCGGCGTAGCGGAACGTCGAGGCGCCGAACCCGAGCGCGAGCACCTCGTCGACCGGCGCTCCCGAATCGAGCGCGAGGTCGCGGCCGGTGATGCCGAGGTCGAGGTCGCCGGAACCGACGTAGATGGCGATGTCCTTCGGCCGGAGGAAGAAGAACTCGACCTCGTTGACCGGGTCGAGCACGGTCAGGTCCTTGCCGTCATGTCGCTTGCGGTAGCCCGCCTCGGAAAGCATCTCCGCCGACGCGGCGGCGAGGGCTCCCTTGTTCGGCACGGCAACACGCAGCATTCGCTCTTCTCCTCGGTCTCCGGTGCGCGAGCGCGTCACAGGTAGCGGTACACGTCCTCGGTCGAGATTCCCCGGCCGAGCATGAGCACCTGCACCCGGTACAGCAGTTGCGAGATCTCCTCCGACAGCCGGTCGTCGGATTCGTGCTCGGCGGCGATCCACACCTCGCCCGCCTCTTCGAGCACCTTCTTGCCCTGTGCGTGCACTCCGGCGTCCAGTGCGGCGACGGTGCCGGACCCGTCGGGACGGGTACGCGCGCGCTCGGCAAGCTCCGCGAACAGCTCATCGAAGGTCTTCACGGGGCCGGATCCTTTCATCCCGCGCTCGTCCGCGCCGTTCCGGGTGACCCGGAAGCCGCCGAGGTCACAGCGACGGCAGCAGCGCCGCCAGTTCGGGCACGCCGACTCCGGCCAGGGACGTGCGGAACACCCGGCGCGGACCGTCCGGGACGGCCACGTCGTTGGGCACGACGAGCACCGCGCAGCCAGCGCTTTCGGCCGATTCCGCGCCCGGCGGCGAGTCCTCGACCGCGACGCACCGGTCCGGTGCCACGCCGAGCAGTTCGGCGGCCTTCAGGTACGGCCGCGGGAGGGGTTTGTTCTGGCCGCCGACCTCGTCGCCGCAGACCGTGACGTCGAAGAAATCCCGCCCGATCGTGTCGAGCGCGAGTTCGGTCAGCGCCCGTTCGGTGGAGGTGACCAGGGCGGACTTGAGCCCGGCCGCGCGGACCGCGGCCAGCGCCTCGCGCGCGCCCGGCCGCCAGGGCAGCGCGTCGTCGAACAGCCCGGCGGTGCGGCGGCGGATCCACTCCCCCGTTTCCGCGACCGCTTCCGGGGTGACCGGGCGGCCGGTCTGCTCCAGCAGCACGGTGGCGGTGGCGTCCATGTTGGACCCCACGAGCGTCATCCGGACTTCCTCCGAAAGCGTGCCGCCGAGCGCCTCGGCGGCCTCGTACAGCGCGACGTCCCACAGTTTCTCGGAATCGACGAGGGTGCCGTCCATGTCCCAGAGGACAGCCGCCAGTCCGTCCGAAGAGGACGGTGCAGTCACAGTTTCTCCTTGTCCGGTGCGGCGCCCCGGCCGGGCGCGCTCGCCTCCAGCGTCCCACGCCGACCGCCGTGAGCGGGGCCACACCCGTCCCGTGACACGCGGGGGCGGACACGCCGCGCAGCGTAGGCGGCCGAGGCCGTAGGCTGGTCAGGTGAGTGAGCCTGTCGACGACACCCCGCGGCCCGGCGACCCGGAGCAGGACCGCACCGATGCCCAGCGCCCGATCATGATCCTGGCCTTCGAGGGCTGGAACGACGCGGGCGACGCGGCCAGCCAGGCGATCGAACACCTCCAGCTTTCCTGGGACGCGACCCCGCTGGCCGAGCTCGAGCCGGACGACTACTACGACTTCCAGGTCAGCCGCCCCATGGTGAAGATGGTCGACGGCATCACCCGGCGGGTCGAATGGCCGACCACCCGGCTGTCGGTGTGCCGTCCCGAGGGCTTCGACCGCGACCTGGTGCTGGTGCAGGGCCCGGAGCCGAACATGCGCTGGCGGAAGTTCTGCGCGGAGATCGTCGAGCACGTGCAGGAGCTGGACGTGGCGATGGTGGTCGCGCTCGGCGCCCTGCTGGCCGACACCGCGCACACCCGGCCGGTCCCGGTCACCGGAACGGCCTACGACAAGGACACCGCGAGCAAGTACCGGCTCGAGGTGAACAACTACCAGGGCCCGACCGGGATCGTCGGGATCCTCCAGGACTACTGCGTCCAGGCCGGCATTCCGGCGGTGTCGATCTGGGCCGCGGTCCCGCACTACGTCTCGCACCCGCCGTCGCCGAAGGCCACGCTGGCGCTGCTGCACAAGCTGGAGGACGTCCTCGACGTCGAGATCCCGCTGGGCGCGCTGCCGGAGCAGGCCGAGGAATGGCAGCAGACGGTCAGCGAGATGGCCGACGAGGACGAGGAAATCAGCGAGTACGTGCGCGGCCTTGAGGAACGCGGCGACGCCGAGACCGACTTCACCATGGAGGAGGTCTCGGGCGACAAGATCGCCGCCGAGTTCGAGCGCTACCTGCGCCGCCGCCGGCCAGGGCAGGACGGCGGGTTCGGCCTCCGCTGACCCGCTCACGAGCCACCCCCGCGAGCGGACGCACCGGGCCGCTCGCCCGAATGACGGCGCCGATCGCGCCGCTCTGGTGCCGTGCCGTGCCGAGCCCGTCTCGTCGACCGGCCTGGCGCGAGCGACGTCGCGCGGACCAGGTGTTCGGCAAGGCTCTCGTGGCGGCAGTGCTCGCCGCGACCACCGCGGCGGCGGCGGCCTCGGTCTCGCCGGTGAACGCGGATGGTTTGGCGTCTGCATGGACTACGCGGTGTCCCGGCGCAGGTCGCGGCGAGCGCCTCTCGTTCGGCTGATCCCCTGACGGGCGAGCCGGTCGCGCTCAGGCGGTGAGCAGCTTCCGCACCGGAACCGCGCCGCGCTCCCGCTTCCGCCACTCGCGCGGGTAGCCGAGCGAGACTTCCTCGAACCGCACGCCGTCCGCGGAGGTCGTGCGCGGGATGTGCAGGTGCCCGTACACGGCCAGCTCGGCTCGGTAGCGCAGGTGCCAGTCCTCGGTCTGCGTGGTGCCGCACCAGAGCGCGAAATCAGGGTAGTACAACGGGTTTGTCGGATGCCGGTGCAGCGGCCAGTGCGACATCAGGATCGTGCGGCGGCCGGCCGGGAGCGCGTCCAGCCGGTCGCGGCTGATCTTCAAACGCTGCTCGCACCAGGCCGCGCGCGATGCGTACGGGTCCGGATGCAAGTAGTACTCGTCGGTGCACACGACGCCGATCTCGCGAGCGTGCGCGAGCGCCTCTTCGCGGGTCTTGCCCTCGGTCGCCGGGGTGCGCCAGCTGTAGTCGTAGAACACGAACAGCGGTGCGACGGTCAGCGGCTCCGGGCCGAAGTCCCATACCGGGAACTCGTCCTCGGGCGTGAGAACGTCGATCTCGCGGCACTGCTCCACGAGGAATTCGTACCGCGCCTGGCCGCGCAGCTGGCACGCGTCGTTCGGCGTGGTCCACAGCTCGTGGTTGCCCGGGACCCACACGACTTTCGCGAACCGCTCGCGCAGTCTCGCGAGCGTTTCGCGGATGACCTTGGCGGACTCGGCGACGTCGCCGGCGACGAGCAGCCAGTCGCCGGGATCGTCGGGCACGACCTGGTCGACGATCGGGCCGTTGCCCTCGTGGGTCACGTGGAGGTCGCTGGTGGCGAAGAGAGACGGCACTTGTCCACCGTAACGACTTTCCGCGCCCGGGAGCGCCGGAACCGCCCATTCCCCCACCCCAGAACGACCAGCCCGGCGCTCACGTGGAGGCCTGCCTGCACGTTCAGCAGCACTGTCGGCCCGGTCACCGCGACGAGCGCGCCGGCCAGCAGCGAACCGGCCGCCGTCCCCGCGGCCATCAGCGCGTACACCGTGCTCAGCACCCGTCCCGCCCGGTCCGGGCCGGTCTCCGCCTGCACGTGCGACAGCAGCCCGGCCCCGGCCACCACGGCGGGCGCGCCGACCGCCATGAACAGCCCGGCGTACACCCCGAGCGCCGTGGTCGCGCCCGGCAGATTCCAGATCGCCACCGACATCAGCCCCGCGGCGACCAGCCCCCAGCCCTGCAGCAGCACCGGCGCGACCCGGCGCGCCAGCGTCGCCACCGCGAACCCGGCGGCCAGGCCGCCGATCGCCTGCACGCCGCGCAACAGCCCGGCGTCGGCCTCGCTGCCGCGCAGGATGTCGAGCACGAACACCACGAACAGCACCAGGAACATGCCCTGCGCGAGCGAGGTCAGCAGCGCCGACACGCTCGTCGCCCGGAGCCGCTTGCCCGCCAGATCCCGGACGCCCGCGAGCCAGTCCGCCTGTTCGGGCGCGGTCTCGCGCACCGCCACCCGGCGGAAGGGGAACGCGAGCAGCATCCCCGCGACCGCGAGCGCGACGAGGTAGCCGACGATCACGCGGTCCAGCCCGCCCCAGCCCAGCAACGCTCCCCCGGCCCAGCCGCCCGCGAGCCGCGCGACGCTGCCGTTCACGCTCATCAGCCCGTTCGCCGGCGTGACGTCCTCGACGCCCACCAGCTCCGGCACCAGCGCACTGCGCGCCGGTTCGAACACCGACGCCAGCCCCGCTTGCGCCGCCATCACCGCGTAGACCGCCGCGACCGGCAGCTCGGAACCGACCAGCAACGGCAGCACCACGACCGCCTGCCCGGCGCACACCGCCGCCAGCACGACCCGGCGGTCCCACCGGTCGGCGACGATCCCCGCGACCGGGCTCAGCAGCACCGCGGGCAGCAGTCCGAGCACGATGCTCAACGCCGTCGTGACCGCGGAGCCGGTGCGGACGAACAGGTACACCGGCAGCGCGACCTGCAGCATCCACTCGGCGGTCTCGCCGAAGAACGCGGAGACCCAGAGCCGGGCGAATCCCGGTGCGGCCAGCAGCCGTCTCATGCCGGTTTCCCGTCGTGCCCGATCCGGCGGAAGGCACGCATCCCGAGGAAGACCGCGCGGGCGTCCGCGGGCGCGTCCTCGCGGATCGTGCTCACGTACGGCCGGATCAGGTCGTCGATCGCCTTGGTCAGCGCGGCGACTTCCCCGGGCGTCGCGTTCAGCCCGTAGGAGAAGAACCCGCCCGTCTCGCGCCAGTCCTCGTCGAGCTGCTCGACCGTGTCGAGGTACCGCTGGGTCAGCTCCTGTTCTTCGGCCAGTTCGGTGCCGGTGACCGCCAGCCGCGCGGCCGCGAGCGCCGGGTCGCCGCCCGGGCCGCCGAGCACCAGCCCGACCTGGCAGGCCCGCCACGGCCGCTCCCGGCCGTCGCCGCCCTCGGCTCGCTCGACCAGCCCGTGTTCGGCCAGTTTGCGCAGATGCCAGCTGCAGTTCGACGCCGTCGAGCCGACCGCGTCCGCGCATTCGCTGGCGGTCGACGGGCCGACTGCCATCAGGTGGTGCACCAGCGCCGATCGCAGCGGGTGCGCGAGGGCCCGCAGCAGCTCGACGTCGTCGACCCGCTTGCGCGGGGGCAGTTCAGTCATCGGCCGTCCAAACTCTGAAGGGTTTCTTTCGAAACGATTCTTTCAGAGTTGCAGGCCGCGGTCCCGGCGTCAAGCCGCCCCGGTTACACCGAGGCGAGGAAAGCGCGCACGCGCTCCATGAGCGCTCCGGCCGCCTTGGGGTCGTAGGCGGGCAGCGAGGAGTCCGCGAAGAGGTGCTGGTCGCCCGGATAGACGAACAGCTCCGCCCGCGGCGCCGAGCTGACGAGTTCGCGGGCCGCCGGCAGGTCCTCCTCGAAGAACTCGTCGTTCTCTTTGCCGTGGATCTGGACCGGCACGCCGGCCGGCCAGGCCGGCCCGAACGCCGTGACCGGCAGGCAGGAGTCCATGAGCAGCGCACCGCGCGCGCCGGGGACGGTCTGCGCGAGCCGCTGCGCGATGGTGACGCCGAACGAAAACCCGGCGTACACGAGTTCGGGCCCCAGCGCCGCGGCTTCGGCGATCCCCCGCTCTCGCAAGCGCTCGACCCCGGCTTCGCGGGCGAACGCGAACCCGTCCTCGATGCCGGCGAAGGTCCGGCCCTCGAACAGATCGGGCGTGTGCACCGTGTGCCCGGCCCGGCGCAGCTCGTCGGCCACGCTCCGCACTCCGTCGGTCAACCCCTGGATGTGGTGGTACAGCACGACTTCAGCCATGTCGGCGATCCCCTCAGTCACTGAAGCGGTTATCGGAAACGTCCGGCAACACTAGCCACAGCAGGCATCCTGACCAGCGCTGGCCGATCTCCGCGGAAAACCAGTTGCCGGGCAGGGCGCGCTCCGGGTTATGCTCCCGGCCATCATGGACAGCTGAACCGAGCCCTCCCCGCATCGAGGCCGCTCCCGGTCGAGCCCTGCTCCCGGGAAGCCGCGCGTTGCCCGTCGGGGATTTTGCTTCCACCGCGAAGGCCCGGTGCTCACTCATGTCTACTGTCCTGCACGCCTCCGACCTCGTTTTCGGCTACGGCGCCCGCACCGTCCTCAACGGCGTTTCGCTCGTCGCGTCGCCCGGGAGGCGGATCGGTCTCGTCGGCGAGAACGGCGTCGGGAAATCCACCTTGCTCCGGCTGCTCGCCGGGCTTGAAGTCCCTCGCGGCGGCGACGTCGTGCGGCACGGCGATCTCGGCTTCCTCTTCCAGGAGCTGCCGTTCGCCGGCACCGCACGGGTCTCCGACGTTCTCGACGAGGCGCTCGCCGAGATCCGCACCGCCGCGGCGACGCTCGGCAAGCTCGCCGCCGCGCTCGCCGAGCGTCCCGACGACCCGGAGGTGCTCAGCGAGTACGGCCACGTCCTGGAATGGGCGCAGGCCCACGACCTGTGGGACGCGGACCGGCGCGCGGATCTCGTCCTCGCCGGTCTCGGGCTCGGCGACATCAGGCACGACCGGCGGCTGCACACCCTCTCAGGCGGCCAGCGGTCGCGGCTCGGGCTGGCCGCGCTGCTGGTGCGGCGGCCGCGCATCCTGCTGCTCGACGAACCGACCAACCACCTCGACGACGACGCCATGGAATTCCTCGAACGCCATCTCGCGGAATTGACCGGCGTCGTCGTGCTGTCCTCGCACGATCGCGTCTTCCTCGACGCGGTCTGCACGGACATCGTGGACCTGGACCCGGTCCCGGCGGACCGCCGCGTCGGCGGCGCGACGCGCTACGGCGGCAGTTACACCGACTACCTCGGCCAGAAGAAGGCCGAACGGGCCCGCTGGGAACAGCGGTTCACCGAAGAACAGGAGGAACTCAAGCAGCTGCGGGAATCCGTGCACGGAACCGCGCGCCGCGTCGCACACAACCGTGCGCCGCGGGACAACGCGAAGATGCTCTACGACTTCAAGACCGGTCGCGTGCAGAAGCAGATTTCCCGCCGCGTCCGCAACGCCCAGCTCAAGCTCGACACGCTGGAGCGCGAGCAGGTCCGCAAACCCCCTGCGCCACTGCGGTTTCGGGCCGCGCTCACCGCGAGCACCAGCGGCGAAGGCCCGGCGGTGTCGGTGCGCGGCGTCGCCGTTCCGGGCCGGGTGCAGCTGGACGAGCTGGACGTGGACCGCAGCGCGCGGCTTCTCGTGACCGGCGGCAACGGGGCGGGCAAGTCCACGCTGCTGTCGGTGCTGGCCGGTCAGCTCACGCCGCCGGCCGGAACCGTCCACTTCGGACCCGGCGTGCGAGTGGGGTTGCTGGAACAGGACGTCACGTTCGCCCGGCCCAAGCGGACCGCGCACGAGGTGTACCGCGCCGCGGCCGGGGAAGGCGCACCGTCGCTGTCCACGCTCGGGCTGCTGCCGCCGAGGGAACACGACCGTCCGGTCGGCGAGCTTTCAGTAGGCCAGCGTCGCCGGTTGGCGCTGGCGGTGCTGCTCGCGGAGCCGCCGGACGTGCTGTTGCTGGACGAGCCGACCAACCACCTGTCGCTCAGCCTCGCCGAGGAATTGTCCGAAGCGCTCGACAGCGCTCCGGGCGCGGTTGTCCTTGCTTCGCATGACCGATGGTTGCGTCGTCGCTGGGAAGGCGACCACCTGGTGCTGGCCGATGGCCGGCGCCAGGATGTATAGGTCGTTATACAATCAAGTCGGCGGGCAGCGGCCGGAAGCGCGTTCCGGCCGCTGCCCGGTCCCCGCAAACTCAGAGAACGATGCCCAGCAACGCGTCCACGGCCTCCTTGACCAGGCCCGGAGCGGCCTGATCGGTGCCGTCGCGGCGCAGCGCCGAGGTGACCCACGCGTCGATCGCCGTGAGGGCCTTCGGCGTGTTCAGGTCGTCGGAGAGGTGGTCGCGCAGCCGCGCCACGGTGTCCCCCGCGTCGGGTCCGGCAGGCAGCGCGACGGCTTCGCGCCAGCGGGCCAGCCGGTCCTGCGCGTCGGCCAGCAGCTGGCCGGTCCACGCCCGGTCCTCGCGGTAGTGCCCGGCGAACAGCGCGAGCCGGATCGCCGCCGGGTCGACGCCGTCGGCGCGCAGCCGCGACACGAAGACCAGGTTGCCGCGCGACTTCGACATCTTCTCGCCGTCGAGCCCGATCATCCCGGCGTGCACGTAGTGGCGGGCGAACGGGTGGTCGGCGGCGACCGCCTCGGCGTGCGCGGCGCTGTACTCGTGGTGCGGGAAGATCAGGTCGGACCCGCCGCCCTGCACGTCGAACCCGAGCCCGAGGCGGTTCACCGCGATCGCGCTGCATTCGATGTGCCAGCCCGGCCGTCCGGCGCCCAGTTCCGACTCCCACGACGGCTCGCCCTCGCGCGCGACGCGCCACAGCAGCGCGTCCAGCGGGTGCCGCTTGCCGGGACGGTCCGGGTCGCCACCGCGCTCGGCGAAGAACTTCGCCATGGTCTCGGCGTCGTAGTTCGACTCGTAGCCGAACCGGCCGGTCGCGTCGTGGTCGAAGTAGACGTCCGGGAACTCGGCGTCGTCCGCACGGTAGGCGCTGCCGTCGGCGAGCAGCTTCGCGATGACCTCGACGATCTCCGGGATCGCCTCGACCGCGCCGACGAACTCGCGCGGCGGCAGCACCCGCAGCGCCTCCATGTCCTCGCGGAACAGCGCCGTTTCGCGCATGCCGAGCACGATCCAGTCGTCCGAATCGCGTTCCGCGCGCTCCAGCAGCGGCTCGTCGATGTCGGTGACGTTCTGGACGTAGTGCACCTCGTGCCCGTTGTCCTGCCACACCCGGTTGACCAGGTCGAACGCGAGGTAGGTGGCGGCGTGGCCGAGGTGGGTGGCGTCGTAGGGGGTGATGCCGCAGACGTACATCCGGGCAGCGGCGCCGGGCGCCGTCGGGCGGACCTGCCCGGTCGCGGTGTCGTGGAGCCGGAGGGGGCGGGGCGTGCCGGGCAGCCGGGGCACGGCGACGGATGACCAAGTCTGCATGCCTCCGACTGTAAGCGTGACGTCTGTCCGTTATCCCACCCGGTGGGAGAGACAACTGTGGTGTCCCTCCCACCGGAGCGATCAGGCCCGCTGTCGCACGGCGTTCGCCCGGACAGCGTCACGCACGTACGCCCCGATGCCGGGCCGCTGCTCGTCCTCCCGGACGAGGAACGCCAGCTGCGCGGGCTCGTCCGCGTACAGGTCCGCGATCCGCTGCTGCATCTCGTACCCGCACTCCCCCATCGCCGCCGACAGCATCGCCCGGTGCTCCTCGGCGAGCTGGCCGGCCGCCGGGCTGTCCGCGGGCACGCCTTCGCCGGCCAGCGCGACCAGGCGGCGCACCCAGTCCTTCCGCTGCCGCTCCGCCTCGGCCCATTCCTGCCTGGTCTCCGGCAGCCGCGCCCGCTGCCACTCCGGTGTTGCTCCCCAGCGGCGCACGGCCTCCTCCGCGTAGCCTTCCGGCTCCCGGAACCCGCCGAACACTTCGAACTTCTCCTCGGGCGTCAACGCGTTGCCCATGGCTCTCGCCTCCAGCAATCGATCGACGGCCGCGACCATGCGCTCGATCCGGTCCGCCTGCGCCACCAGCAGCTCCCGCTGCCGTTTCAGGTGGGCGCCGGCGTCGGTCCCCGGCTCCGCGAGCACCGACGCGATCGTCTCCAGGGGAAAGCCCAGCTCCCGGTAGAGCAGGATCCGCTGCAGCCGGTCGAGATCGGCGCCGTCGTAACGCCGGTAGCCGGACGCGGTCCGCCCGCTCGGCGACAGCAGCCCGATCTCGTCGTAGTGGTGCAGCGTGCGCACGGTGACGCCGGCCAGCGCCGCCGCCTCGCCCACCCGGTAGCCCATCGCTCTCCCCCGTTTCTTCGGCCGAATGGCCCTTGCGAGAACCCACGATCGCGCCTCACGTCGCGTGAGGGTCAAGTCTGGTGGACACCGCCGCCGGGCGCGAGTACGAACGAAGCATGGCTCTGCGCACGCCCGTCCGCGCCCATTCCGCGCTTCCGCCCGGCCCGCGCCTCCCGCTCGCGGTCCAAACCGTCCTTTTCGGCGCTTTCCGCAACTCCCTGCTGCCGCTGCTGCGACGGCGCTACGGAGACGTCGTGCGGCTGAAGCTGTACCCGGAGCGTTCGGTGGTGCTGGTCGGCGACCTCGGCCTGGTCCGCGAGATCTTCGCCGGTCCGGTCGAGACGTTCCATGCCGGCGAGGGGAACATGGTGCTCAAACCCATGCTGGGCGAGCATTCCGTGCTGCTCACCGACGAGGAGCAGCACCGCAGGGCGCGGAAACTGCTGATGCCCGCCTTCAACGGCGCGGCGATGCGCGGATACCGCGACATGGTCACCGAGCTGACGGTCGCGGAGCTGGAGCGGTGGCCGCGGGGCCGGGCGTTCCGGGTGCACGACCGGATGCGGGCGCTGACGCTGGAAGTGATCCTGCGGGTCGTCTTCGGCGTGGCCGACGGACCCCGGCTGGCGGAGTTGCGCGTGGCGCTGGAGCAGGTCATCGACATCAGCGCGCTCGACCTGTTCGGCTGGCACAGTCCGGCGTTGCAGAAGTTCGGGCCGTGGCGGCGGAACCGGGAACGGCAGCAACGGGTCGACCAGCTGCTGTACGCGGAAATCGCGGAGCGGCGCGCGGCACCGGATCTGGCGGAGCGGACCGACGTGCTGTCCCGGCTGCTGACCGTGCCCGGGGACGATCAGCTCAGCGACCTCGAACTGCGCGACCAGCTGATCACGTTGCTGCTGGCCGGGCATGAGACCACGGCGACCGCGCTGGCTTGGGCGCTGCACGAGCTGGCCCGGGATCCGGTCACCGCCGCGGCGGCCGCCCGCGCCGCTGACGAGGGCGACGAGAAGTACCTCGAAGCCGTCGCGAAGGAGGCGATGCGGCTGCGGCCGATCATCTCCGAGGTTTCGCGGAAGCTCACGAAGGATGTCCAGGTCGGGCCCTACACGGTTCCGGCCGGATACATGGTGCTGCCCTCGATTTCGATGATTCACGCGGACGCGGAGCACCATCCCTCGCCGGAGGTGTTCGATCCGGCGCGGTTCCTCGGCAGCGGCCCGCCCACGGGCAGCTGGTTCCCCTTCGGCGGCGGCGCGCGGCGCTGTCTCGGGGCGGGGTTTTCGTTGCTGGAGGCGACAATTGTGCTGCGGGAGCTGTTCGCGCGGTACCGGGTCAGCGCGCCCAGCCCTCGCCCGGAGCGGGTCAAGACCCGGCACATCACGCTCGTGCCCGGCGACGGCGCGCGGATCATGGTGCACCGCCGGTAAGCCCGTGCCGGGCTCCTTGAGGGAATCGGATTCCCCAAGGAGCCCGGGACGGACCTTCGCGGAGCAGGTCAGCGGCGGCGGGTGCGGAGGTAGTCGCCTACTACCGCCGCGCCGAGGCCGTCCAGGTCCGGGGCCACGACCCGGCCGCCGGAGCGGCGGGCGATGCTGTCCACGAAGGCTTCCAGACGCGGGTCGTCGCCCAGCCGGAAAACGGTCACCGACGCGCCCAGTTTGGCGATCCTGTCCACTTCGGACAGTGTCTTGTGGATAGTCGCCGGTTCGGGCGGGTAGGAGAATTCCGCTTCGCCGTCGGGTTCCAGGTGCGCGGTGGGTTCGCCGTCGGTGACCATGAGGACCACCGGCTGGGCGTCCGGATGCCGCCGCAGATGGCGTCCGGCCAGCAGCAGCGCGTGGTGGGCGTTGGTGCCTTGCTCCCAGGTGCCTTCCAAGCCGACCAGCTCCGGCAGCTCCACCGGCATCGCGTAGCGGCCGAAGGTGATCAGCTGCAGGGCGTCGTTGCGGAATCTGGTGCTGATCAGCTGGTGCAGGGCCAGCGCGGTGCGCTTCATCGGCAGCCAGCGGCCCTCCTGGACCATCGACCACGACGTGTCCACCAGCAGCGCGACCGCGGCTCGGGAGCGGTGTTCGGTCTCGATGACCTCGACGTCCTCGACGTCGAGGCGCACACTCCCCGCGCCGGCCGCGGTGGAGCGCAGCACGGCGTTGCGCACTGTTCGCGGAACGTCCCAGGGCTGCAGGTCACCGAACCGCCACGGACGGCTCGAACCGGTCGGTTCGCCCGCCGCGCCCGCGGATTCGGTCTCGCGCTCCCCGGTTTTGCCGCGCAGCGAATTGACCACATCGGACAGTGCGGTCTCGCCCAGGCGGCGCAATGCCTTGGGAGACAACCGCAAGGTGCCGTCCGCCGCACGCTCGAACAGGCCCTGCTGACGCAGTTCACGCTCCAGCTCGGACAGGCGGCGGGCATCGACGCCCGCGTCCGGACCGAGCTGGCGTTCCAGTGCTTCCAGATCGATGTCTTCCAGGCGCGCGCCCGGATACGACTGGCCCAGTTGCTCGGCGAGAGCGTCCAGTTCCGCCAGGTCGGCCATTGCCTGCGCGCCTTCGCCGAGCCCCAGCGGGTCTTGGCCGCGGAAGCGCGAGGACGAGGTCCAGTCCTCCCCCGGCCGCAACGCGCGCAGCTGGGAGTCCAAAGCGGACAGCTGCTGCGCCAGCCTCGGATCGCCGAAGGCTTGCCGCGCCAGCTCGGCCAGTTCGGCCCGCTGTTGTTCGGACATCGAGTTCAGCATGCGCTGCGCGGCGGCGGAACGGGCGGCCAGCACGTCGATCAGCTCGTCGACGTTCCGCGGGTTCTCCGGGAAGAACTCGCCGTGCCGCCGCATGAACTCGCTGAAGCGTTCGCCGATGTCGCTCGCGCCCTGTGCGTGCGCGGACAGCAGCGCGTTGAGGTCGCCGAGCATCTGGTTGATCCGCTCGACGTCCCGCGGGCCGGCGTTCCGCATCGCCTGTTTCATGCCCTGGAACCGCGCGTCCAGCATCTCGCGGCCGAGGAGGTCGCGGATCTGCTCGTACTTCTGCCGGGCCTCGTCCGAACGCCAGTCGTACTCGTTCAGCTCGCGCACGGCGGCGGCGGTGCCGGGCGGCAGGGCGTCCAGCCGGGCTTCGCGGAAGCGGGCCTCGTCGTCGGGGTCCGGGAACAGTTCCCGGCGCTCGGCCTGGAGTGCGTCCCGCAGCAGCTGCTGGACTTCCTGGAGCGTGCCGTCCAGCCGGTGCCGCCGCTGGATCTGCGAACGGCGCTGCCACAGCTGACGGGTCAGCTCGTCGAGGCCTGCGGTGCCTTCGGTGCCGCGGCGCAGCAGTTCTTCCAGCGCCGAGCGCGGGGACGAACCGCCCATCACCTCGCGGCCGATCTCGTCCAGCGCGTCCCGCAGGTCCGCGGGCGGGGCCAGCGGATCCGGCCCGTCGTGCCACGGGCCGTAGGAATATCCCTCCGGTAAGAGCGGCATTACTGGCCGTACACCGTCGTGCCGTCGTCGGAGTCCTTCGCCAGCCTGCGGGCGAGGAACAGCGACTCCAGGGCCAGTTCGACCGCCGCCGCGATCCGGCCCGCCGGTTCGTCAGCGGACACTCCGGCCCGCTGGGCGACCTCGTGCAGCACCGGCAGTTCCGGCAGCGCGGCAAGGACTTCCGCGCCGGGGACGCGCTCGCCGGTGGCGACGAGATGGCCGTCCGCGACCGCGTCGGACAGCGGGCGCAGATCCAGTCCGGCGAACCGTTCGCGAGCGGTTTCCGCGATCGCGCGGCGCATCAGGTGCACGAGGTGCTCGACCTCGCGGCCTTCCTCGCCGGGCTCGAACTCGACCTTGCCGCGCAGCACGGCGGGCACGGCTTCGAGGTCGACCGGCCGCGCGACCGCCGGGTCCTCCCCGGTCACCGCCGCCCGGCGCAACGCGGCCGCCGCGACGGTTTCGGCCGCTGCCACCGCGAACCGGGCGGACACGCCGGAACGCTGGTCGATCACCGGCGATTCGCGCAGGTTGCGCACGAACCGGGCCAGCACCTCCAGCAGCGGCTCGCCGACCTCCGCGACGAGGTTCGCCTCCTGGCGCACCACGGCGACCTCGGACCCGACGTCCAGCGGGTAGTGCGTGCGGATTTCCGCGCCGAAGCGGTCCTTCAGCGGCGTGATGATCCGGCCGCGGTTGGTGTAGTCCTCGGGGTTGGCGGTGGCGACGAGGAGGACGTCCAGCGGGAGCCGCAGCGTGTAGCCGCGGACCTGGATGTCGCGTTCCTCCATGACGTTCAGCAGCGCGACCTGGATCCGCTCGGCGAGGTCGGGCAGTTCGTTGATCGCGACGATGCCGCGGTGCGCGCGCGGCACGAGTCCGAAGTGGATGGTCTCCGGGTCGCCGAGGCTGCGGCCCTCGGCCACCTTCACCGGGTCGACGTCGCCGATCAGGTCGCCCACGCTCGTGTCCGGCGTGGCCAGTTTTTCGGTGTAGCGCTCGCTGCGGTGCCGCCAGGCCACCGGGAGGTCGTCGCCGAGTTCGGCGGCGCGGCGGATCGAGGCGGGCGTGATCGGGTCGAGCGGGTGTTCGCCCAGTTCCGAGCCCTCGATGACCGGGGTCCACTCGTCGAGCAGGCCGGCCAGGGTGCGCAGCAGGCGGGTCTTGCCCTGGCCGCGTTCGCCGAGCAGGACGACGTCGTGGCCGGCCAGCAGCGCGCGTTCGAGCTGGGGAAGCACGGTGCGGGAGAAGCCGACGATGCCGGGCCAGGCGTCGCGGCCCTCGCGCAGCGCGGCGAGCAGGTTGTCGTGGATCTCGCGCGCGATCGGGCGCGGGGCGTATCCGGCGGCGCGGAGCTCGCCGGCAGTACGGGGAAGAGCGTCGGGAACAGCGTTCACCCCTTCGACGCTACTGACCGTTCCGGCATCCGTCGATGTGGAGCGGCTCCAGCCGGGCGGGGATCGGCGCAGCCGGGAGGAACCGGTAAAATCCGCGGTCGTGTGCCGACCCAGTGCGACTCTCGCCGTCTGGTCCTCCGCGTGGCTGAACGGGGCCGCGGCGTCCGACGACGTCCTCGACGCCTTGCAGGACTGGGCCGAGGCCCACGACGTGGTCGCGGCCGATCCCGCCGCGGCCGACGCGTTCGATCTCCCGCTCGCGTTCCATCGGGCGGCTACTCCCGTGCAGTTGCTGCTCGCACTGCGGGCGCAGGGGGCGGCGAGCGCCCAGCTGGTGCTGCCGGTGCCGGGCGATGTGCGGGGTCTTGGCGGTGCCGGCCCGTTCGCCGACGCGGCGTTGCGGTGCGGCGAGGCGGTGGTGCTCGGCGGGCTGGCGTTCGGGCTGGTGCCGGAGCCGATCGCCGAGGGGCTGATGCGGTGGACGGTGTATTCGCTCCCCGCGCCGGTCGCGGTGGAGTATCAGCCGTTGCCGGATGCCGAGCACGGGTTGACTGACGCCGTCCGGGCCAGTGCCGGGGCGCTGCAGACGTTGGATGTGGCCAGCGATCGGCCAGGGGTCCGGGCGGAGTTGTCGGCGCATTTGCGGGCCCGGCCTCAGGTGGAGTGGCCTGCCGGGACGCCGGGGCGGGCGCTGCGGGTGTTGCAGCGGGCGGAGGAGATTTCGGCGATTGTGGCTGTGGCTCGGGCGGATGACCCGGGTGGGGCGTTGTCGGCTTCGGCGGTGAATCAGCGGGCTGAAGCGTTGCGGCCGCTGACTGAGGCGGTGCGGGGGGCTCGGACTGCTTCGGTCAATGAGGCGGTGCGGGTGTTTGCCGAGCAGGGCGATCGGCAGGTTTGATGCCTGTTCCCGGCGGGAGGGCGGTTGCCTCGATCGCTGGGTGCGGCGGCGGTGGGCGGGGTGGTCCCCTCACGCACGGCGGCGGGATCGCGAGGGGAACCCTGAGCTTAAGTTTTAACCTTTGGTGTCCGTTTTCTTGGTCTTGCCG
>NZ_LWSF01000013.1:0-50900 GCF_001651785.1 Amycolatopsis sp. M39
GCCCACGCGGCATGAAACCCGGTGACCGACCCCCGGGGGAAACCTCAGGGGGCTTCGTATCGGGGTGTGGGGGAGGGGCTGGGTGTCTCGGTCGTGGGTGCATCGGCTGCGGGGGAGGGGCTGGGTGCCTCGATGGTTGGGTGCGTCTGCTGCGGTCGGGTGCCTTGATGGTGGGTGCGCTGGTGCGGCTGGGTGCCTCGATGGCGGCTGCGTCGGCTGCGGTTTGGTGGGTGGGTCGTGAGGGGAAGCCTCACAGACTCTGATTCCCTCAGAGGGTGTTTCGAAACCCGGCGGCGTGGCCGGGCGTTAGCTGTGATACCGGGGCGGCGTGGCGTTCATCGGGCGGTTGTGTGCAAGCTGCCGTGTAACACACGGATTCAGCGACTGACCACGCGGGTTTCGAAACACTCTCTCAGGGTTCCCTCACGGACAGAGGGGCGGGGGAGGGAGAGTTCGGCGAGTTGAGCTGCGGGCCGGGGCGGCGCCTCGCGCAGCACCCCGGCCCGCAGCGGTCTTTTACCGGCCTTGCAGCGACTTCACGTTGTCGCCGAAGGTCCAGCCTCTTGAGCCGTCCCAGTTGATCGACCAGTCCATCAGGCCCTTGAGCCCGGGGACACTTTGGTAGGCCTGCGAAACCGAGCCTGGGTCGAGGTAGCCGCCGCCTGCGCCTGGTTGTGCGGGGAGGCCGGGGACCTGCTTGTCCGCTGGGACCCGGATGGTTGTGCCTTGTACGGTGAGGCCCTTGTCCAGGCACTGGGTCTGCACGGTGAAGCCCTGCACGGTCCCGGCTTCGTAGCTGTCGCCGGAGCAGCCGTACATGGAACCGTTGTAGTACTGCATGTTCAGCCACCACAGCTGGCCGTTGTCGACGTACTTCTTGATGATCGGCAGGTATGCGCCCCAGATCGAGCCGTAGGTGACCGAGCCGCCGGTGACGTAGGCCGTTTCCGGGGCCATGGTCAGGCCGAAGCCGGAGGGCATTTGGGACAGCACGCCGTCGATGATGCGTTCCAGGTTTGCTTGCGAGGCGGACAGCGAATTGATGTCGCCGCTGCTCGACAAGCCGGTTTCGATGTCGATGTCGATTCCGTCGAAATTGTACTTTTTCAGGATCGGCACGATGGTGCTGACGAACTTGTCGGCGACCGAGCTGGACGACAAGTCAATGCCCGCCGCCGCGCCGCCGATGGACATCAGAATAGTGGCTCCGGCGTCTTTGGCCGCGCACATCTCGGCGGGCGTGGAGACCTTCACCGTAGAGTCCATGCCGTCTTCCCACTGCACCGTGCCGTCGGAGAGGATCACCGGGAAGGCGGCGTTGATGACGTTGTACCCGTGTGCGGCCATGCTGGGGTCGTTGATCGGTACCCAGCCCATGCCGGGGTGGACGCCGTTCGAGGCTCCGTCCCAGTTTTCCCAGTAGCCCTGCAGCACCGGGCCGGCGGGTCTCGGCTTCACCGCGCAGGTGTCCGACTGTGGCGCGGCGGCCGCGGAGGCGGGGGCGATTCCCGCGAGCGGCAGTGCGAGCAGGGCCGCCACGGCGGTCCCGAACCAGCGCGATTTCCGTCCGTTCATCACGGCTCCCGTCCCCGGTAACGGTGGTGCCGCAACGGTAAGCGGCGGGCCGGGGGATGCCTACCCCCGATCGTATGGTCTAGACAAATTCACGACAGGTGGTCTGGACAAGCGCGGACGCGAACCAGCCGGGCACGAGGCGCCGTGCCCGGCTGGTCCCAAGGGGCGAACTAGGGTGCGACTACTGCGTCAGCAGGCCCCGCTGTCGGTCCAGACGGCCCAGGAACCGGGCGCACCCGGCTCAGCGCCGACGGAGTACCACGTCGAGGTCCACTTGTGGTTGCCGTACGAGACCACGTCGCCTGGACCGTAGAACGTGTTCGAGTCCCACGCGGTCACGCCGCCGCAGCCGCCTGGGTTGCCGCTGCCCACGGTGAGCGTGAAGTCCGCGGTGTGGGTGGCGTTCGCGCCGGTCGCGGTGATCGTGACCTTGCTGGTGCCGTTCGGCGTGCTGGCCGTCGTGGCGATCGTGACGGACGCGGTGGCGCCGGACTGCACGGTCGCCGGGGTGAACGTCGCGGTGGCGCCCGAGGGCAGGCCGCTCGCGGTCAGCTTCACCGACTGCGCGTTGCCGTTGGTGATCTTGGTGGTCACCGTCGACGTGGCCGACTGTCCAGGCTGGACAGTCGCGGTCGAGGGCGAAAGGCTGACCGAGAAGTCGTTGTCCTTCGGCGGTTCGCCGGTGCAGGTGGCCTCACCGGAGACCGCGCCGACCGAAATCGCGTCCCACGCCGCCTTGGTGGCGTTGAACTCGGTGCAGCTGCCCGGGAACAGGTCGACCGCGGCCTGAAGGGTCGCCTTGCGGGCCGCCTTGTGGTTCCAGGACGAGGTCTTGTGCAGCAGGCCGTTGTAGAAGATCTTGCCCGCCTTCTGGATGCCGATGCCGGTGACGCTGCTGCCGTTGCAGGTCGGGCTGGCCGGCTGGCCGTCGGTCGGCGAGCTGCCCTCGGACAGCAGGTAGAACCAGTGGTTCTGCGGGCCTGCCGCCGCGTGCACCTCGGTGTTCGGGATCGACGACGAGTAGCAGTTCGGGTCGCCCTCGCGGCTCGGGTCGTACATGTAGCGGATCGGGCCGTTGCCGACCAGGTTCACGCCCTCGCCGACGGTGAAGTCCGGGGTGTCGACCGGGTTGTTCGCGTAGAACTCGGTCAGCGCGCCGAACACGTCGCCGGTGGACTCGTTGAGACCGCCGTTCTCGTTGCCCGATCCCGCGCCGCCCGGCGTGTTCTGGAAGATGCCGTGGCCGAACTCGTGGCCCGCCACGTCCATCGACGTCGCCTGGCGCTGGTTGTCCTGCGAGTGCCCGAAGTGGGTGGACGAGCCGTCCCAGTAGGCGTTGACGTCGTTCAGGCCGACCGACGCCGGGAACCCGCGGCCGTTGCCGTCGATTCCGTTGCGGCCCAGCCAGTCCTTGAGCATGTTCCACTCGGTCTGCACCGTGTAGAGCACGTCGACGCAACCGGTTTCGAGGTCGGTGCCCCGTCCGTTGCCCCACGAGTTGCTGGACTTCGTGTACACCGAGCCGCCCTCGCGCCCGCAGCTGATGCCGGGCCGGTTCGGGTCGCGCATCGAGTACGAGCTGCCGGAACCGGTGGTGTCGATGCTGACCTGGCCGGCGTAGTAGCTGTTGCCGTTGGCCGCCGCGCGCGGGGCCGCGGCGGTCGAACCGGTCTTCGCCGGGCTTTCGGCCTTCACGTCGTCGCGCTGGTCGAGGACCTTGCCGGTGGCGGCGTCGACGAAGACGTGCAGGTTGCTCGGCGCCTTCGCGGTACGGCCCTTGACGACGACCTCGTAGGCCAGTTTCGGCTGTGCGCCGCCGAGAACGACCAGATCAGGCTTGCTCACCGTGCTCACGGCCGGCAACTGGCCGCGGGCGACCGAGGCCGCGCGCGCCGCGTCGACAGTGGGCTTGGTGCCCATGGTGATGGCCGCGCCCTCGGCGGAGTCGGTGCCGCGCACGCGGCCCGTTCCGTCGGCGACGATCACCGCATCCCCGCCGACGACCCGGAGGCCGTCGTAGGTGCGCTCGTAGGAGTTGTAGTACAGCCCGGCGTCGCCCAGGGTGGTGCTGACGCGGTGCAGGCTCTCGGCCGAGCTCTTGCGAAGCCCGACCGCGCCTGCGGCGGCGACCCGGTCGGCGGCCGCGATCGCGGTGGCCTGCGGGTCTGCGGAAGGTTGGGCGGGGGCCGCGGATGCCGGGGTCACCGGCAGCGCGAGCAGGGAAAGGGCGAGACCGGCGACACTTGCGATACCGGTGGCGAGCCCTCTTCTGGACGTCATCGACAGTCCTTTCGGGGTACACGATGGGGAAAGCGCAACGCGTTGAGCTGGGCTGATCAGGCCGCGGACACCGTGAGTAAAAAAGCGCTCACGAGGGCGGTCAATGCGCTGAACGGACCAGCAGGACCCCGGGGGCGATCAGGACTATTCCCCGCAAGCGGCTCCGTAGCAGGGAAAACGCCGTTTCGGGGCGGGGCCGGGCGACTTTCGTCGGTAGTTGCCGACAACCGGCCATTGGTAGCAGGACCGGAACCCGCTGTGGTCCGCTTTCCCGCGTTCAAGCACGGGCAACCGATCCGGCACGCTCTGGTGCCCACGCGGGCGCCCGCCGCGGCCGATCGGCCCGTAGGCTTGGCCGGTGACCGAACAGTCTGAATTTCCCGACGGCCAGTACCCCGAACGTCCGGTGGAGCGGCACAAGGGCCCGGTGGTGCTCCGGCGCGATCGGCGCGACCAGGGCAGCACCACCGATCAGCGCCTGCTCGACTCGCGGGGGCCGAGCGACTGGGTGCACACCGACCCGTGGCGCGTGCTGCGGATCCAGGCCGAGTTCGTCGAGGGATTCGGCGCGCTGGCCGAGGTTCCGCGCGCGGTGACCGTGTTCGGTTCCGCGCGCACCAAACGCGACAACCCGGAGTACGAACTGGGCCGCAAGATCGGGGCCGCGCTCGCCGACGCCGGGTTCGCGGTGATGACCGGCGGCGGTCCGGGCGCGATGGAAGCGGTGAACCGCGGCGCGAACGAAGCGGGCGGGTTCTCCGTCGGGCTCGGCATCGAGCTGCCGTTCGAGCAGGGCCTGAACCCGTGGGTCGACCTCGGCGTGAACTTCCGCTACTTCTTCGCCCGCAAGACCATGTTCGTCAAGTACTCGCAGGCGTTCATCTGCCTTCCCGGCGGATTCGGGACGCTCGACGAACTGTTCGAGGCGCTCACGCTGGTCCAGACCAAGAAGGTCACCAAGTTCCCGGTGGTGCTGTTCGGCACCGAATACTGGGGCGGGCTGTACGACTGGATCGCGAAATCGGTGCTCGGCGGCGGGAAGATCGGCGAAAAGGACCTCAACCTGCTGCACTTGACCGACGACATCGACGACGCGGTGCGCGTCGTGCAGGATTCTTATCAGGCTTGGGAGGACACGCACTGATGCGGATCTGTGTGTTCTGCGGTTCGGCGCAGGGCTTTTCGCCGGAGTACGCCGAAGCGGCGGCCGGCGTCGGGAAGCTGTTGGCGCAGCGGGGAATCGGTCTTGTCTACGGCGGCGCGAGCGTCGGCACCATGGGCGTGGTGGCCAACGCCGCGCTCGCCGCGGGCGGTGAAGTGATCGGCGTGATCCCGGAAGTGCTGGCGAGCGTGGAAATCGCGCACGGCGGCCTTACCGAATTGCACGTGGTCGCCGACATGCACCAGCGCAAAGCGAAAATGGCCGCTTTGTCGGACGCGTTCGTCGCGTTGCCCGGCGGCGTCGGCACCCTTGAAGAATTGTTCGAGGTGTGGACCTGGGCGCAGCTCGGCATTCACCGCAAGCCGATCGGGCTGCTCGACGTGGCCGGGTATTACTCGCCGCTGGTCGCCTTCGCCGATCAAATGCTGGAGAAGGGGTTCCTGCGGCCGGAGACCCGGCAGCTGATCAGCGTCGCCGCCGACGCGGACAAACTGGTCGACATCCTGAGCCGCTCGACCGGTTAAGCGTCACGACGCTTTTTCGTCCGGTCGTTTGTGGTAGGTGTCGACGTATTCCTGCCCGGACAGTTCCAGGATCGCGTACATGATCTCGTCGGTCACCGACCGGCGGATCGCCGAGGACGAGTCCTGGCCTTCGTAGCGCGCGAAGTCCAGCGGTTCGCCGAATCGGACCTTGATTTTGGCGAGCCGAGGGATTCTCGCGCCGTTGGGCTGGATGCCCTCGGTGCCGAACAACGCGACCGGAACCACCTTCGCCCCGGTGGAGAGCGCGAGCGCGGCGACGCCGGTGTGCCCGCGGTGCAGCCGCCCGTCGAGCGAGCGGGTGCCTTCGGGGTAGATCGCGAAGACGCCGCCGTCGGTGAGCACCTTCCGGCCCGCTTCCAGCGCGGCGAGCCCGGCCTGTGCGTTGCCGCGTTCGACCGGGATGTACCCGAGCGCGTCGAGCGATTTCGCGGTGAACCGGCCCTTGATGCCCTTGCCGGTGAAGTACTCGGCCTTGCCCAGGAACCGGACCTGCCGCGGCGTGGTGAACGTGATCACACCGGTGTCGAGCGCCGCCCGGTGGTTGGCGGCGAGCAGCACCGGGCCGTCCTCGGGGATGTTCTCGACGCCCTCGACCTGAGGCCGGTAAAGCGCGCGGACCAGCGGTCCGAGCACGAAACGGACGAGCAGCGGCAGCAAAGGTTCTCCCTCCGGAGGATCGGGCACCGGCTCCAGCATGGCACGATCGTCTCCATGAGCTGGTTTCACCGTCGCACCTGGCAGGAGCCGGGGTGGAGCGGCGCGGACATCCTCGCCGCCAAACGCGGCCGGACCGTGTCGGTCGTGCTGCCGGCGCTGGACGAGGAGGAAACGGTCGCCGCGGTGGTCGCGTCGGTGCGCCCGCTGCTCGGCGGGGTGGTCGACGAGCTGGTGGTCGTCGACTCCGGCTCCACCGACGCGACGGCCGAGGTCGCCGCTGCCGCCGGGGCCCGGGTGGTGCGCCGCGAGGATGTCGTGCCGGAGCTGACGCCGCGTCCCGGCAAGGGCGAGGTGCTGTGGCGCTCGCTCGCCGCGACGACCGGCGACGTCGTGGTCTTCCTCGACTCCGACCTGGTCGATCCGGACCCGGCGTTCGTGCCGTCGCTGCTCGGCCCGCTGCTCACCGAGGAAGGCGTGCACCTGGTCAAGGGCTTCTACCGTCGCCCGCTGCGGCTGGAGAGCACTGGCGGCGGCCGGGTCACCGAACTGCTGGCGCGGCCGGTGCTGTCCGCGTTGCGCCCGGCCCTCGGCGAGCTGGTGCAGCCGCTGGGCGGCGAGTACGCGGGCACGCGCGAGTTCCTGGAGTCGGTGCCGTTCGCCGGGGGGTACGGCGTGGAGATCGGCCTGCTGCTGGACGCCGAGGATCGCTACGGGCTCGACGGGTTGGCGCAGGTCAACCTCGGCGTGCGCAAACATCGCAACCGGTCGCTGCTGCAACTCGGCGTGATGGCCCGGCAGATCCTCGGCACCGCACTCGCCCGTTGCGGGATGCCGAGCGCGGAGGCGGCGCGGTTCACGCAGTTCGTGCAGGTGTCCGGGGAATGGGTACCGGACGTGACGGAGGTGCCGGTGACGGACCGGCCGCCGATGCGGGACGTGCTGGCCGCCCGGCAGGGGTGACCGTCTGTCTACATCGGACAGAACGCGGTTTCATCGAGATGTCATCGCCGCGCGCTGCGTTCCGGGTCTGATCCGCCGCGACTCGCGGGGGCGATGGACGTGGCCGAAGACCAGCTGGATCCCACGAGCGCGAACCGGGTGAAACCGCGCGGTCTGCTCGTCCGGCAGCCGGGACGGCTTCCCGGTCGGCTGGGCCGGGCTGGCTCCGCATCCTTTTCACGGGTGCCCGCCCCGCGTGGCAGACGGTCTACCGAAGCGTTTCCGGCGACGACAACAGCTACTGGCGAGCAGAGCCGGTTACCGGCCGTTGGAACACTGCGGGAACGAGTCGATCCGCTTGTCGATCGACGAGATCCTCACGCTCGCCCGGTGGGGCGACGTCCTGGCCGCCCGCGAGGTCCGTTCCAGCCGGACCGGGGCCTACACCGCCACGATGGACCCGGTGCGGGCCGAGTGGCTGGCCGGGCTCGCCGAGCCGACTGGGGGGCACTCACCTCGGCGGCGGACGAGTCCGGCTCACCGCCGTCGTCGCCGCGCTTTTCCGGGGTCGCCGGAATCGCAGCCGTACGTCGACACCAACGACATGGTCCCCCTCGATCCGATGGACTCGCCGATCCAGCTCATCGGTGAACGCTGAGTGCTAGCCGCCCGTCTTCCAGCGTGCGGATCTGGTCGAACCCGGCGACGTGCTCCGGCCGGTGCGTCACCAGCACCACGGTTCCCTTCGCCTGGGCGAGAACCCGCGCCAAGACCTCGTCGCCGTGTGCGGGGTCGAGGCCTTCCACCGGCTCGTCGAGGACCAGGACCGGCGGTGCGGCGAGCACCGCGCGGGCGAGGAGCAGCCGTTGCCGTTGACCGCCGGAGAGGGCGTCGCCGTCTTGGCCGGTGTCCCGGTCGAGCGGGAGGTCGAAGCCGGCGGTTTCGCAGGCGGCGCGCAGGTCGTCGTCGGTGGCTTCCGGGCTGGCGAGGAGCAGGTTTTCGCGGACTGTCGTGGCGAAGACGTACGCGTCGGCGAGGGCTCCGGAAATGACGGCGGGGTGCGGTCCGGCCACGGGACGGCCGTCGACGGTGATCGAACCGGACGTGGGGGAGACGAAGCCGAGAAGGACGTGCAGCAGGGTCGTCTTTCCGGCACCCGACGGGCCGAGGACGCCTAACCGGGTGCCGGGCGGCAGGTCGAGGTCGATGCCTTCGAGTGCGGCGCGGCGGCCGGGATGCTGGACGCCGACGTTGGTCAGCCGGAAGTGCCCTGGTCCGGGGACGGGTTCGGGGGCTGGTTCCGGCGCGGAGAGGACGGCGCGCACCCGGCTCAGCGAGGTGCGGATTTCGGGGATTCGCTCGGCGGCGGGGATCAGCGGAAGGACCAGCTCGAACAGTGCCATCGTGGTCAGGGCGAGGGCGGCGGTGACCGGGATGTTCGCCGGGCTGAGCAGCGCGACTGCGGTGGTGGTCGCGAATTGCACGGCCACTCCGGCGGCAGTGGTCAGGGCGAGACGGCGGCCGGTGCGACGGGAGTCTGCGGCTAGCTTTCGGATAATCGTGGCGGCGCGGGCTTTTTCTCGTTGTTCCCAGCCGTAGGCGATGAGTTCGTCGCGGCCGAGGACGAGTTCTACGGTGCGTTCCGCGAGTTCCGCCCGTGACTCGGGTGCTGTGCCTCTCGGGATCAGCAGAAGTCCGGTGGTGATCAGTCCGATGAGGAGGATCCCGGCGAGCGGAAGGTTTACCAGGCAGGCGAAGATCATCACGGCGATACCGACGGTGCCCGCGACCACGGCTGGTAGCGCGAGCCGGAGGATGGCGTCCTGTACGGCGTCCACATCGGACACCAGGCGGGTGACCAGATCCGCGCCGGCGTGTTCGGCGACGCGTCGGGGGAGCAGGGCCTGGTACACCCGGGTCCGGAGGGAGCCGAGGTAGCGGAGGACAACGTCGTGTCCGGCAAGGCGTTCGGCGTACCGGAGTCCGCCGCGCGCCAAGGCGAAGACGCGCACGGCGACGATCGCGAGGGTGAGCGCGGCGAGCGGGGGCTGCTCGGCGGCACGCATGAGCAGCCAGGCCGCGGTGCCGGTCAGGCCGAGTCCGGCGAGTTCGGCACCGACGGAGAGCAGGGCTGCACGGACGAGTTTCATACTGTCACCCCGTGGTTGAGTACGACCGTCCGCGAAGCGAGCGCCGCCAGCGCCGGTCGGTGCGCGACCAGGACCGCGGTGCGGCCGGGCAGCAGTTCCCTGGCACCGGCCAGCACGGTCGCTTCCGTACCGGCGTCGAGGCGGGCGGTGGGTTCGTCCAGCAGGACGAGTCCGGCTTCGGTGCGGGACAAGGCACGGGCCAGGCCGACGCGTTGGCGTTGCCCGGCGGACAGTCCAGCGCCCAGTTCGCCAATCTGCGTCGCGTAGCCGTCGGGGAGGTCGGTGACGATGTCGTCGACGCGGCGTCCGCCGGTGTTTTCCAGGAGAGTGCCGCGAAACAGAGTCGGACGTTGCGATAGCCACGCAATGTCGTGCAGCCAGGACGAGTGGTCGAGGGCGCGCAGGTCGACGCCGTCCACGAGCACTCGCCCGGAGGTCGGCTCGACGAATCCCAGCAGCACGGCGAGCAGGGTGGATTTGCCGGAACCGCTCGGCCCGGCCAACGCAAGGTGCTCGCCAGGGTGAATCGTCAGGTCTACTTCGGACAGTGCGCAGGTTTCGCCGTAATGCACGGAAACGCGGTCGAACACTACTTCCGGCGGGCCAAGGCGACGTGTCTGCGTTCCGGATCGGCGGATTACCGTAGGCGCGCTCAGGATCTCTTTCAACGCGGCGAGTCCTTCGGCAGCGGCGTGGAACTTCGCTCCGGCGGCGCGCAGCGGCAGGTATGCCTCGGGGGCGAGGACCAGGACCAGCATCGCGGTGTGCGCGGTCATCGAGCCGGACAACAGGCGGAACCCGATGGGTACTGCGACGAGTGCGATCGACAGCGTGGCGACGAGTTCCAGCACCAGTGCGGAGAGAAAGGCGACCTTCAGCGTCCGGATGGTGGCGTCGGCGTGCGCATCGGCCATCTCGCGCACGATTCGGGTCTGGGCTTGCGCGCGGCCGAACAGCTTGAGCGTCGGCAAACCTCGGACGACGTCGAGGAAGTGTCCACCCAGTCGCGTTAGAAGCGTCCACTGTGTACGCGCTTTCGTGTGTGCGCCAATCAGCGCGCCGAAGAGCGGGATCAACGGGACGGTCGCGGTGACGATCAGGGCGGAGGCCAAGTCGGCAGTAAAAAGTCTTGCCAGTGCTGCGATCGGTACCACGACCGACAGCACCATCGCGGGCAAGTAGCCCGTCAGGTAGGTGGAGGTGGTGTCGACGCCTTGGGTGATTCGAGCGGCGGTTACGCCAGGGTCGCCGGTCGCGTCGAGCAACCGGCGACGGAGTGCGGCTTGTGCCGATGCCGCGAAGTGATTGGTGAGCAGGCCGTGCGCGACGACGAGCAGAAGCCGCGTCCCGACGGCGACGAACAGGGCGACCGAGACGCCGCCGCCGGTGAGCAGTGTCGCGAGCCCGTCCGCCTGGACGAGCACGGCACCAGCGGCGATGACACCCAGCACGGCGAGCGCTGTCAGGTAACCGCGAAGACCAGGCATGGCGAGACTCCCTTAGAAGTGCAGCAACGACTTCTCGTCGACCGGACGCCGATGTGCCCGCCAGGTCAGCCACTGCACGACGACCAGCACGAGGAGTGCGGGCGCGGCGAACCAGCCGAGCACCGCGGCCATCTCCGGCGTGGTGGCGGCCTGGTCGACGGTCAGCTGGTAGCCCGCGCCGGAGGACAGGACGACCGGGAACCGCAGCACGCCGGCCAGCAGCGCGGGGCAGGCACTCAAAAGCATGGCGGCGGGGAGAGCCCATCGTGGCCGCTGGAGTCCGAAAAGGACGGTCAGGTAAGCCGCGAAGGCGACAGCTGCCACCGCCAGCGCGGCCCAGGAACCACCGGAGAAAGCTCCCCAAGCCGTCGCTGCCACCAGGAAAACGCCCACCGGAAGCAGGAACGACCGAGTCAGCCGCCGAACCCGTCCGGCAAGGTCCGCTGGGCCGCGCACCGCGAGGAAGACCAGTCCCTGCAAGCAGAACAGGGCGACAAACCCGAGTCCCCACAACACCGCGTACGGAGAGAACAACGCCAGAACATCGTCGACCGGACGTCCCTGCGCGTCGAGCGGAAGCCCGCGCACGAGGTTGCCGAGGAACAATCCCCACGAAACCGCCGTGACCAGCGCACCCGTGGTAATGGCGAACGTCCACCCGCGCCGGTTTCCCTCCGGATTCCGGCTCCGCAGCTGCACCGCCGCGGTGAACGTGACCAAGCCCAGCAGCAACAGCACGACCAGCACATAAGCCCCGGCGAACACCCGTCCTTCCAGCTGCGGGAACGCGCCGAACAGCACGCCGACCGCGGCGACCAGCCACACCTCGTTGGCCAGGAAAAACGGGCCGGCCGCGCCCAGCACCCGCCGTTGCCCAGCCTCGTCGCGCGAGAGCACGGGCAGCAGCATTCCGACGCCGTAGTCATAGCCTGCCAGCGCGAAGTACCCGCCCAGCAGCAAACCGAGCACACCCCACCAGATCGTCACCACGGGTCACACTCCACTCAGGACAGGAAGTTCGGTTTCCGCCGCGGCGACGGCCGGACCGCGTTTGGCGATCCGGGCGAGCAGCACCCCGTCGGCGATGGCCAGCACGACGAACAACAGCGTGAAAGCGATGAAGGAGAACAGGATCTGCCCGCCGCTGACGTCGGCGACGGCGTCGGCGGTGCGCAGCTTGCCCCACACCAGCCACGGCTGACGGCCGATCTCGCGGACCAGCCAGCCCAGGATCGCCGCGATGAACGGCACGGCGATCCCCGGCACCATCAGGACGAGCAGCGGCCGCGCCCGCAGCAGCCGGTCGCGGAACAACAGCAGCGTGCCGATCAGCGCGGCGAAGAACGCGAAGAAGCCGACGTTGATCATCATCCCGAGCGGCAGCCCGACAGCGACCGAATCCGTGAACTTGTCCGGCTGGTACCCGGCGACCTCGGCGAACTGCGCGAACCCGGCCTGGACTACCAGCACACTGCCGATCAGCGACGTCACGACACCGATCCGCAGCGACCGGCGGAAGAAGTCGATCTCGCTGGTGCCCTTGAGAAAGTGGTACGCACTGACGCCGGTCACGAAGAAGCCGCCGGTCAGCAGCGCGGCCCCGATGACGTGCGGCAACGACGCGGTGAGCGCGGGGTTGGCGAACAACGTGCCGAAGTCGTCCAGTCGCAGCACGCCGTTCTCCATCCGCGAACCGACCGGGTTCTGCAGGAACGAGTTGGCGACCATGATGAACAGCGCGGAGGCGTACGCGGTCAGCGTGACCAGCCACAGCACCGTCAGGTGCAGCCACTTGTTCATCCGGCCGCGGCCGAAGATCCACAC
Source organism: Amycolatopsis sp. M39 (assembly GCF_001651785.1). Taxonomy (NCBI): domain Bacteria; kingdom Bacillati; phylum Actinomycetota; class Actinomycetes; order Pseudonocardiales; family Pseudonocardiaceae; genus Amycolatopsis; species Amycolatopsis sp. M39. The sequence goes on from NZ_LWSF01000013.1 coordinate 12,620, forward strand.
GCCGAGGAACGTCGATTCCAGGAAGAACGCCACCAGCGTCTCGATCGCGAGCGGCGCGCCGAAAACGTCCCCGGCGAACGCGGACAGCCCGGTCCAGGTCATCCCGAACTGGAATTCGAGCACGATTCCGGTGACGATTCCGAGCGCGTAGTTGACCACGTACAGGCGGCCCCAGAACGTGGTCATCCGGTGCGGCTGTTCTCCGCCGCGGAGTGTCGCGCGGGTCTGCATGATCGCCACCATGGTCACCAAGCCCAGGGTGAGCAGCACAAACAGGAAGTGGAGCGAGGTCGTGGTCGCGAACTGGAGTCGCGCTATCGGCAGTGGGTCCATGCCGACGGAGCCTATAGGTAGCGCGGCTACATGTAGCGAGGGAACCCAAGAGATCGGGGTGATCTCAGGGTTTTTCCCGGACGGTTCCGGCGGGCACGGAGATTAACCTGCCAGGGTCAAGATGAGTAGACTGCCGACCTATGAAAGCGGACACGTTGCGCGGACACCTCGACGCGTTGCTGCTCGCCGTCCTCGACGGCCGTAAGCTGCACGGATACGCGATCATCGAGGCATTGGCGCTGCGCAGCGACGGCGCGCTCGACCTGCCCACCGGCACGGTGTACCCGGCGTTGCGCCGGCTTGAGCGCGCCGGCTGGCTTGCCAGTGAGTGGGACGTGGTGTCCGGCCGCAAACGGCGCACCTACCGGCTCACTCGCGCCGGGCAGCAGGCGCTGGCCGCGGAGCGGGTGCAGTGGCGGGAGTTCACCACGGTGATCGGTGGAGTGCTGGAACCATGACCACGACAAGTCAGACCGCGTTGAGCCCCGTCGAGGCCTACCTCGCCGAACTGGACCGCGCGCTGATCGGCCGCCGCGGCACGAAGGCGGATCTGCTCGCCGAAGCACGCGACGGCCTGCACGACGCGGCCGAGGCGTACCGCGAAGGCGGCTGGAGCGAGAGCGAAGCACAACGCCGCGCGGTAGCGGATTTCGGTCATGTCCGGGAGATCGCCGGTGACTACCAGGCGGAACTGAGCATGCACAACGGCGTACGGACGCTGTGGCTGCTCGTGCTCGGTGTGCCCGCGATGCAGACGTCGTGGGAGGTGGCGCGCATCTTCACCTACGGCCCCTGGTCGCGGCTGACCACGCCGAGCCCCGGTTGGTATTCCTACGTCACGCAGTTCACCCACGCCGCGATCTACGCCGTGCCCGTGCTCGGCCTTCTCTCGCTGCTGGGCACCCGGTTCGTCAGCCGCCGGTTCGACGGAGTCCGCACGGCCCGGGTCTGCCGGACGCTCGGTGCGGTCGCGGTGGGCCTCAACCTGTTCTCCGTGCTGCTGCTGATCGGAGCGACCGGAGCGGTCGACGCGGCGCGGCTGTTCCTGAGCGGCCCGTGCGGGCTGCTGATGGTCGCGTGGGTAGTCCTGTCGTTCCGACTTGCCGTGCTAGCGCGACGTTCCTGGCGGCGGTGTGCCACGATCGTCGCGTGACGACCGCGCTGATCTACCTCGTAGTCATGCTGCTGGTGGCCGCCGTGGTGTTCCTCCTGGCCGCTGTGGTGTTCGGCCGGGGCGAGGAACTGGCGCCGCTGCCGCCGGGCAGCTCGCCGACCCGTCTGCCCGCCGAGGACATCACCGGCGAGGACGTCCGCCAGGTGCGCTTCCAGCTCGTGTTCCGCGGCTACAAGATGTCCGAAGTGGACTGGGTGCTGCGCAGGACCGGCGTGGAACTGGACGAACTGCGCGAACGGGTCGCCCGGCTTGAGGCGGCGCACCAGCCGCGCGAACCAGCGCACCGGAGGCCGACGGGTGAGTGACCTGGTGCTGTCGGTCGACGTCGCGGCACCGGCTGGCACGACCTGGCTCGCGCTCACCGACTGGGCCCGCCAAGGCGAGTGGATGCTCGGCACGCAGGTGCGGGTGATCGAGGGCAACGGCCGCAGCGTCGGCTCGAAACTCGCGGCCTTCACCGGCTTCGGCGGCATCGGCTTCACCGACACCATGGAGATCACGACCTGGGAACCGCCGCTGCGCTGCACGGTGCGCCACCTGGGCAGCCTCGTGCAGGGAACCGGGGTGTTCCAGGTGCTGTCGAAGGGTGCCGGACACTGCACCTTCGTGTGGGCCGAACACCTCAAACTGCCCTTCGGCCTGCTCGGCCGCGCAGGCTGGCCCTTAGCGCGCCCCGCGTTCGCCCTGGGAGTACGGCATTCGCTGCGGCAGTTCGCGAGGTTCGCGGAGAACTATTCAATGGGGGAACAATGACCGAACTGCTGGGCGAAGACGGAATCGCCCGCTGCAGCTGGGGCAACTCAGCTCCGGACTACGCGACGTACCACGACGAGGAGTGGGGCGTCCCGCTCCACGGCGAGGCTGAGTTGTACGAACGCCTGTGCCTCGAATCGTTCCAGTCGGGACTGTCCTGGATCACCATCCTGCGCAAACGCGAGAACTTCCGAAAAGCGTTCCGAGGCTTCGCGCCGGAGAAGGTCGCCCGCTTCGGCGAGAAGGACGTCGAACGCCTGATGCAAGACGCCGGTATCGTCCGCAACCGCGCGAAGATCGAGGCGGCGGTGAAGAACGCGCGCGCCGTGGCAGACCTGGACATCCCGCTGGACAAACTGCTGTGGTCCTTCGCCCCCGCCAAGCACCGCCGCCCCCGCACCATGGCCGACGTCCCAGCGATCACCGACGAATCGAAGGCAATGGCGAAAGACCTGAAGAAACGCGGCTTCGCCTTCCTCGGCCCCACCACGTGCTACGCCCTGATGCAAGCCACCGGCATGGTCGACGACCACGTCAAAGGCTGCTTCCGCGCCGCGTGAAGTCCGTGAGGGCCACCCTCACGGACTCTGATTCCCCAGGGTTCCCCTCACGACCGGCCCGCTCCGCCGCTCGCCCACTGCTTACGAGACCGCCACCGACGCACTCAACTATCGAGGCACCCAAGCCCCTCCCACGCACCCCGATACGAAGCCTCACTGCGGTCTGGGGTGGCTTGTCGAGGCATCTTTCCCGCCTGGACAAGCCACCCCGGGCCGTCAGCACAATCAAGCTTCGGGGTGTCCCACGCAACTCTCTCTTTCAGCGGCGCAGCCGCTCACTTCCCCTGAAAATCCGGCCGACGCTTCCCCACAAACGCCTCCACCGCCTCACTGTGATCCGCAGTCGCCCCCAACGCAGTCTGCGCCGCGTCCTCGGCAGCCAGCGCCTCCTCCAGCGAAGACTCCGCCGCCACCCCCAGCACACTCTTGATCTTCGCGTAAGCCACCGTCGGCCCAGCCGCCAGCTTCGCCGCCACCTTCTGCGCCCGAGCGGCAAGCTCCTCGTCCGGCACGACCTCCCCGACGAGCCCGATCCGCAACGCCTCCGCCGAGTCCACCGTCCGCGCCATCAGCATCAGCTCGGCAGCCCGGCCGTATCCGATCAGCCGCTGCAGCGTCCACGACGCGCCGGAGTCCGGCCCGAGACCGACGTTCGCGAACGCCATCAGGAACGACGACGACTCCGCCGCGATCCGCAGGTCGCTCGCGTACGCGAAGGCCGCGCCGGCGCCCGCCGCGGTGCCGTTCACCGCCGCGATGACCGGCTTCGGCATCCCGGTGATCGCCTGGACGATCGGGTTGTAGTGGTCGCTCACCGTGTGCAGCGGGGCCGGGTCGTTCGTCTGCAGCAGGCCGACGTGCTCCTTGAGGTCCTGCCCGGCGCAGAACGCCTTGCCGGTGCCGGTGAGCACCACCGCGCGGACGTCCGGGTCCTCGGCGGCCGCGCGCAGTTCGGCGATCAGGCGCTCCTTGAGCTCGACGGTCAGCGAGTTGTACGCCTCCGGCCGGTTCAGCCGCAGGGTGCGCACGCCGTCGGCGTCGGCGGTCAACAGGACGTCGGATGTGGTCACGAAATGCTCCTCTGAAGCGGCGGCTCGGGTTCTCGGGACTGAGTCTCGCACCCTCGGCGGGCGGCATACCAGCACCGATGCGGCGGCAAATGATCGGTCCGCGTTCGCGCCCGGGCGCTGATGAGGGACAATGGGGGACGAGACCCGGCTGGCATGGGAGTGCGCGACCCGGGCGCGCCGGTTGAGACGGAGGGAGCACGCTATGGCGGCCATGAAGCCCCGGACCGGAGATGGTCCCCTCGAAGTGACCAAGGAGGGGCGGGGCCTCGTCATGCGGGTGCCACTGGAGGGTGGCGGCCGGCTGGTCGTCGAGCTCTCCGCGGAGGAAGCGAAGGACCTCGGTGCCGCATTGCAGGAGGTCACTGGCTGACCTGCGCTCTCCCCGCTCTGTCCACTGTGCACCCCGGTCTCCTTCTGGAGGCCGGGGTCGGTTCGTCTGCGCCCTAAGGTTGCTCGCTGTGCGTAATTCGCTACCACCTGTTCCCACGAAGCTGCCCGAAATCGAGGTCGTCGCCACGACGCGCCGCGGAGTCCCGCGAGCAGTGCTGATCGCGCTGGCCGAGGCGGAGGAAGGCGCGGCGTACGGGACGAGCGGACACACCGCCGAAGTGCGCGAAGTGCCCGAAGACGGCGATGCTCCGCGCTGGGTCGCCGGTATCGGCGAAAGCGCGCCGAAGGACTTTCGACAGACCGGTGCCGCGTTGGCGCGCGCGTTCCGCGAAGCGGCCGGGGACCGTCCGATCCGGACAGTCCAGGTCGTGCTGCCTGAAGACGCGACAGCGGAGCACGCGGCGGAGTTAGCGATTGGGCTGTCGCTGGGCGGATATCGCTTCGTGGTCACCACGACAGAGCCGAAGCCGCCTGTGCCCGCCGTACGCCTCGTTGTCGCGCATGAGCGCGCTGTGTCCGCGTACGCAGACGCTGTCGCCCGTGTACGCGTTCTCGCGGCGGCTGCTGCCTTTACGCGCGACCTCGCGAACACGCCGTCGAACATCAAGAACCCGGCATGGCTGGCGAACACCGCGGCGAAGGTGCTGGGCGGCACGGTCGACGTGACCGTGCGGGACGAGAAGTGGCTCGCCGACAAGGGTTTCGGCGGGGTTCTGGCGGTCGGCGGCGGTTCGGCTTCGCCGCCGCGCTTGATCGAAATGACGCACCGCCCGCGCGGCGCGACGAAGCACCTGCTGTTCGTGGGCAAGGGGATCACCTTCGACACCGGCGGCATTTCGCTGAAGCCTGCCGACGGGATGCACCTGATGCGCACCGACATGGCGGGCGGCGCGGCCGTGATCGCCGCGATGCGCGCGATCGGGGAGCTGAAGCTGCCGGTGCGGGTCACCGCGCTGGTGCCCGCGGCGGAAAACCACGTTTCCGGCGGCTCCTACCGGCCGGGCGACATCGTGCGCCACTACGGCGGCCGGACCACCGAGATCGGCAACACCGACGCCGAGGGCCGGATGGTGCTGGCCGACGCGCTCGCCTACGGAATCGCCCAGTTCAAGCCGGACCTGATCGTCGACGCGGCCACGCTGACCGGCGCGATGAAGGTGTCGCTCGGCCTGCGCACCGGCGGCGTCTTCGCGACTGACGACGACCTCGCCGCCCGGGTGATCGAGGCGGGTGCCCGCGCCGGGGAGGCGTGGTGGCGGATGCCGCTGGTCGAGGACTACGCGACCGGCATCGAGGGCGAACTCGGCGACGTCCGGCAGGCCCCCGGCGGGCCGGGCGGGATCATGGCGGCGCTGTTCCTGCGCGAGTTCACCGCGGGGCTGCCGTGGGCGCACCTGGACATCGCGGGCCCGGCGCGCGCGGACAAGACGTACGACGACGTGGTGCCCGGCGCGTCCGGGTTCGCGGCTCGGACGCTGGTGGAGTTCGCGGCTTCCTGCGAGGGCTAGTTCTTCCCCGCCAGCTCTTCTTCGCGACGGGTCAGCACGATCGGGTCCCCGTCGGTGATCGCCACCGTGTGCTCCGAATGCGCGGTGCGCGAGCCGTCCGCGGAACGGATGGTCCAGCCGTCCGGGTCATAGACGATCTTGTCCGTCGTGCGCGCCAGCCACGGTTCCAGCGCGAGCGTCAGGCCGGGCCGGAGTTTCCTGCCGCGGCCTGCCTTGCCGCGGTTGGACACGTGCGGTTCGCCGTGCATGGTGCGGCCGATGCCGTGGCCGCCGAACTCGGTGTTGACCGGGTAGCCGTAGCCGGTCGCGACTGCCTCGATCGCGGCCGAGATGTCGCCGAGCCGGTTGCCTGCCCGGGACGCCTCGATGGCGGCTTCCAGCGCTTCCTCGGTTGCCCGGATGATCCGCTGGTCCGCTTCGGCGGGCGTGCCGACGATGACCGTGCGCGCGGAGTCGGCCGCCCAGCCGTCGATCGTCACCGCGATGTCCGCGGTGAGCACGTCACCGTCACGGAGGGTGTAGTCGTGCGGCAGGCCGTGCAGGACGGCGTCGTTGACCGACAGGCAGATGACGTTGCGGAACGGGCCTTCACCGAACGACGGCGCGTAATCCCAGTAGCACGAGACGGCCCCGCGCCGCTTGATCATGCCGCGCACGTGGTGCTCAAGGTCCATCAGGTTGACGCCGACGTCGGCGAGTTTGCCGACCTCGGTCAGCACCTCGGCGATGAACCGCCCGGTCACGTGCATGCGGTCGATCTCCGCAGGCGTCTTCAGCTCGATCACGACTACCTCGCGTCCTCAGGTTCCGGTATTTCTATACCGGAAACGCTAGCACGGTACCGGGATACAAATACCACCCTGGCCGCTAGTCCGTCCGGCCGAGCACGTGGTCCCGGAACGCTTGAACGGCGGGCGAAAGCGGCTCCCCGGCGCGCCAGGCCATCCCGATCGTCCGGTGGACCGGCGGGTGCAGCGGCACCTCCGCGACCCCGGCCGGGGAACCGGGTTCGAAGCGCGGCAGGAGCGCGACGCCCAGGCCGGCCCCGACGAGTCCGCGGACGGTGTCGGATTCCTGGCCCTCGAAGGCGACCTTCGGCGTGAAACCGGCGGCGGCGCAGAGGTCGTCGGTGATCCGGCGCAGGCCGTAGCCGGGTTCCAGCAGCACGAACGGCTCGTCGGCCAGCTCCGCGACGCGCACGCTGCGCCGTGCGGCCAGCCGGTGCCCGGCCGGGACCGACAGATGGATCGGCTGCCGGTCGAGGACGACGGTCTCCAGTCGTTCGTCCTCGACGACCGGGGCGAGCAGGGCGAGATCGAGTTCCCCGGACACGAGCCGGTCGACCATGTCCCGCAGCGAACCCTGCACGAGGGAAAACCGCGCGGACGGGGCCTGTTCGCGATACGTGCGCAGCAATTCCGGCACCAGCGACCGGCCGAGCAGGTGCAGAAATCCGAGCACGACGCGGCCGCTCGCCGGTTCGATCTCCTCGCGCACGAGGCGGACCCCGGCGTCGACCACGGGCAGTGCGCGTTCCGCCGCGTCGGCCAGGAGTTCGGCGGCGCGGGTGAGCCGGACGCCCCGGCCGTCGGGCACGGTCAGCGGCGCGCCGAGGGCCTGTCCGAGCGCGGCCAGCCGCCTGCTGACTGTGGGTTGCGGCACGCCGAGGATCTCGGCCGTGCGAGTGACGTTTCCGGTGCTTCGCAGCGTGGCCAGCAAACACAGGTGCGGGACGAGCTGCGCGGTAAGGCTCTCATTCGGCACAGTATGAATAATGGCAGATATGCGTATTGGACGTATTGATTAGCGAAGCTTACTTTCACGGTCATGCTTTCCTCCGCCCGCCGGGTCAAGGTCGCGGTCGCCGCCGCGGGTTTCACGTCGTTCGCCCTGCTCTACGCCCCGCAGGCGGTCCTGCCGCAGCTCGCCGGCCAGTACCACCTCGACCCCGGCGGCGCGGCGCTCGCGGTGAGCGTGGCGACCGGCGCGCTCGCGATTTCCGTGCTGCCTATCGCCGCGCTGTCCGAGGCGATCGGACGGCGGCCAGTGATCATCGCGTCCGTCGTGCTCTCCTCGGTGCTCGGGCTTCTGCTGCCGCTGATGCCGAACTACTCGCTGCTGCTGGTGCTGCGCGCGGTGCAGGGCGTGGCGATCGCCGGATTCCCCGGCGTGGCCACGGCTTATCTGGTGGAACGGCTCGGGAAGACCGGCGTCGCGGCCGCGGTCGGGGCGATGATCGCGGGCAACACCATCGGCGGCATGACCGGCCGATTGGCCACCGGGTTCACCGCCGGTCCGTTCGGCTGGCGGGGCGCGCTGTACGTGGTGGCCGGGATTTCGCTGGTCTGCGCGGTCGTGACCGTGGTGATGCTGCCGCCTTCGCCGGTCCGGACGGGGGAGCGGCAAGGCCTTCGTGACATCGGCGTCGGACTGCTTTCCGCGGTGCGGCGGCCGGTGTTGCTCGCGCAGTACGCCGTCGCGCTGCTGGCCATGGGCGCGTTCGTCGCGTTGTACAACGCGGCCGGGTTCCGGCTGACCGGCGAGCCGCTGAACCTGTCGCCGGCCATCGCGTCGTTGGTGTTCGTGTCGTACGCGCTGGGTTCGGTTTCCTCGGCCACGGCTAACCGGCTGTCCGCGCGGATCGGGCGTCGGCAGGCGCTGGTCGGCGTGCTGCTGCTGACCGCGATCGGTGCGCTGCTGACGATCCCGGATTCGCTGCCGCTGATCGTCGTCGGTTTTCTGGTGCTGACGACGGCGTTCTTCGCCGCGCATTCGATCGCGAACAGTTGGGCCGCGGCTGAGGCACCGGAGAACGCGCGCGGCCAGGTTGGCGGGCTGTACATGCTCATGTACTACCTGGGCAGCAGCGTCGGCGGCGGGGTCGGCAGTGTGGTCTACGGGGCGGCTGGGTGGAGCTGGTTGATCGTCGCTGTCGTGATGTGGCTGGGGCTGGCTGTGGCGGCAGTGCGGGTGGGCACGCGGGTGCGGAGCGAGAAGCGGGTGTTGGTGGGGTCGTGAGTGCTGATCGCGGTTCTAACCGTGATTGCCGCTCACGAGCACGCCGTGGCCACCAGCAGCCCGCCGCCGACCGGCAGCAGCGCCGGGATCAGCCGACCGTCCTCGCGGACCGCTCGCGCGACCTCGCGCAAGGCCATCGTCTCCGGGTCGCGCCGGGCCGGGTCGGTGAGCCGCCCGCCCGCCAGGACCTGGTGGAACACGATCACCCCGCCGCGGCGCAGCAGGGCCACGCCCTGCTCGTAGTAGCCGGGGTACTCGATCCGCGCGGCGTCGACGAACACCAGGTCGTAGCCGCCCGGCGTGAGCCGGGGCAGCACGTCCAGCGCGCGGCCGACGATGAGCCGCATCCGGCCCGGCGGATAGCCCGCTTCGAGGAAGGTCTTGCGCGCTGCCCGCTGGTACTCCGGTTCGACGTCGATCGAGGTCAGCACGCCGTCGACGGCCATCCCGCGCAGCAGGTACAGCCCGCTCACGCCGGAGCCGGTGCCGACCTCCACGACCGCCCGCGCGGCGACCGTCGCGGCGAGAAACCGCAGCGTCGTGCCTGCTCCGGGGGCCAGCGGGGCGCAACCGAGGTCGACCGCGCGCAGCCGCGCCGCGGTCAGCACGTCGTCGTCGGGCAGGTACCCGTCGACCTGCTCGGCGCCGACCGCCCCGGTCTCGGCCGCCGCCTCTGTCCCCGAACTCACGCGCGAAGGTTAGCGCTGGTTGTCGATAAATCAGCGAAGGCTCCCTGGTAAGCGACCTCCGGCCCCGGGAAAGCCCGCGAAAACCCTGGGAAGGCCCTCGTCCGCCAACTTCTCAGGCTGCTCTCAGATCGGTCTCATGAGTTCCATAAGGAAGCTCGGCAGACTGAGTCTCAACCACACGGGAACACCGTGTGCCCGGCCCGCGTTGGCAGAGGTGAAGAGGAGTTGACCCAGATGGAGGTGCCTGCTCCCCTGATGCAGAACGCCGAACTGCCGGAAGCCGCTCCGGTGACCGTGGACGCAGCCGAGTCGGCTTGGACGCCGCCCTCGTGGGACGAGGTCGTGCGCGAACACGCCGACCGCGTGTACCGGCTCGCCTACCGCCTCACCGGCAACACGCACGACGCCGAGGACCTGACCCAGGAGACGTTCATCCGCGTCTTCCGGTCGCTCGCGTCCTACAAGCCCGGCACTTTCGAGGGCTGGCTGCACCGGATCACCACGAACCTGTTCCTCGACATGGCGCGCCGCCGCTCGCGCGTGCGCATGGAGGGACTGCCCGAGGACACCGACCGGATCGTCGGCGACGACCCGAGCCCCGAGCAGCACTACAGCGACACCCACCTCGACCCCGACCTCCAGGAGGCGCTCGACGAGCTGCCCCCGGAGTTCCGGGCCGCGGTCGTGCTGTGCGACGTCGAAGGACTGTCGTACGAGGAGATCGGCGCGACGCTGGGCGTCAAGCTCGGCACCGTGCGCAGCCGCATCCACCGCGGCCGCTCGGCATTGCGCGCGTCGCTCGAGCGCCGCCGCGCGACCCGGGAGGAATCTGCGAAGGTGTCTGTATGAGCGGCTGGCGTTTCGCCGAATCCCATCTCATGCCCGACGCGGTAGTCGCACTGGTCGACGGCGAGCTGACGCCGGGAGCCCACGACCGTGCCCTCGCGCACCTCGCGCGCTGCCCGGACTGCGCGGCCGAGGTGACCTCGCAGCGGCAAGCCGTCGCGGCGGTGAAGGACGCGGGCGCGCCGTCGATGTCGGCGGGCTTCCTGGCCAGTCTGCGATCCATTCCGGAGCACACTGATCTGCCGGGTTCGCCGGACAATCTCGCGGTCACCGCGGACGGCCAGCTGGTGGCGATCCAGCGGCCGGACCGGGTGGCCGGATTGCGTGACGCGGGAGTGCTCGGGGGTGCCGCGCCGTTGGGAACAACCGCGCCGCTCGGGCAGTCGGCGAACGTGCTCGGCGGCGGCCGGTTCGCCTTCAGCCGGAAGCGGGCGGCGCAAGGAGCCGGGGTCGTGGTGTCCGGGCTCGTGCTGAGCGCACTCGCACTCGTCGGGACCGCGGCGGATAGCGGGGACGGGTCCGGCGGGACCGGGCCGGTTCGAGCGCCTAACGCGGATGTGCTGCCGGCGAACATGAATGTGCCCAGGACGGCTGCCCCCTCTTCGGAGCCGGAGGCCGCGGTGCAAGGGGAGCCGGACGTGGTGCGGGCCGGGGCTGCTGTCGCGGCTCGGTAGGTCGCGTCTCGGTTAGGTCGCGGGCGGCTCGTCGCCTGTCGGCGACATTGCGCGCGGTGGGGCACCCCGAGGTGCTGACGGACGGCGGGTGCTTGTCAAGGCGGGAAAGATGCCTTGACAAGCACCCGCCGTCCGCATTGGCGCTTCGTATCGGGGTGCGCGGGTGGTGTGGGTGCACCGCTGGTTGGGTGCGCTGGTGCGGACACGTATCCACAGCGCCCCGCGCAGCGGCGGCACGCTCCGCGTGCGAGACAGCGCGGGGGCTTGGAAAGCCTTCACAGCCGGGGCTGTGGCAGCGGTGGGGGAATGCAGGCAACAGGCATTTCACTGCGGTCTGGGCACACTTCTCCCCAGGCTTGGGTATCGTCGACTCCCAGCCGAACTGAACCGCATCCCGGGGAATGATGACCGACCAGCCGAACGCTAACTCTGATCAGTCCGGTGCCGTCGGAACGGACCGGTTGGGGCCTCGGCCGCTTGAGCGGCCCGCGGTCGACCAGCAGCAGGCGGCTGTCTTCGGGCGGCCGCACGGGGTCGAGGGGGCGTTCGACAAGCTTTACACCCCGGCGCCCAACGGGAACGGGCAGAAGCTCACTCTCGCGCCGCCTACGCCGGAGTCGCTGGCGGAGGCGTTCAGCCGTCCTGCGGGGGCTGAAGGCGTGCGGTTGCAGCGGCCGCTCGAAGCCTCCGGGGAGACCGGTGCCGCGGAAGATCCGTTGTGGACTGATACCAGCGATCCGTGGCGTGATCCGGCGGCTGGAGCGGTGCTGGCCGGGCCCGCGGTCGTTCCGGAGGAGGACGAGGCCGAGAAGCCGAAGCTGCCCAAGGGCGCGCAGCTGAGCTTGCCTGAGGTGTTGTTCGGGCGGCGGGTGCAGCCGAAGGCGCTGGCGCTGCTCGGCATTGTCGCGTTGGTGATCGGCGCGGTGGGCGGGCTNGCGGGCTGGTCGGCTGGTGGGTCGCGGACACGGGGTCCGCGTTGACCGGCAGCGCCACGATTTCCGAGGCGGAGGCGGCCAAGGAACGGCCGCCGGGATCGCTGGCGGACATCGCGCGGCGGGTGTCGCCGGCGGTGGTTTCGCTGGAAGTGGTCAAGCCTGGCGCGGACAGCGGCGAGCAGGGCTCCGGCGTGGTGATCGATCCGCGGGGGTACGTGCTGACCAACGAGCACGTGGTCACGGCGGCGGTCGGCGACGCGGCTGCGAAGATCACCGCGGTGTTCAACGACGGGACGCGCACCGAGGCCAAGATCGTGGGGGCGGATCAGAAGACCGACCTCGCCGTGGTGAAGGTCAACGTGACCAACCCGGTCGTGATGCAGGTCGGGAAGTCGTCCGAGCTGCAGGTCGGGGACGCGGTGATCGCGGTCGGCTCGCCGCTCGCGCTGCAGAACTCGATCACCGCGGGCATCGTCAGCGCGGTCGACCGGCCGGTCACCGCGGGCGGCGACAACGGGGCGGCTCCGGTCACCTATTCGGCCATCCAGACCGACGCGGCGATCAACCACGGCAACTCGGGCGGTGCGCTCGTCGACTCGACCGGGGCGCTGGTCGGGATCAACTCCGCGATCCGCTCCTCCAGTTCCGACGGCGGCAGCATCGGCATCGGGTTCGCCATCCCCAGCGACTACGCCATGAAGATCGCCAAGGCGCTGATCAAGGACGGCAAGGTCAAGCACGCCGACATCGGGATCAACGCGGCTTCGACGGTCGCGGGCTCGTCCACGATGGGCGCGCAGGTGCGCAATGTCGCCCCGGGCGGGCCGGCGGCGTCCGCGGGGGTCAAGGAAGGCGACGTGATCACCAAGGTCGGCGACCACGTCGTGCGCGACTCCGCCGAGCTGACCGTCGCGGTGCGCAGCCACGACCCCGGCCAGGTCGTCCCGGTCCAGCTGGCCCGCGACGGTGCGCTGCTCGTAGTGGACGTCACGCTCGGATCGGACTGACACGGCACAGTAGCTCCCGTGCGACGTTCGGGCCTGCCGGGACGAGAAACGGCCCGGGTAGTCTTGGACGGGGCAGCACCGAGCGGAGGTTCCACGGGTGTTCGACAGTGTCGGCTGGGGCGAGATCCTCGTGATCATCATCGCGGGGCTTTTCATCCTCGGACCCGAACGGCTGCCCGAAGCGGCGGCCTGGATGGCGAGGAGCGTCCGCAAGGCCCGCGATTTCGCGACCGGCGCGCGCGAGCAGCTGCGCGAGGAAATGGGTCCCGAGTTCGACCAGCTGCGCAAACCCCTCGAAGACCTGCGCGGCCTGCGCAATCTCGACCCGAAGCGGGTCGTCGCGCAGCATTTGTTCGACGGGGATTCGGATCCGCTGGGGCTGAACGGGTTCAAGAACGAACTCAACGGGTCCAGCGGCTCGAATGGTTCGAACGGGGCGCCGGCGATCAAGCCGCAGAGCGCGCTGCCGCAGCCGGAGCCGTTGAAGCCGGGCGAGCGTCCGCCGGTCGACCCGGACGCCACCTGACAACCTCGTGCCCGGCGATGCCGGTGAGAACCGGCTTCGCCACTCACGACCGGCGCGCGTAGCGCTGATCAGGCTGGGTAGCCTCGGGGTATCAGCTCACCCGACCCTGGAGGTTCCCGATATGTCACGCCGTGCGGCTGCGCTGGCCGGAACGATCGCTGCGGCCGCCGTCGCCGTCGCCGGGTGCAGTGCCGACGACGAGCCCAGCGCCAAGGCACCCGCCACCTACACCTCCGTGCCCGCCCCGGCGATGCCGTCCGCGACGGTGGCTCCGTCGAGCGGTGCCCCGGCCAGCGAGAACGGCAGTGCCACCGGCGAGCAGCCGAACGTCAAGCGCGGCGCGGAAACCGGTGAGGCAGGCGTGGACGTGCTGGTCACCGTCGCCTACCAGGGCGGCAAGGTCACCCCGCCGGCCGACGTCGTCGACGTCAAGGTCGGCAACAAGGTGAAGATCAAGGTGACGTCCGACCAGTCGCAGAACATCGATGTCGAGGGCCTGCCCGACAAGTCGGCCGACGTGTCCGCGAAGGAGCCCGAGGACATCGACTGGACCGTGACCAAGCCGGGCGACACCAAGGTGACGCTCCGCGAATCCGGCGCGCTCCTGGTGACCGTGCACGCCTCCTGAATGACGTGGTGAGTGGTTTATGCCGGTTCTAACCGGCATAAACCACTCACGCGCCCTCACCGTCCGGCGGGACTGACGTTCAGCATCATCCCGGCCAGCCCGCGCGCCCGGACCGACAGCTGCTTCGCCGCGTCCTTCAGCACCAGCGACGCCGGCGCCTCCGGATCGGACAGCACGATCGGCGTGCCCTCGTCGCCCTGTTCGCGCAGGCGCGGGTCCAGCGGGACCTGGCCCAGCAGCGGCACCGTCGAGCCGACCGACTTCGACAGCGAATCCGCCACCGTCTGGCCGCCGCCCGCGCCGAAGACCTCGATGCGTTCGCCGGTCGGGGTTTCCAGCCACGACATGTTCTCGATCACGCCCGCGACGCGCTGCCGCGTCTGCATCGCGATCGCGCCCGCGCGTTCGGCCACCTCGGCGGCGGCCTGCTGCGGCGTGGTGACCACGAGGATTTCCGCGTTCGGGATCAGCTGCGCCACCGAAATCGCGATGTCGCCGGTGCCCGGCGGCAGGTCCAGCAGCAGGATGTCCAGGTCGCCCCAGAACACGTCGGCCAGGAACTGCTGCAGCGCGCGGTGCAGCATCGGGCCGCGCCACACGACCGGGGCGTTGCCCGGGGTGAACATGCCGATCGAGATGACCTTCACGCCGTGCGCCTGCGGCGGCATGATCATCGTGTCGACCTTGGTCGGCTTCTCGCGCGCGCCCAGCATGCGCGGCACCGAGTGGCCGTAGATGTCCGCGTCCACCACGCCGACCGACAGCCCGCGCTCGGCCATCGCCACGGCCAAGTTCACCGTCACCGACGATTTGCCGACGCCGCCCTTGCCGGACGCCACGCAGTACACCCGCGTCATCGAACCCGGCTGCGCGAACGGGATCACCGGCTCCGCCGCGTCGCCGCGCAGAGACTTGCGCAGCTCGGTGCGCTGCTCGTCGCTCATCACGTCCAGCTCGACCCGCACGTCGGCGACGCCGGGGAGCTTCGAGACGGCCTTCTTCGTGTCCGCGGTGAGCGTCGCTTTGAGCGGACAGCCCGCGACCGTCAGGTAAATCCCGACGTCGACCACCCCGTCGTCGCCGATCGCCACGTCCTTGACCATGCCGAGGTCGGTGATCGGTTTTTTGATTTCCGGGTCGTACACGTCCTTCAGCGCGGTGCGGACGTCGTCGACGCTGGGGAGCTGCTGTGTACCAGTCACGCTTCCATCGTACGTACTGCCCAGTTCAGCCTTGTTTCGCCTTGCGTGGCTTGGAGTCCACGTCGAGATCATCGCGCAGCCGGTCGAGTTCGCTGCGCAGGTAGTCACGGGTCGCGACCTCGCCGATCGCCAGCCGCAGCGCCGCCAGCTCGCGGGCGAGGTACTCGGTGTCCGCCTTGGTCTGCGCGGCGCGCGTGCGGTCTTCGTCCAGCGACACCCGGTCCCGGTCGTCTTGGCGGTTCTGCGCGAGCAGGATCAGCGGTGCGGCGTACGCGGCCTGCGTCGAGAACGCCAGGTTGAGCAGGATGAACGGGTACGGGTCCCATCGCAGCGACACTGCGGCCAGGTTCAGCACGATCCAGACGACCACGATGAGCGTCTGCCAGAACAGGTACTTCCCGGTGCCGAGGTAACGGGCGATCCGCTCGGTGAACCGGCCGAAAGTGTCCGGGTCGATGTTCAGCCGCAGACGGGCCTGGCCGCGCGGCTGGTCGAGCCTGCGGCCGGTCCTGAGTTCAGCCACGGTCGGCCTCCTCTAGAACAGCGCCGTCGGCGCCATCAGTGACGTCGTGCAGTCCGGTTTCGCGCCAGTCGTCGGGCAGCAGATGGTCGAGCACGTCGTCGACGGTGACGGCGCCGAGCAGATGGTCCTCGGCGTCGACCACCGGGCCGCACGCCAGGTTGTAGGCCGCGAAATACCGGCTGACCTCGGACAGTGTCGCCTCCGGGCGCAACGCGGTGAGGTCGGTGTCCACCGCGCTGGCCACCAGTTCGGCGGGCGGTTCGCGCAGCAGCCGCTGGAAGTGCACGACGCCGACGAACCGGCCGGTCGGCGTTTCGGTCGGCGGACGGCACACGAACACCATGCTGGCGAGCGCGGCGGGGAGGTCGGCGTTGCGGATGTGTGCCAGCGCCTCGGCGATCGTCGCGTCCGGCGTCAGCACGACCGGTTCCGGCGTCATCAGCCCGCCCGCGGTGTCCGCCGAATACGCCAGCAGCCGTTTGACCGGCGCGGATTCCTCCGGCTCCATCAGTTCCAGCAGCCTGTTCTGCTCGGCCGGGGCGAGTTCGGCGAGCAGATCGGCCGCGTCGTCCGGGTTCATCGCCTCAAGGATGTCCGCGGCGCGTTCCTCGGCGAGGTAGGACAGCAGTTCCTTCTGATCGTCCTCGGGGAGCTCCTCGATGACGTCCGCGAGCCGTTCGTCGTCCATCGCGTCGGCGACCTCGTGCCTGCGCTTCATCGGCAGGTCGCGCAGGGTCGCGGCGACGTCGACCGCGCGCATCGTGTCGAACAGCATCAGCAGCTGGCCCGCGCCCTGGGGCTGTCCGGTCAGGTCGGTGAGCCCGAGCCCGGCGACCTCGTTCCACGGCAGCACCCGCATCGCGGTGCGCCGCCTGCCCAGTGCCAGCCGGGTCGACCGTTCGCGGACGGCGAGTTTCGCCAGCACCCAGTCCCGCGTGCGGGTCGGCTCCATCGCCGCGTCGACCACGGTCACCCGGGTGTCCGCGCCGGTGAGCGTCGCGTGCGCGTCGAGAAGCTGGCCGCACACCAGCACCTCGTTGGGCCGCTGGTGGAAATGCCGCATGTTGACCGAACCAGTGGCCAGCGTCACGGCGTTCGGTTCGATCGAGGTGACCCGCAGCATGGGCACGAACACCCGCCGCCGGGTCGCCAGCTCCACGACCATGCCGAGGATCCGCGGCGGCTGCTGGTCCAGCCGCAGCCCGGCGACCACGTCGCGGACCTTGCCGATCGACTCCCCGTCGGGCCCGAACACCGGCAGACCCGCGAGCTGTGCCGCGTAAACCCGGTTTATGCCTGCCATGGCGCCGACACTATCGGCTGCCGCCCTCGCGCGCTCGGACCGCGACTTGGCGAATTCTCAGCCAGCGATGGCCCACCGGGTGAGCACGGGCAGCGCGTCGGCGGACGGGCCGTCGTCGTCCTCGGGCAATCCGCCGAAATCGACCAGATCCTGGGCGTGCCACAGCCGGTTCTGCACCGCCCGGACGAGCGTCCAGGCCTTGGCGCGGTCGCGGTCCAGACCGCTCGCGGCGAGCTTCGAGTCCAGTGTGGATTCGCTGAACCGGTTCCACAGCAACGAAAGCGCGCCGTATTCGAGGTCGCCGGCGAGCGGCTTCGGGTCGATCACCAGCCACGGTTCGCGGGTGCCGGACAGCACGTTCTCGTAGTGCAGGTCCTCGTTCACCAGCGCGTTTCCCGCCGCCGGACCGAGGTCGCGGCACACTTCCAGTGCCGCGTCCAGCTCCCGGCGGGGGAGCGGTTCGTCCAGCTCCCGCCACGATTTGGGCAGCTCTTCGAGCAGTTCCTCCGCGACGGCGGACAGCGTGCGGGTGAGCCCGGCCGGCGCGGGCACGGCGAGCCGCCGGGCGAGTTCGCTCATGATCTCGACGGCGGGCAGCAGCGGTTCGCCGTCGAGCGTGCGGCTGTCGTCGAGGCGTTCCAGCAGCATCGCACCGTCCTCGGGCACGGATTCGTGCAGCAGCACCGAACCTCGACCGGCCCATGTGGACAGTGCGAGCGGCTCGTCCCGCGATTCCTCCTCTACCCAGCCGAGTTTCAGCACGACGCGGGAACCGTCCGCGCGCCGGGCGGGCTGGACGACGCCGACGTAGCCGTGCCGGGCGGTGTCCTCGAACTCCAGCTCCCACTTCCGGGCGTACCGCTGCGCGAGCGAGGGCAGCGACGCGAGCCACGGGACGGCTTCGGGACCCAGCACCTTGGGGGCGCGTTCGGCGAAGAACGGCGGGATTACCAAAACGGTCACAACACTCATCGTGGTCGGCCGTGCAAGCCGTTTCCGGCGCTGTTGGGCGCGCGTACAGTGAACGGATCAGGGTTTGGCGAACCCGGGAGCTGCCATGATCGTCGAGATTGTCAGCGCGGTGGTCGTCGTGGGCGGGGTGTGGCTCGCCTCCGCGGTGCGCGTGGTCAAACAGTACGAACGCGGGCTGGTGTTCCGTTTCGGCCGGGTGCGCCCGGCGGTCCGCGACCCCGGGCTCGCGCTGCTGCTGCCGGTCGCCGACCGCATGCAGAAGGTGAACATGCAGGTCGTGACGCTGCCGGTGCCCGCACAGGACGGCATCACCCGCGACAACGTCACCGTCCGGGTGGACGCGGTCGTGTACTTCAAGGTGGTCGACCCGGTGCTGGCCGCGGTCCACGTGCAGGACTACCGGTCGGCGATCGGCCAGGTCGCGCAGACCTCGCTGCGGTCCATCATCGGCAAGAGCGACCTGGACGACCTGCTGTCGAACCGCGAACGGCTCAACGAGGGCCTCGAGCTGATGATCGACAGCCCGGCGCTGGACTGGGGCATCCACATCGACCGGGTGGAGATCAAGGACGTCGCGCTGCCGGAGTCGATGAAACGCTCGATGTCGCGCCAGGCGGAGGCCGAACGCGAACGCCGCGCCCGGGTGATCTCCGCGGACGGCGAACTGCAGGCGTCGCACAAGCTCGCCCAGGCCGCCGCGGCGATGGCGGATACCCCGGCGGCGCTGCAGCTGCGGCTGCTGGAGACGGTCGTGCAGGTGTCGGCGGAGAAGAACTCGACGCTGGTGCTGCCGTTCCCGGTGGAGTTGCTGCGCTTCCTGGACGCGCGGACCGACCCCGCGGCTCCGGCCGCGAAACCGCCGGAGCCGCGATCACCCTCGGCCTCAGAAGCGGCCGGCAACGGACAGGTCGCTCCGCGCGAAGACGAGGCGAGCGACGTGCCGGATCAGCGGTCGAGATAGCCGTTCAGGCCGAGGACCAGCAGAGTCACGAAGAAACTGCCCCACAGCGCGGCTGTGACATAGCCGAGCACGACGGCTGACAGCGCCATGGTGCGGCCGCCTGCTTCGTTGCGGTTGGCCTTGGCCAGCGCGACGTGCCCCATCACGACGCCGGGGATCGCGAGAACGCAGGTCACCAGGCCGAGCACGGAACACACCAGCGCGCCGGTCGCGAGCCCGCTGTCGCTGGTGTTCGGGTACGGCTGGTAGCCCGCGCCGTACGGCGGTGGAGCCGGGAAGCCCTGGTACGCGGGCGGCGGTGCGAACGGATCTGGTTGCGCCGCAACGGGATACGGCGTCGCGGGCGGTGCTGCGGCGGGAGTCGGCTGCTCGCCCGGCAGCACCGCGACCGGGCCAGGGTCGGGTGCGGTCCAGCCCGGCGGCGGAGCCGGCGAGTCAGTCTCCGAAGTGGGCGAGACGGCGTCCGCCGGAGCCCCGTACGGCGCGGGATCGGCGGTGGCCGGCGGCTCGTACGGCGCGGGGTCCGCGGTCGGCGGCGGCTCGTACGGCACCGGATCGCGGTCGGACGGAGTGGTCATCGGGGC
This sequence comes from Amycolatopsis sp. M39, assembly GCF_001651785.1. Taxonomy (NCBI): domain Bacteria; kingdom Bacillati; phylum Actinomycetota; class Actinomycetes; order Pseudonocardiales; family Pseudonocardiaceae; genus Amycolatopsis; species Amycolatopsis sp. M39. Next base: position 32,276 of record NZ_LWSF01000013.1, read on the forward strand.
TCCCTCACGGTGCCGGGTTCGGAGGACGACGCTACCGGGTTCCGGGGCGGCATCAGCCGAAGACACCGGACTGGGCCAGCGCGTGCACGATCAGCGGGACGGCGATGCCCCAGACGATCAGCGCGGCGTAGCCGATCACGAACCCGGCGACCGCCAGCGCGCCGCCGGTGCCGCGGCCACGGCGGGCCCGGTAGAACGCGAGGTGCCCCATCACGATCCCCGCGACGGCCATCGGTCCGCACACCACGAACCCGGCGATCGAGCAGATCAGGGACCCGATCGCGAGCCCCGCGCCGGGCGGCGGGCCCTGCGGCGGATAGGGCTGGTGCTCGTACGACGGGTGCTCGTAGCTGTCGCGGCCAGCAGGCTCGTCGCTGCCCTCGCTCATCGGGATCCTTCTCGCGGTTTCGGGTGGATCAGCACCTTATCCGCACCTTAACGGGGGAAACCGGGGGCTGGCGTGAGCACCCTCATAGCCGCCCGGACGCGAACCAGTCATACTCCCCGGTAACCCAGCGCCGGGAGCCGGCGTCGCCGCCGAAGGGAGCCCAGTGATGGCCCGTCTTGCCCGGACCGCCGGCCTGACCGACGTGCAGCAGGAGATTCTGTCCACGGTGCGGTCGTTCGTGGACAAGGAGATCATCCCGCACGCGCAGGCGCTGGAGCACGCGGACGAGTATCCGGCGGAGATCGTCGAGGGGATGAAGGAGATGGGCCTGTTCGGGCTCACCATCCCGGAGGAGTACGGCGGCCTTGGCGAGTCGCTGCTGACGTATGCGCTGGTGGTGGAGGAGATCGCGCGGGGCTGGATGAGCGTGTCCGGGGTGATCAACACGCACTTCATCGTGGCGCACATGATCACCCGGCACGGGACCCCGGAGCAGAAGCGGCATTTCCTGCCCCGGATGGCGACCGGCGAGGTCCGCGGCAGCTTCTCGATGTCGGAGCCGGACCTGGGTTCGGACGTGGCGGCGATCAAGACTCGCGCTCAGCGCGAGGGCGACGACTATGTGATCGACGGCGCGAAGATGTGGCTGACCAACGGCGGCTCGTCGAATCTGATCGCGCTGCTGGTGAAGACCGACGAGGGCGCGGAGAAGGCGCACCAGAACCTGACGACGTTCCTGGTGGAGAAGCCGTCGGGGTTCGGCGAGGTCCTTCCCGGACTCACCATTCCCGGCAAGATCGACAAAATGGGCTACAAGGGCGTGGACACCACCGAGGCGGTGTTCGACGGTTTCCGGATCGGTGCGGACAAGGTCCTGGGGGAGGCTCCGGGCAAGGGCTTCTCGTACATGATGGACGGCGTCGAGGTCGGCCGGGTGAACGTGGCCGCGCGGGCGTGCGGGATCGCGATCCGGTCCTTCGAGCTGGCGATCGCTTACGCCCAGCAGCGTTCCACGTTCGGCAAGCCGATCGCGCAGCACCAGGCGATCGCGTTCAAGCTCGCCGAGATGGCCACCAAGGTCGAGGCCGCGCACCTGATGATGGTCAACGCCGCCCGGCTGAAGGATTCCGGCGCGCGCAATGACGTCGAGGCCGGGATGGCGAAGCTGATCGCGAGCGAGTATTGCGCCGAGGTGACCCAGGAAGCGTTCCGGATCCACGGCGGCTACGGCTACTCGAAGGAATACGAGATCGAGCGCCTGATGCGNATGCGCGAGGCCCCGTTCCTGCTGATCGGCGAGGGCACCAGCGAAATCCAGAAAACCATCATCAGCCGCGGCCTCCTGCGGGATTACCAGGCCTGACCCGCGCTTCGCCGGAGTTCGCGCGCTCCGCCGGTTCTTGACAAGATAGAGCCCTCGGACCGGACGAGCGCAGGTGATGATGGTGAGCAGTCCCTTTGGTGGCGGTCAGAGCCCGGCCGGGCTGCCGCGGCTCCCGACGCCGCCCACCGGCTGGCCGATCGGGTCGTACTCGACCTACGGCGAGGCACAGCAGGCGGTCGATTTCCTGGCCGAAAGCGAGTTCGCGGTCACCGACGTGACGATCGTCGGCGTCGACCTGATGCTGGTCGAACGCGTCATCGGACGGCTGTCATGGGGCCGCGTGCTCGCCGCGGGCGCGATGTCGGGCGCGTGGTTCGGCCTGTTCGCCGGGCTGTTGCTGGGGATGTTCGTCAACCAGGGCGGATTCACGCTGCAGCTGCTGACCGGGCTGGTGCTGGGCGTGCTGTCCGGGCTGGCGTTTTCCGCGATCGGCTACCGCACCTCGCGCGGCCGCCGCGATTTCTCGTCGGCAAGCCAGCTCGTGGCGGGCCGGTACGACGTGCTGTGCCAGCCGCGCAGCGCGGAGCAGGGTCGCGAGCTGCTCGCGAAGCTGGCGCTGCGCCCGCCCCCCGCCACTTTCTCGTGAGTGGCAATCCCGGTTCCAACCGGGATTGCCACTCACGACGCCAACCGTCGCGTCCGCCGCCAAGCTTCTGCCCCGCCTGGCTCCGCCCCGCCTGGCCTGGCCCCTCCCGACCCGCCACCGCATAACTACCCACGGGACCCGTCTTCCCGATGGTTCGCGCGCACCTGGCTGAATCGTTACCGACCCTGCTTGCGGCCGGTGATCGCCGGGCATAGGTTGTCCGACACCGGTTGGCCGGTCGTGTCCTCCAGCGCGGCCTGCCGGCAACTGGCACGTCGGGGTGCTGGCTCGGGTCCGCCTCGTCGCGGCGTGCTGTCTGGGGGCGGTGCCGGACGGTGCCGTGTGCACATGGGCGAGGAGGCTTGGATGGGGAAGAAACGGCCCAGCGGAAAGAAACGAGGACCTACCCGCGCGACGGCGTTGCTCGCCGCGGGCTTGGTGGCGGGCGGGCTGATGGCGGGCTGCGGAACGGCTTCCGGGACGACGATCAACGTCTACTACTCCCCGGAGGACCATTTCCAGACGGTCGTCGACAACTGCAACAAGGCCGCCGCCGGGCGGTACCGGATCGTCTACAACAAGCTGCAGCGCGGTTCGGACGACCAGCGGATCCAGATGGCGCGCAGGCTCGCCGCCGGCGACACGTCGATGGACGTGCTCGGCCTCGACGTCACCTGGGTTTCGGAGTTCGCCGAGGCGGGCTGGGTCGACGAGTGGACCGGGCAGAACAAGGCGGCCGCGTCCGAAGGCGTGCTCAAGGGCCCGCTGGAAACCGCGACGTATCAAGGAAAGCTCTACGCCGCACCGAAGAACACCAACGTGCAGCTGCTCTGGTACGACGACCGCATCACCCCGACCCCGCCGAAGACGTGGGACGAGATGATGCAGATGTCGCAGAAGCTCAAGAGCGAGCACAAACCGTATTCGGTCGTCTTCACCGGCGCGCAGTACGAGGGCCTGGTCGTCATCTACAACACGCTGGTCGAATCGCTCGGCGGGCACATCCTGTCCGACGACGGGAAATCCGTCGTGATGGACGAGGGTGCGGTGCAGGCGCTGGACCTGCTGAAGAAGGTCACGTCGTCGGGCATCACGGATCCGTCGCTGACGAACCAGAAAGAGGACGACGTCCGGCAGGCGTTCCAGCGCGGCGACGCCGCGTTCGAGCTGAACTGGCCGTTCGTTTACGCCTCCTACGCCGAGGAAAAGCCGAAGGACCTGTCGCACTTCAAGTGGACGGTGTACCCGCAGGCGAAGGCAGGCATTCCGTCGAAGAGCACGATCGGCGGGTTCGATCTCGCGGTGAGTGCCTACTCGCAGCACAAGCCCGAGGCATACGAAGCGGCGTTGTGCTTGCGCAGCAAGGAAAACCAAAAGGTGTCCGCGATCAACGACGGGGTGCCGCCGACGATCGAGTCGGTGTACCACGACGACACGCCGCTGGATCCGGCGAAGCCCGCGTCGGCGGACAACCCGAACATGGCCGAGAAGTACCCGATGCGCGACTCCATTCTGTCGGCGCTGAAAACCGCCGCGGTACGGCCGCTCACGCCGGTGTACCAGAACCTGTCCACGGTGATGTCGAAGATCCTTTCCCCGCCCTCGGCGATCGATCCGCAGACGACCGCGCAGAAAATGCGGGAACAGCTCGATGACGCGCTCCAGTCGAAGGGAGTGATCCCGTGACCGTCCAGGATCCCGCCGCGGCCACGAAGGAAGCGGCGCACCGCAAGGGAAAGCCCGCGCTTTCCGAGGGCAAGAAGGCGGAACGGCGGCTCGGGCTGTGGCTCTGCGCGCCCGCGTTCCTTGTGATGATCGCGGTGACCGGATATCCGATCATCTATTCGGTCTGGCNGGTCTGGCTTTCGCTGCAGCGTTACGATCTGCGCTTCCCGGCGAAACACGAGTTCATCGGCTTCGACAATTACGCCGCGGTGCTCACGAATTCCTACTGGTGGACCGCGTTCGGTACCACGATGTTCCTCACCGTCGTGTCGGTGGCGATCGAGTTCGTGCTTGGCATGGGTCTCGCGCTGATCATGCACCGCACGCTCGTCGGCCGCGGACTGGTGCGCACTGTCGCGCTGATCCCGTACGGCATCGTCACCGTGGTGGCCGCGTTCTCGTGGTATTTCGCGTGGACGCCCAAAACCGGGTACCTGGCGAATGCGCTGGGCGAGGGGGTCGCGCCGCTGACTGACCAGTGGCCGTCGCTGTTCATCATCATTCTCGCCGAGGTGTGGAAGACGACGCCGTTCATGGCGCTGCTGCTGATGGCCGGGCTGGCGCTGGTGCCCGACGACCTGCTGAAGGCCGCGGCGATGGACGGCGCGACCGCGTGGCAGCGGTTCACCAAGGTGATGCTGCCGGTGATGAAACCGGCGATTCTCGTCGCGCTGCTGTTCCGCACGCTCGACGCGTTCCGCATTTTCGACAACATTTACGTGCTGACCGGCGGCGCGCAGGACACCGGATCGGTGTCCATGCAGACCTATGACAACCTGGTCAAGGGGCTCAACCTCGGGATCGGCTCCACGATGGCGGTGCTGATCTTCATCACGGTGGCGATCATCGCGTTCCTCTTCATCAAGGTGTTCGGCACCGCCGCGCCCGGCACGGACGACGGGGGGAAGCGCTGATGGCTATCGGAGGTGCGGTCACGACCGGCCGCAAGGTCGGCTGGGGCCTGCTGGACATCCTGGTGCTGGTGTTCGCGATCGTCCCGGTGCTGTGGGTGCTGTCGCTGTCGTTCAAGACGAAGGCGACGCTCACCGACGGCAATTTCATCCCGGTGGAATGGACGCTCAAGAACTACGCGGACATTTTCCAGACCACGGAGTTCCTGCACGCGCTGGTGAACTCGATCGGTATCGCGGTGATCTCCACGGTCATCGCGGTGGTGCTGGGCACGATGGCCGCGTACGCGATCGCCCGGCTGGATTTCCCCGGGAAACAGCTGCTGGTGGGGCTTTCCCTGCTGATCGCGATGTTCCCGCAGGTTTCGCTGGTCACCCCGCTGTTCAACATCGAACGCGGACTCGGCCTTTTCGACACCTGGCCGGGGCTGATCCTGCCCTACATCACGTTCGCGCTGCCGCTGTCGATCTACACGCTGTCCGCGTTTTTCCGGGAGATTCCGTGGGAGCTGGAAAAGGCGGCGAAAATGGACGGCGCGACGCCGGCCCAGGCGTTCCGGAAGGTGATCGCGCCGCTGGCCGCGCCGGGCGTGTTCACCACCGCGATCCTGGTGTTCATCCTCTGCTGGAACGACTTCCTGTTCGCCATCTCGCTGACCTCCACCGAGTCGTCGCGCACGGTGCCGGCCGCGTTGTCGTTCTTCACCGGGTCCTCGCAGTTCGAGGACCCGACCGGCCAGGTGTGCGCGGCCGCGGTCGTCATCACGGTGCCGATCATCCTGTTCGTGTTGTTCTTCCAGCGTCGCATTGTGGCGGGGCTGACGTCCGGTGCGGTGAAGGGCTGACCCATGGCTGAAATCGTTCTCGACAAGGTTTCCAAGCGCTATCCCGACGGCGCGCTCGCAGTGTCCGAAGTGGACATTACGATCGCGGACGGCGAGTTCATCATCCTGGTCGGCCCGTCCGGCTGCGGGAAGTCGACCACGCTCAACATGGTCGCCGGGCTGGAGGACATCTCCTCGGGCGAACTGCGCATCGACGGCAAGCGGGTCAACGAGAAAGCGCCGAAGGACCGGGACATCGCGATGGTGTTCCAGTCGTACGCGCTGTACCCGCACATGAGCGTGCGGGAGAACATGGCGTTCCCGTTGCGGCTGGCCAAAGTGGACGACAAGATCGTCCGGTCCAAAGTGGAGGAAGCGGCGCAGATCCTCGACCTGACCCAGCATCTCGACCGCAAACCGGCCAACCTGTCCGGCGGACAGCGGCAGCGGGTGGCGATGGGCCGGGCGATCGTCCGCAACCCCAAGGCGTTCCTGATGGACGAGCCGCTGTCCAATTTGGACGCCAAGCTGCGCGGCCAGATGCGGACGTCGGTGTCGAAGATCCAGAAGCAGCTCGGCACGACCACGCTGTACGTCACGCACGACCAGACCGAGGCGATGACCCTCGGCGACCGGGTCGTGGTGCTGCGGGCCGGGTACGTGCAGCAGATCGGTTCGCCGCAGTTCCTGTACGACAACCCGGCGAACCTGTTCGTGGCCGGGTTCATCGGCTCGCCGTCGATGAACTTCGTCCCGGCGACGCTCGAAAACGGCGAGCTGCGCAGTTCGCTGGGCACCACCCCGCTGACCGACCGGATCCGCCGGATGGCCGAGACGGCGAACGCCCCGCGCGAGGTGATCATGGGCATTCGCCCGGAACACTTCGAGGACGCCACGCTCGTCGAGCCGGGACGGGAGGGCGCGTCGTTCACCGCGCACGTGGACGTGCTGGAGTCGATGGGTTCGGAAAAGTTCGCGCACTTCACCGTGGACGGCGAGGCCGCGACCTCGGCCGAACTGGCGGAACTGGCCGCGGACAGCGGTTCGGCCGACGTTCCCGGCGCGGAATCGCTGATCGTGGCCCGGCTGGCGGCCGAATCGGCGGCCGCGGAGAACCAGGACCTGCAAATCTGGTTCGACGCGGACAAGGTGAAGCTCTTCGACCCGTCGGACGGCCGAAACCTCACCTACTCCGACTGAGCTGCCGGTCCGTGAAGGGCGCCTTGACGGAATCAGATTCCCTCAAGGCGCCCTTCACGGACGTTCACGGGATCCGCGAAAAGATCGTCGCAGCGGCGGTGCGAGCGGCGGGGCAAGCCGCTTCCCCGCCCGCACCGCTGGTGTCGACCACGCTCACGGTCGCCTGCTCCGCGCGTCCCGGCGTGGCTGGAGAGGGCTGTACCGTCCGGACCCGGCAAAACGCCCCGTCCGTCGCGACCCGCGCCGTCCGGTTGCCGAGGGTTTCCGGCGGCCCCGCCGGCGCCTGCCGCACCACCGCGAACTCCAGGCTCACCTTGTCGAGGATGCAGGAATGCCCGGCGAGCCCGGCCGTCGCGTCGCCGCCCCGAGCCCCGGCCGCGCTGAGAATCGCGCAGGAATCCACCCGCCCCCAGGAGCGGTCCGGCAACTGCGGATGCCGCACCCGACTGCCGGTCACCGCGTCGAGCAGCCCGCCGACCACGTCGTCCGCCGCGGTGCACCGATCCTCCGCACTGCCGCGGTCGTCTTTGTCCGTGATCGAAACGGCCAGCCGAACCCCGTCGGCGAACGTGACGGCCCGCCCGCACGTCCGCTCGGGCACGAACCCGGCCTGCTGCACGGAAACCCCGTCCGGCACCTGGCCCGGGTACGCGTAGGCCTGCACATTGGGATCGCGATCGGCGGCGAGTGGCCCGATGGTGACCGTCCGGGGCCGCCCAGCCTGGACGAAGTCAGCCTGGCAAGCGGTGAACGAGGAATCGGGTGTGTCGGCGGTGGTGTTCTTGAGCCGCTTCGGGTCGAGAAGACTGCAGTAGTCGAGCGTGGCGAAGTCCCCGAGCGCCGCGATCGCGGTCAAGGGCGCCGGCGTGGACTGCGCCTGCTGCGTCGTCGGGGCAGACTCCGCGGAACATCCGGCTACCGCGGCGAGAAGCACCGAACAGCCGACTGCGAGGACTCCGAGTGGGTTACGCACGGGGTGCAGTATCACCGTGGGTGGCGAAAAATCCAGCCCGCGCCGGGAAATCCCACACTTCGCTGTGTTATCACCGCTGGTCGGACGATTGCGGTGAACAAACGGGGAAGTTCGGCTGCTGTCGGCGGGCAGGCCGACCGTGCGTCGGTGGCGAGCGATCGGATTGTGGTCGGCGAACAGGGCTGTATCCGGATTCCATGCCGGGCGGTTTCGCCCGGAGGCGTCCGCTGCGCCCCAACGTGATTGTTGTGTTCGGCCTCTCCGCGACGGTGCGCAGCGCCGACCGGGCTGCGTGGCTTTCTCCGCTCGCGGACGTTCGCACCGGCGGGAAGCGAACGCTGGACAGGGACAACTTCGCGCACCCCCGCTACTGAACATCCCCATGCCACGTTGGGTGCGTCTGACGCACCCAACGTGGCATGGGGGCGTCGGTTCCGCGCCCGGCCCGCTGGTCCCGCCCGAAGAAGAGCGCTGACCTGCGAGTTCCCGCCACGACCCTGATTCGGTCCCCGTGCCCCGCCCCCACCCCTTAGGGGTCCAGATCGACCCGCGGAGCGATGCGCCCCGGCGCCGGCCGTGGTGACATGGAGCTACGAACCCAAACGGGAGGGGAACACGATGACCGCACCTGTCACTCGCCGGTTGAGCCGGCCGCGGGAGGGGCGCATGATCGGCGGCGTCTGTGCCGGGCTCGCCCGCCGCTTCGGGACCACGCCGGGCAAGGTCCGGGTGCTCGCGCTGCTGTCGTGCCTGCTGCCGGGGCCGCAGTTCGTCGCGTACCTGATCCTGTGGGCCATCATTCCCAGCGACTGAGCAAGCCGCACCAGAGGCCCTCTCCCCTCCATCACCCGGGAGGGGGCCTGCTCATTTCCGCTCGGCGGAAAACCGCTCCCAGGCCGACTGCCGCGTCACTCCGAGCGCCTCACCGATCCGCGCCCACGCCACCCCGCGTGTCCGCAGCAGGTCCACCTGCTCCTGGATCCGCGCGTCCGTCTGCGCGCTGACCTTCGCCATCCGCGGGATGCTCTCCAGGATCTCCTCATCCGATTTCCGCTCCCACAGCGTCACCTCGGGCGTCCCCGGCTCGTGTTTCCCGGCCAGGATCTGGTCGCACAATCCGACGCAGCCCTCGCAGATGTAGACGCCGGAGCCGGCGATCAGTTTGGCCACCTCGCCGGCCGGTTTGAGGCAGAACGAGCAGTACGAAGTCATCACAACCTCCCGGTGTCAGGAACAGCCTGACACGTCAGGGGCTGCCTGACAAGTCACTGCTGGGAGCGCAGTGTCTCGATGACCTCCTCGTCCCAGCGGTGCGTCCGGATCAGCCGGTACCGCTCGCACGCGACCCACAGGTACGCCTCGGCTTCGGTGCGGTCGCCGATCAGATCCGCTTGCCGCAGCATCGCCACGACGGGCGTGAACTCCTCGTCGAACCAGCGTTGCGCGACGGTCGCGCGGTCGGTGAACCGGCCTTCGTCTTGCATGAGCCGGAAACCCCAGGCTTCGACGTGCTCGCCGAGCTGGGCGTAGTTCCACGGATCCGTCACCAGCACCGAAGCGCGGGCGTGCCCGGACAGCGGGACTCGCTCCAGGAACAGCCGCCGGTAGTCCTTCACGATCAGGTCGCCGCGATACCGGATGCCGCTCGGGTCCAGCTTGGTGCGCACGACCGTCACCGAAGCTTCTATTGTGGACAGTCCCTGCGCCAGCGCGACCGNGACCGAAACCCGGTGGTGGCCATCGATGATGAAGTGCAGCTCGCCGATCCGGTACACCTCGATCGGCGGAATCGCTTCGCCGCGGCGGGCGGCCAGCGCGAGCCGTTCCCAGCGTTGCCGGACGCGGGCGGACGTCGGGCGGAAGCGGCGGTCGAAATCGCGGCTTCGGTCGACAGTGCCGACGATCGAGTCCAATGTGATCACTCGCGTCCCGATCCGCGCCTCGCTGACGTAACCGAGTGCCTGCACCACTTCATGGAAGGGCAGCATGATATTGACGTCGTCGGGTTCGCGGCGCAGCCACGTGGAAAGCCGTGACAGCACCTGCCTTCGGCGGGCTCGCAGGAAGTCGCTTTCGGCGTCGGCACGCGGGAAACCGGTCGGTCGGGTCATCGCGGGAACTCCATCACCTGATAGCCCACCACATTGCGGATCCGGGTACGGCCCGCCACGCGGTCGGGCACCGGTTCGCCGTTCGGGTGGATGTGTCCGTGCAGCAGCCACTGCGGCCGCAGGGTGTCGATCGTGCGGTGCAGACAGGTGAAACCTTGGTGCGGCGGGTCTTCGCGGTCGCCGAGATGCCGCGGCGGCGAATGCGTCAGCAGGACGTCGATCCCATTGCCGTCGCGCCGTTTCCGCCACCGGAACCGGCGCTCCAGCCGCCGGGCCCGGCGCGCCTGCTGCCGCTGCGTCCACTGATTCGGGCCGTCGCGGTAGCGGATCGAGCCGCCGAGCCCGGCGATGCGGAGCCCGGCGACGTCGACGATCCGGCCGTCGGCGTTGACTCCGCCTGCCGGGCCGGGCCACTCGGTCGGGAAACCGTCCTTCATGGACAGTCCGCCGTAGCGGGTGAAGCCGCTCAGGTCCGGGTCGTGATTGCCCGGAACGAACACGCACGGCACGTCGAGCATGCCGGCGAGGAACTCGAGATACGCGAACGGCAGATCGCCGGCGGCGAGGACGAGGTCGACCCGCAGCGAGCGGACCGCGGAGGTCCACAGCCGCTCGTCGGCCTCGTCGGCCACCACCAGCGCTTTCGGCATGCGCCAAGGTTACGGCGCATGCCGCGTCACTTCATGCCGTGCGCGAACCCGGGGTTGAGCGCGATCATCGCGACGATGCCGACGATCCAGATGAGGCAGAGGGCGAGAGCCCAGAACTTGAGGTTGGACAGCAACCGGGACATGGCGAGACAAACCTCCTGCAACCGGGGGAAGAAAGGGGGACCGCGAGGGCGGCTACAGCCAGCCGTTCTTCCGGAATATTCGGTACAGCAGCAGACAGATCGCGAGAATGATCGTGACCACGATCGGATAGCCGAACTGCCAGTGCAGTTCGGGCATGTAGTCGAAGTTCATGCCGTAGATGCCCGCGACCATCGTGGGCACCGTGATGATCGCCGCCCACGCGGTGATCTTGCGCATGTCGGTGTTCTGCTGCAGCGAGATCTTCGCGACGGTCGCGTCGACCAGGGTGCTGAGCAGTTCGTCGAACGCCGCTACGCGTTCGGACACGGTGGCGAGGTGGTCGGCGACGTCGCGGAAATACGAGCGGACCTCGTCCGGCACCAGCCGCGTGTAGCCCTCGGCGAGCCGCGACACCGGCGTGGCGAGCGGGACCACCGCGCGCCGCAGTTCGAGCACTTCCCGCTTCATCAGATAGATCTGCTCGGCGCTCACCGACGAGCGCGGCGCGAACACCTGCGCCTCGATCTCGTCGATGTCCGCCTCGATCCGGCTGGTGACCTCCAGGTAGTGGTCGACCACGTGGTCGGAGATCGCGTGCACGACCGCCGCCGCGCCGAGGGCGAGCCGCTCCGGATCGTCGTCGAGGTCGCGGCGCAGCCGGGCGAGCCCGGAGTGGTTGCCGTGCCGGACGGTGATCACGAAATCGCGGCCGAGGAACACCATCAGCTCGCCGGTTTCCACGATCTCGTTCGCCGTGGTCGGCGACTGGTGCTCGACGTAGCGGACTGTCTTCAGCACCAGGAACAGCGTGTCGTCGTAGCGCTCCAGCTTCGGCCGCTGATGCGCCTCCAGCGCGTCCTCGACGGCCAGCTCGTGCAGGCCGAAGGTGTCCGCGATGCCCTGGATCTGGTCGGAATCGGGCTCGTGCAACCCGATCCAGACGAAACCCGTGTGCCGCTTGCGCACCTCGCGGATCGCTTCGGCGTGCGTCCAGCGCCCGGGCAGCCGCTTGCCGTCGACATACACCGCGCAATCGACGACATACGCCGACAGCGGCACCGGGATCGGCCGGTCGAGATTGGCCTTGGCCCGGTTGTTGCCGCGGCCGCGAAGGCCGCCGAGCGAGGGAATGGCAGGCATGGGTTCTCCTGGGCAGACGTCGTGGAACACGAAGACGACGGCCAGGCGGACTGGGTCCGTCCGGCGGCACCGTGGGTTCCCGGACGCGGGCCTAGCAGGATCGAGAAGGGCTGGCCGGCGAGGTGGGAACACAGGGCAAAGCTGCGCGGCGCAGCCGCACCGTTGAGGGCGGGGGCGGGGCGGCAGCCGGGCTACTAGGGAGCGGACTATCACCACTGCTCATGGGCGGTTCCTCACCTCCTTTCGGCCGGGGCACGCCAGGGCGTGCGAAGTGGCAGGGGTCGCGTTGACGCGCGATCACCGATGGTCGAGGGTACTCCTCACCACGGATACGTGTCGCACCTGGTTCGGCAGGTGTTACCCGGACAGGAGGCGCAAGCGTGCAATTCGGCCGGTACTACGAGGAGTTCGAGGTCGGCGCGGTCTACCAGCACTGGCCCGGCAAGACCGTCACCGAATACGACGACCATCTGTTCTGCCTGATCACGATGAACCACCACCCCCTGCACCTGGACGCGCACTACGCGGGCGAGACGACCGATTTCGGCAAGAACGTCGTGGTCGGCAACTACATCTACTCGCTGCTGCTCGGCATGTCGGTGCCCGACGTGTCCGGAAAGGCCATCGCGAACCTTGAGGTCGAATCGCTCAAGCACGTGAAGCCGACGTTCCACGGCGACACGATCTACGGCGAGACCGAGGTGCTCGACAAGACCCCGTCGAAGTCCAAGGACGACCGGGGAGTGGTGTACGTCGAGACGCGCGGGTACAAACAGGACGGCACCATCGTGTGCATTTTCCGGCGCAAAGTGATGGTGCCGAAGCGGTCCTACGGCGACACCCGCGGCGGGGAGCAGCCCGGCCGTCCGACGCCGCACGAGTGATCGATCCGCCGCGAAGAGGAGCACGGGTGGCCATCGCCCTGGAAGAGATCAAGCGTCGATTGCGCAGGTTCGCCGAGGTGGAGGCGCGCGGTGTTTCGCCGCTGTACGACCACCTCGCCACGAACGCGGCCGAGGACGACGACGTCGCCGCGCTGCTGACCGACGCCCGTGGCGGCGAAGCGCGCGGGACGTTGCTGTTCGCCGCCGCGCACCGGCTGGTGCAAGCGGACCCGATCCATCCGCTGTCGCGGTATTACCCGTCAGTCGGCGGATTCGACGGTGTGGACAGCGAAACGTGGCCGTTGTTCCGCTCGTTCCTGCTGGAGCGCGCGGACCAGGCCCGCGAGATCATCTCGACCCGCTACACGCAGACGAACGAGGTGCGCCGCGCCGCGCTGCTGTACCCGGGGGTCGCGGCGGCGGCGAAAGAAGCGGGCGGCAAGATCGCGCTGCTCGAGGTCGGCTGCAGCGCGGGGTTGCTGCTGGGGCTCGACCGGTTCGGCTACCGCTACCAATGCGACGGCGGCGAACAGCTCACGGCAGGTCCGGCGAAGGCCGCTGTCGGACTGCACTGCGCGATCGACGTCGAGCCTGGTGCGAAGTTGCCCAAGCTGCCGAAGAAGGTCGCTGTGGCGGCCCGAGCGGGCCTGGACCGGGCTCCCGTGGACCTCTCGGACGAGGACGAGCTGGCGTGGCTGGAGGCGTGCGTCTGGGCCGACCAGGTCGACCGGATCCGGCTGTTGCGCACTGCTGCCGCGGAACAGCGGAAGCACGCGCCGGAGCTGATCGCCGGGGACGCGGTGGACGACCTTGCCTCGGCGGCGTCGCGGGTGCCCGCGGAACTGCCGCTGGTCGTCCTGACGAGCCACGCGCTGGCGTATCTCGGGGACCGGCGGGCGGATTTCGTGGCCGAGCTGGCGCGGCTGTCCTCGGCCCGGCCGGTGTGGTGGGTGAGCCAGGAGTTCTACCGGGCCGGGCTGGAGACCGTGCTGCCCGGCCGGGACGACCTGGCCGCGGACGGCTCGGTGCCCGGTGAGCCCGCGATGGCGGTGCTCGGGCTGACGAGCTGGGTGGACGGGGAACCCGAGGCCCGCGCGCTGGCCCGGACGACGCCGCACGGGCAGCGGATGACCTGGCTGGCGTGAAGGTGTCTCGTGAGTGGCGTCCCGGTTCTCGCCGGGGATCGCCACTCACGACGCCCCGGCACCCTGAGTAACGTGTGTCACACTCACCCCATCAGTCACACCGCCCCGCGCGCGCCCGCGCTGCCGGACCGATGCGCGTCCGGCGATATCGAATACGCGTTCCCCGCATTTTCCGTGCTCATCGCGGACGCTTGAACGATGGGGAAACTTTCCGGCAACTCCGCAATCGGTTCCGAATCGCGGACGCGGCCGGCGGCAATGCGGAAATAGCCGCTCCGGATTACGCGGTGGGCAACTCATTCCAGTCACTCAGGGTCACGAGGAGCTGGTCCACCAGGTGGCCCGCTTCGTCCAAATTGACCAGTTCGGCCGAGTTGACCCACAGTGCGTCGGTGGCGTCGTCGCCCGCGGTGAGGATTCCGCCGGTCCACGTGCATTCGTAGTCGTGGATGTCGTAGCGGCCGCGGACGACCGAACCGGCCAGTGTGTGCGGTCTCACGTCGAGTCCGGTCTCCTCGCGGAGCTCCCGGACCACTGCTTGGTAGTCCGTTTCGCCCGGTTCCACCCGCCCGCCGGGCAGCGACCACTGGCCTTTCCCCGGCTCGTTCGCGCGCCGGATGAGCAGGAGTCTGCCCTGGTCGTCGAACACAATGCCGCCGACGCAGCGCTCGAGGCCGTCCATGCCGCGACGGTAGCCGACCCCGGCCAGGCCCCCTAGCGTCCGGGAACCTGTACACGGAGAGTAGCCGTACGGTACACTTCGAGCGCCTGGCTGACCCATGCGCGGGACTTTCCTCCCGCGTGAGTGGTCAGTGCGGTACAACGTAGAAAGTCAGTTTTCCGGGTGTCATGGAAGAGACGGGATTGATCGCTGTGAACGCGAAGAAGCTTGCGGGACTCGTGGGTATCGCGTTGGTGCTGTTCTTCGTGATCGCTCAGCCGGGCCATGCTGCTGGTCTTGTCAGCAACATCGTGGACTTCCTCCGCAGCTCGGCCGAATCGGTGATCACGTTCGTCAGCAACATCTTCCACTGACGACAGGGGATACCCTCGAACCATGTTCGCGCCACGCGACCCTGACGAGTACCTCCTCGACACCGAGCGGCGGGTCATCCGGATCCGCCGCCACTGGGCGGTGCTCCTCTGGGACACGTTCGAGGCAGCCGCGCTGCTGATCGTGTGCGTGCTGGTCTCGTATCTGCTGCCGCCCTCGCTGTGGGTGGTGCAGAACATCCTCTGGTACGTCGCGCTGGCGGTGGTGCTGCGGTTCGCCTACGTGATCATCGAATGGTGGGTCGAGCGGCTGGTCGTCACCGACAAACGGTTCGTGATGACCACCGGCGTCTTCACCACCAAGGTGCTGATGATGCCGATCAGCAAGGTCACCGACCTCACCTACCAGCGTTCGGCCTGGGGCCGGATGCTGGGCTACGGCACGATGGTCGTCGAATCGGCGGGGCAGATCCAGGCGCTGAACCGGATCGACTACCTGCCGCGGCCCGAGGAGTTCTACGACACGATCTCCGAGCTCGTGTTCGGCGACAAGCAGAAGCAGGCCGAACGGTTCTCGATGATCAAGGCGCAGCGCGCGGCGCGGGGCAAGAAGCCGGTCGGCTGACCTCGGTGCCCGTCGGCCCTGGTCCCGGTGCCGAGGTGACGCAGCGCATCGTCGAGAATGGGTCCGATGCGCATCGACCTGCACGCCCACTCCACGGCCTCCGACGGTACCGACAGCCCTGCCGAGCTCGTCGGAGCCGCCGCGCGTGCCGGTCTCGACGTCGTCGCGATCACCGACCACGACACCACCGCGGGTTGGGAACCGGCCGCCGCGGCCCTGCCCGCCGGCCTGACACTGGTGCCCGGCGCGGAACTGTCGACGGTCTCGATCGACCCGGACACCGGCTACGAAATCAGCGTGCACCTGCTCGCGTATCTCTTCGACCCGGCCGCGCCCGCGATCGTCGCGGAACAGACGCGGCTGCGGATCGAACGGCGCGGCCGGTTGCGGCGGATGGCCGAGCGGATGGCCGCCGACGGCCTCCCGGTCGACGCCGACGAAATCCTGAGCCTGCTGCCGGAGGACTCGCCCGCGGGGCGGCCGCACCTCGCGCAGGCGCTCGTCCGCGCCGGGCTGGTCAGCTCCGTGGACGAGGCGTTCAGCGACTATCTGCACAGCCGCCGCGGCTACTACGTCGCGCGCCGCGACACTCCGGTCGAGGAAGCGATCGACATGGTCACCGCGGCCGGCGGGGTTACCGTGATCGCGCACCCCTTCGCGTTCAGCCGCGGCGCGACGATCAGCGAGGACACCCTGCGTGACCTGGCGGCGCGCGGGCTGACCGGCGTCGAGGTCAACCATCCCAACCACGATCGGGCCACCCGGGCGCGCACCCGCGAACTGGCCGACGAGCTGGGCCTGGTCCGCACCGGGTCCAGCGACTACCACGGCACGAACAAGACCATCGGGCTCGGCCAGGAAACGACCGAACCGGACCAGCTGGAGGAATTGGTGGGGCGGGCGACCGGCTTCTCAGTGGTGAAGGGCTGAGATGGCCGTCTCGGATTTCTTCGACGCGAAGCTCTTCATGAGCGCGACGATCACCCTCGTCGTGATCATGGACCCGCCGGGCACGGTGCCGGTGTTCCTGAGCCTGGTCGGCCGCAAACCGATGGCGACGCGGGTGAAAGCGGCCCGGCAGGCGGTGCTGGTGTCGCTGCTGGTCATCTCGCTGTTCGCGGTGGCCGGGCAGGCGATCCTGGCGTATCTGGGCATCGGCATCCCGGCGCTGCAGGGTGCGGGCGGCTTGCTGCTGTTGCTGATCGCGCTGCAGTTGCTCACCGGCAACGCGGGCAGCAACGAGCCCGAGGCGGCCGAGGACGTCAACGTCGCCCTCGTTCCGCTCGGCACGCCCCTGCTGGCCGGTCCCGGCGCGATCGCGGCGACCATCGTGTTCGTCCGGCAGGCCGACGGCCGGGTGGGCGCGTACATCGCGCTGGCACTGGCGATTCTGACCGTGCATTTCGTGCTGTACACCTGCATGCGCTTCTCCGGGGTGGTCATCCGGCTGATCAAGGAAAGCGGCATCACGCTCCTGGCGAAGATCGCCGGCCTGCTGCTCGCCGCGATCGCGGTCGAACTGGTCGCGAATTCGGTGCAGGGCTTCATCGCGGGCGGCTAGCCCACGCCGGAAAGTGTCGGTGGGGGTGCGTAGCGTGGGCGTCGATGGAAGGGGGCGGCGTGAAAGAACAGATGGGGTTCGACTTCGGCGTCGAGCAACCGCAGCGGCTCACCAAGGTGTCGCCGGCGCGGCTGAGCACCTTTGACGATTGCCCGCGCCGGTACCGGCTGGCTTATCTCGACAGGCCGACGCCGAAGCGCACCGGGCCGTGGGCGCACAGCACGCTGGGCGCGGTGGTGCACAACGCCTTGCGGGCGCTTTTCGACCTGCCGGTGGCGAAACGGACGCCGCAGCGCGGGATCGCGCTGGTGTCCGAGCACTGGAAGGACGCCGGTTTCGCCGACGACGACCAGGCCGCGCGCTACCGTGCGCGCGCGAAAGGCTGGGTCGCGGAGTACGTAGCGGACAACGACGTCAGCGACGACCCGGTCGGCCTGGAACGCTGGGTTTCCGCCCCGGTCAGCACGACCGGCGGCCGCCCGACGATGATCATCGAAGGCCGAGCCGACCGCATTGACCAGCGCGGCGGCGAACTGGTGATCGTGGACTACAAAACCGGCCGCCGAGCCCCGGACGACCATGAGGCCCGCGCGTCGCAAGCGCTGGCGATGTACGCCGTGGCGGCCAGGCGCACCTTGCGCATGCCGTGCACGAAGGTCGAGCTGCACCATTTGCCGTCCGGCACGATCGCCGCGGCGGAACACACCCCGGAAACCTTGAAGCGGCACCTGGAACGCGCCGAGCAGACCGCGGGCGATGTGCGGTTGGCAGCAGATACCCTTGACGCGGGCGGCGACGGAGACACGTTGTTCCCCGCCCGCCCCGACCGCCGCTGCGCATGGTGCGACTTCCGCCCGAGCTGCGTGGCGGGACAGCAGACAGCTCCTGCCGCGCAACCATGGGATTTGCTTGCGCCGTAGGGGATTTCCCGAGATGTGGATTGGACCCGAGGATCGTGGCGTCACCGGACATTGAGGAAACGGCCCGTGGTGGGCCAGCTGGTGCGCGGGGGCGTGGAGTTGCTGGTGACGGGTCGGGTACGCACGGCGTAGCGAGGAAGGATTCTGCCGCTGTGGCGACGAATTTTCCTGCGGAACCTGGCGGGGTTCGCGACGGCCGTCGTGCCAAGGACGCCAGTTCTCGCGCTGTCGATGCGGTGGGGGACCGGGACGTGCGTGGTGCTGCGGCGTCGCATGGTGGGGGTGATGGTGTGGCATTGGGCAGTGGTGGCGCGGTGGGGGATCGGAAGGTGCNCGATGGTGTGGCATTGGGCAGTGGTGGCGCGGTGGGGGATCGGAAGGTGCGTGGTGCTGCGGCGTCGCACGGTGGACGCGATGGTGTGGCATTGGGCAGTGGTGGCGCGGTGGGGGATCGGAAGGTG
>NZ_LWSF01000013.1:50919-108666 GCF_001651785.1 Amycolatopsis sp. M39
ATCGGAAGGTGCGTGGTGCTGCGGCGTCGCACGGTGGACGCGATGGTGCGGCATTGGGCAGTGGTGCCGCAGCGGGGGATCGGAACGTGCGCAGTGTGGCGACGTCGCACGATGGACGCGATGGTGCGGCATTGGGCAGTGGTGCCGCAGCGGGGGATCGGNGTGCGCAGTGTGGCGACGTCGCACGATGGACGCGATGGTGCGGCATTGAGCAGTGAGGTCGCGGCGGAGGATTGTGCCCTGACTGGTCTTGCGGCGAAGCGCACTGCGATGGCCTCGGCGAGTTCAGCGACGGACGACAGCGCCGCGGTCGAGGTCGTCCATGACTCAACCGCCGCTGCTGGTCTCGCACCTGGCGAGGATGCGGTTATCCATGATTCGGTCCTGCCGGACAGCGCGGCCGACGGTGATGAAGCATCAGGTCAAGCGGTGCCAGAGCGTCATGAATCGTCAGCCAGGCGGAAGCCCCGTGGGCGGTGGTGGCGCGGGTTCACCGGGTCGGTCGCCGCGGGACTGGNGGACTGGCAGTCCTGGCCGTCGGGATGCTCGTGGTGGGCGTGTTGTGCCTCGTCAACGGTGCATCCGGGCCGGGCCCGCTCAAACTGGTCGGGCATTCCGTCGCCGCGGTGATCGCGCTAGTGCTGCAACGGGTTGCCGACCGCCGCGTCGGGAAAGCGGCAGTCGGTGCGGGGGTTGGGGTGCTGGTCGTCGCGGGCGTGGCGTTCAGCCTGTTGTGGTGGTTCTGAGGACTGTCAGCGCAGGGCGGCTAGGGTCGGGCCGCGTTGTTCCAGCAGTACCGGGCCTAGCGCGGTGAGGCGGACGGGGCCGGTGTAGGCACCGCGGTCGATGCCGACTGTGCGCAGCGTTGCGCCGTTCATTTCGTTCAGTACCGCCAGGCCGCCGCGGATGGGCACTACCAACTGGGTCGCGAAGGTGATTCCTGGGCCGAGCGTGCCGTCCAGGGTCCAGCGCGGAGACAGGTCGTCTCGGGACAGGGCAACGGTTTTGGAGCCGCTGTACCAGTAGATCCCCGCGGCGGTGCGGGTTGTGGCCTCGGTGCCGCCGACTGGATCGTTCGCGGTGTCCGCAGCGGGAAGGTCCATGGGGTAGGCGGCTTTTTGCGAACCGTCCGCGCCGTAGACGACGTAGAGTTTCTGGTCTGGCAGCAGCACGCCGGTGAGGTCGCCTGACATCGCGATGACGCGGGCCCGCTTGCCGGCCAGCAGGGCGGTGTAGGTGACCTTCGGTTCGTCCTCGTGCTCGGCGGTTGCCTTGTAGACGGTCAGGCGGTCCGTGCGGTCGCCGGGGCAACGTTCGATCACGCCGATTTTGTCGGCGGCCGCTGCTACCGTTCCGTAGGTGCAGTCGGGGCGGGGTTGCTTGTTCGCGTTTTGCAGGAACGGGACTTTGCCGTACTCCATGCTCTTCACGAGGTCGTCGCGCCACGTGTCGAGGAGATGTTTGCCGGTCGTCGTGACGTGGCTGCCGTCGTTGACCAGACGGGTGCCCAGTTCGGCGTCGCCGTTGCGCTGAGCGGTGATGCGGCCGGTGGCGGGGTCGAGCTGAGTGACCTCGCTGCAGCCCATGGTCTTGTGGTACACCGCGTTCACCCGGCCCCATGCAGTGTCCACAGTGCACAGTTGCAGGTTTTCGCGGGTGTAGTGCCAGCGGATCTGCCCGGTGAGCGGATCGCGGCCGGCGACCTCGCTGCCGTCCGCGGTGGTGACGGTGTCGGCCTGCCCGATCGGGATCGGCGTCGCGGAACTCGGGGCCTGCCACAGCTGCGTCATCGACCCGGGCACGGAGGTCGGCGGCGTGGGGAGGGCGTGCGGCGGATCCGCCAGCGCGCGGCTGGTGTGCAGATTGTCGCTGTTCACGGCGACGATCGCGGCGACCACCGCGACCACGACGACGATCGCCCCCGCGATCAGCCGATCCCGCCCCCGGTTCCACGGCGAGCGACGGGCTTTCCCCGGCGGTGCAAGGGAATCCGCGGCGACGGGCGGACGGGGGAGGAGGTTTTCGGAACCGTAGGGCTGGGCGGGGGTGCTGCTGACCCCGGCGGGTTCATCGGTGACGCGCGCGATCGGGCCGGTTTGTTCCTCGGGGGTAACCGGTGGGATCGCGGCGTGGGCGCCTGCGGCGGAAGCTCTGTCCGCGGCTGGCGCGGCCGGGTTTCCGGCCTGCGGACCCGGAGCGGCGGGCGTGCTTCCGGCAGAACCGAGGGCTGCTGCGGTCGATCCCGCGGAGGCTCTGCGGGGCTCGGAACCTTCTTCGTCGGCTGGCGCGACGGGGTCTGCGGTCTGTGGGTCCGGAGCGGTTCGGGCGGAGTCGGAGGAGGTGGGCAGGTGGTGCTCGGCGGGAGATTCTTCGTCGGCTGGCGCGACGGAGTCTGCGGTCTGCGAGTCCGGAGCAGTTCCGGCAGAGGTGGGCCGGTGGGGCTCGGCGGGAGATTCTTCGGCAGCTGCTGCGGCGGGGTCTGCGGTCTGCGAGTCCGGAGCAGTTCCGGCAGAGGTGGGCCGGTGGGGCTCAGCGGAAGATTCTTCGTCGGCTGGCGCGGCCGAATCTGCGGCCTGCAGGCCCGGAGTGGTTCCGGCAGAGCCAAGGGCCGCTGCAGTGGAGTCCGCGGACGGCGGGACCGTGCGCCGGTCAGCGGAAGGTGACTCGCGCGGTTCAACCCCCGCAGCACCCTCGTCCGAGACACGCTCCCCGGCCGGAATATCCGGCCGGGGGCGTTCGTCGGGATTCGCGGGAGTGCCCGCTACGTTCGATCCGGGTTCGGGGGGCGTTTCGTCGGTGCCGTTCCCGTGGTCGTTCACGTAACTGACTCCCGGTGTGTCGCTCAGTCTGCCGACGCAGGTGTATCAGATGCGGACGGGCGGCGGCGACGGCGGCGGCGTGCCGGGCGGTCTCCGGTCTCTCCGGAGTCGGACGTCGTCGCGGGGGTGGCGTTGCCTGCGGAGGTCGCCGGGCCGGTCGCGTCGGCTCCCGAGCGGGTGCGGCGGCGGGTCCGGGGGCGGTCTTCCTGCTGGTCCGCGGCAGCCGAACCGACGTCAGCGGCTTCGGAGCGGGCACCGCCGCGGGTCCGCTTGCGCGGGGCGCGGTTGCGCTTGCGCGGGGCTTCCTCTTCCGAAGCAGGCGAGGAAGGCCCGGAAGAACCGCGGCGGCCGCGGCGTTTGCCGCCCAGGTCCTCTTCCTTCTCGGCGGACAGGCCGGCTCGCGTGCGCTTCGACAGCGGCAGGCGGCCCTTCGTGCCCTCCGGAATGCCCAGGTCGCTGTACAGGTGCGGGGACGACGAGTACGTCTCCACCGGCTCCGCCAGGTCGAGGTTCAGCGTGTCCGAGATCAGCTTCCAGCGCGGTTCTTCGTCCCAGTCGACGAGAGTGACCGCGACACCCGTGCGGCCCGCGCGGCCGGTGCGGCCGATGCGGTGCACGTAGGTCTTCTCGTCCTCCGGGCACTGGTAGTTGATCACGTGCGTGACGTCGTCGATGTCGATGCCGCGCGCCGCGACGTCCGTGGCTACCAGGACGTCGACCTTGCCCGAGCGGAACGCGCGCAGCGCCTGCTCACGCGCGCCCTGACCGAGGTCGCCGTGCACCGCGGCCGCGGCAAAACCGCGTTCCACCAGGTCGTCGGCGATCTTCTGGGCGGTGCGCTTGGTGCGGCTGAAGATCATCGTGAGCCCGCGGTCCTCGGCCTGCAGCGCCCGCGCGATCAGCTCCGTCTTGTCCATCGAGTGCGCCCGGTAGACGAACTGCGCCGTGCGCTCGTGGATCGCGCCCGCGTCGTTCTCCTCGGCGCGGATGTGCGTGGGCTGGTTCAGGAACGTCCGCGCGAGCGTGATGATCGGGCCCGGCATCGTCGCGGAGAACAGCATCGTCTGCCGCTCGTCCGGCACCATCCGCAGGATCCGCTCGATGTCCGGCAGGAAGCCGAGGTCCAGCATCTCGTCGGCCTCGTCGAGGACGAGCCCGCGGATCTTGCCCAGCACCAGGTGCTGCTGCTCGGCCAGGTCGAGGAGACGGCCCGGCGTGCCGATGACGACGTCGACGCCCTTGCGCAGCGCCTCGATCTGCGGCTCGTACGGCCGCCCGCCGTAGATCGCCAGCGTGCGGATGCCGAGGTGCTTCCCGGCGCCCTTCAGGTCGTTCGCGACCTGGATGCACAGCTCGCGCGTGGGCACCACGACCAGCACCTGCGGGGTGCCGTCGCCGGGCACCTGCACGCGGTGCAGCAGCGGGACGCCGAAGCCGAGCGTCTTGCCCATGCCGGTGCGGGCCTGACCGATGAGGTCGTCGCCGGCCATGGCCAGCGGCAGGGTGAGCGCCTGGATGGCGAACGTGTGCTCGATGCCCGCTTCGGCGAGCGCTTTGACGATTTCCGGCTTCACACCGAAGGACTCGAACGTCGGCGCCTCTTCGGTCACCGGGGCACCGGCCTGAAGCGGGTGCGACGTGTCCAGTGCGGCCGGTCCGTTTTCGCTGTGCTCAAGAGCGACGGCGGCGGTGGCCTGCACGATTTCGGTCTGTTCGGTTGTGGACTGTTCTGCGGTCAGGGTGATCGCCTCTCTCGTGACCAGCGCGCACAGGCCGGTTGTCACTCGACACTCGACCGGGGGCCTGACTCACGCCGCGACCTCGTCTGCGGAGGCCTGTGGCGCCGGAGCCGCCCTCCCGGGAATGCCGCTGGGAGGCGTGCACGCACACTTGCGGCGAACCCCGGCCGCCCTGGTGGCACCGGCCGTTCGCCTGGTTCCCGCCGCTCCTGGGTCCCTCGAAAAAAGGCGGTCCGGCGCGGCGAAGCTTCTGTTTATCCGACCCCACTGTACCTGGTCAGGTGTTTTCCGGGGAATACCGGGAGCGGCCGCGCGGCGTGGGATCGGTCTCTTCACGGCGCGGGCCTGCGGTTCGGCGATACCCTCGTCGCCGTGACCGACCCCGCCGAAGCCAGGCCAGCAGAGACCGCAGCGCCCGCCTCCTCTTCATCCGCGATCAGCGAAGGCGTCGTCGACCTGCTCGGCGTGATCGCCTACCTGGAGCTGTCCGCGTTCGACCGGATGGCCGAGGACGCCCGCAGCGCGCCGACGCTCGCCGGCCGCGCCGCGCTCGCCTCGATGGCGTCCGCTGAGATCGGGCACCTCGATCTGCTCTCGAAGCACCTGGCCGCGAACGGCGTCGCGGTCGAGGACGCGATGGCTCCGTTCGTGTCGCAGGTGGACGCCTGGCACGGCTCCACCCGGCCGAAGTCGTGGCTGGAATCGCTGGTCAAGGCATATGTCGGGGACGGGCTCGCGGCCGATCTGTACCGCGAGATCGCCAACTGGCTCGACCCGGAGACCAAGGACCTGGTGCTGACCGTGCTCGCCGACACCGGGCATTCGGCGTTCGCCGAACGCGAAGTCGCGGCCGGGATCAAAGCCGATCCGAAGGCCCGCGACAAGCTCGCGCTGTGGGGCCGCCGGCTGCTCGGCGAGGCGCTCACCCAGGCACAGTACGTGGTGGCCGAACGCGACGGCCTGGCCGAACTGATCGTCGCCGGGTCCGGCGATCTCGCGGGAATCGGCGCGTTGTTCCGCCGGTTGCAGCAAGGGCACACCAAGCGCATGCAGGCGCTGGGGCTGGGCTGAGCGAGTGGTCGCGAGTCACCTTCTGGTCGCACGCCACCGCGTCGGCCCGCTTCGGTTAGCCTTGCCGGGCGTAGTCACAACGAGTTTCCAGCGGAGGTCCCACGTGGAGGTCAAGATCGGCATCAAGGACACGCCGCGCGAGCTGGTGGTGTCCAGTGGCCAGACTCCCGAAGAGGTGGAGAAACTGGTCGCCGAGGCGCTGACGGCCGGTGACGGGCTCTTCCGCCTCAACGACGAGAAGGGCCGCAAGTACCTGGTCCCGTCCGACCGCATCGCGTACGTCGAGATCGCCCCGTCCGACGTCCGCAAGGTCGGGTTCGGCGTCGGCGACTGATCCGGCCGAGCTGCAAAGTCCGTGAAGGGCCCCTTGAAGGAATCAGATTCCTTCAAGGGGCCCTTCACAGCTTTCCGGGGTCCGGTCAGGCAGTGGCTTCTTCGACCTCGGCCAGGGTTTTCGGGACCGAGAACGGCGGCGTGGACGTTCCGGTGAGCCGGTAGCGGCCCCACGGGTCCGGATCGGACAGCTCGCCCTCGGCGGTGTGCTCGCCGACCCGCACCTCGCACGCCTTCTTGCGCCCGCCGACCGCTTCGGCCAGCTTCGGGTTCGCGGCGACGCGGCCGTACCAGTGGTAGTAACCGTCGATCGGCTGGAAATAGCCGCGCAGATCGACGTCCGCGGCGATTTCCGCGCCGTCGACGACCAGCGTCGCCGCGCCCGTGTAGCCGTCTTCGTCACTCATCCGGGGTCCTCTCGTCAGCCTGCGTCGCTGTTGGTGTCTTCTTCGGTCCGTCCGAGCTGGACGACCTTGTTCTCCTCGAGCGGCAGGTTCGGGTCGATCACCACGCCTTGCTGGCGGGTGAGCCCGTCGATCGCCGCCCAGATGATCTGGGTGAGGTACTCGACCACCGAATCGCGGCCCATCGAGCGCCGGTCCAGCCACCATTCGCCGGTGCTCTGGACCATGCCGACGATCCCGTGCGCCCACGGTTCGGCCGCGCCGGAGTCCATGTTGAACATCCGCATGTAGTCGCCGAGGAGCGCGGTCAGCGCGGTGGCGATGACCTCCTTGTCCTCCGCGACGACGTCCGAATCGGTGGTTTTGCCCGGCAGCCCGCCGTGTGCCAGCAAGCGGTACAGGTTCGGGTGTTCTTCGATGACGCCGAAGAACGCGTCCAGCGCCATCCGGATCCGCGGCACCGGCGCGAGTTCGGCGTTGATCGCCGGGATCAGCCGTTCGAAAAGGATCTCCGTGCCGCGCTGGCCGAGTGCGACGTACAGGTCGGCCTTGTCCTCGAAATGCCGGTACAGCACGGGTTTCGTGACGCCCGCTTCGGCAGCGACGTCCTCCATGCCGAGGTCTGGACCGTGCGCGTCGAGCGCGCGCAGAGCCGCTTCGACGAACTCCGCGCGACGGGCGATGCGGTGCTTACGCCAGCGATCGCGGCGCGCGTCCCCGGTGCTCGTTTCGGTGTCCGCTGCCTGCTTGCCGGACTGCTTGCTGGAGCGCTTGACACGTTCGATCACGGCGGTCATGCTACCAGAGGTAACTGTTACCACGGGTTACATGTTCTGTGGAGCAGGCGGGACGCGGCTTCTCGATTCAACGGCGAGTCAGGCGCTGGAAGGGGCTGATGATGACGCGGACGCTCAAGGTGACCGACCGGGAGGCGACGGCACAGCGGTTGCTGAAGTCGGCGGCGAACAAGTTCTACGACCCGGACGTCGACATCGACTGGGACGCGCCTTTGGTCGAGGGCAAGCGGTACATCCTGCCGGAGCGCTCGTCGCTCTACGGCACTCCGCTGTGGGACCGGCTGAGTCCGGAGCAGCGGATCGAGCTGGGCAAGCACGAGATGGCCAGCATCGCGACCACCGGGCTGTGGTTCGAGATCCTTCTGATGCAGATGCTGCTCAAGGAGGTCTACGAACAGGATCCGACGACGGCGCACGCGCAGTTCGCGCTCACCGAGATCGCCGACGAGTGCAGGCACTCCACGATGTTCGCCCGGATGTCCGCGCGGATCGGCTGCCCGACCTACGGTCCGGTGCCGGTGCTGCGGCAGTTCGCGAAGCTGATGCCGACCATTTCCTACGGCCCGGCGCGCTACGGCGCGATCCTGGTCGCCGAGGAGGTGCTCGACCGGCTGCAGCGCGAGCAGATGAACGACGAGGAGATCCAGCCGCTGGTCCGGATGGTGAACCGGATCCACGTGCTGGAGGAGGCACGGCACGTCACCTTCGCCCGCGAGGAGGTCACCCGTGGGATGGCGAAACTCGGCCGCGCGGAGGTTGCCTACCAGCAGTTCAGCATCGCGCTGATCTCGTACTTCGTGACGCGGGCGTTCATCAACCCGAACGTCTACAAGGCGGTCGGGATCCGGCCGCGCGAGGGCGTCGAGACGGCGCTGAACAACCCGCACTGGCGCGCGACGATCGCGTGGGCCGGGGAGAAGATCATGCCGTTCCTCCAGGAGTCCGGCCTGGTCGGGTTGCCGGGGAAACCGTTCTGGCGCAAGTCTTTCCTGTTGCCGGAGGGCAAATGACCACCGCCGACGTACTTTTTCCCGCGGAGGCGAAATGACCACCGCCGACGTGCTTTTTCCCGCGGAGGCGAAATGACCACCGTCGAGCGGCTGCGCGATCCGGCTCGTGAACACCGTTTCGTGACCAGCGACGGCTGCGCGCTGCACGTCGAACTGAACGGCCCGGCCGACGCCGCGGTGACGCTGGTTCTGGTGCACGGCTGGACGCAGGACCACCGCACGTGGGACGGTGTCATGGACCACCTCGGCCCTGGCGTCCGGACACTGCGCTACGACCTGCGCGGCCACGGCGGTTCCGCGCCCGCGACCAGGGAAACCGGGACGATTCCGCGGCTGGCCGACGATCTGGCCGAGCTGATCGCCGCGCGCGTGCCGTCGGGTCCGCTGGTGCTCGCCGGGCATTCGATGGGCGGCATGACCATGATGGCGCTGGCCGAACGGCATCCGGAACTGGTCGGAGACCGGGTGGTCGGCGCGGCGTTCGTGGCGACGTCCTCGGGGCAGATGGACCGGATCACGTTGGGGCTGCCCGGAATGGCGGGCCAGTTCTCCGCGCGGTTCGAGCGCAGGCTGGCGAAAGCGTTGTCGCACCGCAAGGGCGAGCGGCTGCCGTTGAGCCCGGCGATGGTGCGTTCGGGTGCGCGGTTCCTCGTTTTCGGCGAGCACCCGCGCCGCGCGGACCTTCGGCTGGTCACGGATCAGCTGTTGTGCGCGCATCCGGCGAGTCTCGGCGCGTTCCAGGACGCGATTTCGACGCACGACCGCCGCGTCGCGCTGGCGACCTTGCGCGGTACCCCGTCCGTGGTGCTGGCGGGGGAGCGGGACCGGCTTTGCCCGCTGGCGCACGCGAAAGTGATCGCGGACGAGCTGCCGGACGCGGAGTTCGTCCGGTTTCCCGGTGCGGGGCACATGTTGCCGCAGGAGCGGGCGGGCGAGGTCGCGAACCGGATCGGGGCGTTGCTGCGGGTGTCGTGAGTGTTTGTCCCTGTTCTAACCGGGACAAACACTCACGACACCCAGCACCCCGGTAACCGTGCGCGTTCGCCCCTGTCTCCTTGGTACCTGACTGTCGGCTGTTCCCGGCTGCCCGGCGCTGTCACGCTGGGTGGCTGGGATGTCGCCGACAGACAGGACAGGTATGGGGCAGCCGCTGAGCGCGCACGTCAACCGGAGCCTGATGGCGATTTCCCGGCGAGCGGAGAGCGTGGACCGGCACACGCTGGCCAAAACCTTCGTGGTGGCCGGGTCGTTTTCGGCGATGCTGCATTCCGCCGACCACCAGATCCTTTACGGCCGCCGCGGCACCGGGAAAACGCACGCCTTGCTGTACCTGGCCGATCTGGTCGAAGAGACCCACGACGTCGCTGTGTACCTGGATTTGCGCACGATCGGCTCCACCAGCGGTCTCTACGCGAATCAGCAGCTGCCGGTGTCGCTCCGGGGCACTCAGCTGCTGGTCGACACGCTGGAAGCGGTGCACGAACAGCTGCTGACCACGGCGATCGAGACGCGGGTGTCCGATCAAGGAGGCTTGCTGCAGGGCCTCGACGAGCTGACCGAGGCGGCGACGACGGTCGAGGTCGTCGGCAACGTGGAGCGGGAGACGACCGTCGGAGGGTCCGCGGAGCAGGCGACCAGCGCCGGGGCGTCGGCGTCCTGGGGACCGGACGGTCCGCGTGGTCAGGTGACGATGTCGGGCCGCGATCGGCGCTCGGTGACGGCTTCGGATCGCTTGCGGCGCACCGGAACCGAGCATCATCAGGTCATTTTCGGGCCGCTCAGCCGGGCGCTGGCGCGGGTCACGGCCGCGTTGGCGCCGGCCCGGCTGTGGCTGCTGCTGGACGAGTGGAGTTCGATTCCCCTTGACCTGCAACCGTTGCTGGCGGACCTGCTGCGTCGGAGCGTGCTGCCGACGCGCGGGACGACGGTCAAGATCGCGGCGATCGAACGCCGGTCCCGGTTCCGCGAACCGGGCTGCGACGGCGATTACGTCGGCATCGAGGTCGGTGCGGACGCGGCCTCCGCGGTCAGCTTCGACGACGTGCTCCTGTTCGACCACGGCGGAATCCAGTCGAGACAGTTTTTCGCTGAGCTCTTCCTCAATCACGTACGACCGCGGATGCCGGTGACCGACGACGCCGCGGAATTCGTGGCGACGGCGTTCAGCCGCACAGCGTTTCCCGAACTCGTGCGCGCGGCCGAGGGCGTGCCCCGCGACGCGATCAACATCGCCGCGTTGGCCGCGCAGCACGCGAATACGGCGACGATCGGGATCCGGCACGTCCGGCAGGCCGCGCAAGATTGGTATCTGCGCGACAAATACGCCGCGATCGCCGGGAACGAACCGGCCTTGACGACGCTTCGCTGGCTGGTGGACGAGGTTGTGGGCCGACGCCGCTCGCGTACTTTCCTGCTCGATCACGCCAGCGGCGCACACGACGGGACCATGCGCGATCTGCACGACGCCCGGCTCGTGCACCTGGTGCGGCGCGGCATCGTCAACCGAAAGCGGCCGGGAACGCGCTACGACGGGTTCGCCATCGACTACGGTTGCTACGCCGCCTTGCTGCCGGACGGCGAACCACCGTCCCGGCGAGGAAAATCGGAGACCTGGCTGACCGATCCGCACAGCGCGCCACCGGACAGCGTCCACGTCGAGCAACTGCTGGTCGAACTTCCGGGAGCGGCGAGATCGGTGCCACGCCAGCGAAAACCGCGCGAATGAGCTAGCGAAGCCGTCCGAGCGCGGCGACGGTGGCCGGGACGTCTTCCCAGATCGGCGAGTGCCCGGTCTCGACGGTGACGAGTTCGCTGCCGGGCAGGTGATCGACGAGGTGCTGGGCGTCCGCGAGCGTGCGGGCGCGGTCGTGGATTCCGTGCAGCACCGTGACCGGGCAGCGGATCGCCGCCAGCCGTGGCGTGAGGTCCAGATCCCGTTGGCTCGTCAGGACCTCCAGCGCGGCTTCGGCTGGGACGCGGGCGGCGTAGCCGAGCAGTGCGGCGCGCAGATCCGGTGGCAACGGGGTGGCGAAGGACCGGTCAAGGACGGCCGCGTGCAGGTCGGGACCCCATTCGGCGGCGATCGTGGCGAGGATTCGGTCGACGTCGCCATGGCCGCGCATGTGTGCGCCGGTGTTCGCGAGCAGCAGTGCGGACACCAGGTCCGGCCGGGTGGCCGCGACCATCGCCGCGACGCAGCCGCCGGTGGAGTGCCCGACGAGGGTGACCGGGCCGCCGTGCTGGCCGATCCGGTCGGCGACTCGCGCCGCGATGTCCTCGATCCGCCACGGGCCCGGTGCGGTCATCCAGTCGACCGCGTCCAGCCCGTCGGGCAGCGCGGCCGCCAGCGGTGCGTAGATCCGCGGGCTGCACAACGTGCCCGGCACCGCGACCACGCGCACGGGGTCAGTTGTCCTTGAGCGGAAAACCGCCGCCGATGCCGCGCCACGCGAGGTTCGCGGTGAGCGCCACCGCGTCCTCGCGGCTCATCGACTGGTTGTGCTGCAGCCAGTAGCGCGCGCTGACCTGGCTCATCCCGACCAGGCCGACCGCCAGCAGACGGGCCTTCTCCTCGTCCAGCCCGGCGTCGGAGGTGATCGTCTCGGTGATGGCCTCGACGCTGGCCGAGGTCGCGCGGTCCACCGCCTCCTGCACGGCGGGCTCGCCGCGGAGATCGGACTCGAAGACCATGCGGAACGCACCGGCGTCGTTGTTCACGAAGTCGAAGAACGCGCCGACCGTGGCCGGGACGCGCTGGCGGTTGTCGGAGGTCGAGTTCAGCGCGCCCTGCACGCGGCCGACGAGGTCGTCGACGTGGCTTTCCAGCAGCGCGATGTACAGGTCGAGCTTGCCGGGGAAGTGCTGGTAGAGGACCGGTTTGCTGACCCCGGCCTCCTCGGCGATCTCGTCCATCGCCGCCGCGTGGTAACCGTGCTCGGCGAAGACGCGCTGCGCGGCCGTCAGCAACTGGGCCCGGCGCTCGGTCCTTGGCAACCGGACGCCTCGTTGCAGTCGCGCCATCTCCGTCATTCTTCCTCCGTCCGCAGCCTTCGCCGGGCGGGTTCACCACCGCGTGAAGTGAACCTGACATTACTCGTGGGTACGCCCGAAATGCCAAGGGTCAGGCATCCTGGACTGGTGACGACCACGACCTCCCGCCCCTGCACCGCGGCGGCGGTCCGCCCGCCGGTGACCCAGGTGCCATTGTCGACTACGCCCCTTCCGCCGCTCGACGGGGCGCTGCCAGCCTGGCCGGGCACGGTTGAAGACGGCCTGCACATCCGGCACACGCCGGGCCCGGACGGCACGCCCGCGGTGTACGTGCACGGCCTCGGCGGATCGTCCACGAACTGGACCGACCTCGCCGCGCTGCTCGCCCCGACCGCTTCCGGACAGGCCGTTGACCTGCCCGGATTCGGCTATTCGGAGCCCGCGGAAGGATTCGCCTACAGCCTCGACGACCACGCCGCGGTCATCGCGGGCAGGCTGGAGCGGCTCGGCAAGCCGGTGCATCTGCTCGGCAACTCGATGGGCGGCGCGATCTCGCTGCTGGTCGCGGCGCGGCGGCCGGAGCTGGTGAGAACTCTCACCCTGATTTCCCCGGCGATGCCGGACCGCCGCCCGGACCCGCGCCGGCTGTCCGATCCGCTGATGGCGCTGGCCTACCTTCCGGTGGTCGGGGCGAGAGTGCGCCGCCGGATGGCCGGGATGACCGCCCGCGAACGCGCCGCGCAGGTCATCAAGCTGTGCTTTCACGATCCGTCGCGCTTCCCGGACGTCCGGCTGGACGAACTGGTCGAGGAGCACGCCGCCCGCGCCGGGTTCCCGTGGGCGCTGGCCGCGATGGAGCGCAGCACGTTCGGCATCTTCCGGCGCTGGACCGCGCTCGGTGCCGCGTCGCTGTGGTCGGTCGCCAAACAGGTCCAGGCCCCGGCGCTGGTCGTCTGGGGGCTCCACGACCGGGTGATCTCGGTCAAGCGCGCGCCGCGGACCGCGCAGGCGATTCCGCACGCCCGGATGCTGGTCCTCCCGCGCACCGGACACGTTGCGCAGATGGAACGTCCGCAGGTGGTCGCCAAGGCCGTGCTGGGTCTGTGGGAGGGCGCGGACAAGGGCTCCTGGTAGCCCGGACGGGGGACCGCGGATCGCCGGGAAGCCCGCCAGTCGCTGCCGGGAACGTCGCCGCCGTGTGGCACCCTGGGCCGGTGGACCGGCTGAAGCAGGACGCGCGAGCGAAGGACCGGCGGGGCCCGGCCGCCGGGTCGGACCGGCGTTCAGCGTCCTCCGGATCCGGCGATGCGGAGGACGGCTCTCCGCGCGTCGGCCAGTACCGGCCCGGGCGCAAGCCCGCCCAGCGCGTGGGCGAGGACCGGTACCGGCCGGGCGGACGCCGCACCAGCGCCGAGCCGCTCGCCGCCGCCTGGAAGCCCAAGGACGGCGAGGAGAAGCGTCCGGCCCCGAAGAAGAACCAGTCGCCATTCGGCCGGTTCGTGAAGACCTATGGCTGGCGCGTGTACGCGCTGCCGATCCTGGCCGTGATCACCGTGCTGGTCGCGGTCAACACCGCCTCCGGCCCGTCCGACGCCGGCAGCGGCGGCGAGGTCGCGCCCGGCGACACGTCCTCGGGCGCGATCGACGGCAGCGGCGGCATCCCGGAGAACCCCGCGCAGCCGGTGAACCTCAACGTGCCCACCGCCGACCTGCCCACCGGCGGCCCCTTCACACAGACGGGCAAGGGCACCTGGCACGTCGTGCCGGGGTCCAGCGACGTCGTGGGCAAGAGCGGGAAGCTCTACACCTACACCGTCGAGGTCGAGGACGGCATCGATCCGGCCAGCTACGCCGGCGAAGACAGCTTCGGCACCGCGGTGCAGGGCATTTTGTCCGATCCGCGCAGCTGGACCTGGAACGGCGAGATCCGGCTGCAGCGGGTCGATTCGAGCTATCCGAATCCGAGTTTCCGGGTGAGCCTCACCACGCCGGACACCACGCACCGGCCGGACGCGTGCGGGTTCCAGATCAAATTCGAGGCCTCCTGCTACCGGCGCAGCATGGGCCGGGTGCTGATCAACTTGTCGCGCTGGGTGCGCGGCGCGAAGGTCTACGGCCCGGACATGACGGGGTACCGGCAGTACGCCATCAACCACGAGGTCGGGCACGCGCTGGGCAACAATCACGTGGGCTGCCCAGGAAACGACCAGCCCGCGCCGGTGATGATGCAGCAGTCGTTCGGCGTCGCCGACGACTACGTCGCGATGCTCAACAACATCCCCGGCGGCGACAAGGGCAAGGTCGCCGCGGACCACCGCGTGTGCAAGCCGAACGCGTGGCCGAACCCGACCCCGCCGGGCCAGTAACAACGTCCCACCATCTGAGAGCAGGGAAGTGTCCCTTGCGGGCGGGCGTTGACCATACTGGGATCGACTACGCGACCCGCGCGAGTATGGAGGACCCGATGTCAGACACGGCACTGCCGCCGCTCGTCGAGCCGGCAGCCGAGCTCACCAAGGAAGAGGTGGCCCGGTACAGCCGTCACCTGATCATCCCGGACGTCGGGGTGGTCGGGCAGAAGCGGTTGAAGAACGCGAAGGTCCTGGTCATCGGTGCGGGCGGCCTGGGAAGCCCGGCGCTGCTGTACTTGGCGGCGGCCGGCGTGGGCACGCTCGGCATCATCGACTTCGACGTCGTCGACGAATCCAACCTGCAGCGCCAGGTGATCCACGGCCAGTCCGACCTCGGCAAGCTCAAGGCCGCGTCGGCACAGGAGTCGATCGCCGAGATCAACCCGCTGGTCAAGGTGTACCTGCACACGGAGCGTCTGGAATCGGCGAACGCGCTGGAGATCTTCGGCCAGTACGACCTGATCCTCGACGGCACGGACAACTTCGCCACGCGCTACCTGGTCAACGACGCGGCGGTGCTGGCGGGCAAGCCGTACGTGTGGGGTTCGATCTTCCGGTTCGAAGGCCAGGTGAGCGTCTTCTGGGAAGACGCCCCGAACGGCAAGGGTCTCAACTACCGGGATCTCTACCCCGAGCCGCCGCCCCCCGGCATGGTCCCGTCCTGCTCCGAAGGCGGCGTACTGGGCGTGCTGTGCGCGTCGATCGGCTCGATCATGGTGACCGAGGCGATCAAGCTCATCACCGGCATCGGCGAGCCCCTGCTCGGGCGGTTGATCTCCTATGACGCGCTGGAGATGAAGTACCGCGAGGTCAAGATCCGCAAGGATCCGGAGACCCCGAAGATCACCGAACTGATCGACTACGAAGCCTTCTGCGGCGTCGTGTCGGACGAAGCCGCCTCGGCCGCCTCGGGCAGCACGCTGACTCCCGCGGAACTGAAGGCCAAGTTCGACGCGGGCGAGAACTTCGCCCTGATCGACGTCCGCGAGCCGCACGAGTACGAGATCGTCAACATCAAGGGCGCCACGCTGATCCCGAAGGACCGCATCCTGTCCGGCGAGGCATTGGCGGAGTTGCCGCAGGACAAGCCGATCGTCCTGCACTGCAAGTCCGGCGCCCGCTCGGCCGAGGCGCTGGCGGCGTTGCACGCAGCAGGCTTCAAGGACGCTACCCACCTGGGCGGCGGAGTCCTGGCCTGGGCACGGCAGATCGACCCAAGCCTGCCGACTTACTGAGCACTGCCCGGCCGTGAAGGGCTCCTTGAGGGACACAGACTCCCTGAAGGAGCCCTTCACGGCTTTTCGCGTACGTGAGGGCCACCCGCACCGGCTCTGATTCCCGCAGGGTTCCCCTCACGACCAATCACCGCCGCTAGCCCCACTCGCGAAACCGCGGCCGGTGCACCCACACCACCCTCAGACCGTCAGCACAATCAAGCTTCGGGGTGCCCCACCGCACCCAGCGGGGCGCAATGCCGCCGCCAGGCGACGAGCCGCCCCGCGACCAGCGAGTCTCCCCCATAACCCGCCCAGACCCGGGGTAACCTCCCGCTTTGTGCGGTCAACCCTCGAACGTCCCTCCGAACGCGTCTGCAACGCGTTCGGCAGCGACGCCGACGCCATCACCCTCCTCCCGGACTCCGAAACCTGGTACGCCGGAGACGTGGTCTTCAAACGCGTCACCGACCGCTCCCAAGCCCTGTGGACCGCCCGCGCGCTGGATTTCGCCGAGGACCCGGGCCTCCGCATCGCCAAGCCAGTCCGCTCGCGAGACGGCCGCTGGATCGTCGGAGACTGGTCAGCCTGGCGCTACCTCGCCGGCACCGCCGAGCACCGCTGCGACGACGCGGTTCTCGCGGCGGTACGCCTGCACCGGGCAACAGCGGACCTCCCCCGGCCGGACTTCCTCTCCGCACGCGACGACATCGACGCGACAGCCGACCGAATCGCGTGGGAAGAACAAGACCGCCCCCTCGCCGAGGTAAAAGGCGGCCGCTGGTTCGAAATCCTCGCCCCGGCCCGCCGCCCGGTCAAACTCCCGCACCAGGTCGCCCACGGGGAACTCCTGGCCGGCCTGCTCTTCGACGGCGACGAAGCCCCCGGCGTGGTCGATTTCGTCCCGTACTACCGCCCAGGCGAATGGGGCGCGGCGATCGCCGCAGTCGACTCCCTGATCTGGGGCGGGGCGACCGGAGCCCTCCTGGAACGCTGGGCCCACCTCCCCGAATGGCCCCAGCTCCTGCTGCGCGCCATCCTCTTCCGCCTCGCCTCGCACGCACTCGATCCCAGGTCCACCAACGCCGCATTGGACGGCCTGCGCGCAGCGGCCCGTGAGGTCAGCGCGATCCTCTGACTCACTGCGCGCCTCCGCCATGACGGCGGGCAATGTCAACTCCCCGAAACATTCGGGCATGTTCAAGTAACACGGCGTCCTTACCGTCGGGTCATCGCCGACCCGAGGAGCGCCTGTGCCGCACGTCGACACACATTGCCCGTACTGCGCCTTGCAGTGCGGGATGCGCCTGGACGAGACCCGGGTCACCCCACGGAACTTCCCGGTCAACGCGGGCGGCCTGTGCCAGAAAGGCTGGACCGCCGGCACCCTGCTCGAATCCGGCGCACGCCTGACCTCGCCGCTGCTCCGCCGAGACGGCGAGCTGCAGCCGGTTTCCTGGGACGAGGCAGTGGATTTCGTCGCGGGCCGAGTGCTGGCCTCGCGTCGCGAACATGGCGCGGACTCGGTCGCGGTGTTCGGCGGCGGCGGACTCACGAACGAAAAGGCTTACCTGCTCGGGAAATTCGCCCGGGTCGCGCTCGGAACGGCGCAAATCGACTACAACGGCCGATTTTGCATGTCCTCCGCCGCTGCGGCCGGGATGCGCGCGTTCGGCGTAGACCGCGGACTTCCGTTCCCGGTAACTGATCTTGCGAACGCGGACGTCATCCTGCTCGCCGGGGCGAACCCGGCCGAGACGATGCCCCCGTTCATGCAGCATCTGGAGAGCGCGGAACTGATCGTCGTCGACCCGCGCCGCACACCGACAGCCGAGCGCGCCGCGCTGCACCTCGCGCCAGCGCCGGGCACGGATCTCGCACTGGCGTTGGGAATTCTGCACGCGGTCGTCGCCGAAGGACACCTGGACAAGTCCTATGTGGATCTCCGGACGCGCGGATTCGACGAAATGTGGCGCATCGCCGCGACCTGGTGGCCGGAACGGGTCGAGCGGGTGACCGGAGTCTCGGCCGCAGCTCAGCGGCAGGCGGCGGAAATGCTGGCTCGGGCGGACAACGCGTATGTGCTTACTGGACGCGGGACGGAACAACACGCCTCCGGCACCGCCACGGTCGGCGGGTGGATCAATCTCGCCCTCGCGCTGGGCTTGCCCGGTCGTGCCGGAGCTGGCTTCGGCTGCCTTACTGGGCAAGGAAACGGCCAGGGCGGACGCGAGCACGGGCAGAAAGCGGATCAACTGCCAGGCTATCGCAAGATCGACGATCCGGCGGCACGTGCGCACGTCGCCAAGGTCTGGGGCGTGCCGGCGGAAAGCTTGCCAGGACCGGGACGTTCGGCGGTCGAGCTGCTCGACGCGCTGGGCGATTCGATCAAGGCCCTGCTGGTGTTCGGAAGCAATCCGGTGGTGTCGGCCCCGCGCTCGTCCCGGGTGCAGGACCGGTTGTCCGGCCTGGATCTTCTCGTGGTGGCGGACTTTGTCCGGTCCGAAACCGCGGAGCTGGCCGACGTGGTCTTTCCGGTGCCGCAGTGGGCCGAGGAGGAAGGCACGTTGACCAACCTCGAAGGTCGAGTCCTCTTGCGGCAACGCTCCATTGAGCCACCGGAGGGAGTGCGCAGCGATCTGTCGCTGTTGCGGGATCTCGCAGTCCGCATGGGACAGCCTGCGGAGAGGTTCCCGGACGACGCGGTGGAGGTCTTCGAGGAGCTGCGTGCCGCGTCGAAGGGCGGAGCCGCGGACTACTCCGGGGTGACTTACCAACGGCTGCGGTCCGGAGAAGCGTTGCACTGGCCGGTTCCGGCCGAAACACACCCCGGCACGCCGCGAATGTTTCTCGACGGATTCGCGCATCCGGACGGCCGAGCACGGTTCGCGGAGGTTGACCACAGTGGACCCGCCGAACTGCCGGATCAAGTGTTTCCGTTGCAGGCCACCACCGGTCGAGTGCTGCAGCACTACCAATCCGGTGCCCAGACTCGCCGGATCGCGGAGTTGACGGCGGTCGTGCCGGAGGTGTTCGTCGAGGTTCATCCGGATACCGCGGCGCGGTCCGGACTGGCCGACGGCGACCGCGCGGTGGTGCGGTCGCGGCGCGGGGAAACTGTCGCGCGGGTGCGGTGTGTGCCGTCGATGCGGGCGGACCTGGTCTTCCTGCCGTTCCACTTTCCCGGTGCGGCGCGGGCGAATCTGGTGACCAACCCGGTGCTCGACCCGGTGAGCCGGATGCCGGAGTTCAAGGTGTGCGCGGTGTCGTTGGCGAGGGCCGAAGCATGAGCGCGCGGAACGTCGTCATCATCGGATACGGGATGGCCGGGGCACGGCTCNGAGATCCGGCGGCGTGATCCGGAAGGCGACCGGGTAGGGCTGAGCGTGCTCGGCGCAGAGCCGCATCCGGCCTACAACCGGGTGCTGCTGTCCACTGTGGTCGCCGGCGGGATGAGTCCGGACACGGTGCGGTTGCACGATTCCGAGTGGCCCGGGCGGACGCGGGTCGATTTGCGGCTCGGAACGCGGGTGACGCTGATCGACCCGGCGCGCCGGGTCGTCCGCACTGAAACCGAGGATTTCCCTTACGACGCGGTCGTCCTCGCGACCGGAGCCGCGCCTTGGCTGCCGCCGGTCGAAGGACTCGAACTCGGACCGGAGGTCGTGGCGTTCCGAACGCTGGACGACTGCGCGCGCATCGTGGACGCCGCACGTCCGGGCACGCCGGTCGCGGTACTCGGCGGTGGATTGCTCGGTTTGGAGGCCGCGCGCGGGCTGGCAGGTCGCGGAGCGAACGTGACAGTGGTGCATCCGCGGCCGCATGTCCTGGAACGGCAACTGGATTCCGGTGCGGGCCGAGTGCTGGCGCGCCGGTTGGCGGAGCTGGGCGTCACGTTCCGATTCGAGGTGACCGCCGCCCGGCACCTCCCCGGAGACGGTCTCAAACTCGACGACGGCAGCTTCGTTCCCGCAGACCTCGTGGTGGTCGCGGCCGGGGTGCGGCCGGAGACGTCGCTCGCCGAAGCCGCCGGGCTCGCGGTGGACCGCGGCATCCTGGTGGACGATCTGCTCCGGACCAGCGACGGCCGCATCCACGCGTTGGGCGACTGCGCTCGCCACCCTGGCGCGCCACCGGGATTGGTGCAGCCCGCGTGGGAACAGGCAGCGGTGCTCGCGGACCTGCTCACCGGCTCGGACGCCACGGCGCGCTACCGCGGCACCCGCACGGTAACCCGGCTCAAAGCCCGCGGCATCGACCTCGCCGCGCTCGGCGAAACGCAGGTGACCAGCGCGGATGACGCCGCCGAGGTAATGACCTTCGATGATCCGTCCGGCGGCAGGTACGGCAAGCTCGTCGTCCGCGGCGACCGTGTGACCGGTGCGATCCTGCTCGGCCTGCCGGACGCGGCGGCGACCGTGACGCAGCTGCACGACCGAGGCACGCCGGTACCCGAAGACCGCCTCGCGGTGCTGCTCGGCCGTGCACTGCCCGCGGATGCGCCAACGGCCGCGAGCCCGGCGGATCTTCCTTCGTCCACAGTGATCTGCCGCTGCAACGCGGTGACCAAAGGCCGGCTGATCGAAGCCTGGCGGGGTGGCGCCACCGACGTTGCCGCACTCGCCCGCACCACCCGTGCCACCACAGGATGCGGAAGCTGCCGCGACACGGTCGGCGCGGTCGTGGAGTGGCTGGCCGCGCAATGACCGCCCCCGGTAACGAGGAGGACGCCATGACCCGCCGTTGGATCGAGCACTGGGATCCCGAGGACGACGAGTTCTGGGAAACGACCGGCAAGCGCGTCGCCCGGCGCAATCTGTGGTTTTCCGTGTTTTCCGAGCACATCGGCTTCTCGATCTGGACCTTGTGGTCGGTGGTGGTGCTGTTCATGGGCCCGGCCTACGGGTTCAGCGCGGCGGACAAATTCCTGCTCGTCTCCACCCCGACGGTGGTCGGGGCGATCATGCGGATCCCGTACACCTTCGCGGTCGCGCGCTTCGGCGGTCGCAATTGGACAGTCAGCAGCGCCGTGCTGCTGCTCATTCCGGCGGTGCTGACCGCCATCGTGCTGCACCCGGGCACCTCGCTGGGCACGTTCGTGCTGATGGCCGCGCTCGGCGGGGTCGGCGGCGGCAACTTCGCGTCGTCGATGACGAACATCAACACCTTTTATCCAGAACGGCACAAGGGCTGGGCACTCGGGTTGAACGCCGGCGGCGGAAACCTTGGCGTTGCGGTAATTCAGCTCGTCGGGCTTCTCGTCATCGGCACCGTGGGGGCGACCGCGCCACGACTGGTGCTCTACCTCTACCTCCCGCTGATCGTCATCGCCGCGACGTGTGCCGCGTTGTTCATGGACAACTTGGCCAGCGTTCGCGGCGACACCAAGGCCATGCGCGAGGTAGTCCGTTATGGACACACCTGGGTGATGTCGCTGCTGTACGTCGGCACGTTCGGTTCCTTCATCGGCTACAGCTTCGCCTTCGGTTTGGTGCTGCAGAACCAGTTCGGCCGGACGCCGTTGCAGGCGGCCGCGGTGACGTTCCTCGGCCCGCTGCTGGGTTCACTGTCCCGGCCGATCGGCGGATGGCTGTCGGACCGCATCGGCGGCGGCCGGGTCACCTTCGCGACGTTCGGTGCGATGGCGTTGGCGACCGTGGTGCTGGTGCTGGCGTCCTCGGCTGACTCGCTGGCGACCTTTACCGCCGCGTTCATCGTTTTGTTCGTGCTCACCGGAATCGGCAACGGATCGACATACAAGATGATCCCGGCGATCTTCCAGGTAAAGGCGCGGGCCGCCATCCAGGCCGGAGCGGACGAGGCGACCGAATTGCGCAACGCGCGGCGGCTGTCCGGCGCGTTGATCGGATTGGCCGGTGCGGTCGGTGCGCTGGGCGGGTTGTTCATCAACCTCGCGTTCCGGCAGTCGTTCGCCACCGCGCACAGCGGCGTTCCGGCGTTCGTCGGATTCCTGGTCTTCTACGCGGTGTGCGTGGGCGTGACGTGGTTCGGCTACCTGCGCAAGCCTGCGGTGCGCACACAGGTGGCGTTGGCGGGAGCGGAGGTCTGAAATGCCTACAGTGGTGGTCGCCGGGCACGGCATGGTCGCGCACCGGTTCGTGGAGGCGCTTCGCGCGGCAGACGCGGCGGGCGAGTGGCGGGTTGTCGTCTTCGGCGAGGAGAGCCGTCCCGCTTACGACCGGGTAGCGCTGACTTCCTATGTGGACAGCTGGGATCCGGCCGCGTTGGCGTTGCCGGGATCGGACTACGCGGACGACGACACGGTCGATCTTCGCCTTGGCGAAGTTGTGGTGTCAGTGGATCGCGAAGCCAGGACGGTGACAACGGCTTCCGGACATGTTGAGCCATACGACTCGCTGGTGCTGGCGACCGGTTCGCGTCCGTTCGTGCCGCCGGTGCCGGGGCGGGATCTGCCGGGTGTGTTCGTGTACCGGACGATCGAAGACCTCGACGCGATTCGAGCCGCGGCTGAACGGCAGGGTCGCGGACGTCGTGCCGCGATGGTGATCGGCGGCGGCCTTCTCGGCCTGGAGGCGGCAAAGGCGTTGCGGGACATGGGACTGTCGCCGCACGTGGTCGAGATGGCACCGCGGTTGATGCCGTTGCAGGTCGACGATGGCGGCGGCGGTCTGTTGCGGCGGCTGATTACGAACCTCGACGTGACCGTCCACACCGGAACCTCGACGGACGCGATCAAGGCGGACGGATCGCGGTTGCTGGCTCGGCTGGGCAACGCTACGGAGCTGGACGTCGACCTGGTGGTCTTCTCCGCCGGTATCCGTCCTCGGGACGACTTGGCCCGGGAGTCCGGTTTGGACGTTGGCGAGCGCGGTGGCGTGCTGGTCGACGCGACGTGCCGGACCAGCGACTCGGCGGTCTACGCGATCGGCGAGTGCGCGGCGGTCGAGGGCCGGGTGTACGGCATCGTCGCGCCCGGGTACGCGATGGCGGAGGTGGTCGCGGCGCAACTCACCGGCACGACGGCGAGCTTCCCCGAACCGGACACTGCGACGAAGCTGAAGCTGATGGGCGTGGACGTCGCGAGTTTCGGCGACGCGCACGCGGCCACCGAAGGAGCGCTGGAAGTCGCGGTGAACGACGCCGTGGCCGGGACGTACAAGAAGCTTGTGGTGACCGGCGATGGCCGGACGTTGCTCGGCGGGGTCCTGGTCGGCGACGCGGCGGAGTACAACACGCTGCGGGCGTTGGTCGGCCGTCCGCTGCCCGCCGACCCGGGCGCGTTGCTCGCCCCGGCCGGCGGCGGTGCGGCGGTCGGCGTGGACGCGTTGCCGGACGAGGCGCAGGTCTGTTCGTGCAACGGGGTTTCCAAGGGCGCGCTGACCCGGGCGATCACCGAGGACGGCCGCGATTCGGTTGCGAAGCTGAAGGCGTGCACGCGGGCGGGAACGTCGTGTGGCTCGTGCGTGCCGATGCTGGCGAAGCTGCTGAACGCGTGCGGGGTCGAGCAGTCGAAGGCGTTGTGCGAGCACTTCGCGCAGTCCCGTGCGGAACTGTTCGAGATCATCCGTGCGACGCGGATGACGACGTTTAGCGAGATAGTGAGCCGGTACGGCACCGGAACGGGTTGCGCGGTGTGCAAGCCCGCGGTGGCGTCGATCCTGGCGACGCTGGGCAACGGGCACATCCTCGGCGGAGAGCAGGCGGCGCTGCAGGACACGAATGACCGGTTCCTGGCGAACATACAGCGCAACGGCAGCTATTCGGTGGTGCCGCGGATTCCCGGCGGCGAGATCACCCCGGAGAAGCTGATGGTGATCGCACAGGTCGCGCAGGATTTCGGGCTGTATACGAAGATCACCGGCGGACAGCGGATCGACCTGTTCGGGGCCACTGTGGACCAGCTGCCAGACATCTGGCGACGGCTGGTCGACGCGGGCTTCGAGTCCGGGCACGCGTACGGAAAGTCGTTGCGGACGGTTAAATCCTGTGTCGGCTCGACTTGGTGCCGCTATGGCGTCCAGGACAGCGTGGGGTTGGCGATCGATCTGGAGTTGCGGTATCGCGGCCTGCGGTCACCGCACAAGATCAAGGCCGGGGTGTCCGGATGCGCGCGTGAATGTGCTGAAGCGCGCGGCAAGGACTTCGGTGTGATCGCGACCGAGCACGGATGGAATCTCTACGTCGGCGGCAATGGCGGAGCGACACCACGGCACGCGGAACTGCTGGTGTCTGACGTGGACACCGAAACCCTGGTCCGCACGATTGACCGGTTCCTGATGTTCTACGTGCGCACGGCAGATCGGTTGCAGCGCACGGCACCGTGGATCGAGGAACTCGACGGCGGGCTCGGCCATCTGCGTGCGGTGATCGTGGACGACAGCCTCGGCATCTGCGAGGACTTGGACGCGGCGATGGCGAAACACATCGAGGGTTACACCGACGAATGGCGAGGGGTATTGGAGGATCCGGACAAGCTGGCGCGGTTCAGCTCGTTCGTGAACGCGCCGGGGACGCCGGACCCGTCGATCTCGTTCCGCGCGGAACGGGAGCAGAAGATTCCGGTGCTGCTGGGAGTTCCGGAGGTGCCGCGATGACCATGACCTCATCCTGGACCGCGGTGTGCGCGGCCGCGGAGATCCGGGCGTTCTCCGGAGCCGCGGCGTTGATCGACGACCGGCAGGTCGCGGTGTTCCACACCGGCGACGGTTGGTACGCACTGTCCAATTGGGACCCGTGCAGCGGCGCGGCCGTGCTTTCTCGCGGTATCGTCGGCGACGCCGGGGGAGAGCCGGTGGTCGCGTCTCCGGTCTACAAAGAACGGTTCTCGCTCCGCAGCGGCGCGTGTCTCGACGCGGAAGGGGTTTCGGTCCCGGTGTATCCGGTTCGCGTACGGGACGGGGTGATCGAGGTGGGATCGCCGTGACGGACGTCCGGCCACTGGCCGGGTTCACGGTGGGAATCACGGCAGCGCGCCGGGCTGAGGAATTGGGCGCGCTGCTGGTGCGCCAGGGTGCTGCCGTCCGGTATGGACCGGCGATCCGGATCGTGCCGCTGGCCGACGACACTGAACTGCACGCGGCGACGATGCGGTTGCTGGAGTCGCCGGTGGACATGGTGGTGGCGACGACCGGGATCGGCTTCCGCGGGTGGATTGAGGCCGCGGAGGGCTGGGGTCTCGGCGAGAAGGTGCTCGATCATCTGTCGAACGCTTCGTTGCTGACTCGGGGTCCGAAGGCAGCTGGGGCGGTGCGGGCGGCCGGGTTGGCAGAGGACTACTCGCCCGCGTCGGAAAGCAGCGCGGAGCTGTTGCAGTACCTAACGCAGTCCGGAATAGACGGACGACGGATTGCGCTGCAGTTGCACGGTGAGCCGCTGCCGTACTTCGCGCACGCTCTTCGGCAGGCCGGCGCTGAGGTGATCGAGATCCCGGTGTATCGATGGGTGGCTCCGGCGGATCCGGGACCGCTCGACCG
The DNA here is from genome assembly GCF_001651785.1 of Amycolatopsis sp. M39. Lineage (NCBI taxonomy): Bacteria > Bacillati > Actinomycetota > Actinomycetes > Pseudonocardiales > Pseudonocardiaceae > Amycolatopsis > Amycolatopsis sp. M39. The sequence continues at coordinate 76,163 of NZ_LWSF01000013.1, forward strand.
GCTGTTGGACGCGGTCCTGGAAGGAACAATCGACGCGTTGCCGTTCACGAGCGCGCCCGCCGCCGCGTCCACTGTCGCAATGGCGCGGCGGACCGGTCGTCTCGGTGCGCTGATCGAGGTGTTGAGCAGCCGCGTGGTCGTGGCGTGTGTGGGTCCGATCACAGCCGCGCCGCTCGCCTCGCTGGGCATTCCGACNCATTCCGACTGTCCAACCGAGACGGTCGCGGATCGGTGCGCTGGCGAGAACCGTCGCGGACGCGTTGGCCACTGCTTCGCCGACGTTGTACGCCGCCGGTCATGTGTTGCAGATCCGTGGCACTGGCGCCCTGGTCGACGGCGAATGGCACGAGATCGCTCCAGCCCCGATGGCGCTTCTGCGCGCCCTCGCACGGGAGCCCGGCCGGGTGGTCGCGCGACGGGAGTTGTCCGTCGAGCTTCCGTCCGGCGGCGAGGGGCACGCGGTGGAGACGGCGATCGGCCGGTTGCGGACGTCCCTCGGCGGTACCGGTGTGGTGCAGACAGTGGTCAAGCGCGGTTATCGGCTGGCGGTGAATCCCGGCGACACCCCCGCGTTGATCGGCTAGCCTCGGCACGGTGCGGATGGTCCCGATTCCGCCGGGAACGGTGCGGCTCACCGACCGGCGGACAGAACGTAGCTGGACAGTCGACGTGCCCGCGTTCGAGCTTGGTGCGTTCCCGGTCACCCAGGAGCAATACAACGGCGGCGATGGTCTGCCTGCCGTCGAAGTGTCCTGGTTGGACGCGGTGCGGTTCTGCAACACACTGTCCGAACGGGACGGACTGGCACCGGCGTATCGGCTTGAAGGCGGCGAAGTGGAATGGGATCGGTCGGCACCCGGCTACCGGTTGCCTGGTGAAGCCGAATGGGAGCACGCCTGCCGAGCGGGCACCGAGGGCCCGAGGTACGGAGACCTGGACGAGATCGCCTGGTACGAAGGGAACTCCGGAGGTCGGCTGCATCCGCCCGGCGAGAAGCGTCCGAATGCCTGGGGCGCTTATGATTTGCTTGGCAACACCTGGGACTGGTGCTGGGATCTCTACGACCCGGCGGTCTACGGCGAGTACCGGGTGCTCAAGGGCGGCGGCTGGGCGGACGAGCACTGGAGCGTCCGGGTGTCGGTGCGTCGCCGGAGTCACCCGGCGTTCCGGGTGGACGACGTCGGCTTTCGCGTCGCACGGTCCCGTTAGGACTGTGCGGAGTCCCACCAGGACAGAATTCGGGTGCCGTACAGCGTCAGCCACTTCGAAGGCTCCCCGGCCGGGACGTCGACCTCGAACCACATGTCGCCGCGCGATCGGCCGCCCTGCAACCAGGTTCCGTCCGGCTGTCGGGCGGCGCGAACCCGTTCCACGGCATCGGCGAGACGCGGGTCAGGCGGAATGTCGTCCACGATGGCGGCTTCGCGGAAATATTCGAGGGCGTTGATCGCGCTGTAGTGCCACCGCACGGGGTACGCGAAGTGGTCGACCCAGGACGCCACCTGCTCGCCGGTCGAAAGCCGGTAGAGCAGACGACGCTCCAGCAGATACTCCGCACCGGCGCGGCGGGCGGCGTGCGTCTCGTCGGTGCCGCCGGTCGCGATGTCGTAGGCGAGCAAACCCTTCATCGCGTTCAGCGTCGAGTGGAAGGACGAGCGCTTCGACCCGTCGACCCATTCGCAGTTCCAGCCGCCGTCGGCCAACTGGTGCTCGGGGAACCAATGGGCGAGGCGGGAGACGTCGACGCCGAGCCAGCCGCCGTTCGCGAGCGTCCAGGCATTGATGCAGACGTCGACCTCGCCGTCCCAGTACGGCAGATTGTCGTATTCCCATCGGGAATTCTCGGCGATCAATTCGGCAGTTCGGTTAGCGCGCAGCACCGCGGGATCCATGCCCCATTCGCGCAGCATATTGAGCGACCAGGTGGTGGCCGTCCACGGCTGTCCGCTATCGGGGCCGGGCTCGAATCGCGCGGGGAAGAAAGCGCCGCCCGCCCATTGTCGGTCCGGGTCCTGCCGGGCGAGGAGTTGCGCGCCGAAGCCCTCGGTCGCGATCTGGTGCCGGGTGGCCGTCCAGACCTCGGGCGGCGCGTCCGCTAAGTCCCGTTCGACCTGCCAGCGCAGCGTCGGGTCTGAGTCGAGCAGCCATTTCAGCACGTCCGAACTCTAGCCCGCCGGTCAAGCCCAGGTCACGGAAAAGTCCTGGTAGCCCCGCGCGGACGCGGCACGGCCTGCCTCGTCCTCGGCCGCCGCGCGGTCCGAGCGGCGGAGCGGATCGAATTCGGCCAGCGTGAAAGCCAGCCGTTTGCCGGAAGCCTTCATACGCCAAGTGCCCAGAATTTCGCCGTCGACTAATAACGCGCCAGGGCTGCCGAGAATTTTCCACACCTCTTTCGCCCGCGCTTTGTCCGGAACGAGGACGGCCTTGTCGCGGCCCTGCGTGTACGGATCGAGCGGCGGCAACAGACGTACTCCGGCAGGCGAGGGCGGGTTCTCCAACGCGGCCAGCCGATCATCCGGGATGAAGGCCCGTCGGCTGTCCACCTTGACCTCGGTGACCGCGGAAGGCCAAGTCTCGGTTACGCACGTCCTAGCCGTGCCGGCAAAACCAGCCGCGTCACCCGAGGTCGCGGGTCCGTTGAAGCGCAAGTACTGCTCAAGCACCCGCGAAACCGCCGCCGGAACCGGACGGGTGGACATCCGTCCGCGACCCTCCAGCGGCGCGAGTGTCGCGGGACTCTGCCCGGCTTCGAGCCGCGTCCCGCCGTGGAGCGAAGCGATACGCATGAGCTGCTCGTGCACATGAGTGGCGTTGCAGCCGCGGCACCACCGGCTGAACGAGGGCGGCAGCAGCTTCGTGATTTCTCCGCTCACCACGCCCTTGGTCATCGGCTTGGTGACCACCTTGCGGATCGCCCGCGCGGTGGTGAACACAATGTCCACAGGGGACTCGTCAGCCGCTTGGATGTCCTTCTTCTGCCACAACATCCGCGCCAGCGCGTCCGGATCGTCGATCGGTATCAAGGCGGCTGCCAGCTCCGGCAAATCCGCGCGCCGGTGGAAGTGCGGCGCCCCGCGATGCGACCACACCAGGGCGAGCCGCTGGTCGTCCACAAGGGACTCCGGGGTGACCGGATCCGGCATCCGCGCCGCCAGCGAGAGCAGGGCGGTGTCACGCATGCTGTCCTGCAGTCCGAGGTCCAGCAGCGGCAGGTCGTGCGGATCGGCGACAGAGCGGTGCAGCCCCTGCTCGGCGATCCGGTACGCCAGCGCCTGCTCTCGCGGCACCTCCAGCATCCCGGCCTCCTTCAGAGCGTGTAGTCGAAGGTGTAGGACACGGTCGGCTCGCCCAGCACGCCGTGCACTGTGCCGGTGCCGCCGATGGCTGCCAGTTCGCCGGTCCCAGAGCCCGGCACGACCTCGAATTTCGAGCTGATGCTCTTCGGGTCGAAGCTCCACTCCTGGCGGACGACGAACGTGCCGCGGCGGCCGTCGACAGTGCCGTCGAACCGGTCGTAGCCCGGCGACGTGGTCGCGCCGCCGTCGTAGCCCTCGCCCGGGTAGTACAGCAGGTAGTCGCCCGTGGCCGCACCCTGGATCACGCCGGAGTACTCCATCGCGGCGTGCACGCAGGCGACGCGCGGGCCGCCCTCCTCGCCGCTCGCCACGTGCTCTTCCCACTTCGTCATGCCAAACGTGTCCATGCCGCTCACCCCATCACCCATACCTGCCATCTTGTGTCAGATATTTCAGTCATACTTGCCGCATGCGTGCCGGCCGTTTGCTCACCGTGCTTCTCCTGCTGCAGGACCGCGGCCGGATGACCGCCGAGGAACTGGCCGCTGAGCTGGAGGTTTCGGTCCGGACGGTGTACCGGGACATCGAGGCGCTGTCGGCCTCGGGCGTGCCGGTGTACGCCGATCGCGGCCGCAGTGGCGGCTACCAGCTCGTCGACGGCTACCGGACCCGGCTGACCGGTCTGAACGAGGACGAAGCCCAGTCGCTGGCGCTGGCCGGACTTCCGGTGGCGGCCGCGGAGCTGGGGCTCGGCACGGTGCTGGCAGCGGCGCAGCTCAAGCTGTACGCCGCGTTGCCCCACGAGCTGCGCGGCCGCGCCGGTCGTGTCGCCGAACGGTTCTACCTCGACGTTCCCGGCTGGCATCGCGGCATCGAAAGCCTGCCGGCGCTGTCGGCGGTCGCGGACGCGGTGTGGGCCGCGCGGCGGATCCGCGTCCGGTACGAACGGTGGGGCCAGCGCGAGGTCGAGCGAGTGCTGGAGCCGCTCGGGCTGATCCTCAAAGCAGGCAACTGGTACCTCGCCGCCCGGTGCGAGGGGACCGATCGCACCTACCGGATTTCGCGCATCCACGAGCTGACCGACCTCGGCGAGGAGTTCGAGCGACCGGCGGAATTCGACCTCGCTCGTTACTGGCAGGAGTGGTCGGAGCAGTTCGAACGCCGGATGTACCCCCGAAAGGCGACAGTCCGCCTCTCGCCGCGGGCCCAAGCTCTCGTACCGTTCTACGTGGGCAGCGTCGGCGCTCGCGCGCTTCGCGAGGCAGTCGCCGCCGGAGCGGAACCGGACAGCGACGGATGGTTGACGATCGACCTGCCGGTCGAACCGGGCGAAGCGGCGATCGGCGAACTGCTGCGGTTCGGACCGCATCTGGAGGTGCTCGCGCCAGAGGAGCTGCGGATGGAGCTGGCGGCGGCGATCCGGGAGATGGGGCAGGCATATGGGTGAGCTGGACGGAGTGGTGTCGCGGCGTAGTGCGTGGGTTCGGGCTGGCTGCCCGGCACGTCTTCGCCGGAGATGGGTGAGCTGATCAGGGTGTTGCTGCGGCGCGGAGATGGCAGTGGCGGGGCTCGGCTGGCCGGCACTCTTCGCCGGAATGGGACGAGTAGAGAGGTGAGCTGGGCGGGGCGCTGCGGCGGAGTGGCGTGGAGGTTTCTCGGGCGGTGTGCTGTGGGCAGCTCGGAGGGTTTCGTGAGAGATGAGGCAAGCGAATGGGTGAGCTGGACGGCGTGCGGATCGGCGTCACGGCCGAGCGGCGCGCGGACGACCTGATCGGCGCGTTGCTCCGGCACGGCGCGGAAGTGCGGCACGCGCCGACGATCACGATCGTCCCGCTGGCCGACGATCCGGAACTGCGCCGCGGCACCGAAGCCGTGCTCGCCGCGCCGGTCGACCTCACTGCGGTCACCACCGGAGCCGGGTTCCGCGGCTGGCTCGACGCCGCCGAGGGCTGGGGACTTCGCGAGGCGCTGCTGGACGCCCTGGCCGGGTCGCGCATCTTCGCGCGCGGGCCGAAAGCGGTGGGCGCGGTGCGGGGCGTCGGCCTGCGTGAGGAGTACTCCGCGCCCAGCGAGACCAACGACGAGCTGTTCGGCGCGCTCACCGAAGCCGGTGTCGGGGGCGCGCGCGTCGCGCTGCAACTGCACGGCGCGCCGTTGCCGGAGTTCACCGAGCCGCTCGCCGCGGCCGGGGCGTCGGTCCTCGCCGTGCAGCCTTACCGCTGGCACACACCGCCGAATCCGGAGCCGGTGTTCTCGTTGATCCACGAGGTGCTGTCCGGAGAACTGGCCGCGTTGGTCTTCACCAGCGCCCCGGCCGCGACGAACTTCCTGACTCTCGCCGACGAATCCGGCCGCGGCACGGAGCTGCGCGAGATCCTGCGCGGTGGCACGGTCGTCTGCGCGTGCGTTGGTCCGGTGACCGCGGCACCGTTGGAGGCAGCCGGGATCAGCACGTTGCAGCCGGAGCGTCAGCGGCTCGGCGCGTTGGTGAAGCTGGTGGTCGCGCAGCTCGGTTAAGACGCTTCGGCCTGCTGCCGCCCCGCGGCTTCTTCGCTGAGGCCTTGTCGCCAGTAGCCGGTGAAGCAGATGGCTGTCTTGTCGAAGCCGCGTTCGCGGACAAGGTGCCGCCGAACGAGCTTCACGACGCCTGCTTCTCCGGAGACCCACGCGTACGGCGTGCCGTTAGGCAGCTCGGCCGCGCGTACGGCGTCTACGAGGGCTTCGCCGTGTGTACGCGCACCGCGGACCACCCAGTGCACTTCGACCGCACCGTTGGTCTCGAAGGTCTGTCGTTCCGCGCGGTCCGGAATCTCGACGTACACCGACGCGCGCGCCGACTGCGGCAGCCGCTCAAGGATCCCGCCGATCGCCGGCAGCGCGGTCTCGTCGCCGACCAGCAGTTGCCACGTCGTCCCGTCCGGCACGTCGTACAGCCCGTGCGGCCCGAGGAACGCCACCCGGCCGCCGACCTCCGCCTGCCCGGCCCAGGTCGACGCCGGGCCGCCGCTTTCCTCGTGCAGCACGAAGTCGACGTCCACCTCGCCGCTCTCCGGACGCGCCGCGCGCACCGTGTACGTCCGCATCGGCGGCCGGACGTCGTCGGGCATCGCGAGGTACCGGCGGTACCAGGACAGGACGTCGTCCTCACCCATCTCGGCGGGCGGCAGGTGCGGCTCCTCGTGCCCGGGGAGCGGGAAGAACACCTTCACGTACGCGTCCGGCGCCACCGGGCCCGCCGCCGCGAGACCCGGGCAGTCGAAGGTGACCCGGGCCATGTGCGGGGTGACCCGCCGGACCGCGGTGACCCTGCCGGGGTGGTAAGTCAGGACGCTCATGAGGTGAGGCTAACCTAAAAAGGGCGGGGCGGGCTATGGCTCCGGAGGATGGCGGACGCCACGGTTTCCGGGCCGGAGCCAGGTTGCGCCCCCATGCCTCAGCAGACCTCGCCGCATTCCACCACCTCACCCTTGACAACCCAGCCGCATTCCACCACCTCACCCTTTGACAACTGTGAGACTGCCCGGGCGGCCTGGTGGTCACAGGAGCATCTGGGGGCGCGCTGGGCGCATCGAACGCCACATTGGGTGCATCTGAGGCACCCAATGCCACATCGGTGCGGATGCCTGCCGGGCCGCAGCGCCGCCCGCAAGCCCGTCGTGCGAGAGCGGTCGCTCGGGAGGCGTCGTGCGGAAGCGGTTGTCCGGGAACCGGAGTACGAGGCTGGTCGCCCGGGAGGCGGCGTCGGCGTGGGTGCGCTGCGGAGGTACGTGAGGGGAACCCTGAAGGAATCAGAGTTCCCCTCACGTACTTCTGCCGGAGTGCGGTCGTGCGGAAGCTCTAGAACAAGCCGGGCGGCTCGTCCTCGCCGGGCTCGTCGCCGTCCGGTCGCCAGCGGTACTTCCGCAGGTCCACCTTCTCGCCGTCCGCGAGCACGCCCTCGGCGCGCAGTCGCTCCAGCTGTTCGTGCAGCAGATGCGGCGCGGGGGTCCCGTTCGCGCGGAGGATGCGGTGCCAGGGCAGGTCGTGGCCGTCCTCGGCGAGGGCGCGGCCGACCATGCGCGGAGAGGGAGCACCGGAGAGCGCTGCGACGTCACCGTACGTCGCGACTGTCCCCGCCGGTACGTCGGCGATGACTGCGCGTATCCGCTCGTGCAGTTCGTCGTTCATGACCCGGCAGATGATAGTCCCGCCGAGGGGTGTGCCGGTGCGCCACCCGGGTGAGCGGGCATGGTTCCATCGCTGATGTGCACGTGCGGAGAGCGGGAAACGGGCAGGCGCGGCTGGTGCGCCCGCCGGTCCCCGCCGCGCCCACGTTCACCTGGGACGAGGACGCTCGGCGGCTGCTGTCGGCACCCGCTGGATTCCGCCGTGTGCTCGGCGGGCCGGGAACGGGCAAGACGGCGTTGCTCGCCACCGCTGCCGCGCGCCGGATCGCCGAGGGGGCGGATCCGGAGAGCGTGCTGCTGCTCACGACGTCCCGCCGGGCGGCCGACGCGCTGCGGGCCGACCTCACGCGGCGGCTCACGTCGGACCCGGATCAGGAGTCTCCGCTGCCGCGCACGGTGAGTGAACCACTGGTGCGCACAGTGCATTCGTATGCGTTTTCGTTGTTGCGCCTGGAGGCCCGCGCCGAGGAACTGCCGCCGCCGCGGTTGCTGGCCGGGGCCGAGCAGGACGTCGTCGTGCGTGAGCTGCTGGAGGGCGACCTGGAGGAGGGCGCGACCGGCTGGTCGGAGCAGCTGCGTCCGGCGCTGACCGTGCCCGGGTTCGCCGAGGAGCTGCGCGACCTGCTGATGCGGGCGGCCGAGCGCGGGCTCGGGCCGGAGGACCTGGCCGAACTCGGGCATCGCCAGGACCGCGAGGAGTGGGTCGCCGCGGGGCAGTTCTGGGCGCAGTACGAGGAGGTCACCCAACTGCAGGGGGCGGGCGGCAACGCGCTCGGCCTGCCTGCCGCTCCCGCGCTCGACGCCGCCGAGCTGGTGACGTCGGCGTTGCTCGCGCTGGAGGACGACGAGGAGTTGCGCGAACGCGAGCGCGGCCGGGTCCGGCATTTGTTCGTGGACGACGCGCACCACCTGGATCCGTTGCAGGTCCAGCTGATCCGCACGATCGGGCACACCGCGGAGGAGTTCGTGGTGGCCGGCGATCCGGACCAGTCGGTGTTTTCCTTCCGCGGCGCGGACCCGAAGCTGTTCGCCGATTCCGACAACGACGGCGACCGGACGGTCCTGCTGACCACCTCGCACCGGCTCGCTCCGACGGTCCGGGCGGCGGTCGCGAAGCTCGGTGCGACGTTGCCTGGTGCCTCGCCGCATCGGAAGTTGGCGACGCCGCGGGGGAAACGCGGCGGCAGAGTGCGGGTCCGGCTGATGCCGACGCCGGCCGCGGAGGCGGGCTGGATCGCTGATCAGCTTCGTCGGGCGCATCTCGTCGACGGGGTGCCGTGGTCGGAGATGGCGGTGCTGGTCCGTTCTCCGGCGCGGACTTTTCTTGTGCTCCAACGTGCCTTGCGTGCCGCTGGAGTGCCGATCGGTTCGGCTACCGAGGAACTGCCGTTGGCGAAGCACTCCGCGGTACGGCCGTTGCTGGCGGTATTGCGGATCGCGGCGGAGCCGGAATTGCTGGATGTCGATATCGCGGAGATGGTGCTGTCCTCCTCGCTCGGCGGGGCGGATCCGTTGGCGTTGCGCCGGTTGCGGCGTGGTCTTCGCCGGCTGGAATTGGCTGGCGGCGGGCAGCGGTCGAGTGACGAGCTGCTGGTGGAAGCATTGCGCGGCGGGGACATTCTCGTCGGTCTCGCTGACAACGAGGCGTTGCCGGTCCGGCGGGTCGGCAAGCTGTTGAGCGTCACGCATCAGGCGGTGAGCCGCGGCGAAGGCGTCGAGCAGGTGCTGTGGGAGCTGTGGCAGGCGAGCGGGCTGCAGGAACGATTGCTGCGGTTGGTGGATCGCGGTGGCTCGCTTGGCGCGCAGGCTGATCGCGACCTGGACGCTGTGGTCGCGCTGTTCGACTCGGCTGGCCGGTATGCCGACCGGTTGCCCAAGGCGAGCGTCGCGGCGTTCGCGGATTATCTGTCGTCGCAGAACATCGCGGGGGACACGCTGGCTCCGGCGGCGATTCCGGGTGAAGGGGTTTCCCTGCTGACGGCGCACGCGTCGGCGGGTCGAGAGTGGACAGTGGTGGCGGTCGCCGGGGTGCAGGAGGGCGCGTGGCCGGACCTGCGGCTGCGTGGCTCGTTGCTGGGTGTCGAGCGGCTGGTCGATCTGCTGTCCGGAGTGGACGAACACGACAAGGTGTCCGCTGTCGCGCCGATCCTCGCCGAGGAGCGGCGGCTGTTCTACCTCGCGGCGAGCCGGGCGCGCCGGACGCTGCTGGTGACCGCGGTGGCCGGGGAAGACGAGCAGCCGTCCCGGTTCCTCGACGACCTTGAGGAGAACGGCGCCGACGACGGCATGCTCGACTCCCGGATGAAGCCGCCGGGCCGGTCGCTCGTACTGGCCGAATTGGTCGGCGAACTGCGCGAGGTCGTGTGCGACGACAAGACCGATCCGGAACGCCGGAAGCGGGCGGCGAAACAGCTCGCCCGGCTGGCCGCGGCTGGGGTTCCGGGGGCGCATCCAGACACTTGGTACGGATTGATGGAAGCGTCCACCGAGGATCCGGTGCACGGTCCGGGCGACCTCATGCGGATCTCGCCGTCCACCGTGGAGATTCTGGTGAAGTGCCCGCTTCGCTGGCTGATCGAACGGCACGGCGGCAGCGATCCGGCGCAGTTGGCAGCGGTGACCGGAACCCTCGTACATGGGTTGGCGCAGGCGATTGCGGGCGGCAGCACTGAGGAGCAGATCCAGGCCGCGTTGGACGAAGCCTGGGTGCGCGTGGACGCTGGCGCGCCGTGGTTCTCCCGGCGCGAACGGTCCAGGGTGGAGCAAATGCTGCGCAACTTCGTGTCGTGGCTGGAAAAGTCCCGGCAGGAGCTGATCGAGGCCGGGGTCGAGCAGGACATCGAGGTCGAGTTGCCGATGGGCGGACAAGAGGTGCGCGTGCTGCTGCGCGGGCGCGTCGACCGGGTCGAGATGGACAAGGACGGCCGTCCGGTGATTGTGGACATCAAGACCGGCAAGGTCCCGGTGTCCGGTGCGGACGCGGAGAAGCACCCGCAGCTCGCGGCGTACCAGCTGGCGGTGCTGCTGGGCGCGGTCGAGGGCAAGAAGACGCCCGGCGGCGCGAAACTCGTGTATGTCGCGAAGGGGAACAACAAAACCGGGGCCACCCAACGGGATCAGCCGCCGATGGACGAGGACAACGGGCGCGAGTGGCTGGAACTGGTGCGTTCGGCCGCGGCTGCCGCGGTCGGCCCGGACTACCAGGCGCACGAGAACGCCGACTGCGACCGGTGCCCAGCGCGCGGTTGCTGCCCGCTGCGTCCGGAAGGCCGTCAGGTGACCGGACCGTGAGCCCGGTGGTGCTCGCCAACCCGGTCGGCCCGGCGGAAATCGCCGACGCACTGGGGCTGCACCGTCCGACGTCCGAGCAGGCGCGGGTGATCGCGTCGCCGGTCGAGCCGTCGCTCGTCGTAGCGGGCGCTGGAGCGGGCAAGACCGAAACCATGGCCGCGCGCGTGGTGTGGCTGGTGGCTAACGGGATCGTGAGCCCGGAACGGGTGCTCGGCCTGACCTTCACCCGGAAAGCCGCGCGTCAGCTCGGGGAGCGAGTACGGGCGCGGTTGCGGCGGCTTGCCGGTTCGGGGCTGCTGGAGCGAATCGATCCCTCGGGTGCGTTGCGGGCCACTGTGGTCGCCGGTGAGCCGACGGTGCTGACCTATCACGCGTATGCCGGGCGGTTGCTGGCGGAGCACGGGTTGCGGCTTCCGGTGCAGCCTGGTGTCCGGTTGCTGTCGGAGACTTCGTCGTGGCAGCTGGCGCATCGAGTGGTGTCCACTTGGGACAATGACCTGGATACTGACCGGGTGCCGCCGACGGTCACCGCGCAGTTGCTCGCGTTGGCCGGTGAGCTTGGCGAGCATCTGATTTCGACGGAGAAGCTCGGGCAGTACACCGAGTGGCTGTGCGAGGTCATCGAGAATGCGCCACGTGCTAAAGGCCAGCGCGCCTCGCTGCCGGTGAAGTTGCAGGAAGTATTGGCAGCGCAACGGTTTCGGCTGGCGCTGCTGCCGTTGGTCGAGGACTATCATCGCCGCAAACGGGCGGAAGGCGCGCTCGATTTCGCGGATCAGATGTCTCTCGCGGCGCAGCTCGCCGACGGGTATCCGGCGGTGGTGGCGGGGGAGCGCGAGCGGTACGGGGCTGTGCTGCTGGACGAGTACCAGGACACGGGCCACGCGCAGCGGGTTTTGCTGCGGTCGTTGTTCGGCGGCGTTGAGCATTCGCCGATGCCGGTGACCGCGGTCGGTGACCCGGCGCAGGCGATTTACGGCTGGCGCGGCGCGAGTGCGGCGAACCTGCCCCGCTTCACCACGGACTTCCCGCGCCGTGGCGAGGAGCGGCTCGAAACCGCGCACGAATTCGGGCTGCTCACCAGTTTCCGCAACCCGCCGGAAATCCTGGAGCTGGCCAACGCGATCTCGGAACCGTTGCGGCAGCGCGGACTTGGCGTCGAGCGGCTGCGGGCGCGGAACGGTGCCGGTCCAGCGGACATCGCGGTAGCACTGTTGCCGGATGTGCGCGCGGAACGCGAGTGGGTCGCCGATGCGATGGCGCAGCGTTGGCATGCGGAGAAGGAAGAATCCGGCAAGCCGCCGACCGCGGCGGTGCTGGTGCGTCGACGTGCGGACATGGCGCCGATCGCGGCGGAAATGCGGATGCGCGGGCTGCCGGTGGAGGTCGTGGGCCTCGGCGGATTGCTGGATGAGCCGGAGGTCGCCGACCTCGTGTCCACGCTGCGGGTGCTCGCCGATCCGCTGGCCGGCAGCGCGGCCGCTCGATTGCTGACCGGGGCTCGCTGGCGGATCGCGGCGGCGGACGTCGCGGCATTGTGGCGCCGGGCCAACGAACTCACCTCGCCCGAGCCGCGTGCGAAGGAGGGCGAAGAGCCGGAATTGGTCGCCGAACGTGCGGAGCAGGCCGGGCTGATCGACGCCGTCGACGAACCCGGTGCGCCCGAGCGTTATTCCGCGGCGGGGTACCGGCGAATTCGCCGGCTGGGTGTGGAATTGACGGCGCTGCGGCGTCGGCTGGATCAGTCGCTGCCGGAATTGGTCGCGGACGTCGAACGCACAATGCTGCTTGATGTCGAATCGCTTGCCCGTCCGGGGTCGGCGGGTCGTGCGCATTTGGACGCGTTCGCCGAAGTCGTCACTGATTACGCGGAGACCGCGCCGACGGCGACTCTTTTGTCCTTTGTGGACTACCTGAACACCGCGGCGCATGCGGAAGACGGACTCACGCCCGGCGAGGTGCAGGTGGTTCCGGACCGCGTGCAGGTGCTCACCGTGCACTCCGCCAAGGGGCTGGAGTGGGAAGTGGTGGCTGTCCCGCATCTGGTTGCTGAGGTGTTCCCGGGCAAGCGTCGTTCGTCGTCGTGGTTGCGTACTTCGACTGCGCTGCCCGCGCATTTGCGTGGTGACGCGGCGGACCTGCCCAAGCTGCAGATCGCGGAAGGCTATGACCGCAAGGAAGTGCAGGAAGCGCTGGAACTGCACGAGGAAGGGTTCGTCGCCCGTGAGGCCGACGAGGAACGGCGGTTGTGTTACGTCGCACTGACCCGTTCCGAGCGGGCGCTGCTCGTTTCCGGGCATTGGTGGAACGAAAGCAGTACGCGGGCTAAGGGACCGTCGATCTTCCTCGCCGAGATCGCCGAGGTGATGAACGAGGCCGATCCGCCGCTGGGCGTGGTGGATGTCTGGGCTGAGGAACCGGAGGAGGGCGAGGAGAACCCGCTGGTCGCGGACTCTCGGACGGCGCAGTGGCCGGTGGATCCGCTGGGCGACCGGCGGTCCGGCATGGCCACCGGGGTGGATCTGCTGCTGGCGGAAATGGCCGCCCTGGAAGAGGAACCGGAAGCCGAGCCGCTTCCGGCCGCTGATGACGACGAAATCCCGTTGCCGCCAGAACCCGAGGAGGGAGAAGACTATCTGCCGGACGACGAATACCTCGAAGACGACGAGGACGTCATCGATCCGGAAGACCCGGACGGCTGGGCCGCGGACACCGACGTTCTCCTCGCCGAACGCGCCCGTTCGCAGTCCACAGTGGATCGCGTTGCGCTGCCCGCGCAGCTGAGCGTGAGCCAGCTGGTGGACCTGGCCTCCGATGCGGACGCTCTCGCACAACGCCTGCGCCGTCCGCTGCCATTGCCGCCCAACACCTTCGCGCGTCGCGGCACCGCGTTTCACAGCTGGCTGGAGCAACGGTTCTCCGGCGACCGGCTGCTGGAGATCGACGACCTCCCGGGCGCGGCCGATGTCGGCGAAGCACCGGATACCGATTTCGATGCCCTGCAAGAGGCTTTCGAGAACAGCGAATGGGCCGACCGGGTCCCGGTCGCGGTGGAGGTGCCGTTCTCCGCGGACGTCGAAGGCATTACCTTGCGCGGCCGGATGGACGCGGTATACGTGGATCCCGACGGAGGCTGGACCGTCGTGGACTGGAAAACCGGCTCCGTCCCGTCCGAAGAACGGTTGCCAGCATTGGCCATTCAGCTCGGCGCGTACCGGTTGGCGTGGGCGGCGCTGAAGAAAGTCCCGGTGGAACGAGTACGCGCGGCCTTCCACTATGTCCGGCATGGACACACGCTGCGCCCGGCCGACCTGCTGGACGCGGAAGGCCTGCGTGCCTTGCTGCGCAACGTTCCGCAGGAATAAGCGTCAGGCCCGATCGCGCACGGTCAACGCCCAGCTCACCAGTGGCCACTGCAGCGGCAATCGCAACCACGCGACCGCGCGGTCCCGAGCCGGACGGCCGCGCCGCTGGTAATCCAACGCCATTTTCACATTCCCTGGAAAGACCCCGACGAACAGCAGCGCTGCCGCCAGCCCGCCGAGCCGGCGCGTGCGCGGCAGGGCGATCCCGGCGGCGACGCTCAGTTCGGCGACGCCGGACGCGTAGGTCCAGGTGCGCCGGTCACCGGGCAATTCCTTCGGGACCAGTGCGTCGAACGGCTTCGGCCGGGTGAAGTGCAGGACGCCCGCCCCGGCGAGGAGGGCGGCGAGAAGATGCGCCGGACGTTGCGACGCGCGAGACTCGGACATGCGGCCAGCCTGCCACAGCATGATCGCCGCGACGGGTGTGCGGGTGCTCCGATTGGGTTATCCTCCCGGCTGTGAGTGACGCCGAACGCGCGCGGGGAGCCGGTGCATGAAGGCCTTGAAACGGCTGCCCCTCAACGTCCGGTTGAACGACCGGCCCGACCACGAGCTCGTCGGCGTGATCCGGATGCCGGAGCTGACGGTCAGCCCGATGCGGGCGATCGTCAAGCGGATCATCGGGGCCATGCTGGCGCTGCTGGCGACGGTGCTGATCGTCTATCTCGACCGGGACGGCTACCGCGACGCGAACGGCGACGGCCTCTCCCTCCTCGACTCGCTCTACTACGCGACAGTGTCCCTCTCGACCACCGGCTACGGCGACATCGCTCCGGCCACCTCGTCCGCGCGGCTGGTGAACGTCATCGTGATCACGCCGCTGCGGGTGCTCTTCCTCATCGTCCTCGTCGGGACCACCCTGGAAGTGCTCACCGAGCGCTCCCGGCAGGCGTTCAAAATCCAGAAGTGGAGGACGAAGGTGCGTGACCACACCGTCGTCGTCGGTTTCGGCACGAAGGGCCGCTCGGCGGTCAACGCGCTGCTCGGCGACGAGGAGGTGCAGGCCAACCGTGTCGTGGTCGTCGACACCGACCAGCAGGCGCTGGACGCGGCGAGCGCGCTCGGCCTCGTCACTGTGCACGGATCGGCGACGAGGGCGGACGTCCTGCGCGTCGCGGGTGTGCAGCACGCACGAGCAGTAGTGGTCGCGCCGAACCGCGACGACACCGCGGTGCTGGTCACCCTCACCGCGCGCGAGCTGGCTCCGAAGGCGCACATCGTGGCGTCGGTCCGCGAAGCGGAGAACGTGCACCTGCTGAAGCAGTCCGGGGCCAACCAGGTCGTGGTGTCGAGCGAGACCGCCGGGCGGCTGCTCGGGATGGCGACATCCACTCCGCTCGTAGTGGACATGGTCGAGGACCTGCTGACCCCGGAATCCGGACTGGCGATCGCCGAGCGCAGCATCGAGCCGAGCGAGGAAGGCGGCTCGCCCCGGCACTTGGCGGACACGGTGCTCGGCGTGGTGCGCGACGGGGTGCTTTACCGCGTCGACGCCCCGCAGGCGGACGCCCTGGAGCCGGGGGACCGGTTGCTGTACGTCAAGAAAGTCACGCAGGTGGATCACATCGAACGCTGAGGTTCGCCGGGGTTCTGGGCGGTCCGGTGTGGTGTTGGGCGCGTGGGTGCGCCGGATGCCACATTGAGGTCTTCTCGGTCGCACGGTGTGTGGCGGGTTCGGGTTAGCGGTGCTTGCCAGGGTGATGTGGAGCGTCGGGCGACGAGACGCGCCTGGCGGCTTCTCTCGCTGGCCTCGCCAACGCGCGCCGCGGGCGGGCCGGTGTGAATGTCAACGGGAGCGGAGAAGCCACGCGACCCAGCCAGTGCTGCACATCGCGGCGAGCGAGGCCGCACACCATGGCTAATCAGAGAACTTCATTGGGTGCGGGGACGGACCCCAGGAACGTTTTGGGTGTTCCATCCATGCCCTCGCCACCCTCGACGCGGCGCTTGACCAACGCACCCAATGCGGCATCGGGGCAGTTCGGCGCGGGCAGAAGTGCGGGTCAGCGGACGCGGCCCCGGCCGGGGTCCCCCGTGCGCGGGCACCTCACTGGGTTTTGCCCCCGGCATCTGGAAGCATGGCGTCGTGCAGGTTTCCGACCCCCCGCATAAGAGCCCTCTCCAGCGGTGGCTCCAGGTGGGCATCCCGGTCGCGGTCGGGGTGCTCGTCGTGGTGCTGGTATGGCTCGCCGGCCCGGGGATGCTCGGCATCCGCGCGAAGTCCCCCGGTGCGCCGGTGGACGCCCAGATCACCAAGGCCGTCGACTGTTCGGTCGCCGGGGCGGCCGAACCGGTCTCGTTCCAGCTCGGTGGCAAGCCGCGGCAGGGCACCCTCGACAGCTGCGGGCACGGCAAGGACGAGCATCTCCAGGTGCTGGTCCCGGACGACGCCCCGGCGGACGGCATCGTCCCGGTCACCATGCCGGACACCACGGCGGGTGCGCAGGACCTGCGCGCGCCGATCGCGCTGGCGCTGCTGGTGTTCGCCTGCTTCTGCGGCGGGATGTACGCCTACCTGGTGATCCGCGGTCCGGGCAAGCTCGCGCTGCTCAGCTGACGCGCCCCAAGCGAAACGGGCGAACCACTACATCCGTAGTGCCGGACAGCTCAGCTGACATCCGACGCGGACGCGGCGAAGGTGTTGCAGTCCGCGATCCGGTTGTCCTTCGCCCCGGCCCGCCACCACTGTGCGTAGTGCGCGTTGGTGCCGTGGTCGTGGCTGCGGGAGGTGTTGTCCCCGCGGGTTTCCTGGTCGTTCCAGGCCTTGTTGTACATGTCGCGGGTGATCGTGCCGCCGCGGTCGACGTGCGCGCCCAGGAACATTCCGGAGAAGCACTGCGCTTGTAGTTCTTTGCGGCGCGACATGTCGAGGCCCTCGGGGCTGTTCTGCCCGGCCGCGTAGATCTTCTGCCACGCGGCGTCCATGATGCCCGCGACTTCCTGCACGTGGTGGCCGTACTCGTGGGCGAACAGCGCCAGGTAGACGCCCGGATTGTTGCCGTACTGGTCGGTCTGCAGGCCCTTGAACGGGACGTACAGATTGTTCTCGCAGTAGTACGCCGCGGTGGCGATGCCGACCTGGATGGTGCCGCATTCGGTGTCGAAGCTCGGCCCGGTCGGGAAGTGCAGCGCGGGCGGCGTGAACGGCAGGTTGTAGGACTCGAGGAACGGGCCCCACGCCGCGTCGAGGCATTTGCTCGCGGCGGTGAAGAACGCTTCCGCGCCGTCCTGCGTGCTCGCCCACGGCGGCAGGTCGCAGACGCGGTTCTGCAAGCCGGCGTTGGGATCTTGCAGGATCGGGTGGTCGGCCAGTTTGAGGATCTTGTGCGGGCCCGCGGTGGCGGAGGTGCTCGGGCTTTCCGACGGACTGGCCGGAGCGCTCGAAGGAGCGGACGAACCGCTGGTGGGCGGGAGCTGGTAGGCGGACGACGGCGACGGCGGCGCGGCCTGGTAGCCGGCGTTGCTCGGCCCCGGCCCGCGGTTCAGCGAAACGATCGCCACGACGCCCAGCGCCAGCACCGCGACCGCGCCGAGGCACAGCCCGACGATCAGCCCGGTCGGCTTGCGCGGCGGCACCGGATACGACGGCGGCGGCTGCTGCCACGGCGGCCCCTGCGGCGGCGGACCCTGCGGCGGCGGACCCTGAAACGGCGGCTGCTGCCCCTGGTACGGACCCTGTCCTGGCTGGGCCTGGTAGGGGCCTTGCGCCTGGCCTGGGTACTGGCCCGGCGGCACCGGTCCTTGACCCGGCACCGGCGGGGGTTGAACGGTCCCGCGTGGCGGCACCTGGCCGTAGGGCGGTTGCGTCATCAGGGCAGTCCCGGTGGGTCTCGGCGCGGGCCGGGCGTCCCCCGGCTTGCCGTTCAGCATATCGGGGGACGCCGAGCCCGCCGCAGCACTTCGCCGGACTGGTTCCCCGCCCGGACGTCCCCCCAGGTCTGGCCGGGTGCGGACGGCTCTGGAAGAGTGACGGCAGCAACCGCAAGGGCCGTGCAGACGAGGGGCTCCGATGACAAACTCACCCGGTGCGCCCGGGCCGGGGGACGATACGCCTACGCCGAGCCGGGGCTTCGCCAGTCCCGACCCGGACGCGTCCGCCGCCACCCCGCCGGAGACCGGCGAAACGGACACCTCGTCCGGCGCCAGCGCCGGAACTTCGTCGCCCGTCGGCGAAAACGCCGCTTCGACCGGGGCGAATCCGCCTGCCGGGACGAACCAGACCGGCGCGGATCCTTCGGCTGCCAGCGAAAGCCCCGCTGGCGCGACGCCGCGGACGGGCGGCGAAAGCCCCGCTGGTGCGACGCCGCGGACGGGCGGCGAAAACCCGGCTGGTGCGACACCGCGGACGGGCGGCGAAAGCCCCGCTGGTGCGACGCCGCGGACGGGCGGCGAGACCTCGGCGGGAGCGTCTTCGTCCACCGGCACCACTCCGTCGCAGCCCAGCGCGTTCCCGCCGCCCGGCGCGACTCCGCCGCCCCCGGCAGGCGGCGGCCAGTGGCAATCCCCGGGCCAGCAACCGCTTCCGCAGTACCCCGGTGCCGCCCACGGCCGTCCCGGCGCGGGCTGGAACCCGAACGGACTGGGCAAACCGGGCGTGATCGCGTTGCGCCCATTGAACGTCGGCGACATCCTCGACGGAGCGATCACCGCGATCCGCCGGTATCCGCTGCTGATTCTCGGGGTCGCCGCGGTCGTCGCGGTGATCTCGGCGGGGCTCAACCTGGTCGCGTCGCTGTGGCTGGTGCCCGATTTCAACCGGGTCGCTCAGCTCGGCCCGGCCGCGACCCAGCAACAGCAGCTCGACGCGGCCTACAGCGTGCTCGGCTCCACCCTCAGCGCGCTGCTGCCGGTGCTGGTGATCTCCATGCTGACGCAGACCTTCCTCACCGGCTTCCTCACCGTGGTGATGGGCAAGGCGGTGCTCGGCCGTCCGGTCGACTTCGGTTCGGCGATGCGCGAAGCCGCGCCGCGGCTGCTGCCGCTGCTGGCGGTCACCATCCTGTACACGCTGGCCACGATCGTGGCCGCGGCGTTCTGCCTGCTGCCCGCCGTGCTGCCGTATGTGTTCTGGTCGCTCGCCGGTCCGGCGCTGGTGCTGGAACGCGGCACCATCGGACAGGCGTTCACGCGGTCGCGTCAGCTGGTGTCGGGCATGTTCTGGCGGGTGTTCGGGGTTCTGCTGCTGGCGGGCGTGATCAGCTGGCTGATCTCGGCGATCATCAGCGTCCCGTTCAGCCTCGGCTCGGGCGCGTTCAGCGGCATCTTCGATCCGCAGGCGACCCTGCCGAAGGTCACGACCGGCGGCCTGGTGCTGCAGTCGGTGGGCAAGGTGATCGCGGAGACGATCGTCATGCCGTTCACCGCGCTGGTCACCGTGACGCTCTACATCGACCAGCGGATGCGCCGCGAGGGCATGGACATCGAACTGGCCAGGGCGGCGGGCATCCAGCCGCCGCAACCGCCGCAGCAGGCGTGGTGATCGGCTTTCTCGCCGACGTCCCGGTCGACATCGACCGGGACCCCGCCCGGCTGCGGGCGATCCAGGAACTCACCGACCCGGGTTACGCGGCCGCGCGGCCGGGCCTTGCCGAGCGGGTCTGGCAGTGGCTCGGACAGCGGATTTCCGAGCTGTTCGACGCGTTGTCCGGGGTGCCCGGCGGCCCGCTCGGCCTGCTGCTGGTGCTGGCGTTGCTGATCGTGCTGATCGTGGTCGTGCGGCTGCGGGTGGGCAAGGTCGGCCGCTCGGCGAAGACGTCCGGCGAGGTGTTCGACCGGCGACGGCGAACCGCGGACGAGTACCGGAAGGCCGCCGGGGAAGCCGCTGCTCGCGGCGATTTCGCCGACGCGATCCGCGACCGGTTCCGCGCCCTCGTGCGCGGCATGGAAGAGCGCGCGCTGCTCGACGCCCGCTCCGGCCGGACCGCGGACGAAGCGGTCGTCGAAGCCGGGAGGTTCCTGCCGGACCTGGCCGTTGACCTCACCGCTGCCGCGCGGCAGTTCGACGACGTGCACTACGGCGGACGGCCGGGCACCGAAGCCGGTTACCGCACATTGTCCGAATTGGACGAACGCGTCCGGCGTGCCCGGCCGGTTTTGGCGGACGCGTGAGCACGGCTGTTTCGCCGGATCTGCGCCGGATCTGGCGTGGTGCCCGGGTTCCGTTGGCGCTGCTCCTGCTGATCGTGATCATCGCGCTGGCTATTGTGCTCAGTCGCGGCGAACAGACCAGCGGCGAGTTCGACCCCGGCTCGTACGAACCGCGCGGCAGTCACGCTCTCGCGCGCTTGCTGGAGCAGGAAGGCGTTCAAATCCGCGCCGCGCATTCGCTTGCCGAAGCACGCGAGGCCGCTGACAGCGGAACCCTGCTGATCACCAACCCGCAGTTGGTGCCCGCGAACGGGTTGGCCGATCTGCGTCGCCGGGTCGCGCACCTCGTGCTCGTCGCGCCGGGATCGACCGCGTTGGACGCGGCCGCGCCGACTGTTTCCCCGGCAGGGGCGGGAGATGTCCGTACGCTGCAACCGGATTGCACGGTCGGTGCGGCGGTCAGCGCGGGCTCGGTCACGCTTGGCGGCCGCCATTACCGCACGGACGACAAGACGGCGCGTGCCTGTTACCGCGACGGCGGCGATCCGACTTTCGTGCAGCTGGCCGACCGGGCCGGCACTGTGACTGTGCTCGGTTCGGCGGAAGCGTTCACCAACGACCAGATCGCCAAAGAAGGCAACGCGGCGTTCAGCATGCGGCTGCTGGGCGATCACCGGCAGCTGATCTGGTACGTACCGTCCACTGAGGACCCCGCGCTGGACAGCGAAAAGAAGCCGTTCGTCGACCTGATCCCGCCCGGCTGGCGATACGGCGCGCTGACCGCGGGAATCGCGATCGTCCTTTTCGCACTCTGGCGCGCGCGACGGCTCGGGCCGGTGGTGCGGGAACCGCTGCCGGTGGTCGTGCGGTCGGCGGAAACAGCGGAGGGCCGGGCCCGGCTGTACCGGCGGGGCGGAGCGACCGGGCATGCGGCGGAAACCTTGCGCGAGGCGGCAAGGACGCGGTTGCGGAAGAGACTGGGATTGCCGCCCGACGCCGGTCCGCCCGCGGTGGTGGAGACGGTGAGCGCACGGACCGGCCGGGCGCCGAACGAGGTCGGGGCGGTGTTGTACGGCCCGTCGCCGTCCGACGAAGCGGCGCTGGTGCGGCTGGCGGACGAAGTGGACGCGGTGGAACGAGAGGTGGAGCGTTCTTGAGTACCGAACAGATGCAGGACGCGCGGGCGGCCCTGATCGCGTTGCGCACCGAGGTCGGGAAGGCTGTGGTCGGCAACGACGCGGCCGTCACCGGGCTCATCCTCGCGCTGCTCTGCCGGGGGCATGTGCTGCTGGAAGGCGTGCCCGGCGTCGCGAAGACGTTGCTGGTGCGGGCGCTGGCGGCGTCGCTGGACCTGAAGACGACCCGCGTGCAGTTCACACCGGACCTGATGCCGGGCGACGTCACCGGGTCCATTGTGTACGACGCGCACAGCGGCGAGTTCTCCTTCCGCGCGGGCCCGGTGTTCACGAATCTGCTGCTGGCCGACGAAATCAACCGGACGCCGCCGAAGACGCAGTCGTCGCTGCTGGAGGCGATGGAAGAGCGGCAGGTGTCGATCGACGGCACCTCGCGTCCGCTGCCGGATCCGTTCGTCGTGGTCGCGACGCAGAACCCGGTGGAGTACGAGGGCACCTACCCGTTGCCCGAGGCGCAGTTGGACCGGTTTCTGCTGAAGCTGACCATGCCGGCTCCGTCGCGTGAGGACGAGATCGGCATTCTTTGGCGGCACGCACAGGGTTTCGACCCGCGTGACCTGGCCGCCGCGGGGGTGCGGCCGGTCGCTGGTGCCGCGGATCTCGCTGCTGCTCGGGAAGCGGTCGCGAAGGTGACCGTCGGCCCGGAAGTGATCGGCTACGTCGTCGACCTCTGCCGCGCGACGCGGGAACTCCCGGCGGTGCGAGTCGGCGTTTCTCCTCGTGGCGCAACGGCTTTGCTCGCCGTGACGCGCGCGTGGGCCTGGCTGTCCGGCCGGGACTACGCGACGCCTGACGACGTCAAGGCGCTCGCCCGTCCCGCGCTCCGGCACCGTCTGGACGTGCGCCCCGAAGCCGAACTCGAAGGCGTCACCGCGGACGGCGTCCTCGACCGGGTGCTGGCCTCTGTGCCGGTGCCGCGCTAAATGGCAGTCACCGGGCGGCTCGGGCTGCTGGCGCTCCTGGGGGCGCTGGTGGTCGGGCTGCTGTTCCCGTCCGGCACCGGCGTCGCGGTCGTGGTCGCGGTGCTGCTGGTGCTGGTCGTCGTGGACCTCGTCCTGGCCGGGAGCGTGCGAGCGCTGCGGTTTTCGCGCAGCGGCACCGCTTCCGTCCGGTTGGGGGAGCGTGCCGAGGTCACGCTGACCGTCACGAATCCCGGTGGACGCGCCGTTCGCGGCTCGCTGCGGGACGCTTGGCCGCCGAGTGCCGGTGCCGACGACCGGCACCCGCTGGCGGTTCCGTCCGGCGAGCGGCGTGCTTTCGTCACCCCGCTGCTGCCGACCCGCCGCGGCGACCGTATTGCGGCGAGGGTGACTGTGCGCGCAGTGGGGCCGCTGGGCTTGGCCGCGCGGCAGGGTTCGCACGCGGTGCCGTGGGCGGTTCGGGTGCTGCCGCCGTTCCACAGCCGCAAGCATCTGCCTTCGCGGCTGGCTCGGCTGCAGCAGCTGGACAGTCGCAATGCGGTGCTGATCCGGGGCCAGGGAACGGAATTCGACTCCCTGCGCGAATACGTCATCGGCGACGACGTCCGGTCGATCGACTGGCGCGCGACGGCCCGCGCGTCGGAGGTGATGGTGCGGACGTGGCGTCCAGAACGCGACCGGCAGGTGGTTTTGGTGCTGGACACCGGCCGTGTTTCGGCGGGCCGGGTCGGGGACGCGCCCCGGTTGGACGCGGCGATGGACGCGGCGCTTTTGCTGGCCGCGCTGGCTTCCCGCGCGGGGGACCGGGTCGATCTGGTGGCTTACGACCGGCGGGTGCGGGCGTCGGTGCCGAACGCTTCGACGCCGTCTTTGGTGAATGCCTTGGCCACGATCGAACCGTCACTGGTCGAGACCGACGCCCGGGGGATGGTGGCGGAAGTGCTGCGACGGACCCGTCGGCGGGCTTTGGTGGTGCTGCTGACCGGGTTGGAACCGGCTCCGTCGCAGGAGGGGCTGTTCCCGGTGCTGGGGTCGTTGACCGCTCGGCACGAGGTGCTGGTGGCTTCGGTGGCGGACCCGAGGGTGGCGGAGATGGCGGCTTCGCGGGGGTCGGCGGAGGCGGTTTACGACGCTGCCGCGGCTGAGCGGGCGTTGGCGGATCGGGAGTCTTCGGTGGCGTGGCTGACCCGGCACGGGGTCGGGGTGGTGGACGCGGTGCCGGAGGAGTTGCCGCCTGCGCTCGCCGACCGCTACTTGGCGTTGAAGGCGGCGGGTCGGCTGTAGGTGTACCCGGCGGCGACGGGGTGCGGCAGGATGACCGAAGGGACCACTGCGGCTCAGGCGGGGCGCGCACCGGCGCGGAGCTGTTGTTCGTGTCGATCGATCTGGGATCCTTGCCCGCGCTGGGAGCCCTGGATCGGAACACGTTGCCGAGCATGCCGAATGCCGAACGGTACCTGCATTACCGGCAGAAACGGGTACCGAATCGACTGCAGTCACAGCGGGGCAGGTTGCCAGCGCCTGAAGGCTGGACAGCAGATTTGCGGGTTGTCCGTGTCCAGTCCGTGGCGGGTCGTGCTCGCCGAGGTGGCGCGGGCGTCATCACCGGTCGCCTGCACGGGAGCTGCGCTCTTCGCCTTGCAACAGCTGCTCGCGGCGCGACGGTGATGCGGGAGAGCAGCAAGCTCGTCGGCCAGGTCGACTCCGAGGGCGCGGGCTCAGGTGCGAAGGAAAAGGTGATGGCCTTGCCCGACGACGTCCAAGCCGCCGAACTGATCCTTCCCGACGATCCTCGCGCGACCGGTCGCTGACCTCAGCCAGCCTCGGGGAGGGCATCCCCGGCCACGCGCCGGTCCACGTCGCCTGTTTCGCCGCCCAGCGCGGCTCGGCGTCCCAGCGTGAACACGTACGTCAGGAACAGCAGCTCCACCACCGCGCCGATACCGATGCGCAGCCAGGTCGGCCAGCCCGACGGCGTCACGAACGCCTCGATCACGCCCGACACCAGCAGCACGCACGCCAGCCCCAGCGCCATCACCACCACTGACCGGCCCTGTTCGGCCAGCGCCGCGCTTCGCGACCGTCGGCCCGGGTCCACCACCGTCCAGCCGAGTTTCAGCCCGGTCCCCGCCGCGATGAACACCGCCGTCAGTTCCAGCAGGCCGTGCGGCAGGAGCAGGCCCAGCAGCACATCGCCGCGGCCTGCCGAGGACATCAGGCCGATCGCGACCCCGGCGTTCAGCGAGTTCATCCACAGCGCGGCGATCACCGGCAGGCCGAGCGCGACGCCGAGGAACAGGCACGTCGCCGCGACCCAGGCGTTGTTCGTCCACACTTTCGCCGCGAACGACGCCGCTGGGCCGTTCGAGTAGTACGTCTCGTATTGGCCGCCGGGCGCGGTCATCGCCTTCACCTCGTCCGGCGAGACCAGCGACGCGCGCACCTGCGGGTCGCCCGCGATCCACCCGCCCAGCACCGCCATCACCGCGACCGACAGCAGCGCGGCCGGGATCCACCAGCGGCGGCTCAGGTACACCGCGGCCGGGAAGCGGTGGGTGAAGAAGAGCCCGACCTCGCGCCACGCCGGGCTGTGCGAACCGGCCACCGCCGAACGGCCGCGCGCGACCAGCGCCGACAGCCTGGCCAGCAGGGCCGGGTCGGGCGCGGTCGAGCGAATCATCGACAGATGCGTCGCCGCGCGTTGGTACAGCGTGACCAGCTCGTCCGCCTCCTGGCCGGTCAGCCTGCGCCGTCCGGCCAGCTCGCCGAGCCTGCTCCATTCCGCGCTGTGCGCCGCGACGAACACGTCGACGTCCACCGGCCACCTCCTCTCCCGCCAGGATAGAGGCAGGCGCTCTACGCTGGCCTCGTGCAGGAAGAGTCCGATCTCGTCACCGGTGAGGCTGTCGTCCTCGACCTGCGGGTGGCGAAGCTCGCCAGCCGCGCGGTCGCGATGCTGCTCGACGTCCTCGTCCAGGCCGCGTTGCTGCTGCTCGTGCTCGTCGCGCTGATGCTGACCGCGGGGTCGTTCGACTCGGCGCTCACCATCGCGCTGATGCTGACCACGTTCGTGCTGGTCGTGATCGGCTACCCGGTGCTGTTCGAAACGCTCAGCCGCGGCCGTTCGCTCGGCAAACTCGCACTCGGCCTGCGCGTGGTGCGCCTCGACGGCGGGCCGATCAGCTTCCGGCACGCGCTGACCCGCGCGCTGGCCGGCTTCTTCGTCGACTTCTGGGCGCTCGGCTTCCTCGGCGCGGTGGCCGTCATCGTGTCGCTGACGTCGTCGAACGGCCGCCGCGTCGGCGACTATCTCGCGGGCACCCTGGTGATCCGCGAACGCGTGCCGCAGTCCGCGCGGGCGATTCTCGTGGTGCCGCCCGGTCTGGAGGCGTGGGCCGCGCACTTCGATCTCAGCGGCCTCGCCGACGACCTCGCCATGGCCGCCCGCCAGTACCTCGGCCGCTACCACGAACTGCGCCCGGAAGCGGCCGCGTCGCTCGGCTTCGGCCTGGCGCAGCAGGTTTCCACGGCGATCGGGGTGCCGCTGCCGTACGGGATGCCGCCGTGGGTCTTCCTCACCGCGGTGCTGGCCGAACGCCGCAACCGCGACCACGCCCGGATCGCGCCGATGCACTACGGCCCGCCCTCCTACGCGCCGCCGCCCGTTCCGCCTCCGGCACCGCCGAGGTCCGACAACCCCTTCACTCCGCCGAGCTGAGGACATGCTCGCCGACGACGTCACCGTCACCACTGCGCAGGACGGTCAGCTCACGGTCATCGAGCGCATCGTCACTGACGCCCCAGCCGTTCACCGCATCGCCGAACGTGTGCCGGTCACCGACGACGAGGACCGGCTCTACTCGATCACCGATCTGCAGGTCTCCGGTGCCGCTGCCGCCGACGGAACGACCGTCACCGTCACCGGGCCGGCGACCGTGACGTACACGGTGGACGGTGCGGTCGCGGCTGGGCAGGTCCGGTTTCAGCTCACCGGGGGCTGGGATCGTGCGGTCGACCGGGTCACTGCCGCCTTCAGCGGACCGGATGTGTCCACTGCGGATTGTTACGCCGGTCAGCCGGGATCGTCTCGGCAGTGCACGTTTTCCGAACTCCGGAGCAGGGGAGCGCATGCCGAACAGAACGGTTTGCGCCAAGGGGACCGGATCGATCTGGCGGTCCGGACCGGACCGTTGCCGGAGAACGCCCGGTTTGTCCCGACTGGACCGTTGGCCGCCTTCGCGCCTGGATTTCCGACCATCCTCAGCGGTCTCGCGTTAGTGCTCTACCTGCTCATCGGCGCCAGCGTGCTGCGTCGCCGTGCCAGGCCGCCCGCTCCTGGAGTGCCGCCTGCGTACATCGCGTATGTCGCGCGCGGCGAACTCGACCTCACCGGCACCGTCCTCGACCTCGTCGCGCGCGGTCATCTGCACATCGTCGACGGACAGCTCACCCATAGCGAAGCCGATCCGCTCACGCCGTTCGAGGAGGCGGTCAAGACCGCGTTCCCGCCGGGTCCGCTCGGTGGCGCGCGGCCGGATCAGGCGGAACTGCGCATCCTCCTCGACGCCGAAGCGCATCGCCAGGGCTGGCTGTCGGCAAGGCGATCCCACCTCCGCCGAGCCGGGCTCATCCTGGCCGTTGCGGGCATCGTGACGACAGTCGTGCTCGCCCTCACTGTCGGCGAGGCGCTGATCGGCGTCGCGCTCCTCATCGCTGGACTCGCCACCTTCGTCGCCGCTCCGCTGGTTCAAACCCGCCGTGGCCGCGCGTTGGGGAGCCCGGCGAGGCGGGTCGAATCCCCGCTGGCGGCAGAGATCGACGCGATCCAGGCGATGGCCGAACGACGCTCGGCGGTGTCCGCGCAATGAAACTCGCCGCCCTGCTGTTGATCCCGTTCCTCGCCGTGGCACCCGCTGCGGCGCAAGACCAGCCGTCGCTGCCCGGCCTGCCGCAGAGCGTCGAAGTAGCCCTGAAGGTCCAACGCGACGGCAGCCTCTCCGTTACCGAGGCAGTCTCGGTACCGCGCGACACCTCGATGACCCGCACCATCCCGTTGCGCGCCAACGACCGCGTGCTCGGCATCCGCGACATCAGCATCGAAGGCGCGGGCAACGCCGAATCCGGCAATGACCAGGTGACCTTCTACCTGCGCGGCGGAACGTCCGTGCTCCGGTACACAGTGGACGGTACGGTCGGCACGAGCCTCGGCGTCGAACACGTGACCTGGGACGTCGCCGGCGGTTGGGACACCCGCCTGGAACTGGTCCGCGCGACCTTCGCCGCGCCCGCCATCCCGGACGCGCTCAGCTGCCTCGCCGGTCCGCCCGATTCGACGACCCGCTGCGGTGCCGCGCAGATCGACCACTCCGGCCTGACCCGCGTCTCGGTGCCGAAGCTCCCGCCCGGCTCCCGCGTACAGCTGACTGCCGAACTCCCCGGCGGTACCGTCGCCGCGACCGAGAAGCTCATCCCCACCGGCCCCTTCGCCGCGACCGCACCAGTGTGGTGGGCATGGCTGGCCTTCGCCGTTCTGTCGATCGCCGGTGCTGTCACGGTGTTCGTACGCCGCCGACGCGACCGACAGCCAGGCCACGCTACCCCCGTACAGCTTCTCGACAATGGCCGCTTCTCTTCGCCAGACGGCGTGCTCCCCGGACACGTAGGACTGCTTCTCACCGGACGCGTCAGCTCCGTCGACCTAGCCGCGACAGTGCTCGACCTATGCGTCCGTAACTACCTATGGGTCAGCGAAGACGGCCCGCGCAACTGGGTCCTCGTGCGCCGCAATCCGCCCGACGAACACCTGACGGCCTTCGAGCGCGCGGTGTACGAAGCCGCCGTGCCCGGCGAAGCCGCGATGCTCGCCGAAGTCCGCGAAGCAGGCGTGCGTGAGCTAGTCACCGACACTGTCCGTCGCGGCTGGCGCTCGCCGAAGCGACTGTCGAAGATCGGCCCGCGGCTATGTGGGTATGGCGTCTTCCTCACCGTCCTGCTGGCCTTCACCGTCGGTTACGCACAACTCGGGTTGGTGCTTCTCGCCACCGGCATCGCGGTGACGGCAGCCGCTCGCTTCCTGCCGGAGCGCACGAAGGCAGGCCTAGACCTTCGGGACCGCCTTCTCGGCCTCAACGCACAGCTGCTCACGACGGAAGCGCCGGACGACGAACTGCTCGTCTCTCGCGTGCTCCCGTACGCGTACGCGCTGGGCGAAGCAGATGCTTGGCTAGTTAACGCTTGTTCGCTGTCGGCGTACTGGTACGGCAGCTCCGGCGAGGACGTCGTGCCGTTGGCGCGGACCAGCGGATTCGTGGTCGCGCTGACCGTCGCGTTCGAGGGCGCGAGGCACCTCCGACCGGACGAGCCCAAGACGCCCGCGCCTGCGTAGGGTGGAGGCATGGCCGATCCCGAGCTCTTCCGTTTCACGATCGACAACGGTCTGCGCGTGGTGCTCGCTCCTGACCCGACCGCGCCGGTGGTCGGGGTCAGCGTGCACTACGACGTGGGCTTCCGTTCCGAGCCGGAGGGGTTGACCGGTTTCGCGCACCTCTTCGAGCACCTGATGTTCCAGGGCAGCGAAAGCCTGGAGAAACTGGCGCATTTCCGGCACGTGCAGTCCAGCGGCGGCACCTTCAACGGTTCCACGCACCCGGACTACACCGACTACTACGAGGTGCTGCCCGCCGCGGCGCTGGAACGCGCGCTGTTCCTCGAAGCCGACCGGATGCGCGCGCCGAAGCTGACCGCGGAGAACCTGGCGAACCAGATCGAGGTCGTCAAGGAGGAAATCCGGCTGAACGTGCGCAACCGGCCGTACGGCGGATTCCCGTGGATCCTGCTGCCGCCGGTGCTGTACTCCACCTTCGCCAACGCGCACGACGGCTACGGCGCCTTCGAAGACCTCGAAGGCGCGACGCTGGACGACTGCGCCGCTTTCTTCGACACCTTCTACTCGCCGGCCAACGCGGTGCTGACCGTCGCGGGCGACTTCGAGGTGGAAGAGGCCAAGGCGCTCGTCCAGAAGCACTTCGGCGACGTCCCGCACCGGCCGGCCCCGGTCCGTCCGTCGTTCGCCGAGCCGCTGCCCACCACGCAGCTGCTCGGCGAGCACACCGACCCGCACGCGCCGCTGCCCGCGCTGGCCGTCGGCTACCGGATGCCGGACCCCGTCAACGACCTCGACGGCTACCTCGCCTACCTGGTGCTGGCGGGCGTGCTCACCGACGGTGACGGCTCGCGGCTGCAGCAGCGGCTGGTGCACGTCGAACCGCTGGTGGTCGACGTCGGCGCCGGAGCCGGGCTGTTCGGCCCGTTCGAGGCCCGCGATCCGGACACGTTCACCATCACCGCGATCCACCCGCCGGACGTGCCGCGCGAGCGCGTGCTGGCCGCGCTGGACGAGGAGCTGGAGAAGCTCGCGTCCACACCGCCGGACGAACAGGAACTGAAGAAGGTCACCGCGCGCTGGGCGGCGAGCCTGCACGCGGAGCACGACCGGCTCGTGTCGCGCACGCTGGCGCTCGGCGCGTTCGAACTGCTCTACGGCGACGCGTCGCTGGTCTACCAGCTCGCCGACCGCCTGTCCGCGGTCTCCGGCGAAGCCGTGTCGGCGGCGGCCAAGGCGCTGCGCCCGGACGCGCGCGCCGTGCTCGTCGTGAAGCCCGCAAGCACCGAAGGGACGGAACAGTGACCTCGGCTGAACAGGTCAAAGCCGCACACCGCAGCGCCGAGGAGATCGGCCGCACCGCCGCCGGACCGCGTCCGCTGCCCGCGCTGGGCCACCAGCGCGCCGCCGCCGATCTGTCCCATGTGGACACCACGCTCTCCAACGGGCTGCGCGTGCTCGCGGTGCGCAAGGCGAGCGTCCCGATGGTCGAACTGCGGCTGTGGATTCCGTTCGCGGGCGAGGACCGGATGCACGCGGCCACCGCGGAGGTGCTCGCGGAGACTGTGCTCACTGGCACCGCGCGGCGCGACCGGGTGGAAATCGACGCGGAGGTCGCGCTGATCGGCGGCGAACTGAGCGCGGGCGTGGACCCGGAGCGGCTGTACTTCGGCGGCACCGCGCTGTCCGAGGGCCTGCCGACGCTGCTGGAGGTGCTCGGCGACGTGCTCACCGGCGCGACGTACAGCGACGCGGAGGTCGCGCGCGAGCGGGAGCGGCTGATCGAGCGCATCGCGGTGTCGCGGACGCAGCCGCGCACCATCGCGCGCGAAGCACTGCAGAAGCACCGGTACGGCGACCACCCGGTGACCCGCGAAGTCCCGCAGGCGGAGGACGTCGCCGAGGTGACCGCCGAGCAGGTGCGCGCGTTGCACACCGCTTCGGTGCTGCCGCGCGGTGCGGTGCTCGTGCTGGTCGGAGACCTTGACCCGCAAGAGGTTCCGGCCGAACTGGAGCGTGCGCTCGGCGGCTGGAAGTCGGATCGTTCGGCCGTGGTGCTGCCGCCGCTGCCCGTGCTGACCGGCGGCAACGTCCTGCTGGTGCCGCGCGCCGGCGCGGTGCAGTCGCAGATCCGGCTGTCCGCGCAGACGGTGCCGCGCGTCGACCCGCGGTACCCGGCGCTGCAGCTGGCGAACCTGGCGTTCGGCGGGTACTTCTCCTCGCGGCTGGTGGAAAACATCCGCGAGGACAAGGGATACACCTACGGCGCGCACTCGGGCTTCGAGTTCACCGGCGACACCGCCGTGGTCAATGTGGACGCGGACACCGCCAACGAGGTCACCGCGGCGGCGTACCTGGAAACCCGCTACGAGCTGTTCCGCCTCGGCACCGTGCCGCCGACGGCCGAAGAGGTCGAATCGGTGCGGCAGTACGCGATGGGCTCGCTCGTCACCGGCACGTCCTCCCAGGGCGGGCTCGCCGGGCAGCTGATGGCGCTGGCGTCGAACGGCCTCGGCATCGAATGGCTGCAGAGCCACCCGGAGCGGCTCGCGGCCGTCACCGCGGAGCAGGTCGCCGAAGCCGCGGCCGAGTTCTTCGCGCCGGGCCGGTTCACCGGCGTCGTGGTCGGCGACGCGGACCTGCTCGCGCCGAAGCTGGCCGCGCTCGGAGTTTCCACCAGCGAGAAGGACTGATGAGCGTTCCGTTCGAGCTAGGGGCACTCCCGACCCTGTCGCGTTCCACAGTGGACCGTCAGGAAACCTTGCGCACCAACCCCGAGCGGCTCGCCGCGAAATGGTCGGAAGCCCGCGTGGTGCTGCTCGACGACACCGGCCGCACGCCGGTCGTCGAGGGCGGCTCCGCGCTGGCCACCCGCAAGGCGATGGACTTCGGCACCGAACCGCCCGCCGACGCGGTGTTCCTCGGCGAGTGGGAGGACGTCGACTACTGGTCGTTGCCCGGCAGCATCGAAGGCGACGTCGACAGTGTGCGGCTGGCGGGCAGCTGGGGCGTGATCGAAGAGGTCCCGCGCGCCAACGGCGAGCTGTGGGTCGAGCTGCGCGGATACGGCGAGCGGTTGGACGACACGTCGGCCGGGCTGTTCACCACCGCGCAGGCACTGCGGCACTGGCGGCGGCGTTCTCGGTTCTGCGCCCGTGACGGCTCGCCGACGCAGCTGATCCAGTTCGGCTGGGCCAGCCGCTGTGAAGCCAAGGGCCACGAGGAATACCCGCGCACCGACCCGGCGGTGATCTGCCTGGTGCACGACCTCGACGGCGTCAACGGTTCGCACGTCCTGCTCGCCCGGCAGCCGATCTGGCCGCCGGACCGGTATTCGGTGCTCGCCGGATTCGTGGAGGCGGGGGAGTCCCTGGAGGGCTGCGTCGTCCGCGAAATCCGCGAGGAGGCCGGGATCGAGGTCGGGGACGTGCGGTATCTCGGCAGCCAGCCGTGGCCGTTCCCGCGCTCGATCATGCTGGGCTTCACCGCGCGCGCGGACCGCGACGCGCAGCTGGTCCCGGCGGAGGGTGAGATCGAGGAAGCGCTGTGGGTGTCCCGTGAGGACGTCCGGGCCGCGTTCCGGAACGCCGGGAGCGGCCTGCCGACGCCGATCGCCGGTGGGGCGTCGAATCTGCTGCTGCCCGGGAATTCGTCGATCGCCCGGGTGATGCTGAAGGCATGGGCGGAAGCCGAGGAGTGACGGGCTCGTGAGTGGCGATCCTGGTGAGAACCGGGATCGCCACTCACGACTCTCGCTAGCCCCCGGCCGCGCCGGACGCCGGGCTGCCCCTCTCGCTAGCC
>NZ_LWSF01000013.1:108703-110987 GCF_001651785.1 Amycolatopsis sp. M39
CGCTAGCCCCCGGCCGCGCCGGACGCCGGGCCGCCCCTCTCGCTAGCCTCCGCCCGCGCCGGACGCCGGGCCGCCCCTCTCGCTAGCCCCCGGCCGCGCCGGACGCCGGNNNGCCCCTCTCGCTAGCCCCCGGCCGCGCCGGACGCCGGGCCGCCCCTCTCGCTAGCCCCCGGCCGCGCCGGACGCCGGACCACCCCTCTCCCTGGTCTGGACCGCGTACGGTCCGCGCTCGCCCGGTCACCCTGCGCCTGGCGCGGACATCCCGCGGTATCAAGCCGTTACCCCGTAGTTTCCCCAGCCCATTGACGCCGTGTGGCCGCGCTCACTACAGTCGCCGAAACCGTCTGTAAAGTTTCCTAATAAAGGAGCGGCCAGGTGCGAGCCGGCAGTCCGCGAACGTTGCGCGAGATGAACGACCGTGCGGCGATTGAGGCGTTGCTGCGGAACGGGCCGCTCACGCGGGCCGAGCTGGAGGCCGCCATCGGGCTGTCCAAACCCGCCACCGCGCAGCTGCTCACCCGTCTTGAGCAGGACAATCTCGTGGGCAAAGCGGGGGAGCGGGCCGGCGGCGGACGCGGGCCGCGCGCGCAACTGTGGGCGGTCAACGGTGCCCTCGCGCACGTCGCGGCCGTCGACCTCACCCCTCGGGTCGCGGACTTCGTGGTCGCCGACGTCGCCGGGGCGGTGCTCGCCGAGTACCGCGTGCAGCTTCCGGTGGCCGGGAACGCGGACGTGGTCGGGTCGTTCGGCCAGGCGCTGCGCCGGGCCACCAAGGCCGCGGGCCTGCGGCTCGACGATCTGGCCAATGTGGTCATCGGCGCGCAGGGCGCGTTCGATCCGCGCACCGGATTGCTGTCCTCGGCCCCGCACATCCCGGGCTGGCTAGGGTTCGACGTGCCGGCGCGGCTGAGCGACGAACTCGGCGTGACGGTCAAGATCGAGAACGACGTAAACCTTGTCGCCGTTGAGGAAATGACGGTCGGCAACGCGCAGGACGTCGACGATTTCGTGCTGGTGTGGCTGTCTGAGGGCGTCGGCGGCGCGGTCGTCATCGGACGGCGGCTGCTGCGCGGCGCGACCGGTGGCGGCGGCGAGATCGACTGGATGCGCGTCCCCGATCCGGCCACTGTGGACACTGGCGACAGCTGGCCCTCGGCCGGGGCCCGGTACGGCAACCTGGTCGACTCCTCGGCGATCGTCCGGCTCGCCAAGGCGCACGGCATCTCCGCGGACAGCGGCTGGGATGCCGTCACGCAAGCGCGTCGCACGGCGCACCAAGGGTTTCTGGACGATCTCGCGCGGCGTGTCGCCAGCGGGGTCGCGAGCCTCGTCGCGGTCGCCGACCCGCAGCTCATCCTGCTCTGCGGTGAGACCAGTCGCGCCGGCGGCGACGAGTTCGCCGGGATCGTCGCGGAGAAACTGCACGAACTTGTCCTGCCTCGCACGCCCGTCGGCGTCGCTTCGGTGCAGGGCAACGCGGTGCGCGCCGGTGCGTTGCAGTCCGCGCTCGCCACCGCCCGTGAGGACGTCTTCGGCGTCGTCACCCCCACGCTCCTCGGGCCGCGTCGGCCCGCCGGAGAGCAAGCCCCGTCCCCGACCGAGTAGACCCACCCGAAGGACAGGAGGGTTCATGTCCGCTCCCACCCGCATCCGGAGAATCGCGCGCAAGCGCGGATCTCTGCTGCTCAGCGCTTTCGCGGCGAGCACGCTGCTGGCGACCGCCGCGTGCGGTGCCGCCGCGCCCGCCGGCGGCGGTGAAGCCGCGGCCCCGCCGAACAAGGACGACAAGCTCACCATCACCGTCTACAGCAAGTTCACCGACCGCGAGTACGGCGTGGTCACGAAGGCGCTGGACAAGCTCAAGGCGAAGTTCCCCACCATCACCATCAAGCACGAGGGGAACCAGGACGACGACAAGCTCACCCAGTCGATCCGCGGCGGCAACCCGCCGGACGTGGCGATCTCGTTCTACACCGACAACCTCGGCGCGTGGTGCTCGACCGGCAGCTTCCAGGACCTGAAGCCCTACATCGAGCGCGACAAGATCGACCTCGAACAGATCCCGCAGGCGGTCCGCGACTACACCTCCTACCAGGGCAAGCGGTGCGCGATGCCGATGCTCGCCGACGTGTACGGGTTCTTCTACAACAAGGCGCAGTTCGCGGCCAAGGGCATCGCCGGCCCGCCGAAGAACACCACGGAACTGTTCGAGGACGTCAAGAAGCTCACCGAGTTCAACCCGGACGGTTCGATCAAGACCGCGGGCTTCCTGCCGTCGATGCCG
>NZ_LWSF01000013.1:111024-120359 GCF_001651785.1 Amycolatopsis sp. M39
TCCAGCCCTGGCTGGAAAGAGATGTTCCAGTTCCAGAAGAAGCTCATCGACTTCTACGGCGGGCACGAGAAGGTCGAGAAGTTCAAGGCCGGTCTGGGTGACGAGTACTCGAAGGACAACGGTTTCCAGACCGGCAAGCTGTCGATGATCTACGACGGCGAGTTCCGCACCGCGTTCATCAAGGACCAGGTGCCCTCGCTCGACTACGGCACCGCCCCCGCTCCGGTGCTCGACAGCCTGGCCGGGCAGTACGGCGGCGGGTTCGGCACCGGCACGATCATCGCGATCCCGAAGGGCGCGAAGAACCCCGGCGCGGCGTGGGAGCTGATCAAGCAGGCCTCGCTCGACACCGACACCCTCGTCGAGATGGCCAACGGCCTGAACAACGTGCCCAGCACCAAGGATTCGCTGAACTCGCCGAACCTGAAGATGCCGCCGCAGTTCAAGACCTTCACCGACATCTACAACAGCGGCAAGCTGGTCGCCAACCCGACCACGCCGATCGGCGACGCGTTCCTCAAGGCGGTCAACGACTTCGCTGAGAAGTGGCAGGCCGGGTCGGTGCCTGATCTGGACGCGGGCCTGAAGAAGGTCGACGCGCAGATCAACGACGAACTGGCGCAGAAGGGCGCCGGCGGATGACCACGCTGACCGCAGCGGAAACCGGAACCCCTTCCGCGCCGAACCAGGCGCGGAAGGGGTCTCCCCGGGCCAAGCGCAGGCGCACGGTTTTCTGGTTCATGGCGCCGGCGACTCTCGGGTTCCTCGTCTTCTTCGCCTACCCGCTCGGCGCGACGCTGTTCTACTCGTTCACCCGCTACGACCTGATCAACCCTCCACAGTGGATTGGGTTTGACAACTACGTGCGCATGTTCACCAGCGAGCCGCTGGTGAAAACCGCCGCGTACAACACGTTGTGGCTGGTGATCATCCTGACCGTTTGCCGGGTGCTGTTCTCGCTCGGCGTGGCGTCGGTGATCTCGCGGCTGAAGTCGGGCGTCGGCATCGTCCGCACGCTCTGCTACCTGCCCGCGCTCGCCCCGCCTGCGGCCGCGACCCTCGCGTTCGTCTTCGTGTTCAACCCGGAATTCGGCCCGGTGAACCGGTTCCTGCGGCTGGTGGGCATTGACGGCGGATTGTGGTTCAACAGCCCGGAAATGTCGAAGCCCGCGCTGACCCTGCTCGCGCTGTGGGGTTCGGGCGAGCTGATGATCATCATCCTGGCCGCGTTGCTGGACGTTCCGCAGGAGCAGTACGAGGCCGCGGAACTCGACGGGGCCGGTCCGGTGCGCCGGTTCTGGCACGTGACGCTGCCGTCGATCTCGCCGGTGCTGCTGTTCGGCGTGGTCAACTCGATGATCTACGCATTGCAGTTCTTCACCCAAGCGATCGTCGCCGCGTCCGCTTCCGCGGGCACCGCGGACGTCGCGGGGAACTCGAAACTGATCGGTGCGCCGGAGAACTCGACGCTGACCTATCCGATCTGGTTGTACGTACAGGGTTTCCGGTACTTCAACATGGGTTACGCGGCCGCGATGGCAGTGCTGCTGTTCCTGGTGTCGGCCGGGTTCACCTGGATTTTGGTGCGGCAGATGCGGAAGAACCAGCATCAGGAGGAGGGCGCATGACCACGATTTCAGCCCCCGCGCCCCCGGCTCCTCCGGTGCATCCGCGGGAGAAGTTCAAGCGGCGCTGGGACAAAAAACTGTCCTTTGTGGCCACACACGCGGTCGGCATCGCACTCGGCGTGATCTTCATGCTGCCGCTGCTGTTCGTTTTCCTCACCTCGGTGATGAAGAGCGACCAGGCGATGACGTCCAGCCTGTGGCCGGCCGAATGGCATTTCGAGAACTTCATCGAAGTGTTCAAGAAGGCTCCGCTGCTGGAGTACTTCGGCAACAGCCTGCTGTACTCGGCGCTGGCGACGATCGGTGCGCTGGTCTCGGCGATCCCGGCGGCGTACGGGCTGGNGGGCTGGCGAAACTGCGGTGGCGCGGGCAGAACCTGTGCTTCATGCTCGTGGTCGTCGCGATGATGCTGCCGCCGCAGGTCACCGTCGTTCCACTGTACGATCTGTGGGTGCGGCTCGGGTTCACCGGCACGCTGGTGCCGCTCATCGTGCCGTACTTCTTCTTCGACGCCTTCTCGATCTTCCTGCTGCGGCAGTTCTTCCTCACCATTCCGAAGGACTATCTCGAAGCGGCGAAGATCGACGGCTGCAACGAGTTCCGGGTGCTCACGCGGGTGCTGATCCCGATGGCGAAGCCGGGGATCGCGGCCACCGCGATGTTCTGCTTCCTGTTCACCTGGAACGACTATTTCGGCCCGCTGCTCTACACGGGCGAGAACAAAGACAACTGGCCGCTTTCACTGGCGATCGCGTCCTTCCGAGGCATGCACCACGTCGAATGGAACCTCACGATGGCCGCCACCGCGCTGATCATGCTGCCGGTGATCGTGCTGTTCGTGTTCGCGCAGAAGTCGTTCGTCAAGGGCATCACGTTCACGGGAGTCAAGGGATGAAACTGGCAGTGGTCGGCGGTGGGTCCACCTACACGCCGGAGCTGATCGACGGCATCGCCGGACGGCGGGCCTCGCTCGACGTCGACGAGATCGTGCTGATCGACCCGGATGCCTACCGGGTCGGAGCGGTCGGCGATTTCAGTCAGCGGCTGCTGAACCACGCGGGGCATCCGGCCCGCGTGCGCACGACGGCGAGTCTGGAGGAAGGCGTCGACGGCGCGTCGGCGGTCCTCATTCAGCTGCGGGTCGGCGGTCAGAAGGCGCGCGCGTCGGACGAGACGTTCCCGCACCTGTGCGGCTGCGTCGGCCAGGAGACGACCGGCGCGGGCGGTTTGGCGAAGGCGCTGCGCACGGTGCCGGTGGTGCTCGACATCGCCGAACGCGTGCGCAAGGTCGCCGGTGACGACACCTGGATCGTCAACTTCACCAACCCGGTCGGCATCGTCACCCGCGCGCTGTTGCAGGAGGGGCACCGTGCGGTCGGCCTGTGCAACGTCGCGATCAACCTGCAGCGCAAGTTCGCGAAGCTGCTCGGCGCTTCGACCGGCGACGTCAAGTTGATCCACACTGGACTGAACCACCTGAGCTGGGAACGCGGCGTCCTGGTCGAGGGCGTCGACCGGCTGCCGGAGCTGCTTGCCCAGCACGCGGAATACCTCGGCGCGGAGGTCAGCGTTCCGGTTGAGTGGATGCAGCGGATGCGGGCCGTGCCGTCGTACTACCTCAAGTACTACTACTCGCACGACGCTCAGGTCGCCAAGCAGCAGACCGAGCGCCCGCGTGCCGAGGTGGTCAGCGACGTCGAGGAAGAACTGCTGAAGATCTACCTCGACCCGGAGCAGGTCACGAAGCCGGAATCGCTGGAGAAGCGCGGCGGCGCGTACTACTCGGAGGCGGCGGTGCAGCTCGTGCACGCGCTCACTTCCGGCGGCGGCGCCGAGGAGCACGTGGTGAACGTCGGCAACAACGGCACGTTCGATTTCCTGCCGGACGACGCGGTGATCGAGGTTTCCTCCACTGTGGATTCCGCGGACGCGAACCCGATTCCGCAGTCTCCGGTGGACCCGCGATTCGCCGGACTGATCGCCGGGGTCACGGCTTACGAGTACCTGGCTCTGGACGCCGCGATCAAGGGCGGCCGGGATCGGGTCGCGGATGCCCTGCTCGCGCACCCGCTGGTCGGCCAGTACACCAAGGCGGACCAGCTCGCGGACGAACTCGTCGCACGCAACCGGGACTTCCTGCCCTGGGCGCGGGCATGAGCGACACCGTCGTCGCGATCGACGGGGGGAACAGCAAGACCGAGGTGCTGGTCGTTTCGCGGGACGGCGTCGTGCTCGGCGCTTCCCGCGGCCCCGGTGTTTCTCCCCAGCGGGTCGGGGTCGACGGATGCGTTGCCGCGTTGGAAGAATTCGTCCAGAAAGCACTGCACGCTGCTGGGCTGCCTGCGGATCCGCCGTTCGCCGTGCACACCTCGGCCTACCTGGCCGGCCTGGACTTCCCCCGCGAAGAAACGGCGCTGCACAAGGCTTTGTCCGCACGCGGCTGGAGTTCCACTGTGGACGTCGGCAATGACGTTCTCGCGTTGCTGCGGGCCGGAAGTTCCGACGGCACCGGGGTAGCGGTGGTGTGTGGCGCGGGCATCAACGGCGCCGGCTTCGCCCCGGACGGCCGGTCTTACCGTTTCCCCGCGCTGGGCAAGGTGTCGGGCGACTGGGGCGGCGGGTACCGGCTGGGCGAGGAAGCGCTGTGGTGGGCCGTCCGCGCTGAGGACGGCCGCGGTCCGCGGACCGCGCTGGAATCGGCGGTCGCGGAGTACTTCGGTGCCGCGACGCTGCTGGATGTCGTGCAGGGCCTGCACTTCGAGGAGATCGACGCCGCCTCGATCCATGGTCTCTGCCCGCTGTTGTTCGAGGTGGCCGCGGCAGGCGACGAGGTCGCACAGGAAGTGGTGACGCGGTTCGCCGAGGAAGTGAGCCTGCTGGTGGCCGCGATCATGCGCCGGTTGGACCTCACGACCTCGGCTCCCGAGGTCATTCTCGGCGGCGGCGTGCTGACCGGGGTAGGCGCTTCCGTGATCGCGGACATCGAACGGCGGTGCCTGAAAGTCGCGCCGCGGGCGCAGGTGCGCGTGGTGGAGGTGAACCCGGTTGTCGGAGCCGCACTGTTCGGTTTGGACAAACTCGGGGCTTCTGACTCCGCGAAAGCCGCGCTGACGGCCGCGACGCAACGCGCGTGAATGTGGGGTGGCTGCTCGAAAGCAGCCACCCCGCCCCCGCGTCAGGCCGTGAGGTTCTTGCCCGTCTCCAAAACGGACTTGAGGTCGGACAGGACCCAAGCCCAGCCGCCGCCCGCGTTCTCGCCCGGGCCGGCGTTGATGTCCTCGTGCACGCCGGACACGAGCGCCGCGTGGTTCGGCGCGCCGGTGACGTCGTGGGTGACCGTGAGCCGGGTGCCCGCGGTCTGCGTTTCCTCGATGTCGTAAGTGAGCGTGGTGTACGGCTCGGCGACGAGGCTCGGGTCCATCTGCAGTTTCCAGGTGATCACCAGCTTGCGCGGCGGATCGGCCTCAAGTACCTCGCCGTCGAGGAGGTCGCTGGTGAAACCGGAGTCGATGAACTCCTGGGTCGGCTTGGTGCGGTGCTTGCCGCCGCGCTTGAGGTCGAAGTCGGCAAGGCCGGTGTAGCCGTACTTCGCCGTCCACTCCGGCTTGGTGATGGCGTCCCACACCGCCTGCGGGGTGGCCTTGATGTAGACGCGGTTGACCTGCACGGTCGTGGTGTCGCTCATGTTCCGGGCTCCTTCTGCGATTCTTCGGCTTCGAGCTGGGCCTTGAGGTCCAGCAGCGCCGAGGTGTGGTGTGCGGTGTACTTGTCGATCCAGCGGTCGTGGATCCGGCGGATCGGGACCGGGTTCAGGAAGTGCCGTTTCTCCCGCCCCTCCCTGCGCGAGACGACCAGCTCGGCCTCCGCGAGCAGCTTGAGGTGCTTCATCACCCCGAACCGGGTCATGTCCACTTCGGACTCCAGCTCGGTGAGCGTGCGGCCGTCGCGCTCGTAGAGCAGGTCGAGCAGGAACCGGCGGGTCGGATCCGCCAGCGCCTTGAAAACCAGGTCCTCGTCGGGCACGCACCGAGAATAGGTGACCAAAAGGTCACATGTCAACCGAAGAGAACGGCCGCCGGGCTCGAAACCCGGCGGCCGTCGAAGGGTTCGGCGCTAAAGCAGTGCGCCCAGCGGCAGGATCAGCGCGATCGCCACCACCGAGATCACCGTTTCCATCACCGACCAGCTCTTCAACGTCTGGCCGACCGACATCCCGAAGTACTCCTTGACCAGCCAGAACCCGGCGTCGTTCAGGTGCGAGAAGAAGAGCGATCCGGCACCGATGGCCAGCACCAGCAGGGCGTTGTGCGTCGGGTCCAGCGTCGCGGCCAGCGGGGCGACGATGCCCGCCGCGGAGACCGTCGCGACGGTTGCCGAGCCCGTCGCCAGGCGGATCGCCACCGCGACCAGCCAGCCGAGCAGCAGCGGGGAGAGGTGCGCGCCCTGGGAGAGGCTGGTGATCACGTCGCCGACCCCGGCGTCGACCAGGGTCTGCTTGAATCCGCCGCCCGCGGCCACGATCAGCACGATCCCGGCGATCGGGCCGAGGGAATCGCCGATGATCGACGAGAGGCGTTCCCGGTTCAGCCGCGCCGGGCGGCCCAGCACGACCATGCCGACCAGGACCGCCAGCAGCAGTGCGACGAGCGGGTCGCCGATGAAGTCCAGGATGCGGCGGGCCGGGTTTCCCTTGTCCGCCAAGATGTCCGCGAGTGCCTTGGCCAGCATCAGAACGACCGGCAGCAGCACCGTGGACAGCGTCGCGAAGAAGCTCGGGCGGTGCTTTTCGTCGGTGCCCTCGGACTCCGGGACCAGCCGGGCGGGCGGCGCGGCGTCCGGCACCATCTTCGCGGCGAGGCGGCCGAACAACGGACCGGCGATGATCACCGTGGGAAGGCCGACCAGCAGGCCAAGCCCCAGGGTGAGGCCGACGTTGGCGTTCAGCGAACCGGCGGCGGCCAGCGGGCCGGGGTGCGGCGGGATCAGGCCGTGCAGCACCGACAGCCCGGCCAGTGCCGGAATTCCCAGCAGCAGCACCGGTTTACCGCTGCGCTTCGCGACCAGCAGCACCACCGGGATCAGCATGACGAGGCCGATTTCGAAGAACATCGGCAACCCGATCAGCGCGGCGACCAGCGCCATCGCCCACGGCAGCCCGGGGCCGCGGACCCGGCCGAGCACGGTGTCGACGATCCGGTCCGCGCCGCCGGAATCGGCGAGCAGTTTGCCCAGCATCGCCCCGAACGCGATCAGCACGCCGACGGACGCGACGGTGCTGCCGACGCCGTTGGTGAAGCTCTTCAGCAGCTTGTCCACCGGCGTCCCGGCGACCAGGCCGAGCACGCCGGAACCCAGCGTGAGCGCGAGCAGCGGATGCAGTTTGACCTTGCTGATCAGCACCACGATCACGGCGATGGCGAGCACCGTGGCGAGGATCAGGCGGGTGTCGTGGCCGGTCCAGCCGGCGGCGAGGGTGCTCATGCGCGCTCCCGGAACGCGGTCAGCGCCGACTCGACGAGTTCGGCGGGGGAGAGACTGGTGTCGAAGGTCGCCCCCGGCTCGTCCGGCTCAAGCGGTTCGAGGTCGGCGAGCTGGGAATCGAGCAGCGAGACCGGCATGAAGTGGCCGCTGCGGGTCTTCATCCGCTCGGCGAGCAGGTCGCGCGAGCCGTGCAGGTGCAGGAACCACACGTCTCCGCCGCCGCGCAGCACGTCGCGGTAGCGCCGCTTCAAGGCGGACGAGCTGACGACCGCGCCGTTTTCGTGGTGCTTCCCGATCCACTCCGCGATCGCGGCCAGCCACGGTGCCCGGTCCTCGTCGTTCAGCGGGTGCCCGGCGGTCATTTTTTCGATGTTCGCCTGCGGGTGGAAGGTGTCTGCTTCGGCGTACACGGTTCCGAGTTCCTTCGCGAGCGCCGTGCCGACTGTCGTCTTGCCCGAGCCCGATACGCCCATCACCACGATGACCGTCATGCGCACCTCCCACGTCTTTGTGCCCTGGAGAGTCAAACTCAAAAGTACTACTTAATCAAGAAGAAGTAGTACTTAATCGAGTCAGCGCGCTACGTTAACCCGGTGGGGAACGATCGGCACGAGGACATGCTCGACGAACTCGGCGCGGCCATCGCGAGCGGTGAGCTGGCACCGGGCGCGGTGTTGCGGTCGGAGGAGCTGCAGGAGCGGTACGGGGCTTCGCGGACGGTGGCCCGCGAGGTGGTCCGGGTCCTTGAGACGATGGGGTTGACCAGCAGCCGCCGCCGCGTCGGGGTCACCGTCCGCGAGCCGGCCGAGTGGAACCACTATGACCCGAGGCTGATCCGCTGGCAGCTCGACGGTGCCGACCGGCCGACCGCGCTGCGCACGCTGACCGAGCTGCGTTCGGCCGTCGAACCGTGCGCCGCCCGGTTCGCCGCGCTCCGGGCGACCCCGGAGGAACGCGGACGGCTGCGCGCGCTGGCGGTGCATCTCCAGCGCACGGCGCGCGCCCGCGACCTGGATGCCTTCCTCGGCCACGACGTCGCATTCCACGATCTGCTGCTGTCCGCGTCGCGGAATCCGATGTTCGCGCAGCTGTCCTCAGCGGTCGCCGAAGTACTCGCCGGTCGCACCGGACACGGCCTGATGCCGGACGAACCGCAGCCCGAGGCGGTCGCGCTGCACGTCGAGGTCGCCGAAGCGGTCGACCTCGCCGACGCGGCTCGCGCCGAACGCGCGATGCGCGACATCGTGGACCAGGCACGCGA
Source organism: Amycolatopsis sp. M39 (assembly GCF_001651785.1). NCBI lineage: Bacteria > Bacillati > Actinomycetota > Actinomycetes > Pseudonocardiales > Pseudonocardiaceae > Amycolatopsis > Amycolatopsis sp. M39. The sequence goes on from NZ_LWSF01000013.1 coordinate 119,395, forward strand.
GGAAATCGCCGCCGCGGTGTCGAGTAATCTCGGCGGCTGAATCGTCCACGTTCGGGGGGCTACAGGTGAGCGCGGCGCGCGCGATCGGCTTGATTCTCGGTTTGGCCGCCGACGGAGCACTCGGCGACCCGCGGCGACGTCCGCCGGTCGCCGCCTTCGGTCAGGTGGTCGCCGCCACGGGTTCGCGACGCGCGGCAGGCTTGGGAATCGCCTGCGCGGCAGTCGCGGCCGGAGTGCTGGTCGAGCGCACCGGCCGCCGCAGCCCGGTGCTGCAAGCCACGACGACGGCAGTGGCGACCTGGGCGGTCGTCGGCGCGGCCGGGCTGGCTACCCAGGGGACGGAGCTGGCTCGCGATCTCGAAGAAGGCCGTCTCGAACCCGCACGCGACACACTGTCCGAACTGGACCCGCGCGTCACCGGCGGGCTGAGCACGATCGGGCTTTCCCGTGCTTCGGTGGAAACTCTGGCTGAGAACACGTCCGAAGTGGTCGTGACCCCGCTGCTGTGGGGCGCGGTCGCGGGCGTGCCCGGGCTGCTCGCGGCGCGGACCGTCGGGCTGCTGCGCCGGTTGCTTCCCGGGCACTGGGTTATTGACCGGCTTGACGAACTTGTGCACCTCTTGCCGACTCGGGCCGCCGCCGCGCTGACTGTCTTGGGTGCGCCGGTGGTCGGCGGTTCGGCCGGTGGTGCGTGGCGCGCTTGGCGGCGGGACACGATCGCGCATCCGAGCCCGAATGCGGGTCGGGTCGAGGCGGCTTTCGCTGGGGCGCTGGAGATTCGCGTCGGCGGGCGGACTGAGTATCCGCAGGGTGTGGTGGAGTTGCCGGTGCTCGGGGTTGGCCGGAATCCGGACGCCGGGCACGTGACGCGCGCGGTGGAGTTGTCCCGGGTGGTGGGGTGGCTGGCTGCGGGGACGTCGGTACTCGTGGCCGCGGTGGCGAGCGGGGTGCGCCGGGAAAGGTCG
>NZ_LWSF01000013.1:120409-136621 GCF_001651785.1 Amycolatopsis sp. M39
CCCGCCCCTCTCGGCCAGCCGTGCCCCGATCCGCTGCCGGTCCTCGGAGTTCTTGTTCCCGCCGTACTTGAACTTCGCCCGCACCTCGGTCACGGCCAGCTCGACGCCGCGAATCCCGGGCAGCAGCCGCCGATCCGGAGCGTCCACAGCGGACACTGGGGTGCGCTGGCCGTCCGGTTCGAAGTGCGCCAGCTGGTGGTTCAGCAGCGCGGCCTTCTCCTCAGGATCGTCGACGAGCCGGACGTCGCAGGCCAGTTGCACGCTCGCGTAGTACGACGTGGGCACGCCGAGTGCGGGATCGCCGTCGGTGTTCCAGTCCGAGCGGACGTAGGTGTAGTCCCCGGTCACCGTCAGCAGGGCGCGCGGGTGTTCCTCCAGCAGCGGCCACACCGGATTCGGCCGGGCCAGGTGCAGCCGGACGGTCGCGTCGCCGTCGAAGACGAAATGCGTCGGCACCACCACGGGGAGATCGCGGCCGCGGCCGCCGGCGACCAGTTCGCCGAAATCGTGTCCGGCGAGCCATTCCCGCCATTCGTTCTGGTCCGCGGCGTCCCAGGGGTGGATCAGCATGCCGCCAGTATCAGTGCGGCAAGTGGCCCGGGCAAAGAGCCATCTTCCCGAGAAACGACCAGGCCACTCAGGCGGTCGGCGTGTACTCGTCCTCGTCTTCGGCGAGCATCTCCGCGACGGACTTGCGCCGGCCGCGCTGCGGACGCTCGGTCGTCAGCGCGCCGCCCGGACGCAGTTCGCGGATCGTGAAGTACAGCCAGCCCAGCAATGCCATCGTGCCGAACGCCAGCCACTGCAGCGCATACGAGAAGTACGGGCCCGATTCGAGCTGCGGCAGCGGCAGCGGGCTGAGCACGCCAGGCTGGTTCTGGTCGAGCTGGAAGTACCCGGGCCGGATCGTGAGCCCAGAAGACTTCGCCACCACGCGCGAGTCGACGGTGTAGCTCTGCAGCTTTCCGTTCGTCGACGCGTCGGCGAACGCTTCACGGTTCTTCGGGTCTGTCTCGTCGCTTCGCACGCGCGCGACGACCGTCACCTGTCCGCCCGGCGCTGCCGCGTACGGGAGCAGGCCGGAGTCACTGCTGAGTCCCACGTAGCCGCGGTCGATCAGGTATACGGTGCCGTCAGTAGCGCGAAGCGGCGTGAGGACCTCGTACGCACCTTGGCCCTGCACAGTGCGCAGCCGCGCGACAACCTCGGCCGAAGGCAGGTACGTGCCGGTGATCGACACGAGGTGCCACTCGGTGTTCTTGTCCGGCTTCGCCCCGGACGGCAGCAGCTGCGCCGCGGGCGCGGGCTTCGCGGTGAATGACGTGGTCAGCGCGTTGTTCTGGGTGACCTGTTCGCCGTCGCGGCGGAACTGCCACGGGGCCAGCAGCGTGTAACAGCAGATGGCGAAGGTGAACACCACCACTGTCAACGCCAGCCATCCCGGCCGGAGCAGAAACCGCAACCGCACCCCTCTACGGTAGGCCGTCGCGTTCCGTGCGCGCACCCGGACCGGACGTCACGCCTGTTCGCGGACCCAGTCCAGCAGTCCCGGCACGCTCCGCTCGATCATCCCGAGCACGTCCTCGAAGCCGTCGCCGCCGCCGTAGTACGGGTCCGGCACCTCGGCGCCTTCCGGGGCGGACGGGTCGAAGGAACGCAGCAGCCGCACCCGCGAAGGGTCCTCGACGCGGGACTGCAGAAAGCCAAGATGACTCTCGTCGGCGGCGAGCAGCAGGTCGGCTTCGAGGTCTTCGTCGCTGACCTCGGCCGCGATGTGCTCGGTGGGGTAGCCGTGCGCCTTCAACGTGGCGCGCGCCCGCCGGTCGGCCCTCTCGCCGACATGCCACGGACCGGTGCCCGCGCTGGACACGCGCACGGCGTCAGCGAGACCCGCGTCGGCGAGCTTCTTGCGGAAGACGAGCTCTGCCATGGGGGAGCGGCAGATGTTTCCGGAGCAGACAAACACCAGCGTGGGCATGGTTCGCAGTGTTCCAGAGCGACCGTGCGAGGATCCCCGGGTGCCTGCATTAGCCGAGATCATCGCCGTCCTCGAACGCAGTTACCCGCCCCGGCTGGCGGAAAGCTGGGATGCGGTCGGGCTCGTCTGCGGAGACCCGGCCGAGGAGGTCCGCCGCGTGCTGTTCTGTGTCGACCCGGTCGAGGCGACGCTCGCCGAGGCCGAGGAATCCGGTGCGCAGCTGATCGTCGCGCACCATCCGCTGCTGCTGCGCGGCGTGCACGGCGTCCCCGCCGACACCGCAAAGGGCTCGCTCGTGCACCGCATGATCCGCGGCGGCATCGCGCTCTACTGCGCGCACACCAACGCCGATTCGGCCGACCCCGGCGTGTCCGACGCGCTCGCGCAAGCCATCGGCCTCGAAGTCGACCGGCCGCTCGACCCGCACGAACCCGGCGGTGCCACCGGGATCGGCCGCATCGGCCACCTGCCCGCCGCGGAGCCGTTCGCGCAGTTCGTCCAGCGGATCGCCGACGCGTTGCCGGTCACTGTGCCGGGCGTTCTTGGCGCCGGAGACCCAGACCGGCTGATCCGCACCGTCGCGGTGTCCGGCGGCGCTGGCGACTCGTATTTGGCGAAGGCGACGGCCGAGGGCGTCGACGCGTACGTGACCGCGGATCTGCGCCACCATCCCGCTGGCGAACACCTCGCCGCCGCGGCCACCGTGCCCGCGCTGGTCGGTCTCACGCACTGGGCCAGCGAGTGGCCGTGGTGCGGACAGGCCTCGGCCCTTGTCGGCGCGGCCTTTGCGGGTACCGTCGAAGCTCACGTCTCCACGCGGTGCACCGACCCGTGGACCATCCGCGCTACCGCCCAGTAACTAAATCAGGGAGCACAGTGAAGGCCGACCCCGCCGTCCAGCGTCAGCTGCTCGAACTCGCGAAGGTGGACGCCGAGCTTTCGCGCGTCGCGCACCGCCGCCGCACTCTGCCCGAGCTCGCCGAGATCGAGGCCGGGGAGAAGACCGCCCGGGAGAAACGCGACGCCCTCGTGTCGGTCGAGACCGCGACGTCCGACCTCGACCGGGAGATCGCCCGGCAGGAGAAAGAGGTCGAATCGGTGCGGGCGCGCGAGGACCGCGACCGCAAGCTGATGGAATCCGGTTCGGTCGGGGCCAAGCAGATGACCGACATCGAGCACGAGCTGCAGACGCTCGGCCGCCGCAAGGGCGCGCTTGAGGACGACCTGCTGGAGCTGATGGAGCAGCGCGAGGCACTGGGCCTTGACGCGCAGCGCACGAGCGCCGAGGCCGACAAGGCGGTGCAGGCGGTCGAGGCCGCCGTGGGCCGGCGCGACGAGGCGTTCAAGGACCTCGACACCACCGAGGCCCGGCGCAAGGAAGACCGCGCGAAGCTGCTGCCGCGCTTCCCGGAGCCGCTGCTCAAGCTGTACACCCGCGTCTACGACCACAAGGGCATCGGCGCGGCGCTGCTGCGGGCCCGCCGGTGCGGTGCCTGCCAGCTCGAACTCGACCGCAACACCATCTCCGAGATCAAGGCCGCGGCCGAGGACAGCGTCGTGCAGTGCGACAACTGCGGCGCGATCCTGGTCCGCACGCTGGAGTCGGGCCTGTGACCGAACGGGCGATCGTCGAGGCCGACGGCGGATCGCGGGGAAACCCCGGCCCGGCAGGCTACGGCGCGGTCGTGAAGGACGCGGCGACCGGCGAGGTGCTGGCCGAACGCCACGAATACCTCGGCATCGCCACGAACAACGTCGCGGAGTATTCCGGGCTCGTCGCCGGGCTGGCCGCGGCCGCCGAACTCGGAGTGTCCGTTGTGGACGTCCGGATGGATTCGAAGCTCGTGGTCGAGCAGATGTCCGGGCGCTGGAAGATCAAGCACGCCGCGCTGCAGCCGCTCGCCGCGCAGGCGCGCGAGATCGCGGCGGGCTTCGAGCGGGTCGGCTACACCTGGATCCCACGCGCGGAGAACTCGCACGCGGACCGGCTCGCGAACGTCGCCATGGACAGTGCCGGGTCCGGCGCGACCTCGCCCGCCCCGGTCGCCGAGGTACGGCCTCGGGCGAAGGCCGCCGAACCGGACCGGGTGTCCCCGGCGGGCTGGACCGGGGCCAGCGGCACGCCGACCAAACTGCTCCTGCTGCGCCACGGACAGACCGAGATGTCGGTCGACCGCCGCTACTCCGGGCGCGGCGACGTCCCGCTCACCGAGCACGGCCGGGGCCAGGCCGCCGCGGCCGCCAAACGGCTGGCCGCGATGCCCGGCCTGATCGGCGAGGACGGCGAACCGGCCCCGATCGTTTCGTCGCCGCTGATCCGCACCAAGCAGACCGCGCAGGCGGTCGCCGACGCGCTCGGCGGCCGGGTCGAGACGCACCCCGGGCTCATCGAGACCGATTTCGGCGAATGGGAGGGCCGCACCTTCGGCGAGGCCGCCGAGCGGGACCCGGAACTGCACCGCTGCTGGCTGAGCGATTCGTCGTGCCCGCCGCCCGGCGGCGAGAGCTTCGACGCGGTCCACGAGCGGGTCGGCAAGGCCCGGCGCGACCTCATCGAGCAGTACGACGGGCGCACGGTGCTCGTGGTCAGCCACGTGACGCCGATCAAGACCCTGCTGCGGATGGCACTCGACGCCGGGCCGTCGCTGCTGTTCCGGCTGCACCTTGACCTGGCGTCGCTGTCGATCGTCGAGTTCTATCCCGACGGCAACGCCTCGGTCCGATTGGTCAACGACATCTCGCATCTGTCCTGAACCGGACAAATGTGAGGTGGATCACGGTCGGGGATGACGTGTGAACCGGCCCGGATGAGGTATTGGCTAGAGTGCGGTGTCGACCGCGGCGCCGCGGCGCAGGTCCCGGCCGGGACTTCAAGGGGGGCGCAGGCTCGTGCGTTTCTTCGGCAGCATCCGCAAGTGGAAACAGTGACGAGGACATGACGGCTAGCGCACTCACCGCAGTATCCGAGCCCGACCTGCCGGGGGAGGAGACGACCGATCCGCCCTCGCGGTTCAAGCTCAGCTGGCTGGCGTCGACGCTGGCGGTGCTGGCCGGAGTAGCCGCGGTCGCCTGGCACGCCACGCGCTACGGGCACTGGATCGTCGACGACGCGGCCATCACGTTCTCCTACTCGCGCAGCGTCGCCGAAGGACTCGGCCCGGTGCTGGCCCCCGGCGCGCCGCCGGTGGAGGGCTTCTCCGACCCGACCTGGATGATCCTGCTCGCGCTGGGCAAGGTCGCCGGGCTGTTCGACAAGGGCCTGCTGTTCGGCATCCCGGACTACGTGCTGTTCCCCAAGCTGCTGGGCCTGTTGTTCACCGCGGGCATCCTGGTGCTGTGCCACCTGGTGGCCCGCCAGGTGTTCCGCAGGCACGCGTGGGCGATCACGCTGGCGACCGGCCTCGGGCTGGCGGCGATCCCGTCGTTCGTGATCTGGGTGGTCTCCGGCCTGGAGAATTCGCTGTTCGCGTTCTTCACCACCGCGCTGGCCGCGCTGCTGTTCACCGCGCTGCGCAAGGAAAACTCGCTCTCGTTCAAGGTCGCGATCGTCGCCGGCGTGCTCGTCGCCGCGGCCGCGCTGACCCGGCCGGAAGGCCTGATCTACGCCAGCGCGTACCCGATCGTCCTGCTGTTCGGCGTGAAGCGCGAGGGATTCTGGCCCAGCTTCCGGTCCGCGCTGGTGTCCGTCGCGGCCTTCGCCGTGCTGTTCGGCGGGTACGTCGTGTGGCGCTACACGGAATTCCACCGGCTGCTGGCCAACCCGTCGGTCGCCAAGAAGCAGGGCCTGCCGACGTTCGCCTCGATCATCCGGCCGCACCAGCTGGTCGAGTACCTCGGCATCGCGCTGACGCTCGTGCTGGTCGCCGCGGTCGTGTGGGCGCTGGTCAAGGCACCGTGGCGGCGTCCGTTGATCGGGCTGGTCACGCCGCTCGTGCTCGGCGTGATCGCGTACGGCGTGATGGTCCCGGACTGGATGGCGCAGTACCGCTTCGCGACGCCGGTGTGGGTGCTCGGCACGCTGTGCGGCGTCATGGCCTTCGCCGAGCTGCTGCGTTCGCTGCCGAAGGTGCAGTGGCGAGCGGTCGCGGCGCTCGTGCTGGTGGCCGCGTCGATCCCGTCGGCGATCGGCTTCGCGGGGCACGACGAGGAATTCGTCAAGAGCCCGACCGTGCCGGCGTGCCTGATCGCCGACCGCTTCGGCCGCGGCTTCAACACCTACGCGGACATGCTCGGCCTCCAGCACGCGTCGCTGCTCCTGCCGGACCTCGGCGGCTCGTCGATGACCAGCAGGCTCGAACTGGTCGACATGGCCGGCCTCGTCAACGCGCCGATCGCGGACCTCACGCACAAGGAAGACATCGCCGGCCTGCGCGACTACGTGTTCGACACGGTCAAGCCGACTTTCATCCACTCGTGGGGCCCGTGGGCGGACGGCAACGGCATCACCGTCGACCCGCGCATCGACCGGGACTACCTGCCGATCCTCGTCTACCCCGGCCCCGGCAAGCGCAACGGCGACTTCGTCCGCAAGGACGCGGTGACCGATCCGGCGAAGCTCGCGGCGGTTCAGCACTACGCGCAGGTGACGATGATGGACGTCGAGGCGCAGCGGTTCGGCGATGGGCTGGATGACTGTGGTCCGACGTTGTCGCGGGGGAGCACGATCGCGCCTCGGGGTTAGAGCACCGGCCATAGCGCGCATGTCGCCGCTGCCAGCGAGAGTGGTGTGGTGAGTGCGCCGAGGTTGAGGAATTCGCCTACCGGCCAGGAGCAGCGTGCGCGAACTGCGAGTCACGATGGTGAGCGTGGAGGCGCGGCGGTTCGGCGACGGTCTCGGCGGCGTGGCCCGACGTTGCCGCGCGGCGCGGCTAGAACACCAGCCACAGCGCGCACGTCGCCACTGCCAGTCAGCGGTGTCGTGAGTGCGCTGAGCTTGAGGAATTTCCGCACGGGCGGATGGCGTCCGGGCAGGANCTGAGCTTGAGGAATTTCCGCACGGGCGGATGGCGTCCGGGCAGGAAGCTGAGCTTGAGGAATTTCCGCACGGGCGGATGGCGTCCGGGCAGGAAGGTGACGCGTCGCGGCAGAAGCGCCGTGTCGCGCGGCAGCACGATCGCGCCTCGGGGCTAGAACACCAGCCACAGCGCGCACGTCGCCGCTACCAACGACAGCGGTGTCGTGAGTGCGCCGAGCTTCAGGAATTCCCGCACCGGCGGATGCTGCCCATGCCGGACGACAACCCGTCGCCACAACAGCGTCGCCAGCGAACCGAGGTACGTCGCGTTCGGGCCGATGTTCACGCCCAGCAGCACCGCGAGCAGCACGCCCTGGTTCGGGTGCGGGCCGAGGACGGACAGCAGGATCAGCGTCGCGGGCAGGTTGTTGACGAGGTTCGCCAGCACGGCCGCGATGGCTGCGGCGAGGAGCAGTTCGGGCAGCCCGGCGGTTGTCGGCAGGAGAGCGCGCAGCAGGCCGCCGAGGACGTGTTCGTCGACCGCTTCGACCACCACCGCCAGCGCGAGTACGAAGAGTACCAGCAGCGGAGAGGCTTCGGTGAGCACCTGCCAAGGCCGGATCTTCCGCTTTGCCAAGGCTTTCGCGGCCAGGACGAGCGCGGTCAGCGCGGCGATCCAGACCGGCTCGACGTGCACCAGTTGTCCGGTCGCGAAGCCGGCCAGCATGACCGCCAGCACGATGAGGGCGAAGACCGGCGCTTCCCGGTGTTCGGGCTGACGAGTGCTGGCCGGTTCGCGAAGATCCTTGCGGAAAAACCAGGCGAACGCGGCGAGTTCGACAGCGAGGGTGACCAGCCAGGGCAACGCCATCAGCGCGGTGAAACCGGCGAAGGTGAGGCCGGAAGCGGTGAAGGCGAGCAGGTTCGTCAGGTTCGAGACGGGGAAGAGCGTGGACGCCGAGTTGGCCAGGTGCGCGCACGCGTAGACGTGCGGCCGCGCGGTGAGTTCCAGTTCGGCGGCGGTGGCGAGGATGACCGGGGTCAGCAGGACGACAGTGGCATCGAGGCTGAGCACGGCGGTGACGATCGCTGCCGCGGCGAAGGTGAGCAGCAGGAGCCGAGGTTGCCGTCCGCGGCAGATCTCGGCTAGCTCGGCACCTAGCCAGGTGAAGACGCCTTCCGTCGCAGCAAGGTGGCTGACCAGCAGGATCGCGGCGAGAAAGCCCATCGTCGGCAGCATCTGGACGACCCGCTCGCCTGCTTCGTGCGGTGAAATCAGGCCGAGCGCGAGGACGACACCGGCGGCGGGGACCGCGACGACAGCTTCCGGCAGACCGCGCGGACGCGCCATGGCGAACCACAGCGTTCCGGCCAGAAGCAGCAGTGAGAGGGCACCGTTCACCCCCGAACGCTAGCCGCCGCGAGAACTCAGATCCCCGCCGGTTCCGGGACTCCCGCGCCGCGGTCGAGCACCCGCTCCTTCTCCCGGATCACCGGCAGCACCACCCGGCCGAAGTGCTCGACGTCCTCCAGGTAGTGCAAAAACCCGAGCAGCAGCAGGTTCGCGCCGCGCTTTTTGTACTCGATCGCCCGGCCCGCGATCTGTTCCGGCGTCCCGATCAACCCGGTCCGGAATCCGTCGTTGTACTGCACCAGGTCCGCGAACTCCGAATCCGCCCACATGCCCTTCGTGTCCGAAGTGGACTTCCCGGCCTGGTTGACCGCCGAGCGGAATCCTTCGACGGCGGGCACGTTCGCCTTCGCCACGATCTCCCGCAAAACCTCGCGCGCCTCGGCTTCGGTCTCGCGGGCGATGACGAAGCCGTTGAGCCCGAACCGCACCGCGTGGTCGTTCTCGGCGGCATACCCGCGCACCTCGTCGACCTGTTCACTGAAACCGTCGAAGTCCTTGCCGTTGCTGAAATACCAGTCCGAAACGCGCCCGGCCAGCTTGCGCGCCGCGGTGGAGTTGCCGCCCTGGAAGACCTCCGGATGCGGCCGTCCGGGACCGGCGACCGGTTTGGGTTCGAGGTCGAAATCGTGGATCCGGTAGAAATCGCCGCCGAACTCGGCGTGGTCGTCGGTCCACAATTCCTTGAGCACGCGGATGAATTCTTCCGAGCGGCGGTAGCGCTCGTCGTGTTCGAGCCACGGTTCGCCGAGTCCGGTGAACTCGTCTTTGAACCAGCCGCTGACCACGTTCACCGCGGCCCGGCCGCCGGAGATGACGTCCGCGCTGGCGATGAACTTCGCGAGCACGCCGGGCTGCCACAGTCCGGGATGGACGGCCGCGATGACCTTCAGCCGCTGGGTCGCGAGCAGCAGCGCCAGGCTGAAACCGGTGGATTCGTGCTGGTATGCGGCACCGTAGCTGGCGGTGTAGCGGACCTGGGTGAGCGCGTATTCGAAGCCGTTGTGCTCGGCGAGCACGGCCAGATCGCGGTTGTACTCGTAGCCCCAGTCGGTGCGCTGTTCGATGTCGCTGGTGACCAGGCCGCCGCTCACATTCGGGACCCAGTAGGCGAATTTCAGGGGTTCGGGTGCGGTCATGCCGGGGAGTGAAACAGCGGCCGGGCGCCGGGCCAAACGCGTCCACGCGGTGGAATGTGCCAGCCGGTGCCCGGGGCCGCGCGGTCTTCCGGGTACGCTGCTCCGGCGGACGAGCTGGCAGGACGGTCGCGGCCCGGGTTCTCCCGGTCCGAGGAAAGTCCGGACTCCGCAGGGCAGGGTGGTTGCTAACGGCAACCCGGGGCGACCCGCGGGACAGTGCCACAGAAAACAGACCGCCCCCGTCTCGCGACGGGGGTAAGGGTGAAACGGTGGTGTAAGAGACCACCAGCATCCCGGGTGACCGGGATGGCTCGGTAAACCCCACCCGGAGCAAGGCCAAGAGGGAGTTCGCTCCTGCGCAGGCGATCGAGGGCGGCCCGCCCGATGCCTGCGGGTAGGCCGCTGGAGCCTGCCGGCGACGGCAGGCCGAGATGGATGACCGTCGCCCGGTCCGCCGCGAGGCGGCCCGGGAACAGGATCCGGCTTACATGCCAGCTCGTCCGCCCGATCGCTACGATCGGGCGCATGGGTCAAGCCGTCGCCGCCGCTGTCGCCTTCCGGACCACCTTCGACGCTCTGCACGCCCCCGTCTACTTCGCGCCAGAGACTCAGCAGCGGCTCGCCGCCGCCGGGCTCAAGCCGGGGTCGATGACCTACTTCGCCAGCCGCGCCGCGGCGATGGGCCGGGTGGGAGCGGGCACGGTCACCGCCACCTTCTACAGCTTCAGCCCCAGCCTGATCGCCCACGTCGTCCCGCGCGTCTGGACGATCGCCACTCCCGAAACCGTGCTGGAAGCCCGGCTCGCCGCCGTCGACGAGATCTACCGCAGGCTGTTCGGCGACGAGACGCTGGCGTCCGCGGAGGTCGCCGAAGCCGCCGAGCTTGTCCGGGAAGCCACCGAGGGCTGCCGTCCGGAAGGGCGTCCGCTCTACGCCGCGCACGCGGACCTGGATTGGCCCGAACAGCCGCATCTCGCGCTCTGGCACGCGATCACCCTGCTGCGCGAGCACCGCGGAGACGGGCACGTCGCGGCGTTGACCACGAACGGCCTGCCAGGCCTCGAAGCACTGGTCACGCACAGCGCGACCACGAACGGCACCCCGCCGGACACCGCCAAGCGCACCCGCGGCTGGAGCGACGAGGAGTGGGCCGCCGCCGCGGCCCGGCTGACCGCCGACGGAATCCTCGACAGCGGCGGCGCGCTCACCGAACACGGGCTGGCGTTCCGCGAACGCGTCGAGCTGGCGACGAACGCGGCGGCACAGGGTCCGTGGCAGCACCTCGGCGAGGAGAAGACGGCCCGGCTGGAGCAGCTGTGCGCCCCGCTCAGCCGCCGGGTGATCGAAGCGGGCGCGATCCCGAGCGCGGCGTTCCGGCCCTGATCCGGGAGACGGTCCGGAACTGCCCGGCATCACGCTTTGTAGTGAACAAATGCGCAGATCGGACGCGACGGTGACCGTTATCGCATCGGAGAGTGATCAATTCCAAAGTGTTTTCCAGTCCGGTTGTCACTCACCGGACTCGCGGCGGAACGCCGATCGGGGCATGCCACACTGGTGCCTGCCCGACACGCCGGTCCGGGGCGCACCGAGAGTGAGCGCCGCACGATATGCGGAGCCGCACCGCCGGAACACTGCGCAATCCGGGTGGCTTGGGTTATTCCGAAGCACCCTTGCCACGATGATGGAGGGCGAGGAATCCTGACCATCGGACCGCAGTACCCGCCCATTGACCACAAGTCGACAGCTACCGACTATCTACGCAGCGCGCTTTGACCATTACCCCTTGTAACGCCATGATGGTGTTCGTAGCTTCGCCGAAGCCAGAACAGCGCGGCACCCGCCGTGCACCGGGAGTATCGCGATGACCAGCATGACCGCCCTCGAGACGTTTGTGGCCGAAGGGATCAGCACCGGCAACGTCCGGACCTGGCTGCTCGACAACATCATCCCGCTCGTGCTGCTCGCGGTGGCCCTGCTGCTGCTGTGGCTCGGCGGCGGCAAGGGCGACAACGCGGGGGTCATGCGGCGGCTCGCCGGCGTGGTCATCGCGCTCGCGATCATCGGGCTCGCGGTCAGTGGCGCGGGCGTGAACGTGGGCCAGTGGATCGCCGGCCTGTTCACCGGCTGAGGCGGGGCAGGCGTGCGGATCAGGACCGATGACGAGGTGTACCGGGTCGATGCCGTGTGGCTCGGCCCGCCGAAGGCGACTTTTCCCTGGCGAGCCCGATATGTGGCATGGCTCGTCGGCATTCCGGTCTTCCTGGTCGTGCTCACCGTGGAGCGGTGGCTCGGCTGGAGTTTCGGGTTTTTCTCCACGGCGTGGGCGTTCGTGGCCACGATCGTGATCACCAGGCTGATCACCGCCAAGATCAGCCACGAGCGCCCGCTGGGCGCGGTGATCGCGATGATGGGCCAGGAACTGCGCGCGCCGAGAGAACGGACCTCGGGCGCGGGCGGCGCGGTGAGCGCCAGCCGGGTCCGGGTGCGGGCGCGGCGCCCGCTGCCGAAGCACAAGAGAAGGCGGCAGTACCAGCACCGCGACCCGCGTCGCGGTGCTGGCACGAGTGCCGGGAAACAGGGAGCACCACGAGCGCGCCGGAGCCGCCCCGCGGCTCGGGCCGGGAGGTAGTCGTTGTTCGGTCGCGGCGGAAGCCGAGGGAAGCGGGAGCAAGACGTCCCTGCCGGTGCGTGGAACGCGCCTCCGCAGGGCCGTCCGCCGTCCGGCGGCAGCAAGTCCGGCGGCAAGGGCCGCAGGCTGCCCGGTGAACAGGCGATACCGGCGTACACGCCGTCGATCGCCGCGCGCAGCATCGACGGGCACCTGCTGCGGACCGGGTACGAGGTGTACGCCTGGTACCGGCTCGCGCCGCAGCGCTGGTCGTTCCGTTCCGATTCGCAGCGCCGCGACCTGATCGCGGCCATCGCGGGCCAGTACGCCGAACTGCAGGGCCGCTGGCTGCACCTGCGCGTCACGAACCGGCCGTACCCGATCCGGATGTGGGCCGAGGCGCACGTGTACAACGCGGTCGGCAGGCCGAACGACGTGCCGGGCGCGCTGTCGTTCGACGACTACCTGATCGGCGAGCAGCAGCAGCTGATGGGTCGCTCGATGGCGGAAAAAGAGGTCTACCTCGGCGTCCAGGTGCAGACCCGGCGCATGGTGGACCGCGCGGTCGAACGCGCCGCGCCGGTGCTGCGCCGGATCCTGCCCGAGGCGGTCGACGCCGAACTGGCCGCGCTCGACTCCGAGATCGAGCACCTCGACCAGGTCATCGGCAGCGCCGGGCTGGAAGGCCGTCCGGTGCACGCCGAGGAGATGTCCTGGCTGATGCACCGCTCGTGCTCGCTCGGCCTGCCCGCGCCGCGGAACATGCCCGCGGTGCCGGGCGCGGCGTGGGAGCCCGAGGACCTCGCCAGCTTCACCGACGCGGCTGATTTCCACGCCGACCCGTACGCGCCCACGGTCACCGTGCGCGGCCGTACCGGGTCGAATGCGGGCGTGTCGCGGCATCTCGCGGTGCTCACCGTCGGTCAGATGCACGGGCTGCAGATCCCCGAGGTCGACGACCCGTGGATCCAGCACGCGGACCGGCTGCCCGCGGCGGTCGAGGTGTCCGCGCGGATCTACGTGCGGCGTCCCGAAGAGGTGTCCGGGGAACTGCAGCGGCAGATGAACAAGGTCCGCTCGCAGGTCAAGCACTACACCGACGAGCACGAGCTGGAACCGCCGCAGTCGCTGGCCCGGCAAGCGGGCCGGGTGCTGGAGATCGACGACGAGATGACGTCGGGCTTCACCGCGCTGGCCACGCGCGTGCGGTCGTGGTGGCGCCTCGCGGTGTCCGGTCCGACCGAGCGCGACGCGCTGCGGCTGGCCCAGCAGCTGCTGGACCTGTACAAGCCGAAGATCGCCATCGAACATCCGGAAGCGCAGTACGCGATGGCCAGGGAGTTCATCCCGGGCGAACCGCTGGCCTCGGGCGCGTACATGCGCCGCGGTTCGGTGGTGTGGACGGCTTCGGCGGTGCCCACCGCGACCGCGGAGGTCGGCGACCGGCGCGGCATCCTGCTCGGCGAAACCGTCACCGCGACGCGGCGGCCGGTGGCCTGGGACCCGTGGATGGCGCAGGAAATCCGCGACGGATCGGGNATCGGGTCTCACCGCGATGGTCGCCGGGCTCGGCGGCGGCAAGTCGTTCCTCGGCGGCGGCATCGTCTACAAGACGCTGCGGGCCGGTGCGCACTGGACGATCCTCGACCCGTCCGGCCCGCTGTCGCGGCTGTGCGACCTGCCGGAGATCCGGCCATACGCGCGCCCGATCAACCTGCTCAACGCCCAGCCGGGCATCCTCAACCCCTACCGCGTGGTCGCCGATCCGCTGATCGAGCACTTCATGGACGAGGAGGACCCGGAACGCTCGTGGCGGCGCGAAAAGGCGCTGGCCGGAGCCACCCGGCGGCGGCTCGTGCTCGACGTGCTCACCGGCGTGCTGCCGTACGAGGTGTCGCGGATGGCGCAGACCCGGATCGTGCTGCTGCGCGCGGTCCGCGCGGTCGGCGGCCGGTTCGACGCCGACCCCGGCCAGGTCATCGACGCGCTGCGGCGGGATTCGAGCGAGCACCACGAGCACGCGGTCGTGGTGGCGGACTTCCTGGACGAGATGCGCGAGCGGATGGCGCTGCTGATCCCGGAAACCGACGCGGACCCCTACGCCGAGACCCGCGACGACCGGATGACCGTGCTGACCATGGCGGGGCTGACCCTGCCGAAGGACGGCGTGCCGCGCGAGTACTGGACCGACGCCGAATCGCTCGGCGTGGAAATGCTGAACCTCGCGGCGTGGCTGACCCAGCGGTCGGTGTATGAGAAGCCGAAGGAACTGCGCAAGGGCGTCTGGATCGACGAGGCGTTCTTCCTGTCCGAGGTGCCGACCGGGCGCGTGCTGATGAACCGGTTCGCGCGTGACTCGCGGAAGTGGAACGTCCGGGTGCTGCTGTCCTCGCAGATCCCGGCGGACTTCCTGAAGATCCAGGGTTTCGTGGCGCTGCTGGACTCGGTGTTCGTCGGCCGTCTCGACGACGACGACGCCCAGGCGGACGCGCTGCGGCTGCTGAAGGTCCCGGTCGGCGTGGGCTACGAGCAGGTCGTCGCCGCGCTCGGCCGCCGCCCCGGCGCCCAGCGCGGGCTGGAACGCGACATGGAGCCCCGGCAGTTCATCTTCGGCGACGGAGCCGGCGGCGTGGAACGCATCCGCGTCGACTTCTCCGGCCCGCATCTCGACCCGTTGCGCGCGGTCATGGACACCACCCCGGGCTCGCCCGACGCGCGCGGCAAACCCGGCGGCGAACTCGTGGTACCCCACGAGGACGAGGCCAAGCCGTACGTCCCCGCCCCACCGGAGGACGAAGAGCTGGAACACGACTTCGAACTCCAGGCGGAACTCGAGGTCGGGCTCGCCGACGAGCAGCTGCTGGGCTCGCCGGACCCGCTCGCGTCGGAAACCGGCGAGGTGGAGGGTGCAGTGCGCAACGGAGAGCAGGAGGACCGGCACGCCCGCGCCGGCGGCAAGGGCGGCGGAACCGGCAGGGATGCCGCATGACCGCCGGTGATCCGGCCCGGCCCGCGCCGGCCGTGAGGAGGCCTGCGTGAACACCGTCTTCACGCTGGCGTTCGTCCTCGCGTTCGCGGCCGGCTGGCACGCGCTGCGCAAACGCGTCAAGGAAGGCCCGAAACCGGGCGGTCGCCGTCCCAGCAGGCGTGCGTCGCTGCTGGCGGTGGTGGCGGTGATCGGGCTGCAGACCGTGCTGTTCGCCCCATCGGCCAATGCGGCCGCCTGCGGGGAATCGCCGAACCCGGAGCGGCCGGGGGCGGGCATGGTCGGCGCGCTCGACCCGCCGGAGGGGCACGGCGAGCCCCAAAGCGCCTACATCGACTACAGCTACGCGGGCATGGTCTGGAACACCTACCAGACCAACTGCACCGCGCTCTCCGCCATCGCGTCCCCCAGCTCGACCATCGACACCTGGGCTGGGAACCAGCTGTTCAACGTCGGCAAGAACATCGTCGGCGCCACGAACTCGCTGCACTACACCGTCCTCGAGGGCGGTCTGCTGAACCCGATTTACAACGCGGTGAAGTCGGGCGCGGAAAAGGTCTACAACAACATCTACGCGCAGCTGTTCGGCCTGGTCGCGCTGATCTTGTCGATCATGTTGTTCCGCAACATCTGGCGCGGCGACCTCGCCGGGGTCAGCAAGCGGGCGCTCTACGCGATGGCCGGGGTCTGGCTGGCGGCGTCCTCGTTGGCGATGCTGAGATATTTCGATCCGATCGACAAAGCGATCGTCCAGACGACCACCAACATCCAGGCGGGATTCGTCGATTCGTCGCAGGACCGGATCGTGCGCGACATCCTGCCCACGGACCTGCACAACCAGGTCGTCTACGACAACTGGCTGCGCGGCGAGTTCGGTTCGCCCACCGCTCCGCAGGCCCAGCAATACGGCAGGCCGTTGCTGGACGCGCAGGCCTTCACCCGTGATCAGCTGGTGAACGGCGACGACGGCAAGCAGAACGTCGTCGACGCCAAAAAGGCCGCCTTCAAAGACATCTCCACCAAACTCGGCCCCGCCACCGGCTACTTCACCGGCGAGTCGGGCGGCCGCACCGGTGCCGGGTTCCTCGCGCTGGGCCAGAGCATCGTCTACTCGCTCTTCCAGCTGCTGGCCA
>NZ_LWSF01000013.1:136639-183959 GCF_001651785.1 Amycolatopsis sp. M39
GATCGGGCTGGTCGCGCTGCTGAACCCGGAGATCCTGCGCCGCGTGCTCAAGGTCGCCGGCGGCATCGCGTTCAACCTGGTCGTGCTGTCGGTGCTGGCCGGTGTGCACGCGCTGCTGCTGCAGGCGATCTTCGCCGCGGGCGACGGGCTCAACCTGCTCACCAAGATGGTCCTCGCCGGGCTCATCACGGTGCTGCTGTTCCTCGTCGGCCGCCCGGTGCGGCGGCTGTGGCAGATGGTCGAGATGTCGGTCAGCATGGTCGGCGGCGCGGTGCCCTCGCCCGGCGGCGGGCTGTTCTCCCGGTTCCGCCGGAAGAACGACCCGACGCCGCAGGACCAGTTCTGGCAGAACGTCCGCGACACCGACGACGTCGTGGACGGCGATCAGCGCGGACCGATCGGCGCGACCGTCGGCGGCGGTCGGTACCGGCCCGAGGCGGCGGTTTTCGCCAGCTCGCAGCGGCTCGACAACGGTTCTCGGGCGGCTCGGCCCGCCGCGGCCTGGTCCGGTGCGCCGTGGCCGGGCGCGGTCGGTCCCGCGCAGTCCGCCGCGGGTGCGCTGCCCGCGGGCGGCGGGGGCGGTGCGCCGGTGTTCGGCCAGTACCACCCGGTCGCCGGTGCGCCCGGCGACTACGTGATGGCCGGCGCGCGGTGGCCGGTCAAGGAAAGCCGCCAGGTCGACACGTCGCCGGTGGCCGACCGGCGGTGGAGCGACGAGCCGGAACCGGTGGTCGTCCCGTCGCGGATGAGCGCGCCGGACCGCGGGTACTCGGCTCCGGCCCCGGACCAGCCGGGGTTCACCGTGCCGACGCAAGGCATCCGGGCCCAGCCGCGCCGGGTGGATCCCGAGGTCGTGGCCGGGAAACCGGTATTCGTGCTGTACCGCCCGTCGCGCGGCATCGAGGTCCGCGACACCGACCAGGCCATGGGGCGGTGACCGATGCCGATCCGCACCAACCGCGGCCGGACCGCGGTCTACCGCCGCCTGTGGGGGTTCCCGCTCCGCTCGCCCCGGCATCTCGTGGGCACGCTGGTGTTCCTCGCCGTGGTGATCACCGCGCTGGGCGTCGGCCTGCCCAAGATCCTGGGCAAACCGGCGTCCGCGCATCCGGGAGCGACTCCGCCGAACTCTTCGGCCGGGCCGCACACCGGCGTCGCGGCCCCGGTGCCGAGCACGGAAACGCTGCCGACCCGGTTGTCGCAACCGCTGGTCACCCCGACGTCGGCGGCACCGAGCCCGGAGGCGCTGAACGTCGCGAAGCAGTGGGCGACGGCCTGGGTGCGCCATCCGGCGGGAATCTCGAACGCCAACTGGCTCAACGGGATGCGCGGGCTCACCACCGACGAGTACCTCCCCGTCATGTCCACTGTGGATCCCGCGAACATCCCGGCGACCAAGGTCACCGGCGATCCGACAGTCACGCAGTCCTACTCCAGTTCGGTCAAGGTCGTGGTCCCCACCGACGGTCCGAAACTCAGCATCACCGTGGTCCTCACCAGCGCGGGGTGGCGAGTGTCGGACTATGACCAGGCGAGCTGACCGTGAAGCTGGCCATTCTCGTCTCGGTGGTGATCGCCGCCGTTTTCGCCACGGTGCTCACCACCAACGTCGTGCAGAAGGCGGTGACCGACCAGCAGCAGGCGGCGGCCGGCGGGATCGCGCTGACCTCGTGCGACGCCGCGATCGGCCCCACCCAGCCCGGGCAGCCGGAGCAGGGCGGGGCGGATGCCGCCGAGCTCGACCAGGAGTCGCGCAACACGGTTTCGCTGATCATTTCGATCGGCAAGCAGCGCAGCCTCGCGCCGCGCGCGTGGCAGGTCGCGATCCAGGCCGGGATGACCGAATCGCGGCTGCACAACGTGAGCTACGGCGACCGCGACTCGCTCGGCATCTTCCAGATGCGCCCGTCGATGAACTGGGGCAGCCCGGCCCAGGTCACCGATCCGAACTACGCGATCAACAAATTCTTCGACGTCCTGCTCGGCGTCCCGGACTGGGAAAACCTGCGCCCCGGCGACGCCGCGCAGCGGGTCGAGCGGTCCGGCTTCCCGGACCGTTACCACCGGTGGGAGGCCATGGCGGCCTCGCTGGTGCAGAACCTGGGCCAGATCGCCGACGTGGCCGGCTGCGGGCAGGGCATGGGAGCCGCGCTGCCGCCGAGCCAGGCCGCGGCGCAGGCGATCAAGTTCGCGCTCGGCGAGCAGGGCAAGCCCTACATCTGGGGCGCGACCGGCCCGGATTCGTATGACTGTTCCGGCCTGATGCTGCGCGCCTACGAGTCGGCGGGCGTGATCCTGCCGCGCGTGTCGAAGGACCAGTACAAGGCAGGCGCGATGCTGCCGGTGCGCGAAGCACAGCCCGGCGACCTGATTTTCCTCGCCACCGACCCGGCCGACCCGACGACCATCCACCACGTCGCGATGTACCTGGGAGACGGCAAGATCGTCGAGGCCCAGCAGACCGGCGTGCCGGTGCACGTGCGCCCGTTCTCGTTCGACGAGCACGAAGTCGTGCCGCAGGCGGTGCGCCCCGGCGTCTAGCATGGGTGCGGGAGGCACCGGCTCTTGACCCGCGGGCGCC
Organism: Amycolatopsis sp. M39; assembly: GCF_001651785.1. Lineage (NCBI taxonomy): Bacteria > Bacillati > Actinomycetota > Actinomycetes > Pseudonocardiales > Pseudonocardiaceae > Amycolatopsis > Amycolatopsis sp. M39. Next base: position 139,221 of record NZ_LWSF01000013.1, read on the forward strand.
CAGTACCGCGGGTCCGGATTCACCCCGAAGTCGCGGCCTGTCCACGAGCACGTGGCCGCGCGCTGGCAGAGGATGGCACACGTGGCACGGAAATTCGGCAAGCGAGGCAAGACCGGCCAGAGCGAGCCCCAGGACCCGGCGGCGCTGTTCGGCGCACCGCAGCCGCCGCGCCAGTCCGCGCACCCCGCGTCCAGCACCCCGCTGGCGGACCTGCTGAACCAGGGAATGCCCGGCGTCGACGGCGGGTACGTCGTCCTGCCGCGCTCCCTGGCCGAGGCCATGTCGCTCCCGTGGCAACAGCAGATGGCGGCTTTGCTGGCCCAGTTCCACGCCGAGCACGCCCGGTTGTCGTGGCCGGTGTACCGGGTGGTCCCGTCCCGCTACGAGCGCCTGGTGGATCTCGACGAGGAGCAGCTCGCGGAGGCGGGTTACCTGGTGGAGATGGACGCCGAGGGGGAGATGGTCTACCGGGAACGGAGCGGCCGCAAGGTCAAGGACCCGGACCGGACGACGGTGCTGGTGTCCTGCCTCGACCCGATCCCGCGGCCGGCTGCGGCCGGCCCGGCGCCTTCGGGGGAGGCGCCGCCGGTGGGGCCGTTGGCCGCGGCGGTGCCGATGAACATCGGACCGGCACCGGTGTGGCGGTCCTCGGCTCCTCCGGAAACCGAGGGCGCGGCACGCCCTTCAGAAGCCGTGGCAGCTCATGGCCAGACCAGCTCGACCCAGGCTCCGCCCGCGGTGCCTTCGCCGCCAGAAGAGCCGATTTCGCCCCCGGCGGCTGACCAGGTTCCGGAACCGGCTTCGATCTCCGCGGATGAGACCCCCCAGCCCGGCCCGGACCTGGCTGCCGAGGCGTCAGCCACCGCGGACTCGGTCGAGACCGCCCCTCAGCCCGCGGCGGACGAGCCAGCACCGGCCATTCCGGACTCTGCCGCGCCCGATGTCAACGTGACGGCGGCGGTGCCGCCACCCGGGCAGCCCAGCGCTCCCCGGCAAGCCCCCGCTGGCGGTACGGCCCCAGCACCGGTCGATCCGCAGTTGCAGGCGAGGCAGGCGTGGCAGCCGAAGCCGTACGTGCATGAGCCGCGTCAACCCGCACGCCCGGCGGAACCGTTGCCGCAGCAGGGAAATCCGGTGGCTCCGCCGCACGGCCGGCATGAGGCAGCCCCGCCGTCCGGATGGCATGGCCAGAACCCGGCGGTCCAGCAGAGTCAGGTTCCGCAGTCCGGGGCGCAGCAGCATGGCCCGGGTTCGCCCCCCGCGCAGCCCGTACCGGCGACCCGGCCGATGCCTGCGGCGCAGACCTCGCCCGTGCCGCAACCCCCGGTTCAGCCAGCGACGCCACAACCGGTCACTTCGCCGGTGCCCAATGCGGAGCCGGTAAAACCGCCTGCACCTGGTGTGGCGCAACCGGTTCCGCAGCAGCCTGCTCCTTCCGTGCCCGGTGCGGAGTCGGCGAGTCCGTCTGCCCCTGCCGCGCCGCAACCGGTTCCGCAGCAGCCGCCGGCGGCCCCTGTCGTGCCCGGTGCGGAGTCGGCGAGTCCGCCCGCCCCTGTCGCACCGCAACCACCCCCGTCCACGAATTCCCCGGCCCAGCCGCCGCCAGCACCTCCCGCGGCGGGTGCACCGTTCCAGTTGCCGCAGCCCAGCGGTCGCCGTCGGCCGGCCGAGACCGGGCCGGACGGGCGGCCGTTGCCGGTCTTCCCCGGGCAGGAGACCGGTCCGTCCGGGCTGCCGCCGTCGCGGACGTATCGGGATGATCGGCCGGTCTTTCCGGGCAAGGAATCAGCGGTGCCGCCGGTGCCGGATTACGGCGCTCCCTCCCCGGCGGACGACACGGCGACCCCGCCCCGCGGCATTCCGGTCGGGGACCCGCGCGGCTGGTTCGACGAGCACCCCGACCACGAGGACGACGGACCGGCCGACTTCGGGCCCACCGGGCATCCGACGGAGGTTCCGTTCCGCTGGCGCAAGTGAGCGGGCAGGTGTCAGGCTGAACCCATGTCTGACGACCCGAGCCCGGACCAGGGCTGGTACTACAACACCCGCACCCACGAAGTCGAGCACCTGGAACGCAGCCGAGGGGTCGACCTCCTCGGCCCGTACCCGGACGAGGCCACGGCCCGCCGCGCGCTCGACATCGCCCGCGAACGCACCCGGCAAGCCGACGCCGCCGACCGTTCCTGGGACGGCGACTGACGAACCGGGCCGGTCTGGCGAGGGGGCGGAGCCGCGGCTTGCTGCGGGGCTGCCCCCACAGCTGCAGCAGGCAGCCGGGATCCGCGGCGTGGAAGCGGATCCGGTAGTCGCCGTGCCCGGCGGGCAGCGGCGGCAGTTCCCGTTCCCGTCCGGCCAGCTCCCGCACGACGACGTTTCCGGAGTGAAAGCGGCAGCTCAGCTCAGCGATCCGGGGATAGGACCGGTCGGGGCCCGGGTCCGCGGGGCAGAGCAGCAGGGTCAAGGCAAGCTCGCCGTCGTGGATCGGGGGCCAGAACAGCGCCGCGCCGGGGACCGCGTCGATCAGGTCCGCGGACTCGGCCGACGGCGGTACCGGCAGGACGTCGCCGAGCGGACGGCCTCGGTCGAGGAGCATGAACTGGCCTGCCCGGACGTGCAGGACAAAATCGAGGCGTTCGGTCTGCGCGGTGGCGAGCCGGTAGAGGGCGAAGCCCTCGGGGACGCCGTCCGGGAAGCCGTTCTTGGCAAGGAATTCGGCGAGTTCGGCGTCGGTCACCTGGCGGGCGCGATCGGCGAGGCCGGGCACGTCTCCCGGCTCTGGTCGCTCGTATGTGCTGACGACCGCGATCTGGCCGGGGCCTTCGGGCAAGGGGCCTTGCCATTGGGTTACCGAGACGGTCCCGCAGGTTCGGCAGGCGACCCGCCTGAAGCAGACGGTTCCGCCGGAGGCGTCGGTCCGGGTTTCGGTCGCTTCCAGGGCGAAGTCGGGGAAGTCGTGGGGGCTGCCGCAGGCGCGCAGGATGCGTTCCATCGCGACGTCTTCCCGGGTCGGGACGGGTCTCATCGGTCACCTCGGGGCTGTGTCGGCAGTGCGCGGCCGCGCTCGGGGGTGAGCGTCGTGGCCAGCACCGGGTCGGCGAGCAACACGACCGGCGCGACGTGATCAGCGCTTCGCGGCCGCCAGCGCTCCATTGCCGCCAGCACGGCCCGCCACAAGGCGTCCGGGTCGCCCGCATGGTCGTCCAGGACCTTCCTGACCAGCCGATCGAACGCTGGGTCGCCGAAGTTCGGCCGCGGGCTTGGCCCTCGCCGATGGCGAGCTGGATCTCCGGCCGTTCGCGGATCATCGCCGTCCGCAGTACCGAGCGGCGGTAGTTCGTCGCCGAGCTGGCGTGCTCGGCGAGCAACCACGGCAGGAATTCCTCGGTGAACAGCGGATCGGCGAGAAAGCCTTCGGGCGCATCCGGCAGCAGGCCGCTGAGCGACTGGCTGGCTTGATACTCCCGGCCGAGAAGCGGGTAGAGCTGGGCGAGCAGAATCGCGGCCGAATTCCCCGGCCTCATCGAGAACCGCCGCGACGGCGTCGACTTCGCCGGCGAGCGCGTCGAGCCTGGCCTGCTCGCCCTTGGCGTCCCACGAGTCGCGAGTTTCGCCTCCCGGCCGACACCTCCGGTGAAATTCGGCGTACCGGCTTTCCCTCAGCTCGGCGAACGACACGAACCGGGTGGGCGGCTCAGCTCTCCAGGAGAACAAGCTGTAAGCCGCCCACTCGCCGGACTCGTCGACGTCGCCAGGATCGAGGAACAGAATCCCGGCGTCGGCCTCGCGCGAGATCAGCAGTCCTCGGCTGAATTTGCTGGTCTCGGCCGGTTCCTCGTCTCCGGAGAGGTCTTTTCACTGCTCCCAGTGCGGTTCGAGGTCCCGCAGCCAGCCGCGAGTGGCGGTGTCCCGCATGCGCCAGACGAACGATCCGGCGTCGCGCCAGCCGTCTGTCGTCAGCAGGAAATCCCGGTAGGACGGCGGCAGCGGCAGGCCCAGCCGCCGCGACCGCCGCCGCGCTCGCCGGGGCGAAGCCGAGCCATCGAGCGCGCAGCACCTGTGGGTCGAGGTCGGCGGGCTTTGAGCTTTGGACCCGCTCCGCGCTCCACCGAGACAGCCATGGTCCCCAGTCCATGGCCGCCATTACGTCGGCGCGTCTCCGCCTCAGGCGGCCAATTCGGCGAGGTTTCCGGTTATCCCGCCACCAAGGCCGGATCCAGTACGAATTCCGGATCCACCTGCTCCTCCAGATCCGCCCCCGTGCGCCCGTTGCCCCACGCCCGCGCGTTCCGCAGGTGGAACTCCACGCCCTGCCGCTGGTACCGCGCCCAGTCTCGTGGCGTCGTGTCCACCAGGTCCCGCATCGCGGCCAGTGTCGCCAGGTTGCGCGGTTCCAGTTCGCCGATCGGCCGGGTCGTGCCGCGTTCGGCGGCTCGGACGTGGCCGGACGTCGTCATCCAGCCCAGCAGTGCCGAACCCAGCTGCTCGGTCAGAAAGTCGACGTCGTCGCCGTCGGTGACCTTGTTTCCGACCGCTACCAGGTGAACTCCGAAATCCCGGGCGTGATCCGCGTACTGACGGTAAACGCCGACGCTGCGCAGGGTCGGTTCGCACACCAGGAACGTCACGTCGAAGCGCGTGAACAGGCCCGAGGCGAACGCGTCGGCACCGGCGGTCATGTCCATCACGACGTACTCGTCCGTGCCGTCGACCAGGTGGTTCAGCAGCAGTTCCGCCGCGCCGACCTTCGAGTGGTAGCAGGCCACGCCGAGGTCGTCCTCGTCGAACTGGCCGGTGACGCCCAGCCGGACGTCGCCGAGCGGGCGGAAGCAGGTGTCGAAGATCGGGTTGTCCTCAAACGGCCGCACGAGCCGCGAGCCGCGGCCGGGCGGGGTCGTTTTGATCATCGCGTCGGCTGACGGGATCCGCGGGTTGTCGCCGCGCAGGTATTCCTTGATCAGCGGCATGTTGTCGTCGAGGGTCGGCCACGCGAGCGCTTGTTCCTCGGTCGCGCCTAGGGCCACCGCCAGGTGCTGGTTGATGTCGGCGTCGATCGCCAGCACCGGTTTGCCCGCAGCGGCCACATAAGAGACGAACAGCGACGAGAGCGTGGTTTTCCCGCTGCCGCCCTTGCCGACGAACGCGATCTTCACCGATCCGGCCCCTTCTGAAAATGAAGACGATTATCAATGCCAGGCAGGCTACACCCGACCGGCCCGCGCCCGAACGGGCGATCACCGGCGGTTCGGCGGGATAGTGTTGGACCGTGCCGCCACTCGTGCTGAGGACGCCAGCGTCGGGAGGGGACTTCGGTCGTCTCCGGGCGGAGTTCGCGCTGCCGGAGTCGTTCGGGTCCGCGGTGCTCGCGGAGGCCGAAACGGCGGTGCTCGATCCGCTCGCGTCGGCGGGCGGTCGCGAGGACGCCACCGACCTGCCGTTCGTCACGATCGATCCGCCCGGGTCCAAGGATCTCGACCAGGCGATGGTGATCGAGCGCAGCGGCAGCGGGTTCCGGGTGCAGTACGCGATCGCGGACCTGGCGGCGTTCGTCCCGCCGGGCGGGGCGCTTGACCACGAGGCGCGGCGGCGGGGGCAGACGCTGTATCTCCCGGACGGCAACGTCCCGCTGCATCCGCCGGTGCTGTCCGAAGGCGCGGCCAGCCTGCTGCCCGGGGAAATCCGGCCCGCGGTGTTGTGGACGATCGACGTCGACGACGCCGGAGAAATCGTCGCCACCCGGGTCCGGCGGGCGCTGGTGCGCTCGACTGAGCAGCTCGACTACGAAGGGGTCCAGTCGTCGCTGGACGCGGGACGGCCGCATCCCTCGGTGGCGGCGCTGCCGGAGCTCGGCCAGTTGCGGCGCAGCCTCGCGGTGCAGCGCGGCGCGGTCGAGTTGCAGTTGCCCGAGCAGGAAATCAGCGGCGACATCGACGGCGGCTGGATTCTCGCCCGCCGCCCGCGGACGGTCGTCGACGCGTGGAATGCCGAAATCTCGTTGCTGACCGGGATGGCCGCGGCGCGGATCATGATCGACGCCGGGATCGGGGTGCTGCGAACGCTGCCGTCGCCGGAGCCGGACGCGGTGGAATGGCTGCGCCGGTCCGCGGCGGCGACCGGGCTGGCCTGGCCGGTCGAGCTGACGGTGTCCGAGTTTCTGTCTACTTTGGACCCTGGGCAGCCCGCGTCGATGGCGTTGTACGCGGATACCACGCGACTGTTGCGGGGTGCGGGTTACACGGCCTTCGCCGGGGAATTGCCCGCGGTCACTACGCACGCCGGGATCGGCGGGGCGTACGCGCACGTCACGGCGCCGATTCGGCGGCTGGTCGACCGATTCGGCACCGAGGTGTGCCTGGCGGTGACGGCTGGCCGCGAAGTGCCGGATTGGGTGCGTGAGGCGTTGTCCGAGGTGCCGGCACAGATGTCCGCTTCGGACAGTCTGGCCGCGCGGGTCGAGCGCGCGTGCATAGATCAGGTCGAGGCGTGGGTACTCGCAGAGCATGTCGGTCATGAGTTCACCGCGGTGGTGCTGCGCGCGGACGAGGCGCGGGCGGAGATCCTGGTCGAGAACCCGCCGGTGATGGCGAAGTGCTCCGGCGAGAAGTTCCCGGAGGGCGAGCGGATCGCGGTGCGGCTGACCGAAGTGGACGTCGAGCAGCGGAAGGTGTCGTTCGAACGAGTATGAGGAACGCGGAACTGGTCGATGATCTCGGCGAGCCGGTGCCGATCGAGGGCTCGCCGCGGCGGGTGGTGTCGCTGGTGCCGTCGCTGACCGAAGCGGTCGAGGTGAGCGCGCCCGGGCGGCTGGTCGGGGCGACGGATTACTGTACGCATCCGGCCGATCTGGACGTGGAACGGGTCGGCGGGTCGAAATATCCGAAGCTCGACCGGGTGCTGGCGCTCGAACCGGACCTGGTGCTGGCGAACTCCGAGGAGAACCGGCCCGACGACGTGGAAACCCTGCGTGCCAACGGGATTCCGGTGTTCGTGATGGCCGCGGCGGAGTCCGTGCCCGCCGCGCTCGGGTCGTTGCGGCGGATTTTCGGCCAGGTGTACGGCATCGACGAACCGGAATGGCTCGACACCGCGGACGAACTGTGGCGCGAAGTGGCACCGGTGCGCCACCGCGCGGTGATTCCGGTGTGGCGCAAGCCGTGGATCGTCCTGGGCCGCGACACCTTCGCCGGAGACGTGCTGCGCCGCGTCGGGGTCGAGAATGTCTACTCAGGACACTCCGAGCGGTATCCCCGGCCTTCGCTGGAAGAACTCCAGAAGACCGGGGCCGACCTGGTCGTACTGCCCGACGAGCCGTACGAATTCACCCAGGACGACGGCCCCGGCTTCTTCCCGGAGATGCGCCCGGTACTGCTCTCCGGGCGCTACCTCACGTGGTACGGACCGTCTCTCGTCGACGCCTACGCGGCGCTCAGAGAGTCAGTCCGGTAAGGACAGTCACGCGCTCCTCGGTGAAGTCCGCCATCGCCGCGGCCGGGCCTTCCCGGCCGACACCGGAGTCCTTCACGCCGCCGTAAGGCATCTGGTCGGCGCGGAAGCTCGGTACGTCGCCGACGAGCACGCCGCCCACCTTGAGCCGTGCCGAAACGTCGAACGCGGTCGGCAGGTCGCGGGTGAAGACGCCGGTCTGCAAACCGAAGCGGGACGCGTTGATCCGCTCGACCCCGTCGTCCACAGAGGACACGCGGACCAGTGAGACCACGGGACCGAACACCTCGTCCGCCATCACCGAAACGTCCTCGGGAACTTCGGAGAGCACGGTCGGCTCCACCGTCGCACCCGAACGGCCGCCGCCGGCCAGCAGCTTGGCACCGGCGACAACCGCGTCGGTGACCCAGGTTTCGACCCGCGACGCGGCCGCCTCGTTGACCAGCGGACCCACGTCGACGCCGTCCTCGCGCGGGTTTCCGGTGCGCAGCGCGGCGACCTGCTCCAGCACCTTCTGCTGCAGCTCGTCGTAGACGTCGGTGTGCGCGTACACTCGCTGCACCGAAATGCACGACTGTCCGGCCTGGTACATGGCGAACGTCGCGATCCGCTGCGCGGCGAAGTCCAGGTCGGTCCAATCCGGACAGACAAGCACCGCGCCGTTGCCGCCGAGTTCCAGCGCGACATGCTTGCGCGGCACGGTGTCGCGGATCGTCCAGCCGACCGGCACCGAGCCGGTGAACGACACGACCGGCAGCCGCGGGTCCTTGACCAGTTCGGCGGTGGCCTCGTTGCCCAGCGGCAGGATCGACCAGCTGCCCGCCGGAAGATCGGTCTCGGCGAGGATTTCGCCGAGCAGCAGCGCGGTCAGCGGCGTCGCCGGGGCGGGCTTGAGCACGATCGGCGCGCCGACCGCGATCGCCGGGGCGACCTTGTGCGCCACCAGGTTCAGCGGGAAGTTGAACGGCGTGATGCCCAGCACCGGACCGCGCGGCACGCGCCGGACGAGCGCGAGCCGTCCGGTGCCGCCCGGGTCGGTGTCGAGGCGCTGCAGTTCGCCGGAGAACCGGCGGGCCTCCTCGGACGCCCAGCGGAACGTCGACACCGCGCGGCCGATCTCGCCGCGCGACCACTTCAGCGGCTTGCCCGATTCGGCGGTGATCAGCTGCGCGATCTCCTCCGCCCGCTCGGAAAGCCGCCGCGAGATGTGGTCGAGCGCGCTTGCCCGGACGTGCGCGGGCAGCGTCGCGAACTCGTCGGCGACGTCGGCGGCGGCCTGGACCGAAGCCTCCACTTCGGACGGTCCGGGCACGTAGTGCGAACCGGCTTCGGAACCGTCGAACGAATGCCGAACGATGGTCGTTTCGCTGCTGGTTACCGGCTTTCCGGCCACCCAGAACGGAAAAGTCACTTGCGGGCCTCCGTGGCGATCGCGTACTCGAGAACGGCGAGGCCTTCGTCGAGCAACTCGTTGGACAGGGACAGCGGGGGAAGCAGCCGGACGACGTTGCCGTACGTGCCGCAGGTCAGCACCACGACGCCCTGTGCGTGACAGGTCGCGGCGATGCGCTTGGTGAGATCGGCGTCGGGCTCGTTCGTGCCCGGCTTGACGAACTCGGCCGCCAGCATCGCGCCGCGCCCGCGGATGTCGCCGATCACGCCGGTTTCCGAGGCCAGCGCCCGAAGCCGCGGCAGCACCAGTTCCTCGATGCGCTTCGCGGAACCGGTCAGGCCGTCACCCCGCATGGTCTCGATCGCGCCCAGTGCCGCGGCGCACGCGATCGGGTTGCCGCCGTAGGTGCCGCCGAGCCCGCCCGGGCCGACCGCGTCGAGCAGGTCCGCGCGACCGGTCACCGCGGCGAGCGGCAGACCGCCCGCGATGCCCTTGGCCGTGCACACCAGGTCAGGGATGACGTCCTCGTGCTGCGAGGCGAACCAGTTTCCGGTGCGGCAGAAGCCGGTCTGCACCTCGTCGGCGACGAACACGACGCCATTCGCCTGGCACCACGTGGAAATCGCGGGCAGGAAGCCGGGTGCGGGCTCGATGAACCCGCCCTCGCCCTGGATCGGTTCGAGCACGACGGCCGCGACCTGGTCGCCGCCGATCTGCTTCTCGATCCGGTCGATCGCCTGCCGCGCGGCCTCCGGACCGGCCAGCCCGTCGCGATACGGGTACGAGCCCGGCACGCGGTACACCTCGGGCGCGAACGGGCCGAAACCGTGCTTGTAGGGCACCGATTTCGCAGTCATGCCCATGGTCAGGTTGGTGCGGCCGTGGTAGGCGTGGTCGAACACGACGACAGCTTGGCGGCCGGTCGCGGTGCGGGCGATCTTCACCGCGTTCTCGACCGCTTCCGCGCCGGAGTTGAACAGCACCGACTTCTTCGCGTGGTCGCCCGGCGTCAGTTCGGCCAGTGCCTCGCACACCTCCAGGTAACCCTCGTACGGGGTCACCATGAAACAGGTGTGGGTGAACAGCGCCGCCTGCTCGCGCACCCGGTCGACCACCTCGGGCGCGGAATGCCCGACGCTCGTCACCGCGATCCCGGAACCGAAGTCGATCAGCACGTTGCCGTCGGCGTCGGTGAGCAGGCCGCCGCTGGCGGAGGTGATGTAGGCGGGCAGCGTCGACGCGACCCCGGCGGCGACCGCGTTCGCGCGGCGTTCTTGCAGCGCGCGGGAGACGGGCCCGGGGATCTCGGTCTGCAGCCTGCGCTGCCGGGGTGCCGGAGCCTGCGGCTCGGCGGCGGTGCTGGTGGTCACGGGCGCTCCTGCGTCGCGGGTCGTGAGTGCTGATCCCGGTTGGAACCGGCGTAGGCACTCACGAGCTTTCAGGTGGGTCGCCCTCAGGATGGGGCCTGCGCCGCCCGCCGTCAGCTGGCCATTCTGTCTAACTTGGCAGCTATACTTGGCCGTTATGGCACTCACCCTGCGCGCGCTGGCCGCCGAACCCGCGCTCGGCCTGCGCGTGGTCGCGGGCGAGGCCGGGCTGGACCGCCCGATCGGCTGGGTGCACCCCACCGAGCTGACCGACCCGCAGAGCTTCCTCGAAGGAGGGGAACTGCTGCTCACGACCGGTCTGACGCTCTACAGCGCCACGTACGCGGCGTACATCCGGAGGCTGGTCGACGCGGATGTCGCCGGCCTCGGCTTCGGTGTTGGGCTGAGCCACGCGAAGGTGCCGGATGCGTTGGTGGCGGTCGCCGACGAAGTCGGATTGCCGGTGCTGGAGGTGCCGCGGAAGACGCCGTTCATCGCGATCACACGCGCGGTCTCCCGGTCGGTCGCGGCTGACGAGTACGCCGCGACGGTGCGGATCGGCCGGGCTCAACAGGAGCTGACCCGCACCGCGGTCGGGAGCAGCGGTGCCGGGGGAGTGGTGCGTCGGCTCGCGCGGCTTATCGACGGCTGGGTCGTGTTGTACGACTCCGCCGGACGTGTGCGCGAGGCGTCGTCGGCCAAAGCGCGCAGTGTCGAACTGGACGTCACCAGTCTTCGCGCGGGCACGCGTGTGGTGTCTCGTGGCGACGACGAGGTCGTGATCCAGACTCTGCACACGCGGGGCGCGCTGGCGGTCGGTACCGCAGAACCGCTGGACAGCGCCGGACGGCACATCGTCAACACCGCGGTTTCGCTGCTTTCCCTTGCTCTGGAACAGGATCGCGCGCAGCGACGTTCGCTTTCCCAGCTGCATACCGGCGTGCTGGAGCTGCTCGCCGCCGGACACGACAAGCTGGCCCGCGAGGTGGTATCGGATCTTCCGCGGGAACCGTGGACGGTGCTGGCGGTAAAAGGGAGCAAGGCTGCCCGGAACACGCTGTACGAACGGCTGGAAACCCTTGCCGGGCAAGTGTTCCCCGCGCATCGCGGGGACAAGCTGATCGTCCTGGCGGAGAACGGCGAGGTGGGCGCGATTGTCGCGGAAACTGGAGAGTTCCACAGTGGACTGTCAACGGGGGAGTTCCCGGCGGCGTTAAGGCAAGCGGAAGAAGCGGCCGAGGCGGCACGGACCCAGCGCGTGCCGTTGCTGCGCTATGCCGACCACGCCGGGGCCGGATTGCTCGGCCTGGTCGATCATCAAGCCGCGCAAGCTTTTTCCGGCCAGCTGCTCGCTCCGGTAAGGGAATTCGACCGGACCGGCCGCGGCGACCTGGAGCTGTCGCTGCGTTGCTGGCTCGAACACCACGGCCATTGGGACCTCGCCGCGACGAAGCTCGGCGTACACCGGCACACCTTGCGCAACCGGGTCACCAAGGCCGCCGAACTGCTGGGCCGGGACCTCGGCGCACCAGGCGTCCGCGCGGAACTGTGGTTCGCTCTCCAGATCAGGTCGTGACCAGCAGCGTGATCGGCGAATCCCCGCACCGCCGCAACGTCATCCCGCCCGGCGCGGTATACGGTTCCGCGCCGGACGCCCACCAGGCAGGCACGTCGATCTCGCGCACCAGCGACCCGGTCGCCTTCCGCACGCTGTTCGACACGATCACCCGCCCCTGCGCGTTGAGCAACGCGGCGGTCCGGCCGAGCGCGCGCAGCCGGCGACTCACCGTGCGCTCGAACTCGCGCACATACACGTCCGCACCAACGACTCCGGCGAATTCCTCACCGCGGGTAACAGGAACGGTGAAGGTCAGCGTGTACTCGTCGGTGCAGAGATAGTCCACGTATGGCCCATTGACATGCCGCCGCCCGCTGTCGCGCGGGACGGTGAACCAGGATTGCCGCGTGTAGTCAAGGAAATTGGGGCTCTCCGGGTCGAGGCTGATGAACAGCTGTTCCGGCGAACCGTCGTCGGTGCGGCAGGAGGTCCACCATTCGAAGCCGAGCTCCTGATCGGCAAGGACATTCGGCGCGGTCACGAAGCCCGCGCCGACCACGAGGCCGCCGAGCGCCTCGACGACCTGCGGCCGGATCGTGTGCAGCGCCTCGGCGGACGGGTCGGCGGACTCGGCGAGCAGCGTCTCGGCGGCGGCCAGAACCGGCTTCAGGCGCGCGAAAATCTCCTCGACGAGGGCGGAAACCTGGGTCACTACCTCTTCGCCGGTCAGCGTGTGGGTGTCGGTCACGATGCTCACCTCGTGATGCGGGTCATCGGAGCTTACGGCGTTTCGAGGGTCAGGTGCAGATCTGCGAGCCGATCAAGCGCGCCGAGGAGGTGCTCTTCGGTCAGGGCGCGCGCCCGATCGCCGTCGGCCGAGGCGATCGCCGAGACGATCGCCTGGTGCTCAGCGTAAGACCCGCGGCAGGTTTCCTTGTCGCCGAGGGGCGCCCAGAGCAATACGCCGTGTTCGCTCTGCAGCTGAACTTCCTGGTTGGTGAGCCGCGGGGACTGCGCGGCGGCGGCGACTTCGAGGTGGAAGTGCCGTTCCGCGCGGGTCGCGTCGGGGCCGCTCGCGCCGAGGAGGTCTTCCGCGGTGAGCCGCAGCCGTTCGAGATCTTCGGGAGTGCTGCGTTCCGCGGCGAGTTTCGCGGCCGAGCCCGCGACGGCGAGGTAGTGGTCGCCGAAGTCGCGAAGTTCAGCCATTGAGACCAATCGCAGGCGTTCGGCCCAGGAACTCTGCGCGGGCCAGTCCGGGGTGCGCACGAAACTGCCGCCGCCGCGCCCGCGCCGCGTTTCGACGAGACCCTGCTGCCGCAGCACCGCGAGCGCCTCGCGCACGGTGACCGTGGAGACGCGGAACTGCGCGGCGAGTTCGGCCTCGCTCGGCAACTGCTCTGCGTCGTCGAGGAGACCGAGCGTGATGGCGTCGAACAGCCTCGCCGCGACTGCTTCCGCGCGCCCCACCTGTTCCAGCGGGGCGAACATCGCCAGTCGTGCGCTGTTCGACATCTCCTTGCGCATCGTTGGTCCACCCGTCTCGGCATCCGTTGGAGCCAATCCTGCCCCAGGGCCTTGTCATTTGAAATATGGAGTTATATGTTTCATCCTGCCACGGAGAGTCAGGAGGCGCACGCGTGCAGGAGTTGAAGCACTACGTCGGCGGGACCTACGTCGACTCGCTGTCCGGAAAGGTCGCGGAAATCGTCGACCCGGTTACTGGACGTGCGTACTGCACCGCGCCGGTGGCCGGCGCCGAGGACGTGGACCGCGCACTGAAGGTCGCCGCGGAAGCGTTCGAAAGCTGGCGCGAGACCACCCCGGCGCAGCGGCAGCTCGCACTGCTGAAGATCGCTGACGCGCTTGAGGCGCGCGGCGAGGAGATCATCCGCGTCGAAGCGCGGGACACCGGCAAGCCGTTCGCTCTGACCATGGAGGAGGAGTTGCCCGCGGTCATCGACCAGGTGCGCTTCTTCGCCGGTGCCGCGCGCGTGCTCGAAGGCCGCTCGGCCGGCGAGTACATGGAAGGCCACACGTCGTTCGTCCGCCGCGAGCCGGTCGGCGTCTGCGCGCAGGTGACGCCGTGGAACTACCCGCTGATGATGGCGATCTGGAAGATCGCGCCGGCGCTCGCCGCGGGCAACACCATCGTGCTCAAGCCGTCCGACACCACACCCGCCTCCACGCTGCTGCTCGCCGAGATCTGCGGCGAGCACCTGCCCGCGGGCGTGTTCAACGTGATCTGCGGCGACCGCGACACCGGACGGGCGTTGGTAGAGCACGACATCCCGGCGATGGTGTCGATCACCGGCTCGGTGCGAGCGGGCGTCGAGGTCGCCGGTTCGGCGGCGCACGACGTCAAGCGCGTGCACCTCGAACTGGGCGGCAAGGCCCCGGTGATCGTGTTCCCGGACGCCGATCTCGAAGCGGCCGCCGAAGCCATCGCCGCGGCTGGCTATTTCAACGCGGGCCAGGACTGCACGGCCGCCACTCGCGTGCTGGTGCACGACGACGTGCACGACACTTTCGTCAACGCGCTCACCCGGCAGGCCGAGGCGAACAAGACCGGCACGGACTCCGACGCCGCGTTCGGGCCGCTCAACAACGCCGCACAGCTGGAAAAGGTCTCCGGCTTCATCGACCGGCTCCCGGAGCACGCGACTGTCCACTGTGGAGGACGGCGGGCCGGCGACGAGGGCTATTTCTACGAGGCCACCGTGGTTTCCGGTCTCCGGCAGGACGACGAGATCATCCAGAACGAGGTCTTCGGCCCGGTCATCACGGTCCAGCGGTTCACTGAGGACGACGAAGCGCTCAAGCACGCCAACGGGGTTCCCTACGGCCTCGCCTCCTCGGTGTGGACCAGGGACCACCAGCGAGCCATGAAGTTCTCGGCGAAACTCGACTTCGGATGCGTGTGGATCAACACGCACATTCCGCTCGTGGCCGAGATGCCGCACGGCGGGTTCAAGCGGTCCGGCTACGGCAAGGACCTCTCGCTGTACGGCCTCGAGGACTACACCCGCGTCAAGCACGTGATGAGTGCGCTGTAGCCGTCGTGACCAGATTCATCGGAAGGCCTGTCATGCCCCATCAAGCCCCCGCCGAGACCCGGCCGCCGGGAAAGCGTCCGCAGACCGGACAGCCGGCGATCCGGCTCACCGGACTGGAAAAGCACTTCGACAAGGTGCGCGCCGTGGACGGGGTCGACCTCGACATCCCGCCCGGCGAGTTCTTCTCGATGCTCGGCCCGTCCGGTTCCGGCAAGACCACGGTGCTGCGGATGATCGCCGGGTTCGAACTGCCCACCGCGGGCACGATCGAACTCGAAGGCAAGGACGTGAGCCAGCTGGCTCCGTTCGACCGCGACGTGAACACGGTTTTCCAGGACTACGCGCTCTTTCCGCACATGACGGTGCAGCAGAACGTGGAGTACGGCCTGAAAGTCAAGCGGGTCGGGAAAACCGAACGCCGGGACCGCGCGAAGGAAGCGCTGCGCACGGTGCGGCTGGAGGATTTCGGCGACCGCAAGCCGACGCAGATGTCCGGGGGACAGCGGCAGCGCGTCGCGCTCGCTCGCGCTCTCGTAAATCACCCGAAAGTGTTGCTTTTGGATGAACCTCTTGGCGCACTTGACCTGAAGCTGCGCCAGACCATGCAGGTCGAGCTCAAGCAGATCCAGCGCGAGGTCGGCATTACCTTCGTCTTCGTCACCCACGATCAGGACGAAGCGCTCACCATGAGCGACCGGATCGCCGTGTTCAACGCGGGCCGCATCGAACAGGTCGGTACTCCGGTGGAGGTCTACGAACGCCCGGCTAGTGCCTTCGTGGCAGGGTTTGTCGGCACCTCGAACCTGCTCAGCGGGCGCAGCGCGGAGGCGGTGATCGGCAGGCCGGGCGTGTACAGCATCCGGCCGGAGAAGATCCGCATCGACGGAGACCTTGCGTCGCCGGCCGGTCCCGGAGAGACTTCGGCGACCGGTTCGGTCACGGATGTCGTTTATGCCGGTTCGACGGTGCGCTACGCTGTCGCGCTCGATGCCGGGGGCCAGTTGTCCGTTGTCCGCCAGAACACCAGCGAGCCGACCGAGTTCGCCGACGGTCGCGTCCGCCTGCGCTGGCGCCGCGAACACAGTTTCCGGGTCCCCGAAGCCGGCTAGTTCCTCACGGGAAGGTTTCTCTCGCTATGAAGAACAGGAAGACGCTGCTCGCAGGGCTGTGCGGCGTGAGCCTCCTGCTCGCTGCCTGCGGCACCTCGGGCTCTGACTCCAAAGCGGGGTCGGCGCCAGGCGCACAGGGCTTCACGCCGCCGAAGCTGAACGCGCTGACGCAGCTCGGTCAGCCGGAAGGCCAGCTGAACGTGCTCGCGTGGCCCGGTTACGCGGAAAACGGCTCGAACGACTCGAAGGTCAACTGGGTCACGCCGTTCGAGCAGCAGACCGGATGCAAGGTCAACGTCAAGCCGTTCGGCACCTCCGACGAGGCCGTGACGCTGATGAAGACCGGGCAGTACGACGTGGTTTCCGCCTCCGGCGACGCCTCGCTGCGGCTGGTCGCCTCGGGCGACGTCGAGCCGGTCAACACCGCGCTTGTCCCGAACTACAACGACATTTACCCGTTCCTCAAGAACAAGTCGTGGAACAGCGTCAACAACGTCGCCTACGGCATCCCGCACGGCTGGGGCGCGAACGTGCTGGCCTACCGCACCGACAAGGTGCAGCCGGAGCCGAAGTCGTGGTCGCCGATGTTCGACGAGAAGTCGCAGTTCAAGGGCAAGGTCATCGCCTACGACTCGCCGATCTACATCGCCGACGCCGCGCTGTACCTGATGGCGCACCAGCCGGACCTGGGCATCAAGAACCCGTACGCGCTGGACGACAAGCAGTTCAAGGCGGCCACGGACCTGCTCAAGAAGCAGCGCCCGCTGGTCGAGGAGTACTGGTCGGACTACCTCAAGGAAACGCAGTCGCTCAAGAGCGGCGACGGCGTGATCGGCACGGCCTGGCAGGTGACGGTGAACCTCGCGAAGAGCGAGGGCGCGCCGATCGCGGCCACGGTGCCGAGCGAGGGTGCGACCGGCTGGTCGGACACCTGGATGGTGTCCGCGAAGTCGCAGCACAAGACGTGCGCGTACAAGTGGATGGACTACATCACGAGCCCGAAGGTGAACGCTCAGGTCGCCGAGTACTTCGGTGAGGCCCCGGCGAACTCCAAGGCCTGTGCGGAGTTCAAGGACAAGTCGCTGTGCGACACCTACCACGCCAACGACGCCGCGTACGCCGCCAAGATCCAGTACTGGACCACGCCGATCCCGCAGTGCCTCGACGGCCGCACGGACGTCAAGTGCAAGGACTACGGCGACTGGACCCGGGCCTGGACCGAGATCAAGGGCTGAACTGGCTCTCGCGGATGCCGGTACCCACCGCGCCGGCGTCCGCGAGTCCGCCGGGGGCTGCGGGCCCTCCCCAATGTTCCCGCAGCCCTCGGCTTTTCTCCCCTCCACACCCGAAAGCGCTAAGACATGACCGCCGTGAGCCCGCCGAGCCACCGCATCTCGGCTTTCTTCCACCGCAAACCCAAGCTGCGCCTCGGACTTCTCCTTACCGCGCCGATGCTCTGGCTCGGCCTGGCCTACCTCGGCGCGCTCGCCGCCCTCTTCATCACGGCCTTCTGGTCCACCGACGTCTTCACCGGCAAGGTGGTCACCGACTGGTCCTTCGACAACTTTGTCACTCTTTTCAGTGATTCTGTTTATCGCACGATCACGTTCCGCACCGTCGGCATCGCGCTGCTGGTGACCGTGATCGACGCGGTGATCGCGTTCCCGATGGCGTTCGCCATGGCCAAACTCGCGTCGCCGCGGGCGCAGCGGCTGCTGGTGATCATGGTGATGACGCCGTTGTGGGCGAGCTACCTGGTGAAGGCCTACGCGTGGCGGACCCTGTTGTCCGGCAACGGAGTGCTGAACTGGCTGCTGGACCCGCTCGGCCTGTCCGGCCCGGGATACGGCGTCGCGGCGACCGTGATCACGCTGTCCTACCTCTGGCTGCCGTACATGATCCTGCCGATCTACGCGGGCCTGGAAAAGCTTCCGACGTCCCTGGTGGACGCTTCCGGCGACCTCGGCGCGAAATCGTTCCGCACGTTCCGTTCGGTGATCCTGCCGCTGACCTTCCCGGCGATCGTCGCGGGATCGATCTTCACCTTCTCGCTGTCGCTCGGCGACTACATCGCGGTGAAGATCGTCGGCGGCACCTCGCAGATGCTCGGCAACGTCGTGTACGACAACATCGGCGCGGCCAACAATCTGCCGTTCGCCGCGACCGTCGCGACGGTTCCGGTCGTGATCATGCTCGTCTACCTGGCCGCGGTGCGTCGCACCGGTGCGCTGGACAACCTCTAGGAGACCGCCGTGCGGATGTCGAAACCCGCCCGGGTGCTGTTGTGGACCGCGCTCGGCGCCGGATTCGCGGTGATCTATTTCCCGCTGCTGGTGGTCCTGCTGAACTCGGTGAACGCGGACACCACGTTCGGCTGGCCGCCCAAGAGCTTCACCCTGGAATGGTGGGGCCGGGCGATCACCAACGAGGGTGCCCTGCACGCCTTGTGGACCAGCGTCATCGCCGGGCTTTCGGCGACCGCGATCGCTTTGGTGCTCGGCACGATGGCCGCGTTCGCGTTGCAGAAGTACCGGTTCTTCGGGCGGAACTCGTTGTCGCTGCTGGTGATCCTGCCGATCGCGCTTCCCGGCATCGTCACCGGCATCGCGCTGAACAACGCGTTCCGGACGATCTTCGGCCTCGACCTCGGGCTGATGACGGCGATCATCGCGCACGCCACGTTCTGCATCGTGGTGGTGTTCAACAACGTGGTCGCCCGGTTGCGCCGGATGGGCGGGAATCTCGAAGAAGCGTCCATGGATCTCGGCGCGGACGGCATGACGACGTTCCGCCTGGTGACCTTCCCGATGCTGCGCTCCGCTTTGCTGGCAGGCGGATTGCTCGCCTTCGCGCTGTCGTTCGACGAGATCATCGTGACGACGTTCACCCTCGGCACCGGCATGGAAACGCTGCCGATCTGGATCTACAACAACCTGTTCCGGCCGAACCAGGCCCCGGTGGTCAACGTGGTCGCGGCGGTGCTGATCATCGTCTCGACGGTGCCGGTTTACCTGGCGCAGCGGCTTTCCGGAGGCGACAGCTCCAGCGGCGGCCGGATCTAGCTCCGCACAAGTCCGTGAGGGGAACCCTGAGGGTTCCCCTCACGGCTTTTAACGGAAGCTGTCGGTGGCCTCGCGGAGAGCGGCGAGGATGCCCGGATCGGTGACGGCGTGCCCCGCGGACTCGGTGAGCTTCAACGTTGAATCGGGCCAAGCCCGATGCAGCTGGTACGCCGTGATCGGCGGGCACACCGCGTCGTAACGCCCCTGCACCAGCACGCCCGGGATCCCGGCGAGCTTCTCCGCGTCCCGGATCAGCTGTCCCTCTTCCAGCCACGCGTTGTTCCGGAAGTAGTGCACCGCGAGGCGAGCGAACGTCAGCGCGAACTGCGGGTTCGCGTATTGGTTCACAAAGGACTGTCGCGGCAGCAAAGCCACCGTCGCGCCTTCCCAGACGCTCCAAGCGATCGCGGCCCGTTCGCGTACCGCCGGGTCAGAGGAGTGGAGCAGTTCGGCGTACCCGGCTAGCGGATCGTCCGGGTTGCCCAGCGGCTCCAGGAAAGCGTCCCACTCCGCGGGGAAGAGATTCGCCGCTCCGCCGCGATAGAGCCAGTCCAGTTCCCGCTGCCGCACGGTGAAAACCCCGCGCAACACCATCTCGGACACCCGCGAAGGATGGGTTTCGGCATATGCCAGCGCGAGCGTCGAGCCCCACGATCCGCCGAACAGCTGCCAGCGCTCGATGTTCAGCCGTTCGCGCAGCAGCTCCATGTCGGAGACCAAGTGCCACAACGTGTTCGCCGACAGGTCGTCGCCCGCGTTGGGTGTACTGCGGCCGGCGCCGCGCTGATCGAACAGAATGATCCGGTATGCCTCGGGGTCGAAATGCCGCCGGGTCATCGGGGCGGTGCCGCTTCCCGGCCCGCCGTGCAGCACCACCACCGGTTTTCCCTGCGGGTTCCCGGCTTCCTGGCAGTAGATCCGGTGGCCGTCGCCGACGTCCAGCATTCCGTCGGCGCGCACCGCGGTCGGCGGGTAAAGCTCGTCCATGCCGGACACTCTTCCCGAAGCCAGGTGCCGTCGCTCCACCTGGGGGTCGTGAGTGCTGGTGCCGGTTCCAATACTCCAGCACTGACGAGGAGGGTGGGTGGGGGCCCGCCCCCGCCGCCGGGCTGAGCGGGCCCCCGTCTGTGATCGCGGTCAGCAGCCTGGTGTCGCGGCTACGTTCGCGAAGCCCTTCCCGGCATTCGTCACCTTGTTGCTGGCACAGACCTTGTTCCCGGTGGCCGCCTTGACCACGTAGAACCCGTAGGCCGAGGGCGCCTGCACGTCCGCGGTGTTGTCGGAGAAGGTGTTGTCCTGGCCCCAGCCGTCGAGCTGCACGTGGACCTCGAACGAGCCGTAGGTCGCGTCGTGCGCGAAGACCTTGCTGCCCTTGTTGCCGGTGACCAGGTATCCGTTGCCCTTCACGTCGACCCAGCTGTCGGCGTAGTTCTCGCCGCTCTGCCCGGTGCCGTCGAAGGTGTTGCCGCGCAGTTCGCCGCCGGTGGTGCCTTCCTTGACGTCGATCGATTCCGCGCGCACGTCCGGCCCGATCTTGTTGCCGATCGCCTTGTTGCGGTCGCTGTGATCGGGCTTCCCGTCCGGCCAGTTGCTCTTGGCCGAACCGAAGTAGATGCCCTCGCCGAATCCGCCGTTTTCCTTGCCGGTGTCGGAGATCTCGGAGTTTTGCACCACGTTGTCGCTGCTGCCGTGCTGGAAGTGGATGCCCTCGTTGCCGATGCCGGTCACCTTGAGCCCGTCGACCAGGGTGTGGTTAACGCCCAGCGCCATCACGCCCTTCTGGCCGCCGGTGACGGTGAATCCGGACAGCGTCCAGTAGCTGCCGGTCAGCTCGATGGTGCGGCCGCCGGATGCCTGCACGACTGCGCTGCGCGGGCCGGTGAGGGTGATGCGCCCGTTCGCGGTGCCGCTGGCGGCGGCCTTGAAGTTGCCGGTGTAGGTGGTGTTCGCCGCCAGCTGGATCATGGTGCCCGGCTTGGCCGAGGCCAGCGCGGTCTTCAGCTCGGCGGAATTCTTCACCGGGACGGTCCCGGCGGACGCCGCGGGTGTGGCGAGTGCGAGCAGTGCTGCGGCTCCGGTGGTGGCCGCTAGAACTCGGTCGCGGACGCGCATTCCAACCCTCCTCGTCGAGGCTCGATGACTTCGGATGCGGCGTGCGCTCACGCTAAGACATCGAGGGAACACTGGTCAAGTACATGATTGATGTTCATGTATGTGAACGTCATGAACAACGGATGGCCGGAAAGTGTCGCCTGCGAGGTGTTCCCGCCCGGCTTGCCCGGAGTTAACCCGGTCCTCGGTAGCTTTTCCGCGGAATGCCCGAACTGCGGCGAGAAAGGCTTCGTGAATGTCCGCGGTCAGCTACCTTGAGTCCATTGTCGTCGGCGCTTTGCAAGGCGTGTCGGAATTGTTTCCGGTGTCCAGTCTCGGGCACAGCGTCCTGTTGCCCGCGCTCGTCGGCGGAAGCTGGGGCCGCGACCTGAGCATCGGGAAGGATTCGCCGTATCTCGCGGTGCTGGTGGCGATGCACGTCGCCACCGCGATCGCGCTGATCCTCTTCTTCCGGCGCGACTGGGTGCGCATCGTCGCCGGCCTGTGGACCTCGGTCCGCGATCGTGAGGTCCGCACGGCCGACCAGCGGCTCGCGTGGCTGCTCATCCTCGCCACGATCCCGGTCGGGATCGCCGGGCTGCTGCTGGAAAGCCTGCTGCGCGACGTCCTCGGCAAACCGGTGCCCTCGGCGATCTTCCTCGCGCTCAACGGCGGGGTGCTCTACGCCGCGGAGAAGTTCTCCCGGAAGCCCAAGACCGGGCTCGCGCGCGAGGAGGAGACCATCGACTTCAGTGCCGAGGAGACGATGGTGATGCGCGCGGTGACCGTCGACGAGGCCACCGACCTCCGGCTGTCGAAGCTGAGCGTGAAAGAGGCCGTGCTGATCGGTTCGGCGCAGATTTTGGCTCTGTTGCCCGGAATCAGCCGCTCCGGCATCACCATGGTGGCCGGGCTGCACCGCGGGCTCGACCACGAGGACGCCGCCCGCTTCGCCTGGCTGCTGGCGACGCCGGTGATCCTCGCCGCGGGCGCGCTGAAGATGCCGTCGCTGTTCACGCCGGAGAACAAGCCGTCGCTCGGCCCGGCGCTGGCCGGCAGCGTGGTGGCGTTCCTCGCGTCCTACATTTCTGTCCGTTTTCTGACGAAATACTTTGAAACGCGCACCTTGACCCCCTTCGCCATCTACTGCGCGGTCGCCGGAATCGGCAGTCTGATCTTCTTCGCGGTGTCAGGGGCGGCGTAAGGCGCAATTTCGCCGGGTGCACACTGAACGCATCGAAATCGTGCCTGACCTGCCGCCGCTGAGCGGATCGACGCTGTTGACGGCCTGGACCTTCGACGTCCCGGCCGTGCTCGTCGCGCTCGCGCTCGGCGTCGGATACGTCGCCGCGGCCCGCCGTCAGGAGTGGCCGGCAGGGCGCACCACGGCGTTCCTGGCCGGGCTGGCCACGCTTGTCCTCGTCACGTGCTCGTTCCTCGGCGTGTACGACACGACACTGTTCTGGGTCCGCGCCACGCAGAACACCGTGCTCCTGATGGTCACGCCGCTGCTACTCGCGCTCGGCGCGCCCGTGACGCTGCTGATGCGCACCGCGCCGCCCAGGCTCGCCACGTGGCTGCGTACGCACGGCCGTGGCCGCTTCGCGCAGTTCATCACCTTCCCGCTGTGCGTCACCGTGGTGCTGATCGTGCCGTTCCTGCTCATCTACCTGACACCGCTGTACGAGCTTTCGCTCGACTCAGCGGTCGTCGGTGGCCTCGTGCGTGTAGCGCTCGTGCTGGCTGGCTTCCTGTACTTCTACAGCCGTGTGCAGCTCGATCCGACGCCGCGCAACGGTTCGCACCTGGTATCGGTGTGGATCTCGTTCACCGAAGTGGTGTTCGACGGCGCGCTCGGCCTCGTGCTGTGGCTCGGCCCGTTACTGGCGCCCGTGCACTACGACGCGGTGCACCGAGACTGGGGACCGGACCGGCGCACGGACCAGATCATCGGCGCGGGCGTGCTGTGGATCGGCGGAGACGTCGCCGGGCTGCCGTTCGTCGGCGCGCTCTTCATCAGGTGGGCGCGCGACGACGAGAAACGGGCGAAACGGCTCGACCGGAAATTGGACGAGGAGGCAGCGGCAGGCGAGGCGCCGGCGAAGGGATTGTGGTGGGAGAACGATCCGGAACTCGCCGAACGGTTCCGCCGCTCGTGAGTGCTGATCACGGTTCTCACCGTGATCAGCACTCACGACGCCACCGCCTAGTGGAACGCGTGCTCGGCCGCCGGGAACTCGCCGCGCCGGACATCCTCGGCAAACGCCGCCGCCGCCCCCTGCAGCACCCCGGCGACGTCGGCGTACCGCTTCACGAATCGCGGTGCCTTGCCGCGGCGCAGCCCTGCCATGTCCTGCCAGACCAGCACCTGGGCGTCGCAGTCCGGACCGGCGCCGATGCCGACCGTCGGGATCTTCAGCTCGTGCGTGACGCGCTTGGCCGCCTCGGCGGGCACCATCTCCATCACGACCGCGAACGCGCCGGCTTCCTGCAGCGCCAGCGCGTCGGCGAGCAGCTTCTCCGCCGCTTCGCCGCGCCCCTGCACCCGGTAACCGCCGAGATTGTGCTCGCTCTGCGGGGTGAAGCCGATGTGGCCCATGACCGGGATCCCGGCCGAGGTGAGCGCTTCGACGTGCGCCGCGAACCGGTGCCCGCCTTCGAGCTTGACCGCGTGCGCGCGGCCCTCCTTCATGAACCGGACGGACGTGGCCAGCGCCTGTTCCGGGGAAAGCTGGTAGGAGCCGAACGGCAGGTCGGCCACCACGAGCGCCCGTTTCGCCGCCCGGGTGACCGAGCGGACCAGCGGGAGCAGCTCGTCGACGGTGACCGGCAGCGACGTGTCGTACCCGAACACGTTGTTCGCCGCGGAGTCGCCGACCAGCAGCACGGGGATGCCTGCTTCGTCGAAAAGCTCGGCGGTATACATGTCGTAAGCGGTGAGCATCGGCCACGGTTCGCCGCGGTCCTTCAGCTCGCGCAGATGATGAATCCGGACTTTTCGCGGTTTGCTCGGTCCCGCGCTGGTCGCGGGGCCGGTTCCGTAAGGCGCGGCCACCTCGCCGGCGGCGCCGTCGGGTTGGGCAGACTGGGCAGACATCGTCGTCGACCGTCCTTCCCTCGAGGCCTCGCAGAGGTCCCCGGGTCGTGGAGTCAGTACCGGAGACAGCGTGACACGCGCGCGGGAGGGCCCCAAGGTCGTGCGACCAGCTTCACACGGCCGAGTAGCGACAACCGTTTTGCCTCCTGTGACGTCTTGATAGGCACCGGGCCGATTTGCGCCCGGCGGGTGAGAAGGTCCGGCGCGTCGCGCCGCAAGAAAGGTACCCATGGGAACCGCAGTGAGCGCCCGTCCGCGCAGCCTCGGCTGGAAGGCCCGCGCCGGTGGCCTCGTGGCCACTGTCGTGCAACTGGCGGCGCTTTTCTCGGTCGTGCTGCTGCTCGCCGGCGGGCGGCACGGGCACTTGCTGAACGGCATCGACATGGCGTTCGGCGTGCTGAGCGTGCCGACCAGCTCAAGCCTGGTGATGGTGCTGCTGCTCGTCGTGCTCGGTGCGGCCCTGCGCAGGCGCAAAAAGGCCGCGCTGTACGTGCTCGTGCTGTTCCAGGTCGCCGGCCTGGTGACCACGCTGGTCCTCCAGGGGCTGCTGCTGTGGGCTCCCGATCTGCTCACCCTCAACGCCCGGCAGATGCGGCACATCCCGACCCAGGTGGGCGCGCTCGCCATCGCCGACGTGATCTCGATCCTGCTGATCGTGTTCCTGCTGTCGCTGCGGCCGGCGTTCCCCGCCCGGCTCGCCCCCGGTGCCTGGTGGAACGGGCTCACTGTGCTGTTCGTCGGGTTCCTCGGGGTGATCGTGCTCGGCTGGGCGCTCACCGAGGTGTTCCCCGGCCATCTCGGCGACACGTGGGAGCGATTCGCCTGGGTGGTCAACCACGCCACCGGCGAAAACCTGCAACTGCGCCGGATCGGCGTCGGCGAAGGCCCGGCGTGGATTGACGTCGTCCTCGACCTCGGCGCGACCTTCGTGTCCACAGCCGCGCTGTACACGCTCTTTCGCGGCGTACGCAGCCGTCGCATTCGGACAGACGACGAAGAGCTGCGGTTGCGCCGTCTGCTGGGGGAGTTCGGCGAGGACGACTCTCTCGGCTACTTCGCCACGCGTCGCGACAAGAGCGTCATGTTCGCGCCCAACGGCCGCGCCGCGGTGACGTACCGGGTGCTCGCCGGGACCACAGTGGCGAGCGCGGACCCGATCGGCGACCCGGACGCGTGGCCGGACGCGGTGCAGGCGTGGCTCCACGAAGCGCGTACGTACGGCTGGACGCCAGGTGTGCTCGGCGCGAGCGAGAAGGGCGCGAAGGCGTACGCCGCCGCGGGGCTGCGCGCGCTGCAGATCGGCGACGAAGCGGTCCTCGACGTCCGCGAGTTCTCTCTCACCGGCCCCGAGCGGAAGTCTGTGCGGCAGGCGGTGAAACGGATCCAGCGCGCCGGGTACACCGCGCAGGTCCGGCGGCACAGCGAAATCCCCGAAGACGAGATGGCGCAGCTGCTCGCTCGCGCGCAGCAGTGGCGCGTCGACGAGACCGAACGCGGCTTCTCGATGGCGCTCGGCCGGCTCGGCGACCCGAGCGACGGCCGCAGCGTGATGGTCGAGGCGTACGACGCGCGCGGCGAACTGCGCGGCCTGCTGTCGTTCGTTCCGTGGGGGCGCCGGGGCCTTTCTCTTGACTTGATGCGCCGCGACCGGGACGCCGAAAACGGGCTCAACGAGTTCATGGTCGCCGAGGTCGTTTCGGCCGCCCAGCACATCGGCGCACAGCGGATCTCGCTGAACTTCGCGATGTTCCGCGCGGTGTTCTCCGAAGGCGAGCGCATCGGCGCCGGCCCGGTACTGCGCGCGTGGCGGGCGGTGCTCGGTGTCGCGTCGCGGTTCTTCCAGCTGGAATCGCTGTACCGGTCGAACGCCAAGTACGGCCCGGATTGGGAACCGCGGTTCCTCTGCTACTCGTCGGCGCGACGGCTCCCGCGGGTTGGCATAGTCGCGGGCGCCCTGGAGGGCTTCGTGCCCACCGGACGCGCGCGGTCGCTGCGGCTGGAGAACGTGGGGGAGGACTTCGTCGCCCAGGTCCGGCGGATCGACGAAGAAGCCGCGCAGGTCGTGCCGCGCGCCAAGCGCCGTCCGGAACAGGTCCGCGTGCGAGTGGCCAAAGTGGGCAAACTGCGGGAACTCGGCGTGGACCCGTACCCGGTCGGCTTCTCCCGCGAGGACCACCTCGGCGACATCGTGCACGCGTTCACCGGACTGGAACCGGATTCCCGCACCGGAAAACGCGTTCGGGTGGCGGGTCGGGTGCTCGCCCTGCGCGCTCTCGGCGGGCTGTGTTTCGCGCGGATCAAGGACTTCTCCGGCGAACTGCAGCTGATGCTCGACGCGAAGATCCTCGATCTGACCGGCTGGCGCACCGGCGTCGATCTCGGCGACCACGTCGGCGTGAGCGGCGAGGTCATCACCTCCCGCCGCGGCGAGCTGTCGGTGCTCGTGGACGAATGGACCGTCACCGCGAAGTGCCTGCACCCGTTGCCGGACAAGCGAAAGGGCCTCACCGACCCCGAGACGCGCGTCCGTCAGCGCTACCTGGACCTGGCGGTCAACCCCGACTCCGCGAACATGCTCCGCCTGCGCTCGACGGTCGTCCGCGCCGTCCGCGAACGCCTGCACCAGGGCACCTTCCTCGAAGTCGAAACCCCGATGCTGCAAACCATCCACGGCGGCGCCAACGCACGGCCGTTCGTCACGCACATCAACGCGTACGACATGCGGATGTACCTGCGCATTGCCCCGGAGCTGTACCTCAAGCGCCTGTGCGTGGCCGGCGTCGAGCGGGTCTTCGAGCTGAACCGGAACTTCCGCAACGAGGGCGTCGACGCGACCCACAACCCGGAATTCACGATGCTGGAGGCGTACCAGGCGTACGCGGACTACAACGCGATGCGCCACCTGATGCGCGACCTGATCCAGTACGCCGCCGAAGCCGCGTACGGCGCACAGATCGTGCGACGCCCAGACGCCGACGGCCGCATCGTCGAACACGACATCTCCGGCGACTGGCCCGTGATCCCGGTACACAAAGCCGTGTCGGAGGCCTTGGGCGAGGAAGTCGACTCGGGCACGCCGGTCGCGACGTTGCGAAAACTCTGCGCCGCCGCCGGAGTCCCGGTGCCGGAAGAGGCCAGCGCGGGCGACCTGGTCCTGAAGGCACACGAGCACCTGGTCGAGGGCTCGACGGTCCTGCCGACCTTCTATACGGACTACCCGACCGAGGTCTCCCCGCTGACCCGCCAGCACCGGACCGACCCGCTCCTGGCCGAACGCTGGGACCTGATCGCGTTCGGCTCGGAAGTAGGAACCGCGTACACGGAACTGACCGACCCGCTGGAGCAGCGCCGCCGGTTGGAAGCACAGTCGCTGCGCGCCGCGAGCGGTGATGTCGAGGCGATGGAGTTGGACGAGGACTTCCTCCTGGCACTGGAACACGGAATGCCCCCGACCGGCGGACTGGGCCTCGGAGTGGACCGGCTGCTGATGATGCTGAGCGGGACGTCCATTCGGCAGACCGTGCTGTTCCCGTTCGTTCGCCCGCAGGGGTGAGGACTGGTTCTGGCCCCCTGCCGGCTGCTTGTGCGGCGAGGCCGCGGCTTGTGCACAGTTTGCGGGTCCGGGCCGATCTGCTCGCACGAGCGGCGTCGGCAACCGCGGATGCCGTGCCAGCTTGTCGCGGACTGTGGTCGGTGGAATCTGCTGCTNCGAGTTCGCGGCCCAGCTGCTCTCGCTGACCTGCGGTGGTCGGCGTCTGCGAGACGCCGCGCCGGTTCGTCGCGGAACTGCGGCCGCGGGAGTCTGCTGGCCCGGGTTGTTGGCGTCTGTGGATGCCGTGCCAGCTTGTCGCGGACTGTGGTCGGTGGAATCTGCTGCTCTCGCTGACCTGCGGTGGTCGGCGTCTGCGAGACGCCGCGCCAGTTCGTCGCGGAACTGCGGCCGCGGGAGTCTGCTCGCCCCGGTTGTCGGCGTCTGTGGACGCCGTGCCAGCTTGTCGCGGCCCGCGATCGCAAGAATCCGCTGCTCCCGCTAACCGTGGTGGTCGGCATCTGCGGACGCCGCGTGAGCTTGTCGCGGCACCCCACCACAGGAATCCGCTGCTCTCGCTAGCCCGCGGGTGTCGGCGACTGCGAGACGTCACGCCGGTTCGTCGCGGAACCGCAGTCGCGGGAATCTGCTGCCCCGGTCGCCCGCGGAGGCCGGCGCGGCCAAGCTGCTGCGGCCGATCACCGACCGCCTCGGCCGTCTCCCGCCGCGAGCAGCTCCGAGCAGCGCTCGCGGCAGCCGCACCGGCCGTTCCCGCGACCAGCCGTAGTCGGCTGCCGAGACTCGCCACCACCTTCCCTCCCGGCCCGGCCGAAGCCGAAGCCCGGCACCGAGGCGGGTATTGGCCGTCCGCCAACCATGATCCGGTAACCTCCACCAGGGATTCGGTGCGTGAGTTCGTGGTAGCGGATGGTGTCCGAAACCTCCGGGAAGTCACGGGTGTGACACCATCCGGCACTTCGTCGCAGAGATTCGCTTAGGGTGGGCAAGTGCGTGCTGCGCGGGTGGCTTTGACAGTCCTGCTCGGACTCGGTTTGGCGGGGTATTCCGCGTGGCTGCTGGAGTTCTTCATGCAGACCGGGGTTTCGCCGACCGAACAGCCGGTCTGGGATCTGTTCTACGCGCAACCGGTCTTCTCGGTCGCGACGGGCCTCGGCGGCCTGGCCTTTTTCTTCACCGGACCCGCCCTCATGCGGCTCGCGCCAGCACGCTGGAGCGGGCGGCTGACGTCGGTTTCGGTGTCAGCGTTCGGGATCATGCTGATGGTGTACGCCGGGGTCCCGGAGACCGTGGTGACGCCGAACCTGCTGAGCGCGGCCGTCGCGGTCGGGGCGCTGAGCCTCGTCTTCTGGTGGCCGCCCGGCTGGCGGGCCTGCGCGGTGGGTTGCCTGGTGGCCGTGCTGGTCGCGTGGGCGCTGGTGGTGGTGTCGACGCTGGCCGGGCATCTGGAAGGCGTGTTCACCCGGGTGCAGCTCGTGGTGCACGCGGTGCAGGTCGTGATCGGCGGCGCGTACGTCGTGCAGACCCCGGTTCCGGTCAGCGGCCGCAAATTGTCGGTGGCGGGTGCGATGCTGCGGAGCACCAGACACCGGAAGTGAGGCCACCATGGCTGGCAAAGTCTCCCCGACTCCCGACGAGCGCGGCGGGTTGCTCGGGTTCCTGGCACAACAGCGCCAGGCGATGAAGGTCGCCGCGTATGGCTTGACCGACGACCAGGCGCGCGCCGCGCCCAGCGCGAGCGCCCTGAGCGTAGGCGGCCTGCTGAAACACGTGTCGTCCACCGAAAGCGGCTGGATAGACCTGGTGCTGAAAATCGAGCCGAAGCCCTTCGCCGAAAGCGTGGCGGCCTATCAGGAGAACTACCGTCTCGGTCCGGACGAAACGCTGGACTCGGCGATCGCCGCCTACGACCGGGTCGCCGCCCGCACCGAAGAGGTCATCGCCGGGATCGCGGATCTGAACCAGGAAGTCCCCATCCCGAAGGACGTGCCCTGGTACCCGGACGACGCGTCCGTCTGGTCCGTTCGCTGGGTGCTGCTGCACCTGATCGAGGAAACCGCCCGGCACGCAGGCCACGCCGACATCGTCCGCGAATCCCTGGACGGAGCCACCGCCATGCCCTTGCAGGCCGCGGCAGAGGGCTGGCCGGAGACGAACTGGCTGAAGCCGTGGAAACCCGGCGTAATGAGCTGAGTATCGCGCCAGGGTCGGTCGCCGAGCTGTGCCGGAGTCGTCCGGGGCGGGTTTTCTCGGACAGCCGTTGGCGAGTGCGGGCTCGTTTGGCTGCCGGGCTGGGCTGGACCGTGGCTGCTGGGCCGGACCGGCTCGGCTGGGTGGCGGACTGGCCGATCGCGTAGCGGTGCCCGAGCCCGTCCGGGGTGAGTTTTCCGGATGACTGCTGGCGGTCGGGCTGGCTTGGCCGCTGAGCAGGCTNGAGCAGGCTGGACTGGTTTGGTTGCTGAGCGGGACTGGTCCGGACGGCTCGGTCGGCAGGCTGGTCGCTCGGGCAGCCGCGCCGGAGTCGCCCGGGCTGGGTTGCTCGGACGGCTGTTGGCAGTCGAGGGACCTGGCGAGGCTGCCCAGCGGGGCGGACTGGAACGGCTCCGTCGGTCGGCGGGCCGCAGCGGCCACCCGCTTGATCCGGGAGTGTGGAGTGGCCCTCGGCGGCTGTCGGTTCGGCTGCTCCGGCTGCCTGCCGCCGTTCGGCCGAGATCGCCGGATTAGGCGGCCTGGCCTGGCCGCTCTCGGGAGGCTGGCGGCTGGGGTTGGGCGGCCGGGTCGTTCGGCTGCCTGGGACAGCCGGTTGGGGTGGTGCGCTCGGCCGGCGTCCAGCGGCACTGGGGGTGCCGCTGGACGCCGGCCGAGCGCGCCAAAGCTTCGGGCAGGCCACGACATTCGCCGAGATTTCCGTAGCCGACGCGTCAGAACAGCGTCGGTTCCTCCGGAAACGCCCCTTCGATCACCAGCATCCGCCGTTTGGTCTCGACCCCGCCCGGTGCCGAAAAGCCACCGGTGTTCTTGCCCGCGCCCAAAACCCGGTGGCATGGCACGATGATCGGAAACGGATTGCTCCCCATCGCCTGCCCGACAGCCTGAGCGGAGCCCGGCGCGCCGAGCTGATGCGCGATGTCCCCGTACGTCAGCACCTTCCCCGGCGGAATAGCACGCGCGACGTCGTACGCGCGCCGGTTGAAGTCCGGCACATCCCGGTAATCCAGCGGAGCCGCGCGCAGATCGCGAGCCTCACCCGACAGCAGCGCGACGACATCGTCCACCACCGCACGCAACTCGTCCGGCACCGGTGATTCCACCGCGTCCGGGAAACGCTTCGCGAGGTGCGCGCGCGTCCGCTCCGCCGTGCTCCCCGGCAGCGCGGTTCCGATCACCGCACCGTCTCGCCAGGCGAGTCCGCACGCCCCGATCGGGGTGTCGAACACCGTGTACCCAACTGTCATACGGCCAGCGTACGAGCTGGCACCGACAGAAACTGGCGAGAAAACGACACGACCCTGGAACGGCGGTGAACTCGCCCGGCCGCAGCAAGGAAAGCCGCGGACCGACCCGCGGAGCAGCCGATCGCCATCGTGGCCGAAGGCGAACATCCGCTTGCGGTGCCCGGAGACCGAGTGAGCCGTGTCGAGCCCGCGGTCGCCACTGTCAGCAACGCGGCGGATCGTCGTCGTGGCCGAAGGCGAACATCTGCTCGTGGCGAGCGGAGACCGAGTGAGCCGTGTCGAGCCCGCGGTCGCCACTGTCAGCAACGCGGCCGATCACGCCCGGCGAGACTGATGACGCCTGAAGCCTCAGCCAACCGACCCGAACCTAGGCCGTCGAACCGGAAATCCCGGTCGGCTGGGGTTCGTGCAGCCAATCGCGCCAGGCAATCGCCCATCGCGCGGCTGATCCAGGCGGCCGGAGCCCGGCAGCTTGGCAAAGGAGACTCCGGTCGCCTAGCCGAGCGCGCCTGGCGCTCCCGCCCATCGCGGGGGAACCCAGCCCTCTGCCGCGCGGCAAACCGCCAAGGCATGCTCGAAGCCCAGCATCTCACCCGGCAGCCCTCGCCGGACCACCTCGCCAGAAACCCCGATCAGGACTTCCGTTCCCGCCACCCGTTGGTCATCGGGAGCCGCCGGTCCCGCCCAAATGCCTTGAACGTGATCTTCGTGCCCGGCGGGTACTGCCGCCGCTTGTACTCCGCCCGGTCGACCATCCGCACCACCCGGTCGATCGTCTCCGGGTCGAACCCCGCCTCGATCAGATCCGCGTACCCGCGGTCGTTCTCGACGTAATCGTCCAGGACGTCGTCCAGCAGTTCGTAGTCCGGCAGCGAATCCGAGTCCTTCTGGTCCGGCCGCAGCTCCGCCGAAGGCGGCTTCGTGATCGAGTTTTCCGGGATCGGCGGCGTTTCCCCTCGCTTGGCCGCCTCCTCGTTCCGCCACCGCGCCAGCTGCCACACGTGCGTCTTGAACAGGTCCTTGATCGGCGCGAACGCTCCGACCGCGTCGCCGTAAATGGTCGAATAGCCGACGGCCAGTTCGGTCTTGTTGCCGGTCGCCAGCACCAGGTGTCCGTCCAGATTGGACAGAGCCATCAGCAGCATCCCGCGCACCCGCGCCTGGATGTTCTCCTCGGCGAGCCCGGTCAGCCGCAGCTGGTTGACATAGACATCGACCATCTCGCCGATCGGCTCGACCCGGTAGTGCGCGCCGATCCGCTCCGCCAAGTCCGAAGCGTCGTCTCGGGAGTGCGAGGACGAGTACTTCGACGGCATCGAAACGCCGTACACGTTGTCGCCGCCGAGTGCGTCCGCCGCCAGCGCCGCGCAGACCGCCGAGTCGATTCCGCCGGAGAAGCCGAACGTGACCGTCGAGAAGCCGTTCTTGTGCACGTAGTCGCGCAGCCCTACCACCAGCGCCGACCACACCTCGGCCTCGTCCGACAGCGGTTCGCTGATCGTCGGAGCCGACAGCGGTTCGTACGCGGGCAGTGGGGCATCGTCGAGCACTCGCCGGTGCACTTCCAGCCCGTCGAACGAGCCCGTGGCGGCCGCGCTGTCAGCGGGCAGGTCCAAGTCCAGCACCAGCAGATGCTCCACGAACTGCGGCGCCCGCGCGAGCAGCGTCCCGTCCGCGCCGACCACCAGCGAGTCGCCGTCGAAAACCAGGTCGTCCTGTCCGCCGACCTGGTTCGTGTACACCAGCGGCGCGCCCGCCTCGGCCGCCCGGCGGGCGATCAGCGGCAGCCGCTGTTCGTCCTTCGACCGTTCGTACGGCGACGCGTTCGGCGCGACCACCAGGTCGACCCCGGCCTTGCCCAGTGCGGAGATCGGGCCGCCGTCCTGCCAGATGTCCTCGCAGATCACCATGCCGATGTCGACGCCGTGCAGCCGCAGCACCTCGAGTTCGGTACCCGGTTTGAAGTACCGGTGCTCGTCGAACACGCCGTAGTTCGGCAGGTGGTGCTTGAACTGCCGGGCCACGACCTCGCCGCGGTAGAGCGCCGCCGCGGCGTCGCGCGGGCCGATCTCGTCGTGGTCGAGGTAGCCGACGTACGCGAGCACCTCGCCGCAGCCCGCCTCGTCGAGCCGGCGCGCCAGTTCGGTCACCGAGCGCCGGGACGCGTCGGCGAACGTGCGCCGGAGCGTGAGGTCCTCGACCGGGTAACCGGTCTGGGACATCTCCGGGAACACGACGACGCGCGCGCCCGCCTCGGCGGCCTTGCGGGTCCACTCGACGGTGAGCGCGGTGTTCCCGTCGATGTCGCCGACGGTGGTGTTGACCTGGGCCAGTGCGATGCGCAGTTGCGGCATGCCGCCATTCTGTCCCACCGCACCGACAGAAACTACGCAGAGGTGAGCCAGGGAACGGCGAAGGGCCCCTCGCCCGAAGCGAGGGGCCCTTCGGACGAAGGAATCAGGATTTCTTCATCCGCATCATGCTGCGCACCTTCTTGACCGTCTGCTCGAAGTCCGAGTCGAACGGGTTGTCGTGCACCAGGTACGTCCACGTCGTGTTCGCGCGCCGCACGCCGACCTCGGCGAGGTCGAGGCCGTCGTCGGTGATCTCGGCTTCCTCAAGCGTCTTCGCCGCGCGCGAGGCGGATTCGGCGATGATCTTGTGGAACTCCGGGATCGCCGCGCGGTGGAACTCGTCCAGCGGCGTCTCGCGGGCCAGCGCGCGCAGGTGGATGCTCTCGCGCACGTCGGTGAGGTACGCCAGGTGGTCCGACCACAGCTGGTCGAGGTGGAACAGCCGGACCTCGCGGCACACCTGCTCAAGCCGGTCGGAGTCATCCAGCTTTTCCTTCAGCTCGGCGAACTTCTCCGGCTGCGCCTTCTCCAGTTCGTCGGCCGCGAGCCCGGTGTGCAGCACCTTGTCGCGGTGTTCCAGCAGCTCGGCGCGCTGCCGCTCGATCAGCCGGGTGTAGCGCCAGGTGTTGCGGTGGATCTCCAGGTCGACGCCCTCGGCGACGCGCTGGGCGTGGTTGAGCTGCCGGTGCGCGGCCGGGTCGGTGATCTCGCCGGTCTCGGTGTCCGCGTCGATGCCGTCCGGCAGGTCCGGCGCGTTCGACAGCACGAGGTCGTCGTTGAGGCTCGCGAAGAAGATCGCGCTGCCCGGGTCGCCCTGTCGCCCGGACCGGCCGCGCAGCTGGCCGTCGAGACGGCTCGACGGATACCGCGCGGTGCCGATCACGTGCAGGCCGCCCAGCTCGGCGACCTCTTCGCGGGTCGTGCCGTCGCTGCCGCCGAGCCGGATGTCGGTACCGCGACCGGCCATCTGCGTGGACACGGTGACCGCGCTCTTCTTGCCCGCCTCGGCGATGATCGCGGCCTCTTCGGCGTCGTTGCGCGCATTCAGCACGACGCACGGCAGGTCGGCCTTCGCCAGCTTTTCCGCCAGCTCCTCGGACTCGGCGACGTCCTGGGTGCCGACGAGGATCGGCCGCCCGGTCTCGTGCACCGTGCGGATCTCCTCCTCGATCGCGCGCAGTTTCTGCGACGGCGAGGCGAAGACGCGGTCCTGCTGGTCCTCGCGGACGTTCGGGGTGTTCGGCGGGATGACCGCGACTTCGAGCTGGTAGAACTCGCGCAGCTGCTCGGCGACCGCGACGGCGGTACCGGTCATGCCCGCGACCTCGGGGTAACGCGCGAGCAGCGCCTGCACGGTGATCGAGTCGAGGATTTCGCCCCGGTCGGTGGCCGTGACCTGCTCTTTCGCCTCGACCGCGGCCTGGAGGCCGTCCGGCCAGCGCTGCAGTTCGGCGACGCGGCCGCGGGCGGCGTTGATCAGCTGCACCTTGCCGTCACGGACCAGGTAGTCGACGTCCCGGGTGAGCAGGGCGTGCGCGTGCAGGGCGACGTTCACCGCGGCGAGCCGGTCCGAACCGGACTCGTCGTACAGGTCGACGCCGCCGAGCGACTTCTCCACGACCGACGCGCCGGCGCTGGTCAGCCACGCGTTGCGGCCCTCGGAGTCGGTTTCGTAGTGCAGGCCGAGCCGCAGCCGCCGGACGATCTTGGCGACCTCCTCGTCGGCGTCGTTGTGGTCGATCGAACCGGCCATGACCAGCGGCACGCGCGCCTCGTCGACCAGCACCGAGTCGGCCTCGTCGACGATCGCCACCTCGGGAGCCTTCTGCACCAGATCGTCGGGGTGGGTGACCAGGCGGTCGCGCAGCACGTCGAAGCCGATTTCGGCGACCGCGCCGTAGGTGACCTCCTTGCCGTAGGCCTCCTTGCGCTCCTGCTTCGAGTGCGCCGGTTCGACCCAGCCGACGGTGACGCCGAGCAGGTCGTACACCGGGCCCATCCACTCCGCGTCGCGGCGGGCGAGGTAGTCGTTGACCGTGACCACGTGCACGCGGCGGCCGCGCAGCGCGTACCCGGCGGCGGCCAGCGCACCGGCGAGCGTCTTGCCCTCACCGGTCTCCATCTGCACGACGTGGCCGGTGAGCAGGCCCATCGTGCCGAGCAACTGCACGTCGAAGGCCCGCTCGCCGAGCTCGCGCCGGGCGGCCTCGCGGCCGAGCGCGCAGATCTCGATCAGCTGGCTGTCGGTGAACGAGGCGGCCCCGCCGATGGCGTCCCGCAGCTTGCCCGCGCGCTCGGTGAGCTCGGCGTTTTCGAGTTTTTCCAGCTCCGGTTCGAGCTTCTCGACGGCGGGCAGCAGCGCTTCGTAGCGGGTCAGCTCGACGCTGCCCGGCCGCTGGATGATCCGGCGGAGCCGTTTGCCCACTCGGCTGATCAGTGCCACCCCTGGTCTCCTCGTGTCGATGTGTCTCCGGTCGCACCCGCACTGCCCAACGCGCCGACGGTGCGTTCGAGTTCCGCGCCCGGATGGCACGATCAAACCGTGTCCCGTCATCCCAGCGCCAGCCCGAAAGTCCATCCGATAGTCGTGTTCGCGGCTGCCGGCCTGCTCGCGACCACGCTCGCGGCGTGCACGTCCAAGCCCGACCAGGCCGCGTCCGCGCCGACCGTCGAATCGCACGCGCCGGTGGGTCCGGTGCCCGCCGGACTGGAGCGCTTCTACGGGCAGAGCATGACCTGGTCCGCGTGTGCACCCTACGCGACCTCGGCCGACGCCCGGTCGGCGTTCAAGGCGCAGGGAATCGAGTGCGGACGCCTCACCGTTCCGTTGAACTATGACAAACCGGACGGGCAGACGATTACCGTCGGCGTGCTGCGGCATCGTGCGAGCGATTCGGGCGAGAAAATCGGTTCGCTCGTGGTGAACCCGGGCGGACCGGGCGCTTCGGGCATGGTCGCCGCGGCGGGCCTGCTCGACCAGGTGTCCAAGTCCGATCTCGGCGACCGGTTCGACCTCGTCGGCTTCGACCCGCGAGGCATCGGTGCGAGCGAACCGCAGATCAAATGCCTGACCGGGCCCGAGCGTGATGCGGACCGTGCGGACGACAGCGAGACAGACGGTTCTCCCGCGGGCGTCGCGAAGCAGGAAACGGAGCAGAAAGACTTCGCCGCGAAGTGCACGCAGCGGACGAAGTACGGCGACGACATGCTCGCGCACGTCGGTACGCGCGACGTCGTCAAGGACATGGACGTGCTGCGAAGCGTCCTCGGCGACCAGAAGCTCACGTACCTCGGCTACTCGTACGGCACGCGCATTGGGTCCACGTACGCGGAGACCTTCCCGAAGAACGTGCGCGCGCTCGTCCTCGACGGCGCTGTCGACCCGACACAGAGCCCGGAAGACTCGCTCGTCGCGCAGGGCCAGGGCTTCGGCGGCGCGTTCAACGAGTTCGCGAAGTGGTGCGCGGCGCGTCAGGACTGCGCGCTCGGCAACAACCCGGCCGACGCGACGAAGCAGTTCCAGGACCTCACGCGCCGGCTGATCGACTTCCCGGTTCCGGTCGGCGACGGCCGCAAGCTGTCGTACGACGACGCCACCACAGGTGCCATACAGGCCCTCTACCAGCAGAATCTCTGGGAGTACCTGAACACCGGGCTGAACGAACTGAAGCTGCAGCGCGGTGCCACGCTGGAGAAGCTGGCTGATATCTACAACGAGCGCAATCCGGACGGCAGCTACGGCACCACGCAGGACGCCTTCGTCGCGATCCGCTGCGTCGACGACCCGCGAGTCACCGATCCGAAGCAGATTCTCGAAGGCCAGGAGAAATACGAAAAGGCTGCACCCTTCCTTGACGACGGTCGCCAACCCAGCTCTGCCCGTGACGCGTGCGCGTTCTGGCCGGTGCCGAACACGTCGAAGCCGCACGAGCCGAACGTCGAAGGCCTGCCGAAGACGCTGACGATCTCGACGACGAACGACCCGGCTACGCCGTACCAGGCGGGCGTGAACCTCGCGAAGGCGCTGAAGGGGTCACTGCTCACCTTCGAGGGGACGCAGCACACGGTGTTCTTGCAAGGCAACGCGTGCGTCGACAAGGCGGGCACTGCCTACCTGATCGACGGCACGACGCCTCCGGACGGCACTCGCTGTAAGGCCAGTTGAGATTGCGCTGGCTCGCGACGGTTGTGGCAGTGGTGATGCTCGCTGCCACGGCTTGCGCGAGCCAGCGGGCAGCGCTCGACTGGGGACCGTGTGCGCCGTACGCGCAGACCCCTTCCGAGAAGGGCTTGTACGCGGACGAGGCGGTCGACTGTGCTCGGTTGACGGTGCCGCTCGACTACGCGAACCCGCAGGGCCGGACAGTGTCGATCGGTTTGCTGCGGCATCGGGCCACCGATCCGGCACACCGGATCGGGTCTCTCGTGCTCAACCCCGGTGGGCCGGGCAGTTCAGGGATGACTGCGGCGGCCACGTTGGCGAGACCTGCCGGAAAGCTTGCCGAGCAGTTCGACTTGGTCGGCTTCGACCCTCGCGGTGTTCACGCGAGCGAGCCGCGCATCCGCTGCCG
Organism: Amycolatopsis sp. M39; assembly: GCF_001651785.1. Lineage (NCBI taxonomy): Bacteria > Bacillati > Actinomycetota > Actinomycetes > Pseudonocardiales > Pseudonocardiaceae > Amycolatopsis > Amycolatopsis sp. M39. The sequence continues at coordinate 177,318 of NZ_LWSF01000013.1, forward strand.
GTCGGATGCCGAGCAGGACGCCGCTCGTACGTCAGACGTCGGAAGTGCGGTTGGCTGTCTCAAGAAGACCGGCGCGGAGTTCCTCGCGCACGTAGGCACGCGAGAGGTCGTACGCGATCTCGACGCGCTTCGTGCCGCCCTCGGCGACGCGAAGCTCACGTACCTCGGCTACTCGTACGGAACGCAGATCGGTTCGGCGTACGCAGAGGCGTACCCGGACAAAGTGCGCGCCATGGTCCTCGACGGTGCCATCGACCCCGCACAGGACTTGCCGCAGACACTGATCGCCCAGACCGCCGGGTTCCAGGACGCTTTCACCCGCTTCGCGCAGTGGTGCGCGAAGCGAGCTGGATGCCCGCTAACCGGCGACGCGACCGCAGCTTTCCAGCGAATCGCGCGTCCTTCGGTCTCTGCACTGCCCGGCCGCGCACTGGCCTTCGCCGACGCTGTCACTGCGACAGAAGCCGCGCTCTACTCCCGCGCGAAGTGGCCGAATTTGCGGCAAGCACTGGAAGAACTAGCGACCACGCGTAGCGGCGCGAAGCTGCTTCAGATGGCCGATGACTATTACCAACGCGATCAGAACGGCCACTACAGCGGAGCCTTCGACGCCTACTACGCCATCCGCTGCGTCGACTACGACCGTGTCACCAACCGCACGACCATCGACGCCGCGCATCGCCAGATGCTCACCGGAGCACCCTTCCTCGCCGGCAACTCGCCCGACGCGCACGAACTCGACACCTGCTCGACCTGGCCGGTACCGCCAACCTCACGGTCGCACCGTCCATTCGCACCCGGCCTGCCGAAAACGCTCGTCATCTCGACCACGCATGACCCGGCTACGCCCTACCGCCAGGGCGTAGCGCTCGCGAAAGACCTCAACGCCGCACTGCTGACTGTCGACGACGTACAGCACGCAGCGTTCCTCAAAGGCAACGCCTGTGTCGACAAAGCCGCAACGACCTACCTCAGCAGCGCCATCGCCCGAGACGGCAGCTGCTAGGGCTGCTGATCCGTCAACAGCACCTCGTACATCACCGGGCTGTCGCGTTCTGTCGCAGGCGGCACTTGCAGCCACATCCGCGCGAAGCGGCGCGGTTCGGCGACCGTCACCCAGATCTTCACGTTCACGTCTGCGTGGATCTGCGGCACCAGCTTCGCCGCGACCGCTTGGGGCACGGTTCCGCCGACGCGGTAGCCGTCGACGTGCTGGATGGTCTCGCGGATTTCGGTTTTCGGCTGCTGGAGCGAGTCGAGGAGCCGGGTCAGGCCGCCGCGCGGACCGAGGAACCGGTCGACGGTGAAGGGCGTGGGGCCGTTGGTTTCGCGACCCTTCGTGTCCTTCGTAGTCGCGGTGTGCCCGGCGACGGTGAACGAGAACGACCGATCAGTGAATTCCGCGCTGCCGCTCGCCTGTCCGCCGCGCTTGAGGGTCGCGTTGCCGACGAGCTTGGTCATCGGCAGGCCGGGCAGCACCCCGTTGACGCCGACCGAGAAGTGCAGGCTGGCGACTTTGGCGAAGTTCGCCCTGGCGGCGGCGAGCAACCCGTCCGCCGCGGGCAAGGGGGGTGCCGCGGTGCAACCGCCGACCAGCCAGAGGAGCAGCAGGGCCGGCAGGACACGTCGGCTGAGCATGGCCGAGAGCCTACTTGGCTGGCCTGATCCTTACGCATAGTGTCCTTCCGGCCACTGTCGACTCCGCTCCTGGTCCATCAGACTGACTGCTCGTGACCGTTGAGACTCGTCCTGCCCGCCGCCTGCATCGCGCCTGGTTCGTCGCCGCGGCCGCGTTCGTCGCCCTCCTCGCCGCCGCCGGCTTCCGCGCCGCGCCGGGCGTACTGATCGATCCGTTGCACGAAGAGTTCGGTTGGTCCCGGGCCACGATCGGGTCCGCCGTCTCGGTCAACCTCGTCCTGTATGGCCTCTTCGCGCCCTTCGCCGCCGCGCTGATGGAGCGGTTCGGTATTCGCCGAGTCGCGGCCACCGCGCTGTGCGTCGTCGCTCTCGGCGCGGGCGGCACCGTCTTCATGAGCGCCAGCTGGCAGTTGATCCTCTGCTGGGGTGTGCTCGTCGGCCTCGGCACCGGCTCGATGGCGATGAGCTTCGCCGCGATGGTCGCGACGCGCTGGTTCATCCGCCACCGCGGCGTCGTAACCGGCGTGCTCACCGCCGCCGGGGCGACCGGACAGCTGATCTTCCTGCCCTTGATCGCGTCGCTCGCGGCGGGCGACGGCTGGCGGACAGCGTCCATGGTCATCGCCATCGCGGCTCTCGCGGTGGTCCCGGTCGTGCTGTTGGCCGTACGCGACCACCCGGCCGACATCGGCACTGTCGCGTACGGAGCGCCCGAAGACGCCGAAGTGGCGCGTCCGGCACCGAAGGTCGGCACGGTCCGGCGCGGGCTGTCTGTGCTGTTCCAAGCCGCGCGCACCCGGACGTTCTGGCTACTCGCTGTCGGGTTCGCGATCTGCGGGGCGACCACCAACGGGTTGGTCAGCACGCACTTCGTCCCGGCCGCGCACGACCACGGCATGCCGCAGACGACCGCGGCGAGCCTGCTCGCGCTGGTCGGCGTCTTCGACGTGGTGGGAACGATCGCGTCGGGATGGCTCACCGACCGTGTCGACCCGCGGATCCTGCTCGGCGTCTACTACGCGTTGCGGGGAGTTTCGCTCGCCCTGTTGCCGCAGCTGTTCACGAACTCGGTCCAGCCGAGCATGTGGGCGTTCATCCTCTTCTACGGTCTCGACTGGGTGGCGACCGTTCCGCCGACGGTCGCGCTCTGCAGCCGCTCCTTCGGGGAAGCCGGTCCGATCGTGTTCGGCTGGGTTTTCGCCTGCCACCAGCTGGGCGCGGCGTTCGCCGCCTCCGCCGCCGGCGCGGTGCGGGACCAGTTCGGCGATTACGCGATCGCCTGGTACGTCGCCGCCGGGCTCGCGGTCATCGCCTCGGTCGCGTCGTTGTCGATCACCCGGTCGAGGAAATCCCAGCTCGCCGTCGCGGCGTGAATCGAACTCCCACGGGGGTGACCCGTGAAACATGGCGTTAACACGTGCTGGTTAGGGTTCGGCCATGGATCGCCAGCAGGAATTCGTGCTCCGCACCTTGGAAGAGCGCGACATCCGTTTCGTCCGCCTGTGGTTCACCGACGTGCTGGGATTCCTGAAGTCCGTCGCGGTCGCGCCCGCCGAACTGGAGGGCGCGTTCAGCGAGGGCATCGGGTTCGACGGCTCGGCCATCGAGGGCTTCGCGCGCGTCTACGAGTCGGACATGGTCGCCAAGCCCGACCCGTCCACGTTCCAGGTGCTGCCGTGGGAAACCCCCGACGGCGGTCCGTACTCCGCGCGGATGTTCTGCGACATCGCGATGCCCGACGGCTCGCCGTCCTGGGCCGACCCGCGGCACGTGCTGCGCCGCCAGCTGTCGAAGGCCAGCGAAGCCGGGTTCACCTGCTACGTGCACCCGGAGATCGAGTTCTTCCTGCTCGCCAACCTCCCCGACGACGGCAGCGAGCCCGAGCCCGCCGACAACGGCGGCTACTTCGACCAGGCCAGCCACGCCACCGCGACGCACTTCCGGCGGCACGCGATCGAGACCCTTGAGGCGATGGGCATCTCGGTCGAGTTCAGCCATCACGAGGGCGCGCCGGGGCAGCAGGAAATCGACCTTCGCTACGCCGACGCCCTCACCATGGCCGACAACGTGATGACGTTCCGTTACGTCGTCAAGGAGGTCGCGCTGACCCAGGGCGTGCGCGCGACCTTCATGCCGAAGCCGTTCACCGGCCAGCCCGGCTCGGGCATGCACACCCACGTGAGCCTGTTCGAAGGCGACCGCAACGCGTTCTACGACGCGGAGGATCCGCACGAGCTTTCCGAGACCGGCAAGGCGTTCGTCGCCGGTGTCCTGCACTACGCCAAGGAAATCTCCGCCGTCACCAACCAGTGGGTCAACTCCTACAAACGGCTGATCAGCGGCAGCGAGGCGCCCACGACGGTGTCCTGGGGGAGGGCGAACCGCTCGGCGCTCGTGCGCGTGCCGATGTACTCGCCGGGCAAGGCCTCGTCGCGGCGCGTCGAGATCCGGACGCTCGATTCGGCGTGCAACCCGTACCTTGCCTACTCGGTGATACTGGCCGCGGGGCTGAAGGGCATCGAAAAGGGCTACGAGCTGCCGCCGCCCGCCGAGGACAACATCTGGCAGCTGTCGGACTCCGAACGCCGCGCCGCCGGTTACTCGCAGTTGCCGCAGAACCTCGGCGAGGCGCTCGCCGAGATGGAGAAGTCGGAGCTGCTGCCGGAAGCGCTCGGCGAGCACGTTTACGACTTCTTCTTGCGCAATAAGCGGGTTGAGTGGGACAACTACCGGAGCGCGGTCACCCCGTACGAGCTCCGGACCCTGTTGCCGATGCTCTGAACCGGACCCCGGGCCGTGCTCCGAGGTTGGGGAGGCATCGGAACATGGGAAAAAGACTGCCCGCCGTACTCGCCGCACTGGTCGCGGCGGCGGGCTTGGCCACCGCGCCGCCGGCGGTCGCGATGCGAGGTGACCACTCCGACCCGGCCGAGCTGCACTTCGACCTCGACCGCGCCGACATCCCGTCGCTGCAGCACCGGATGGCGACCGGTCAGCTCACCGCGACCCGGCTGACCAGCGCGTACCTCGCGCGGATCCGGGTGCTGGACCCGAAGGTCAACGCCGTCCTCGCGCTCAACCCAGCCGCGCTCGCGCAAGCCGCCGCCAGCGACGTCCGGCACCGGACCGGCCGCACCCGCGGTCCGCTCGACGGGATCCCGGTGCTGGTCAAGGACAATGTCGACACCCACGACCAGCAGACCACCGCCGGTTCGCGCGCGCTGCGCAGCCGCCCGGCCAAGGACGCCACGCTGATCACCCGGCTGCGCGCCGCGGGCGCGGTGATCCTCGGCAAGGCGAACCTGTCGGAATGGGCCAACTTCCGCGCCGCGAAGCCGACGTCCGGCTGGTCCGGCGTCGGCGGGCAGACCCACAACCCCTACGTCCTGGACCACAACCCGTGCGGTTCGTCCGCCGGATCCGCCGCAGGCGTCGCAGCCTCGCTCGCGCAGGTCGCGATCGGCAGCGAGACCGACGGGTCGATCGTGTGCCCGGCCGGGATGACCGCGACTGTCGGGCACAAACCGAGCCTCGGGCTCGTCAGCCGCACCGGCGTCGTGCCGATCTCCGCGGAACAGGACACGGCGGGACCCATCGCGCGCAACGTCGTCGACACCGCGCTGACGCTCTCGGTACTGCAGGGCCGCGACCCGTCCGACCCGGCGACTCTGCGCTACCCGTCGACCCAGCCGGCCGACTACGCGAAACTTCTCCGCCCCGGCGTCCTGCGCGGTGCCCGGATCGGCCTGTGGCGGCTGCCGGTGCTCGGCCCGGACACGGACGCCGTGGTCAGCAAGACGAAAGCTTCGCTGGAACGCGCCGGCGCGACCGTCGTCGAGGTCAACCTGCCGTACCAGGACCGGCTCTCCGCGCTGGAGTTCCCGGCGCTGCTGACCGAGTTCCATCGCGACATCGACGCGTACCTCGCCACGCGGCCCACCGGCCCGCGGAACCTGGCGGACCTCGTCGCGTACAACCGCGCTGACCCGCTGGAACGCACCTGCTTCGCTGGTCAGGAGCTGTTCGAACAGGCGCTCGCCGCGCCTGGCCCGCAGGACCCGGCCTATCTGAAGAACCGGGCGGAGCTGACCGATTTGTCGCGCCGGTCGCTGGACGAGACCCTCGCGAAGTACGACCTGGACGCCATCGCGTCGCCGACGAACCCGCCGGCCTGGAAGACGGACTGCGAGACCGGCGACAACGACGTGATCCCGTCCGCGACACCGGCCGCGGTGGCGGGCTACCCGGACGTCACGGTCCCGGCCGGTTCGGTCGGACCGCTGCCGGTGGGGATTTCGTTCATGGGCGGGCAGTGGACGGACGGGAAGATGCTGGCGCTGGCCGCGGACTACATGCGGGTCGCGCCGGTCCGGGTTCCGCCCCGGTATCTGCCCAAGTTGCCCGGGTGAGCCGTTCGGGGTTGCCCGGAGCGGGCGAAGGTTCGTGGCGGCCCCCGGTCAGCGCCTCGCGACGGCCGGAGGGCTTGCGTTGCAGGCGGGCTGGCTTGCGGCGGGATGGCCGGGCAGTGCGCTGACCTGCCGCATTGGGCCGGGTGCCCGGGTCTTCGACCGCAAGAGGGTCGTCCGATGGGGGAGACCTGGGTCACTCGGGGCCTCTCCAGTGCGCCTCCGAGCACCGTCCGCGGCCCCCGAACCGGTCGAATCAGTCCGCTGTCAACGCTCTGACCAGGGGCGATGCCGTTAAGTGACCCCCCTGTTTTCGGGTGGTTGGAAGGCATGTAATCTTCTCTTCGTCGCCAGGAACACCGGGTCGGCGGGGCCGAAAGCCTCACCGACCAGGAGCCAGGGCCGAGCGGGTTGACACCGCGAAACGGACCAGGTAATGTTCAGCGTCGGCCCACGAGCGGCCGCCGACTCCCTACGACTAGCCTTGTAGGTAGCGGCATGCTCGACCAAAAGCTTGAAATAACGCATCGAGCGTGGCCTGGTTGGTTCTGGGTGTGGTTCGGGGTGTGTTGCTTGAGAACTCAACAGTGTGCTAGTG
>NZ_LWSF01000014.1:0-74151 GCF_001651785.1 Amycolatopsis sp. M39
CCATTCCTGCGTAGAGCGGGTGGTAGGAGGCTGCGGCCAGCAGGTTGAGGTCTTTGCCGTTGATCCAGGCGACGCCGGGGCCCTTGCAGGCGTCGTGGCCAAGGGACGGGGTGTAGGTGTCCACATAGGACGACTGGCCGTCTGCTTCGACTGCGTTGCTTACTGCCGCGTTCAGGGCTTCTTCAACGCTGGAGAGCCAGGCGTAGTCGCCGTTCGCGAAGGGCAGGACGTCGGGGCAGTAGCCTTCTTCGGGGGCGATGCGCGGGTAGCCGATGGCCAGCACCTTGGCGTGGGGCGAGCGGGCGTGGATTCCGGCCAGTACCTGCTGGATAGCTGCTTGCGTCTTGGGGAGCAGCGCCTTCATCGTGTCTACGCCGTCAACGGTGAAGTGCTGCTGGCACGGGTTTCCGGTCGGGTCCGAGGCGCGCAAGGTGGGGCAGGTGTCCACCAGCTTGCCGAACAGGCCCGAATCATTGCCGCCGATGCCGACGGTCACCAGGTCGGTGTCGGGGCGCAGTGCGGAGAACTGCGGGGCGTTCTGGCCCAGCGGCACGCTTTGCGCGCTGGTCATGTCCGACGTGTCCGCGCCGCCGCAGCTGACGTCGGTGAAGCGATCCACGTCCAGGGAGTCCGCGACCATCGACGGGTAGTTGGACGTCGAGCGGAAGCAGCCGAACGGATCCAGCCGGGGCAGCGGGATGAGCGGGCCCGACGTGTACGAGTCGCCCAAGGCGACGTAGTGGCGGTAGTGCCGGGGCGCGGCGCTCGCGGCCGCCGCCGCCGACAGAAGCAGTGCGATTGCCGCGATCGCGGCCAGCACGATTCGGATGGTGCGCATGCGAAACCCGTCCTCCCTAGCGGTCGACCCGCTTTACCTTTCGGCAAGCGGGGCGCGAGCGCTCTCCGCCGATCGGGTGGTCGGGGCGGGTTTTCACCCGGCTGCGGGGTGATCCACGGGTTTCCGCCAGATCAGCAGGTGCCGCCAGAACACCAGCGGACGGACTGTGCTGCCGGGAAGCAGGCGCGCGGCGTCGCGGCGGACGTCGTTCAGCGGCGGGAATTTCATGTGCACTGGGGCCTTGGCGACCGGGTCCGGGCCGCCGTTGAGGCGGTCTCCGGCGAAGACGATCAGCCTGGCCGCGACGTTCGCGGGGACGGCGACGAGTTCGCGGGCGTAGTCGCCGGGGCGGCTGGGGCGGCTGGGGCGGGCACAGCCGAGGACCGCGAGGACGCCGCCGGGGGCGAGCGCGTCGCGCAGTCTCGTGACGGTGTCGAACGGGACGTGGTGCAGGGAAGCCAGGCAGGAGATGTAGGCGTAGGCATCGGGTTCCAGCTGTTCGGTCGTCACGTCTGCGCGGCGGTACTCCACTGTGCCTGGTCCTGGCGAACCGGCGGACGTCGCGCGGGTGATCATTTCGGCCGACGTGTCGATGCCTTCGACGGTCATCCCGGCGGCGGCCAGCTTGCGGGCGAACCGGCCGTCGCCGCAGCCGACGTCCAGGGCACGGCCGGGGCCCGGCGGCAGGAGCCGGAGCAAGGCCGGGTGATAGTGATGGTTGTGGTCGAAGGGCATGTGCCCGACCTTGCCACGGATCGCTGCGGGCGTGATCGCGCCGAGGCCCCGGGGCCGCTGGGCGCGCGGCGGCCCCGGGTACGCTCGACAGTGTGCCGGGCCGAACCTTTCGCCTGGTCTTCCCGGTCGCGCGACCGCGCCGGGACAGCGACTTCAAGGAGTGCACGAGTGCCGCGCGGTGAGGAGCCCGAGGAGACCCGGCGGCCGGATCTCGCCGATCCGGACAGTTTCGCGGGGGTCGACGAACTGGGCGCGCTCGCGCACAGCGACGACGACGATCCCGGCGACGAACTGGAACCGGACCTCGACGCGCCGGACGCGGCCTACACCGTCGGCGGCGGTTCGCGCGGAGGGATCGGCGGCATCGGCCAGCTCGGCGACAACCTGGCGCTCGGCCCGGTGCCGGGCCTGCACGCCGAAGAGGGCACTGAGCTGCACGAACTCGATGACGAGGGCGCGCCCGCCGAGTTCGGCGACGAGAACGGCCCGGAGGCCCGCCGCGACCTGATGGCCGCCGAGGCCGAGCTGAACCAGCGCTGGCCGGAGACGAAGCTCGAACCGTCGCTCACCCGGATCCAGGCGCTGATGACGCTGCTCGGCGAGCCCAGCCAGGGCTACCCGGTGGTGCACGTCGCGGGCACCAACGGCAAGGGCTCGGTCGCGCGGATGGTCGATTCGCTGCTGACCCGCATGGGCCTGCGCTCGGGCCGCTACACGAGCCCGCACCTGCAACTGGTCACCGAGCGGATCGCGCTCGACGGCCGCCCGATCTCCGCCGCCCGCTACGCCGAGCTGTACCAGGACATCGCGCCGTACGTGGCGATGGTGGACGGCGCGAGCGAGGACGGCGTGCCGATGAGCAAGTTCGAGGTGCTCACCGGGATGGCGTTCGCGGCGTTCTCCGACGCGCCGGTCGAGGCCGCGGTGGTCGAGGCGGGCATGGGCGGTGCGTGGGACGCGACGAACGTCGCCGATGCCCAGGTCGCGGTCATCACGCCGATCGGGCTGGACCACACCGAATACCTCGGCCCGACCGCGGTCGACGCGGCCGCGGAGAAGGCCGGGATCATCAAGCCGGGGTCGGTCGCGGTGATCGGCGAGCAGGACCCCGAGGTACTGAACGTCCTGCTGAAGCGGACGGTCGAGGTCGACGCCGCGGTGGCGCGCGCGGGCAGCGAGTTCGGCGTGCTGGAACGCGAGGTCGCGGTCGGCGGGCAAATGCTGAAGCTGCAGGGCCTCGGCGGCGTCTACGACGAGATCTTCCTGCCGCTGCACGGCGCGCACCAGGCGGCGAACGCGGCCCTCGCGCTGGCCGCGGTCGAGGCGTTTTTCGGGGCGGGCAAAGACAAACAGCTCGTGGTCGAGGCGGTGCGCGAGGCGTTCGCCGAGGTCGAGAACCCGGGCAGGCTCGAACGCGTGCGGGCCGCCCCGGCGGTGCTGGTCGACGCCGCGCACAACCCGATGGGCGCGCGGGCGCTCGCCACGACGATCACCGACGAGTTCAACTTCCGCCGGCTCGTCGCGGTCGTCGGCGTGCTGGCCGACAAGGACGCGCGCGGCATCCTGGACGCGCTGGAGCCGGTGGTCTCCGACATCGTGGTCACGCGCGGTTCGTCGCCGCGGTCGCTGCCGGTCGAGGACCTGGCCGAACTGGCCGCGTCGATCTTCGGCGAGGACCGCGTGCTCGCCGAAGGCGACCTGGAGACCGCGATCGAGACCGCGATCGGCCTCGTGGAGCAGAACGACGACCCGGAGGAACCGCTCGCGGGCGGCGGCGTGCTGGTGACCGGCTCGGTGGTCACCGCGGGCGACGCGCGCACGCTGTTCGGGAAGGAGCCGGCATGAGCGAGGAAACCCCGGTCAAGCGGCCCGCGAAGGACCCGATGAAGGGCTTCCGCGGCGTCCTGGCGGGCACGCTGATCATGGAGGCGATCACCGTCGCGCTGGCGCTGCCGGTCGTCGCGAAACTCGGCGGCGGCATCACCAGCTTCACCGGCTGGACGGTCATCGCGCTGGCCGTGGTGCTGATCGTGCTGTGCGGAATGCTGAAGCACGTCTGGGCGGTGCCGGTGATCCTGCTGCTGCAGCTGGCGATCATCGGGATCGGCGTCACCCAGCCCGCGATCGCGATCATCGGCATCATCTTCCTGGCCGCGTTCCTGTGGTTCCTGTGGCTGCGCCGCGACGTCGCGCGCCGGATGGCCGCGGGCACGCTGCCGAGCCAGCAGCAGCCGCAGGCTTGAGCCCCGGGCGAGTCCAGCCAGGTCCCGGACGACGCGCTGAAGAACGGATCGCTCGAAGCCGGGGCCGAGGCGCCGGACGAACTCGACGCCCCGCTCCTCGAATGCTTTCCGGATCCCGGCGCCGCGCCCGGGTGCTCCCGCGAGGCGCGGCTCAGCGGTAGACGCTGACCTCGACCAGGTTCCGGTCCGGGTCGCGGAAGTACCCGCCGCGGATCGGCCCGGTCGCGCCCGTGCGGTCGACCGGGCCCTCCTCGACCGGCACCCCGTGCACGGCGAGGTCTTCGACCACCCGCTCCAGCGAATCGGCCGTGATCAGGCACAGGTCCGCGCTGCCCGGCGTCGGCCGGTCCGCCTTGGGTTCGACCTCGTGCAGGTTGATCTTGCTGGCGCCGAACGCCAGCGCCTTGCGGCCCGCCCCGAACGTCACCTCGGTCATGCCGAGGACGCGGTGGAGAAATCGACTGTCGCACCGAGGTCGGCGACGGTGAGGACGAGGTGGTCGAGCCGGTCGATCCGCATGGTTTCACCCTGTTCCGATGTAACGGCCGGGCCGCCACGGCGACGGTGCAAGTGTGATCGTGGTGCGCGAGCTGAGCGTGGACAACTGGGCGGAGTGGCGCGACCTCCGGCTGGCGGCGCTGAGCGAGGACCCGGAGGCGTTCAGCTCGAAACTCGCGGACTGGCNGGCAAGGCGAAGGCGACACCGAACCGCGCTGGCGGGCGCGGCTGCGCGACGTGTCGCTCAACGTCCTGGCCGACCTCGACGGCGTTCCGGCCGGGATGGTCAGCGCCAACCTGTCCGAACGCGGCGACAAAGCCGATCTGCTGTCGATGTGGGTCGCTCCGCCGGCGCGCGGCAGGGGAGTCGGGGACGCGCTCGTCCGGGCCGTGGTGCGCTGGAGCGAAGGGCGCGGGGCCGCCGAGCTGGCGTTGCGCGTCGCGGGCGGCAACCAGCACGCCATGGCGCTGTACGAACGACACGGGTTTGTGACGCGTCCTGCCCAGGAAGGCCCCTGCGAGCACGAGATGGTCCGGGAAGCACACCGAGCGTGACGACCGGCTGTGAGCTTCCTCCTGACGAGTGAGCCGTTCACCCGGCGGTCAGCCCGAGTTGGCCGCTTGGCCGTGGTCGCCGGATAGAACGGCCGCCATGACCGAAACGACCCCTTCCCGGCGCTCCGTGCTCAAAGCCGGGATCGCCGTCCCCGCGCTCGCCGCGGCAGGCGGGCTGCTGCTGCCCGGCTCCGCCTCGGCGGCCCCGCTCGTCCGCCGCGACCGTCCGGTGCTCGCCCACGGCGTCGCGTCCGGGGACGTGACCACCGGTTCCGGCATCGTGTGGTCGCGGGCCGACCGCCCGGCGCGGCTGATGGTCGAGGTCGCGCGCGACCCGTCGTTCCGGCACGCCCGCCGGGTGCCCGGCCCGTTCGTCACCCCCGCCACCGGCGGCACCGGCAAGGTGCGCGTCGCCGGGCTGGCCCCGGGCACCGAGTACCACTACCGCGTCACCGCCGTGGACCTCGACGGCCGCGGCGCGAGCGAGCCGGTCGCGGGCCGGTTCGCCACCGCGCCGGTCGGCCGCGCGAACACCCGGATCCTGTGGAGCGGCGACGTCGTCGGCCAGAACTACGGCATCAACCCAGGCCTCGGCGGCATGACGATCTTCTCCGCGATGGCCGACCGCCGTCCGGACCTCTTCCTGCACAGCGGCGACACGGTGTACGCCGACGGCCCGCTCACCGAAACCGTGACGCTGCCCGGCGGGGGCACCTGGCACAACATCGTGACGCCGGAGAAGTCGAAGGTCGCCGAAACCCTCGACGAGTACCGCGGCCAGCACGCCTACAACCGGCTCGACGCCAACTTCCGCCGGTTCGCCGCGGAGGTCCCGGCTTGTGTCCAGTGGGATGACCATGAAGTAGTCAATAACTGGTACCCCGGCGAAATCCTGCACGACCGCCCCGAATACACCGAAAAGCGGGCCGACGTCCTCGCCCGGCGCGCGTTCCAGGCGTTCCACGAATGGCATCCGATCGACCGCCGCCAGGCCGTCGACGGCCGGGTGTACCGGAGCTTCCGCCACGGCAGCCGGGTCGAGGTGTTCGTCCTCGACATGCGCACTTACCGCGACGCCAACACCTCCGACCAGACCAAGCCCGGCCACATCCTCGGCGAGGCGCAGGCCCGCTGGCTGGCCGACGCGCTCCGGCGCAGCACCGCGACCTGGAAGATCGTCCAGGCGGACATGCCGATCGGCCTCGTCGTGCCGGACGGCAAGGACATCGAGGCGGTCGCCAACGGCCTGCCCGGCGCGCCCGGCGGCCGCGAGACCGAACTGGCCTGGGTGCTGCGGCAGATTTCGCGGCACCGCGTGCGCAATGTCGTGTGGCTGACCGCTGACGTGCACTACACCGCCGCGCACCATTATTCGCCCGAGCGCGCCGTGTTCCAGGACTTCGACCCGTTCTGGGAATTCGTCTCCGGCCCGCTCAACGCGGGCGCGTTCGGCCCGAACGAACTCGACCCGACCTTCGGCCCGGAAGCGGTGTTCGTGCACGCCCCGCAGACGCAGAATTCCTCGCCGGTGCAAGGTTTCCAGCACTTCGGGGAATTGAATGTGGACGGTGCCGGCGGCGCGCTGACGGTCGACCTGCGCGACGCGACCGGGGCCTCGCTGTGGTCCAAGACGCTGCAGCCGCAGCGGCGCTGACCGGCCCGGCGGGCGCGTCGGATAGGCTCAGCGCCGAATAACACGAATCCGCACAAGGAGAAATACCGTCGTGACTGAACGCACGCTGGTCCTCGTCAAGCCCGATGGCGTCGCGCGCGGCCTCGTCGGCGAGGTCGTCTCGCGCATCGAGCGCAAGGGCCTGAAGCTGGCCGCGCTGGAACTGCGCACCGTCGAGCGCTCCGTCGCCGAGGAGCACTACGCGGAGCACAAGGAGCGCCCGTTCTTCGGCGACCTGCTGGAGTTCATCACGTCCGGCCCGCTCGTCGCGCTGGCCGTCGAGGGCCCGCGCGCGATCGCCGCGTTCCGCCAGCTCGCCGGCGGCACCGACCCGGTCGAGAAGGCCACCCCGGGCACCCTGCGCGGCGACTTCGCGCTGGAGACCCAGTACAACCTGGTGCACGGTTCGGACTCGCCGGAGTCGGCCGAGCGCGAGCTGAAGCTGTGGTTCCCCGACCTGTGATCCGGCTGAACCGGCATTGACCCTCGCGGACGCCGGGCCGGGACTTCGGTCCCGGCCCGGCGTTCGTGCTTCCCGGGCCAGCTTGTTTCCGGTGCGAGGAACTCAAGGCGGTGCCGCGGTGTGTTTGAGGTGTCTTGCCCAGCCCGAAGGCGCCGCGCCAGCTGTTGTCGCGGCCCGGACGCGGGAGTTTGCGGTCCCCCCACGGGCGGGGATGAGCCGACGCAGCTTGAGCTCCTGGCGTCGGCGGGTAATTCCGGTGCCGGGACCCCGCGCATCGGTTAGCCTCCACCCGTGACCGCCCTGCCGCTGCCGCCGCGCGACTACCTGCCGCACCTCCGTTCGCTCACCGAAGCCTTCGCCGCGGAAGCCGCGGGCGATCTCGGCAACCCGGTCCCGTACTGCGGCGACTGGACCAAGCGCGACCTCGTCACGCATCTGGGCAACGTGCACCGGTGGGCCGCCGGGATCGTCCGGACCGGCGAGCTGAGCAACCAGGAATTCGACGTCTCGCCGGGCGCCGACCTCGTGCCCTGGTACGCCGAAAGCGCCGCCGAGCTGCTGGACGCGCTCGACGCGGCCGATCCCGCCGACTCGTGCTGGGTTTTCGGTGCCGCGGAGAAGACCAAAGCGTTCTGGTTCCGCCGTCAGGTGCACGAAACTGCCGTGCATTTGGTCGACTTGTTCGGCGCACGCGGCGTAGCGGCGCGGCTTGATCCGCTGATCGCGGCCGACGGCGTCCACGAGGTGCTCGGCACGATGCTGCCGCGCGTCGCGCGCTGGAAGCACGAGGTTCCGCTGGCCGCGCCGATCACCTTGCGCACCACCGACACCGGGCACGCGTGGACCGTCGTGCCCGGCGAACCGCCCGAGCTGGGCGCGGGCGAAGCGGTGGCCACCGTCGCGGCGGCCGCGCAGCATTTGCTGGTGCTGCTGTGGAATCGCACCGATGCGCAGCCGGAGATCGCCGGAGACGAGGCCGTCGCGAAGGAGTTCCTCGCCGCGCGCATGACACCCTGAGCGGATAATCCTGCGCCATTCAGGTCCCGTTCACCGCAGGGCCTTCCGGCGGTCGCGCCGATGGATTTGGCTGACCTGAGCCATCGTCGCGATCGTGGGGTATCTGGTGAAAAGATCAAGATCCGTGCTGCTCAGCGCCCTTCTGGTGCTGACGCTGGCCACACCGGCGCAGGCCGGCCCGCTCTCCGCTCCGCTCGGCCCGCCGCCGGTCGAGAGCGCCTCCGCCTTCTCCTCGGCCCGGGAGGCTCCGGCGATCGCCGCGGCGCCCGCCGCCGACGACGGCCTCGAAACCAGCAGCGCCACCAACGCGGTGGCACCTGGTCTGAACCTCACCCAGTTCGACCGCTTCGACCCGAAGGGCTGGATCCGCGGCGACGCGCTGAGCGTCGACCTCACCAGCAAGGTCCTGAAGCCGGCTTACCTCAGCCCGGGCACCGTTTCCGCGCGCACTCCGCTGTCTCAGCAGGTCGCTCGCGCCGGTGCGGTCGCGGGCGTCAACGGCGATTTCTTCGACATCAACGCCTCCGGTGCGCCGCTCGGCGTCGGCATCGACAAGGGCGAGCTGCACAACGCACCCGCGTCCGGCCACAACACCACCGCGGCGATCACCGAGCAGGGTCGCGCGAAGCTCGCCGACATCTTCCTCGAAGCGTCGGTCACGTTGCCGGACGGCCGAGCTGTTCCTGCAACGAACTTCAACAGCCCGGTGCTCGGCAAGGACGCTCTCGGCGTCTACACGCCGCTCTGGGGCGCTTCGGCGCGAGCGACGTCGGTCGCCGGTGCGCAGAAGGTCGTCGAGATCGAGGTCCGCGACGGCGTCGTGACGCAGGTGCGTCCGAATCCCGCAGACGGCCCGATTCCGGCTGGCAGCACGCTGCTGCTCGGCCGGGAAGCTGGCGCGGACGCATTGTCGGCGTTGCACATCGGTGACCGCGTGGGCGTTTCGTACGCGCCGCGGACCGACGCGGGCAAGATCGCCGTCGCGGTCGGCGGAAACAAGACGCTGCTGAAGGGCGGGCAGCTCCAGCAGCTCGACGATGTCACCCTCGCCCCGCGTACCGGCGTCGGCTTTTCCGCTGACGGCAAGCGGATGTGGCTCGTCACGGTGGACGGCCGCCAGGCCGACAGCCGCGGGATGACCGAGCTGGAAATGGCCCGGCAGCTGAAGCGGCTCGGTGCCGACGACGCGATCAACCTCGATGGCGGCGGCTCCTCGACCCTGCTCGCGCGTAACGAAGGAGAAGCCGCACCGTCTGTGCGCAACTCGCCTTCGGACGGTGGGGAACGCCTGGTGCCCAACGGCATCGGCTTCGCAACGGTGGCCGGCAGCGGACGGCTGACTGGCTTCGCGCCCGCCCCCGCGCAGGAGGGCGACAACTCGACCCGCGTGCTGTCCGGCCTGAGCCGCGCACTCGTGCCGAACGGCCACGACGAGACGGGCGCCGCAGTGGCGTCGCGCCCGTTCTGGACCACGTCGAATCCGTTCCGCGGCACTGTCACGAAGAACGTTTTCACCGCGCAGCCCGACTTCCTGCATCCGGACGCGCGAGCCGACGTGACGGTGACCGCGCACCAGAACTTCGTGAACGGCCGCACGAAGCTGACCGTGCTGGGCAAGCCGGTTCGCCTTGGCGCGAGCACGAAGCAGGTCGCGCTGTCGGGTGCGGATGCGCGCGGCGAGTTCCAGGTCTACGGCTACGACGCGGACGGTTATGGCACCTGGATCGAACCGTCGGACGTGAAGCTCGAATACGACCCCGCCGTGGTGAAGATCGAGCCGTCGGGCAAGGGTTTCGCAGTCACCGCGAAGACCGCGTCCGGGGCCACGGCGATCACCGTGCACGCAGGCGGGAAGACCATGCACCTGGCGGCTTCGGTGGGCACCGAAGCCACGGTCGCGGCGCCGCTGGCCGGTCCGGAAGGCTGGTCCGCAACGGTGTATCCGGCCGTCGTCGGCGCCGCGCTTTCCTCGGCAGACGGCCGCAACGGCGGCAAGGGCCTGGCGCTCGACTACCGGCTCACCGGCACCACCGCCACCCGCGCCGCGTATGTCAACGCTGCCGACCCGATCGCGGTTCCGGCTGGCACGCAGAAGATCGGCATGTGGATCAACGGCGACGGCAAGGGCGCCTGGATCCGCGCGGAACTCCGCGACGGCGCCAGCACCGCGTCCATTGTGGATCTTTCGCTGAGCGTCAATTGGACCGGCTGGCGATACGTGACAGCCGCGGTGCCCGCCGGGCTGCCGGACGGGCAGCGCCTCACCCGGTTCTATGCCGTGGAAACCGCGGCGGGCAAACAGTACGAAGGCAGACTGGTGTTCAACGACCTCACCTTCGAGGTCGCCCCGAGCACCTCCGTGCCGCACGATCCGGCTGTCCCGGACCCGGCGCTCGTCACCGACGGCACACTCGGCGAGGGCGGCCTGAAGATCGCGGTCGTCAGCGACGCCCAGTTCACCGCCGACGCCCCGGACGGCCCGCTGGTCGCCCAAGCGCGCCGGGCACTGCGCGAGGCCATTGCCGCGAAACCGGATCTCGTGCTGATCAACGGCGACTTCGTGGACCGCGGCACCGCGCCGGACTTCGTGCTGGCCCGCAAGATCATCACCGAAGAACTGGACGGCCGCGTCCCCTGGTACTACGTCCCCGGCAACCACGAAGCCGAGGGCGGCAACGGCCTGAAGAACTTCCAGGACGCGTTCGGGGAGACGCACCGCGTGGCCGACGTCAACGGCGTTCGGCTGATCCTGATGGACTCGTCGCGCGGCTCCCTGCGCGCGGGCGGATTCGACCAGGTGCGGATGATGCGCGAGGCGCTCGACAACGCGGCGAAGGACCGTTCCGTGCGCGGTGTGGTCGTCGCGATGCACCACCCGGTGAAGGACCCGAGCCCGACCGGCAATTCGCAGCTGGGCGACCGGAAGGAGGCCGAGCTGCTGCGGACGTGGCTGACCGGTTTCGAGGAGAAGTCCGGAAAACCGGCCGCGTCGCTGGCTTCGCACGCGGGAGTGTTCGGCCTGTCGCGCACGGACGGCGTGCCGTACCTGGTGAACGGCAACTCGGGCAAGACCCCCGCCGCGGCCCCCGGCGACGGCGGCTTCGTCGGCTGGACCCTGGTGCGAGTGGACCCCTCGGACCGCGGCCAGCCGGTGCGATTCGAGACGCGCCCGAACGTCGACGCGCTGACGGTGACCGGCCCGGGCACGCTTCCGTGGGGCGGGACCGGGAAGGTGACCGCCACGGTGACCCAGGAGGGCCGGTCGATTCCGGTGACTTACCCGGTGAGCGCCGCGTGGGGTGGTCGCGGGGTGCACCTCGGCAGCTGGCCGCCCGCGCCGTGGGATGTGGTGTCGCTCGACCCGGCCACCGGGACGGTGCGGGGCCTGCGTCCAGGCACGGCGGAAATCTCGGTGACGGTGAACGGGGTGACCCGTTCGGCGCCGGCGACGGTGCGCTGAAGTCCGTGAGGGGGCCCTGAGGGAATCAGATTCCCGCAAGGCCCCCCTCACGGACAGCTCGGTCGCGTCGAGGGAGGGGTCGTGTACCTCTGCCAGTTCCGGTTCTGGGAAACGGGTCGAGAATTGTCGGTCCCTCCCTCTACTGTCGTTCCTCGTGGGAGAGTCGGCATCGGAACCAGCCCTCGTGCAAGCGAAGGCGCTGGTCAAAAGGTTCGGAAAATTCGAGGCAGTCCGCGGCATCGACGTCGAGGTGCGGCCAGGGGAGGCGTTCGGCTTCCTCGGGCCCAACGGCGCCGGGAAGTCATCGACAATGCGGATGATCGCGTGCGTGTCTCCGCGCACCGACGGCGATCTGCGCGTCCTCGGCATGGACCCCGACGCCGACGGGCCGCGGATCCGCGCGCGCCTTGGCGTGGTGCCGCAGGAGGACAACCTCGACGTGGAGCTCACCGTCCGGCAGAACCTGCACGTCTACGGCCGGTATTTCGGCCTCTCCCGGGCCCGTGTCCGGCAGAAGGCGGTCGAGCTGATGGAGTTCGCGCAGCTGTCCGACCGCGCCGAGAAACCGGTCGATTCGCTCTCCGGCGGCATGAAGCGGCGGCTCACCATCGCCCGGTCGCTGGTCAACGACCCGGAACTGCTGCTGCTCGACGAACCGACCACCGGGCTCGATCCGCAGGCGCGGCACCTGTTGTGGGACCGGCTTTTCCGGCTCAAAGCCCGCGGCACCACGCTCATCGTCACCACCCACTACATGGACGAAGCAGAACAACTCTGCGACCGGCTGGTCGTCATGGACGGGGGCCGGATCGCCGCGGAAGGCTCGCCCGCCGACCTGATCGCGCGGCATTCCACCCGGGAAGTCGTCGAGCTCCGGTTCGCGCCGGGCGAGCAGCAGGACGCGGCCGACCGGCTCGAAGGGCTGGCCGAACGCGTCGAAGTCCTCCCGGACCGGGTGCTGCTGTACACGATGACCGGCGAGGCCACTCTCGAACGCGCGCACGAGCGCGGCCTGCGCCCGTTGTCGAGCCTGGTCCGGCGCAGTTCTCTGGAGGACGTCTTCCTCCGCCTCACCGGCCGGACGTTGGTGGACTGATGACCGCTCCCGCCACCGGCCGCGTCGTCGGCCGGTTCCACGGCGCCTGGCTGCGCGTCGAGGGCTACTGGACCTGGTACCGCAGGCACTGGCTCAGCACGCTCTACTCCACCGGCCTGCAACCGGTCCTGTTCCTCGCCGCGATGGGGCTCGGGTTCGGCTCGCAGGTCAAGGCCGGTCCGGCGACCGGCGGGGTGTCCTACCTCGGGTACGTCGCCCCGGCGCTGCTGGTGGCAGGCGCGGCGCAGCAAGCGGTCAGCGAGTCGAGTTATCCGGTGCTCAGCGGATTCAAATGGCAGAAGGACTATCTGGCCGTCACCGCGACGCCGGTGTCTCCGGGCCAGGTCCTCGGCGGGCACCAGATCTGGACCATGCTGCGGCTCGCCCTTTCCGGCACGGTCTACGCGCTCATCGCGTGGTTGTTCGGCGCCTGGGACAACGCGGGAGCGCTGCTGGTGGTCCTCGTCGGCGTTCTCACCGGCCTCGCCTGCGGATCGCTGATCGCCGCGCTGGCGGCGTGGACCTTCGACGAGGGACAGCGGTTCGGGCTGATTTTCCGGTTCGTCGTCATCCCGATGACCCTGTTCTCCGGCACGTTCTTCCCGATCACCCAATTGCCGCTGTACCTGCGCTGGCTCGCCTGGATTTCCCCGCTGTGGCACGGCACCGAGCTCTCGCGCGCCGCCACGCTCGGCGGGCGGGAGCTGCTCCCGGTGCTCGGGCACCTCGCGTATCTGGCGGCGCTGGTCGCGATCGGCTGGACGATCGCGCACCGCGGCTTCTACCGACGGCTGGTGGCGTGATGACCGACCTGCGAAGCGCCCCCATTCTCCCGCAGCGGCGCGGAATTCTGCTCCGCGTCCTGCCCGCGGGCATGTACAGCGGCCGCGCGACCGCATTGATCGAACGCGCGCTCACTGTCTACGGGCGGTCGTGGACGATCCTCGTGTCCGGCGCGCTTGAGCCGTTGTTCTACTTGCTCGCGTTCCAGGTCGGCTTCGGCAAACTGGTCACCACGGTGCCGGGGCCGGACGGGCAGCCGATGAGCTATGTCGCGTTCGTCGCGCCCGCGCTGCTGGCTTCGTCGGCGATGAACGGCGCGGTTTTCGAATGCACGTACAACCTGTTTTTCAAGCTGCGCTACGCCAAGACGTACGACGCGATGCTGGCGACTCCGGTCGGCCCGCTCGACGTCGCGCTCGGCGAGATCGCGTGGGCGATGATGCGCGGCGGCCTCTATTCGGTCGCGTTCCTGGCGGTCACCGGCGTCATGGGGCTGCTCACGTCCTGGTGGGCGCTGCTGCTCCTGCCCGCCGCGCTGCTCGTGTCGTTCGCGTTCGCGGCCATCAGCATCACGCTGGTCAGCTTCCTGAAGTCGACGTCCCAATTCGACTACATCCAGCTCGTCCTGATGCCGATGTTCCTGTTCTCCACCACGTTCTTCCCGATCACGGTCTACCCGGAAGCGCTGCAGTGGCTGGTCCGCTGCTTCCCGCTCTACCACGGGATCGAGCTGATGCGCGGGCTTTCCGCCGGCATCTTCTCCTGGAGCATGCTGGGCAACCTGGCGTACCTGCTGGCGCTCGCCGCGATCGGGATCTGGGGCGCGACAAGGAGGATCGCGAAACTGCTGCTGACCTGAACGCGGCTCAGCGGGCCGGGCTGGGCAGTCCGGTGTGCGCCGGTGCCACCGCGGACCGGGCGTCGACGAGGCCGTGGCCGTAGAAGCCGTTGTATCCGTCGTAGCCGGAGCAGTAGGCGTCCTGGGCGCCGTCGCCGGTCAGATCGTAGTCGTCCGGGCACGGCATCGGCGTCGCCCGGGAGTCCAGCGCGCGGCGCAGCTCGGCGGCCGTCCACGGGGGATGCACCGACTTGAGCAACGCCAGCACCCCGGCGACGTGCGGCGCCGCCATCGACGTCCCGCACATCGGCGCGTAGCCGCCCGGAACGGTCGAAACCACGCACCGGTCGTCGTCGCCGCCCGGGGCCGTGACATCGACCACACCGAGCCCGTACGAGCTGTAGCCCGACTTCACCCGGTCCGGGCTGATCGCCGAGGCCGTCACCACGTCCCGCAGCCCGGCCGGCAGTGCCTCGCACTTCCCGGCGGCGGACGGCGAACCCGAGCGGCCCGAAGGCGTGAGGTCGACCGCCTCGTTGGTCGCGGCGGCGACGTTCAGCGTGCCCTGGGACGTCGCGTACTCCACGGCTCGCGCCAGCACTTCGTGCACCACGCCGCGGTCGTTGCCGCGCACGCAGGACAGCGACCACGGATTCACGAACCAGCTGCTGTTGGCGATCGGCAGATGCCGCGCCGCCGACCACATGATCCCGCAGACCGCCGCCTCGGGATCGGCGTAGCCGCGATCGTCGATCACCTTCACCGACGCGATCCGCACGCCCGGCGCGACGCCGGTGATGCCCTTGCGGTCGTCGGCCGCGGCGATGATGCCCGCGACGTGGGTGCCGTGCGCCGAGGTCGTCGGCTGCCACGCGGCCGGGCTCGGGTCCGGGACGCCGGTGAGGCAGCCCGCCGAATCGTCCGGGTCGATCGCCGCGGCGAGGTCGGGGTGCTTCGGGTCGACGCCGGAGTCCAGGACGCCGACGACCACCGCGCGGCTGCCTTCGGTGACCTGGTGCGCGGCCGGAGCGCCGATCTGGTTCATGTCCCACTGCCGCGAGGACAGGTCCGCGGCGGGCACTCGCGCCGGGTCGCTGAGCGGGAGTTCGGCCCGCGCGGGCTGGGCCGCGGCGCCCGGTCGCCCGGCGGTCGTCCGGGTGGCTTGCGCGCTGAATGCCCGTTCCGGGCCGAGACGGTCCGCGAACGCCCGATCGGCGGACGTGACGACCGCCACGGAAATCTGCGGATAGTAGCCCGCGAGCTGCCCGCAGCCCGCGCTCGTCTGCTGGCGGGCGGAAGATTCCGGGGTTCCGCGGTCGAACGCGACGACGTAGCGCACCGCCCGGCCGCCGGAGGCGCATCCGGGGCTCGCGACGGCGGCGGGGGAGACCGCGGCGCAGCCGGCGAGGACCAGGACAGAGCACACGGCCGCCCGCAGCGGCCGCGCCAGCACAGACACCGGACCTCCCACCGCGCGCGGGGCTATGCCGGGCGCCCGCGCGAGCGCCCGAGCCCGCACGCTAACCACCCCGGGCCCGGCGCGACAAGCGATGCGCGGAAGTTCGCCCGGGCGCATGATCGCGGCACGCCCGGGCGCCTGCCGAGGGACACCGACTACACCGGGTGTCCCCCCGGGTGTGGGATACTCGCGTTGGCCGCTGCGCCGACGGGCATCCCGCTCGCGTCGTGAGCGGCCCGGAGGAGTGCCGGACCGGCACCACGCGCGTCGCCCCCGGGAGGCCGGGCCAAGGTCGATGTCGTGGCGGGTGGCCCGGGGGTCGCGAGCAGGCCGGCACCCCGCCGAGCAGACCAGGAACCGAGCGGCCGCCGACCGGCGGACCGCACGGCTGCCAGCAGGATTCCCGCCGCTGGTCACCACCACGGCGGGCACGGAACAGAAAGGGCCCCTGCGCGGCCGCGTCACCACCGGTGCGAACCGGCTGACGCGCCCGGGGGCGGAGGAGACATATGTCGAACGCGGACACACCCGCCGATCAGACCGGCGGGAATACCGTCGCACCCACGACCAGCAGGCTGGGCGAGCTGCCGCCGCGCATCCGCGTGCACGCGCTGGCCAAGCTGCTCGGCCTGAGCAGCCGCGACCTGCTCGGCAAGCTCGCCGAGCTGGGGGAAAGCCCCCGCAGCGCCCAGTCGAGCGTGACCAAGGAGGTCGCGCACCGCGTCGCGGTCATCCTCGACGCGGAGACCGCCGAAGCCACCGGGCAGAGCCCGGCCGCGGCCGAGCCGGAGGCCGCCGCCGGGACCGAAGCCGCCGAGCAGACCGGCGCGACCGCCGGAGCCCAGGACAGCGAGGAAGCCCCGGAAGCCACCCAGGGCACCGCCGCGCAGACCCCCGAATCCTCGGAAGCCGTCGCACAGGATGCTGCTTCGCGCCAAACCGCCGCTCCGGAAGCGGTCGTCGCGCCGGGTGCTGGGGCTTCGGACACTGCCACCCCGGAAACCGGTGCTGAGCAGGGCGCTGGGGCTTCGGACACTGCCGCTCCGGAAGCGGTCGTCGCGCCGGGTGCTGGGGCTTCGGACACTGCCGCTCCGGAAGCGGTCGCCGCGCCGGGTGCCGGGGCTTCGGACACTGCCACCCCGGAAACCGGTGCTGAGCAGGGCGCTGGGGCTTCGGACACCACCGCTCCGGAAGCGGTCGCCGCGCCGGGGACTGGGGCCTCAGACACCGCCACCCCGAAAACCGGTGCTGAGCAGGGCACTGCCTCGGAAGCCGCTTCGCGGGACGCGGCCCCGGCCCGTCCGTTCTCCGCCGAATCCGCCGAGCCGGAAGCCGCTCGGGAAACCGGCGAGAAGCGCACCCGCACCCGTCGCGCCCGCCGGGCCGTCGCGCCCGCGATCCCGGCCGAACAGCAGGAAACCGAGCAGGCCGCCCCGGTCCGCGGCCCCGTGCACGTGCCGGTCTTCGCCGCGCCCTCGCCGGTCTTCCTGCCGCCCGAGCCCGCGCAGCAGTCGCGTACCAAGCCCGAGCCGGTGTTCGGTGCCGGCGAGCCTCCCGCGCAGGCCGAGCGTCCTGACCGCACCGCCGAAACCGCCGAGGAGGACATCTCCGACGAGACCCGCGACGAGCGTTCCGACGAGGACGGCGACGACGCGGGCGGCCGTCGCCGGCGCCGTCGCGGCCGTCGTGGCCGCGGCCGGGGCAAGGGCGGCGACGAGGCCCAGTCCGAGAACGAGGACGAAACCTCCGAGGGCCAGCACGACCAGCAGGCCAAGGACAGCAAAGACGCCAAAGACACCAAGGACAAGACCGCGAAGCCGGACGAGATGGGCGACGCCGACGCGGAGTCCGACGACGACTCCGAGTCCGACAGCGGCAGCAAGCGCCGCCGCCGTCGCCGCCGCCGCAAGGGCGGGGACGACGACGGGGCCGACACGAACGGCACCGACGACCCGCCGAACACCGTCACGCACGTCCGCCAGGCCAAGGCCGCCGAGACCGAGCGCCCGGCGCGCGACGAGGTGCGCAGCGTCCGCGGTTCCACCCGGCTGGAGGCCAAGCGCCAGCGCCGCCGCGACGGCCGCGAGGCGGGCCGCCGCCGCGCCCCGATCCTGTCCGAGGCCGAGTTCCTCGCCCGCCGCGAGTCGGTCGAGCGCACCATGGTCGTCGCCGAGAAGGGTGAGTCCACGCAGATCGCCGTGCTCGAGGACGGCGTGCTGGTCGAGCACTTCCTGACGTCGTCGGGCACCGGTTCGATCGTCGGCAACGTCTACCTCGGCCGCGTCCAGAACGTGCTGCCCAGCATGGAGGCCGCGTTCATCGACATCGGCCGCGGCCGCAACGCCGTGCTCTACGCGGGCGAGGTCGACTGGGATTCGGCCGGGCTGGAGGGCAAGGCGCGCAAGATCGAGCAGGCGCTCTCCACCGGCGACAGCGTCCTGGTGCAGGTCACCAAGGACCCGGTCGGGCACAAGGGCGCCCGGCTGACCACGCAGATCTCGCTGCCCGGCCGGTTCCTCGTCTACGTCCCCGCGGGCGGGGCCACCGGCATCTCCCGCAAGCTGCCGGAGAACGAGCGGCGCAGGCTCAAGGACATCCTCAAGCGGATCGTCCCGGAGGACGCGGGCGTCATCATCCGCACCGCCTCGGAGGGCATCGGCGAGGACGAGCTGGGCCGCGACGTCGACCGCCTCAAGGCGCAGTGGGACGTCATCAAGGAGAAGGCCGCCGCCGCTTCCGGCAAAAAGGGCAACGCGCCGACCATGCTCTACGAGGAGCCGGACCTGCTGGTCAAGGTCGTGCGCGATCTGTTCACCGAGGACTTCGTCAAGCTGGAAGTCCAGGGCGGCCGGTCCTGGGACACCATCAACGACTACGTCCAGCACGTCGCGCCCGACCTCGCCGACCGGCTCAAGCGCTACACCGGCACCGGCGACGCGTTCGCCGACCACCGGATCGACGAGCAGATCACCAAGGCGCTCGATCGCAAGGTCTGGCTGCCCTCGGGCGGCTACCTGGTCATCGACCGCACCGAGGCGATGACCGTCATCGACGTCAACACCGGCAAGTTCACCGGCTCGGGCGGCAACCTCGAGGAGACGGTGACCCGCAACAACCTGGAGTCGGCGGAGGAGATCGTCCGCCAGCTGCGGCTGCGGGACATCGGCGGCATCATCGTCATCGACTTCATCGACATGGTGCTCGAGTCCAACCGCGAGCTGGTGCTGCGCAGGCTCACCGAATGCCTGGGCCGCGACCGCACGCGCCACCAGGTAGCCGAGGTCACGTCGCTGGGCCTGGTGCAGATGACGCGCAAGAAGATCGGCACCGGGCTGCTTGAGGCGTTCTCCACGCCCTGCGAGCACTGCAAGGGCCGCGGCGTCGTCGTGTCCACCGAACCGCAGCGCACCGGCGGCGGCAACGGGAACGGCCACAACGGCGGCGGCAATGGGCACAACGGCCACAGCCACGGCGGCGGCGACACCAAGAGCTCGCGGCGCTCCCGCGGCCGCGGCAAGGGCGAGGAGCAGCAGCACCACGAGCCCAAGCCGGAGCAGCCCGCCCCGGCGCCGACCCCGGAACAGCGCGAGTCGGTCGTGTCGGCGGTGCAGGCCATGGCCAACGCGTCCAAGGCGAAGCACGAGCACCCCGATACGGAAGCCGCTGAGGGGAAGGAGCGGGAAACGGCCGAGCAGGCCGCCGCGCCGGACAAGACCGAGGACAAGGCGGAAGACAAGGCGGAGGCCCCGGCCCCCGTCCAGCAGCCGGAAGCGAAGCAGCCGGAGCCCGCGGCCAGCCAGGCCGCGCCGGAGGCGGACGCCCCGGAGGCGGACGCCCCGGAGGCGGACGCCCCGGAGGCGGACGCGGGAGAAGAACCCGAGGTCGACGTCCCGGCCCCGGCCGTGCGCAGCACCCGGCGCCGTCCGCGCCGCACCGCTTCGCGTCCGGCAGGGCCGCCGGTGAAGGCTTCGGACCAGAGTTGATCCACCACGGGTACCCCGGGTGCAGCAGCGCCCGGGGCCTCCCGTAACCTGTAGTACGGCTCATCGCAAGCATGAGCCGCTGCGCGAGCACCTGGACCGCCCCCGGGCGGGCCGGCCGCGCCAGCCCCCTAACCCATTGTCGAGTAATGCAGGAGACTTCCGTGTCGGCGTACGCGATCGTCAAGACCGGTGGCAAGCAGTACAAGGTTGCCGTCGGCGACGTCGTCGAGGTCGAGAAGCTCGAGGGCGAGCCGGGCACCGAGCACACCTTCCCCGCCGTGCTGTTCGTGGACGGTGGCGAGGTCACCACGGACGCCGACGCGTTGGCGAAGGTCTCGGTCACCGGCAAGGTCGTCGAGCAGACCAAGGGTCCGAAGATCCGGATCCACAAGTTCAAGAACAAGACCGGCTACCACAAGCGCCAGGGTCACCGGCAGAAGCTGACCCGCGTCGAGGTCACCGGCATCTCCAAGTAGTTCTTCGGATCTTCGAGACTGAAGCTTTCAAGAAGGGGCATGAGCGATGGCTCACAAGAAGGGTGCGTCCAGCTCCCGCAACGGTCGTGATTCGAACGCCCAGCGACTGGGCGTCAAGCGCTTCGGCGGCCAGGAGGTGAACGCGGGCGAGATCCTGATCCGCCAGCGTGGCACCAAGTTCCACCCCGGTGTGAACGTCGGCCGCGGCGGCGACGACACGCTGTTCGCGCTCGCCGCCGGTGCGGTCGAGTTCGGCTCGAAGCGCGGCCGCAAGACGGTCAACATCGTGCCGGTCGAAGCCTGATCTTCGGCGCGAGCTTTTGGGCGACGTGTGTCCGCGGAATACGCGGACCACGTCGCTCGCTTATGTCACCCGGGGGCCGAGCCCCCGGACCCCCACGGTGCGGCCGCTGGCAGACCCAGCGTGGTCCGCACCGTTTTGTCGTTTCGTGAGTGAAGTGAGGCAAGCCCATGGCGTCCCGGTTCGTGGACCGCGCGGTCATCCATCTGACCGCCGGGGACGGGGGAAACGGCTGTGCCTCGGTGCACCGCGAAAAGTTCAAGCCGCTCGGCGGCCCGGACGGCGGCAACGGAGGCAACGGCGGTGACGTCACCCTCCTCGTCGACGCCAACGTGCACACCCTCCTCGACTTCCACTTCCGCCCGCACGCCCGCGCAGGCAACGGCAAAATGGGCATGGGCAGCAACCGCAACGGCGCCGCCGGCGAGGGCCTGGAGATGAAGGTCCCGCCGGGCACCGTCGTGTTCACTGAGGACGGCGAACTCGTCGCGGACCTCACCAACCCCGGCACCCGGTTCGTCGCCGCCCAAGGCGGTCGCGGCGGGCTCGGCAACGCCGCGCTCGCCTCCAAGGCCCGCAAAGCGCCGGGGTTCGCGCTGCTCGGCGAGCCCGGCGAGAGCCGGAACCTCGTGCTGGAGCTGCGTTCGGTCGCCGACGTCGGCCTGCTCGGCTTCCCGTCCGCGGGCAAGTCGTCGCTGATTTCCGTGCTGTCCGCCGCGAAGCCGAAGATCGCCGACTACCCGTTCACCACGCTCGTGCCGAACCTCGGCGTGATCACCGCCGGCTCGTCGGTCTTCACGATGGCCGACGTGCCGGGCCTGATCCCGGGCGCGTCCGAGGGGCGCGGGCTCGGCCTGGACTTCCTGCGCCACATCGAACGCTGCGCCGTGCTGGTGCACGTGGTCGACTGCGCGACGCTGGAGCCGGGCCGCGATCCGCTGTCCGATGTGGACGCTCTCGAAGCGGAGCTGGCCCGCTACACGCCGGGGCTGGGCGGCAAGCTCGAGGAACGCCCGCGCGTGGTGGTGCTGAACAAGATCGACATCCCGGAAGCGGCCGAGCTGGCCGAGTTCGTGCGCCCCGACCTGGAGGCGCGCGGGCTGCGGGTGTTCGAGGTCTCGACCGCGTCGCGCAAGGGCCTGAAGGAGCTGAGCTTCGCGCTGGCGGAGGTCGTCGAGGCCTACCGGGAGGCGCAGCCGGTGCTGGAGCCGGAGAAGATCGTGCTGCACCCGCTCGCGATCGACGACAGCGGGTTCACCGTCGAACGCGATCCGGAGGAAGAAGGCGGGTTCATCGTCCGCGGTTCGCGCCCGGAGCGGTGGATCCGGCAGACGAACTTCGCCAACGACGAGGCAGTCGGCTACCTCGCGGACCGGCTCAACCGGCTCGGCGTCGAGGAAGCGCTCGCGAAGAACGGCGCCCGCCCGGGCAGCCCGGTCACCATCGGCGACATCCAGTTCGAATGGCAGCCCTCCACGCCGGGCGTCGCGGTGCACTTGTCCGGCCGTGGCACGGACGTCCGGCTGGAGCGCACCGACCGCGTCGGCGCGTCCGAGCGCAAGGAAGCCCGCCGGATCCGCCGCGACGGCACCGGCGAGGACGAGGACCTGGTCGAAGAGGAGACCGCCCCGTCTGTCGACGCTGAGCTGGATGACGTGTGGGAAGACGAGGAGCAGGCGGAGCGCGACCGGTGAGCGGCACGCGGCACGCGATCGCGGAAGCTCGCCGGCTGGTCGTCAAGGTCGGTTCCTCGGCACTGACGACCGCGGGCAGCGGGCTCGACGTCGCGCGGCTCGACGCCTTGGTGGATGCCATCGCGGATCGCGTGGCCCGCGACGCGCAGATCGTCCTCGTGTCCTCGGGTGCGATCGGTGCCGGGCTCGCGCCGTTGAAGCTGGGCAAGCGCCCGCGCGACCTGGCCACTCAGCAGGCCGCGGCGAGCGTCGGACAGCTCGCGCTGGCGCACGCGTACGCGGAATCGTTCGGCCGCTACTGCCTGACCGTCGGCCAGGTGCTGCTCACTTCCGACGATGTCGTCCGCCGCTCGCACTACCGCAACGCGCAGCGCACGTTCTCCCGGCTGCTCGCGCTCGGCGCGGTGCCGGTCGTGAACGAGAACGACACCGTTGCCACGCAAGAGATCCGCTTCGGCGACAACGACCGGCTCGCCGCGCTCGTGGCGCACCTCGTCGGTGCCGACGCGCTCGTCCTGCTGTCCGATGTGGACGGTCTGTACGACGGCGACCCGCGCGACGGCGCGACCCGCAAGATCACCGAGGTGCGCGGCGAGTCCGATGTGGAGGGCATCGCGGTCGGAATGTCGTCCTCGGGTCTCGGCACCGGCGGCATGGTCTCGAAACTTTCCGCCGCGCGCACCGCGGCCGGCGCCGGAATCCCGGTGCTGCTGGCCGCTGCCGCCGACGCCGGGGACGCGCTGCGCGAGGCGAACGTCGGCACCGCGTTCGCGCCCGCTGACACCCGGCTGTCCGCCCGCCGCTTCTGGCTCGGGTATGCCGCCGACACCTCCGGCCGGCTCCGCCTGGACGACGGCGCGGTGCGGGCGATCCTGCGACGCCGGTCGCTGCTGGCGGCCGGAATCACTGGTTGGGACGGGGATTTCGAGGCCGGAGATGTCGTCGATCTGGTGGATTCGGCGGACGTGCCGGTGGCGCGCGGGGTGGTCGGGTTCGATGCGGGGGAGCTGCCTGGGTTGATCGGGCGGTCCAGCCATGAGGTCCCGGTGGAACACCGCCGGGAGGTCGTCCACGCCGACGATCTCGTACCGCTGCGCCGCTAAGAAGCCCGGCACCGAAGATCCCGCCCGAACCGATTCGCGGACCTGAGGGCAGGGCGAGCCGGCCCGGCTCAAGCCTGTGGCATTGCCGNGCATTGCCGCTAAGACCCCGAGAGATGCCGAGCCACGCGAGCCAGCTGCTCCGCGTAGTACTCCACAAAGGACTCTGCCGACGGATCCTCCCCGGTGAGCGCTTCCGCGATCCGGGGGAGCGACGTCGGCGCGCTCGCCGCCGCCATCAGCATCAGCAGCAACGTCTCCGGGTCCACATCGGACGGGAAGTCGCCCGCTTCCTGCCGGGCCCGCATGTACTTGAGCTGACCCCGCAGGAACTCCCGCTGCGACTCCGCCGCCGCCTCGTCCGGGGTGCCCTCGGCCATGTTCTCCCGCAGGAACAACCGGGCCTGGTCTTGGTCGGAGAGCCCGCTCCTGGCGAAATCCGCGAGCACGTCCGCGAGCGGACGGTCCGGCGTGGTCATCGCGGAGAACCCGGCGAACGGTTCGCTCGCGACCTCCGCGTACAGGCCTTCCTTGCCGCCGAAGTAATACGAGATCAGCTGCTTGTTCACTCCGGCGCGCTGCGCGATGTCGCTGACCCGCGCGGCCGCGTACCCCTTGCTGCCGAACTCGGCCTTGGCCGCCTCGAAAATGCGGGCCTTCGTGCGTTCGGGATCGCGCTGACGCTCACCGGGGCGCGGCGCGCGGCGCGGGGTGGTCTCGGACACCTGCGCAGCCTAACCGACGCATTAATCATCCAAAAGGTTGACGCAATCATCCTTGTGGATAATTATGGAGACCGACCGAGAGGGGATGACCGTGAACAAGATCAAGGTGGCGGTGGTAGGCGGCGGCACCGGCGGGTTGTGCCTGGCGCACGGCCTGGCGCGGGCCGGAGTCGAGGTGGCGGTGTACGAGCGCAGCCGCACCCGGACCGAGCGCTTGCAGGGCTACCGCGTGCACATCGCGCCGATGGGCTCCGCCGCACTGCACGAGTGCTTGCCGGCCGAGGCGTGGGAGCGCTTCCTCGCCACGACGGGGGAGAGCAAGGGCGTGTTCGGATTCGTCACCGAGCAGATGCGCGAACTGGCGGCTCTCGATGCTCCGCCGAGCGGCGATCCGGCCGCCGCGCACCATTCGGCGAGCCGGATCTCGATGCACCAGGTGCTGTCGTCCGGATTGGACGACGTCCTGTGGCACGGCAAGGAATTCGTGCGCTACGAGACCGGCCCGAAGGGCGTCGGCCTGCACTTCGCGGACGGCACCACCGCCGAGGCGGACCTGGTCGTCGGCGCGGACGGAGCGAATTCCCGGGTCCGTGCGCAACTGCTGCCGCACGCGAAGCGGGCGGACACCGGGATCCGCACCGTCATCGGTAAGTTCCCGCTGAACGCCGAGTCCGTCCGGCAGCTCCCGGAACGGCTGGCGACCGCCCCGACGTACGTGCTGCCGCCGGCGGGCAGCGGGATGTTCACCGCGCCGCACGAGTTTCCGGCGGCTTCGGCCAACGACGAGTCCGCGGCCCTCGATCCGGTCCTGTTCGACAACACCGGCAGCTACGTGATGTGGTCCTACGGAGCGAAAGCCGGGCTGTTCCCCGGCGATCTCGCCGAATTGGCCGCTCCCGCGCTCCGGTCGCTGATGCTGGAGCGGATCCGCGACTGGCATCCGGCGTTCAGCCGGCTGGTGCGGGACTCGCCGGACGGCACGGTGAGCATGCTGCCGATCCGCACGTCGGTGCCGGTCCGCGAGTGGGAGCCCGGTCCGGTCACCCTGCTCGGCGATGCCGTGCACAGCATGACGCCGTTTCGCGGCATCGGCGCGAACATCGCCCTGTGCGACGCACAAGTGTTGTGCCGCAACCTTTCCCGCGGCGGCGACGTGACCGCTGCGGTCGCCGACTACGAGCGGCAGATGCGGAAGTACGCGTACCCGCAAGTGCGTGGTTCGCTGCGCAGCGCCGGGCAGTTCGTGACGGAAAGCCGGTTCAGCCGCAGGGCGATGCGCGCGTCGATGACCGTGCTGGGGGCGGGCCTTTCGCTGCGGCGGAAGCTGCGCGGCTGACGTCAGCCCGCGCCGTACCAGCGCCCGCCCGGCGGCATGGCGTACTCCTTGTACAGCAGAGCTGCCAGGGTTTGCCAGCCGGTTTCGTCCGCGGTGTAGGTCTGGCCGCCCGGCGCGATCAGCACGGCCTGGCCGCTCGCGTCGGCGACCAGCGAGATCGACACGCGGAATTCGTCGTAGTCGTGCCGCACCAGCCAACGCCGCCCGATCGTGAACCGGCGGCGCGCGGTGACCGGATAACGCACGTCGACGTCGGAGACGCCGGTGCCGACGGTCGTCCACAGCGGGGTGACGCGGAGCCCGGCCAGGTGCACGAGCTGCGGTTTCCCGCCGTCCGGTTCGAAGCGGTAGTACGGACGCCTGCGCCACTGCTCCCAGCGCAGCCGCCGCCGTTCGCGGCGGATCGGGCCGCGCAGCCGGGACAGCGCCTCCTCGACCAGCGCGAGGGCGCGGGCGTAATCGGGATCGTCGCGGGACACGAGATCCTCCCTTCTCTCGCGCCCGAAGCTACTGAACCGGCCGGGGACCGGTCCCGCTCTCCTTGTCCACCAGCATGCGGAGCTGGAACTTCTGGATTTTGCCGCTGGCGGTCCGGGGGAGTTCCGGAAACAGTTCCACGCGCTCCGGCCAGTACTGCTTGGCGACGCCCTTCTCGGCGAGAAAGCCGCGCAGCTTCTCCAGGTCCAGGTGGGCGCCGGGGTTCAGCACAAGGCAGGCGCAAGCGCGTTCCTGAAGTCGCGGATCGGGGACCGCGACCACGGCGACCGCTTCGACGTCCGGGTGTTCGTAAAGGACGTTCTCCACGTACGCGACCGGGATGTTCTCGCCGCCGCGGATGATCACGTCCTTGGTGCGGCCGGCGATGCGGAGGTAGCCGTCGGCGTCGATGGTCGCGAGATCGCCGGTGTCGAACCAATCGCCGGTGAAACTCTCGCGGGCCAGTTCGAGCCGTTCCGCGTAGCCGGCGAACAGGAACGGCCCGGCGACCTGCAGCCGGCCTTCGGCGCCTGGCGGCAATTCGGTCCCGTCCGCGTCGACGGTCCGGATCCGCATCCCCGGCCACGGATAGCCGTCGGTGTCGATCAGCTTGTCGTCCGGATCGCCGGGGATGCCGAGCGTGACCAGCGCGTCCTCGCTCTGTCCCCAGCCGCCGAGCACGACCAGACCGGGCAGCTTCCGCCGTGCCTGCCGCACGAGCGCGCGGGGGATCGGTGCGCCCATGCAGCAGAACCGTTGCAGGGAACTGAGATCGTGGTCGGCGAGGTTCGGCGCGGACAGCAGATCGTGCAGGAACGGCGTGGCGGCGGAGGTGTAGGTGATGCCGTGTTCGGCGACCAGTTCCACGAATCGCGCGGCATCCCATACGTCCTGCAGCACGCAGGTCGCGCCGTTCTGCACGCCGAGCCTCGCGCCGTAAAGGAAACCGGTGAGATGCGCGAGCGTCGACGCCATGTGCAGGACGCTGTCGGAAGTGATGCCGAGCCGGTCGGGGAGCGGGTTGTTCGCGGCGACGGCCGTGTTGTGCGTGTGCATCACGCCCTTGGGCTCGCCGGTGGTGCCGGAGGTGAAGATCAGCAGGGTGACGTCGTTGGGATCAGGCCGCCACGACGGCAGCTCCCGCCGCTCTTCCCAGGGCGTCGCGGCGAACTTGTCCCAGGACGACCCGACCACCAGCACGTGCTCCAGTTCCGGCCACCGCGGACGGAGCCGCTCCGCCATCGCCGGGTAGTCGAAACCGCGGAATTCCCGCGGCACCACCAGGACTTTCGACTTCGCGAGCGCGACCATGAAGCCGACCTCGCGGTCGCGATAGATCGGGATGAGCGGATTGCTGACCGCGCCGATCCGGCTCGCCGCGTAGTGCACGACGATCCACTCGATCCGGTTCGGCAGCTGGAAAGACACGACGTCGCCGGGCCGGACGCCCAGTTCCAGCAGCCCGAGCGCGCACCGGTCGACCTCCCGTTTGAGCTGGCCGAACGTGACGCTGCGCCGCGAATCGACGAACGCGGTCTTGTCCGGCGTGGCCGCCGCGGCGTCGTCGAGGTAGTCGGTGATGATGCGGTTGACCCAGTACCCGGCGCGGGTGTGGGCCTCGATCGTCTCGTCGTTGAGAATCGTCGCGAACATGGCGGGCTCCGGGTCAGCTCATGGTGAGGCCGCCGCTGACGCTGACGGTCTGGCCGGTGACGTAGGCGGCCTCGTCGGAGGCCAGGAAGGCGACCACGTTCGCGATGTCGGACGGCTGCGCGAGCCGCCGGAACGGGATGGCTTTCGTCAGTGCTTCGCGCAGCTTCGGGTTGTCGCCGCCGAGCGAGGCGAACAACGCGGTGTCCGCGGGGCCAGGACAGACGACGTTGGCGTTGACCGTGTTGCGGGCCAATTCCCGGGCGATCGACTTCGTGAACGCGATGACGCCGCCCTTCGCCGCCGAGTACACCGCCTCGCCCGACGAGCCGACGCGACCGGCATCGGACGCGATGGTGACCACGGAGCCGAAACCCTGCTCGACCATCACCGGCAGCACCTCGCGGCAGGTATTGAGCACACCGTAGAGGTTGATCTGCACGACGCGGTCCCAATCGGCGCGATCGGATTCCACGAACGGGCCCGCCTTGTCCCAGCCTGCGTTGTTGACCAGCGCATCGATCCGGCCGAACTGCGCGCGAACCTGCTCGACCGCGGCGGCGACGGACTCGGGGGAGGTGACGTCGGTCTGGACGCCGAGCCCGCCGATCGCGGCCGCGGTTTCCTTCGCGGTGGTCTCGTTGATGTCGCTGACCACGACGGTCGCGCCCTCGGCGGCCAGCTTCTCGGCGATGCCGCGGCCGATTCCCTGGCCCGCGCCGGTGACGATGATTACTTTGTCTTTCAGCATGGTTTCTCCATCAGGGTGCGTAGGCGCGGCCGAGGAGGTTGCGCGCGATGACGAGCTTCGACACCTGCGCGGTGCCGTCGCCGATTTCGAGGCCGATCACGTCGCGAAGCCGCTGCCCGACCGGGCTTTCGCTGGAATACCCGAGGTGCCCGAAGGTCAGCAGGCACTGGTGGATGGTCTCGGCGGCGAGCTTCGGCGCCCAGAACTTCGCCATCGCCGCCTCGGTGCTGTGCTCGACTTCGTTGTCCTTGCGCCACAACGCCTCGTAACAGACATGCCGGGCTCCGCGCAGGTAAGTCGCCTGCTCAGCGAGCGGGAACGCGACGCCCTGGAAGGTGCCGATCGGGCTGCCGAACGCCTCGCGGTCGCGGGACCACTGCAACGCCTCGTCGAGCGAAACCTGCGCTGCGCCAAGGCAGGCGAGCCCGATGATCGCGCGGGAGTAGTCGAAACCCTGCATCACCGAGACGAAGCCCTGTCCTTCTCCGCCGACCAAGGCATCCTTCGGGACGGGCAGTCCGTCGAAGTGCAGTGAAGCGCGGCCGATCGCCCGGCTGCCGAGGTCGTCGAACGCCGCCCGCGAGACATACGCGTCGTCCAGTTCGACCCAGAACGCGCTGACGCCGCGGGCACCGGGACCGCCGGTGCGGGCGAGCACGAGCGCGACGTCGGCGGACATGCCCAGCGTGATCGACGTTTTCTCGCCGGTGAGCCGCCAGCCGTCGCCGTCCGGTTCAGCCTTCATCTCCAGCTTCGCGGCGTCGGTGCCGTGCCCGGGTTCGGTGATGCAGAACGCGGGCACGACCTCGCCGGACGCGATCGGCGGCAGCCACGCCGCCTGCTGCTCCTCGGTCGCGTTGCGGGTGAGGATGTCGCTGACCAGCGCGCTGACGATGATCAGGTAGGCCGCGTTGAAGTCGCCGTGCGCGACCTCCTCGGCGGCCATCCCGGCGACGACCGCGCTGGCCTCCTGGCCGCCGTGGCGTTCCGGGATGCGCAGGCCGGTCAGGCCCATCGAGGCCAGGTCCGCGACGAGCTGGGGCCGCAGCTTCGCCGCCTTGTCGTCGGATTGGTAGTGCGGCGCAAGGACTTTCGCCGCGAATCGGCGCAGCTCTCGCCGGTAGGAGTCCTCGTCGCCGGTGAAGGTGAAATCCATGGTCAGTGCCAGTTCACGTGCGAGACGAAGTCCGGCTTGCGCTTCTCCGCAAACGCTTGCGCACCCTCCAAGCCCTCCGGCGAGGCAGTGAACAGGTCGAGCGCGGACATGGCCAAATTGGACAGTCCGGCCTGGTGGTCGGTGTCCGCGTTGAAGGACTGCTTGAGAAAACGCAGTGCGGTCGGGCTTTTCTCGGCTGCTTCGCCGGCCCACGCCTTGGCGGTCTTGAGCAGTTCGCCCGGCGGGACGACGGCGTTGACCAGACCCATCCGCTCCGCCTCGGCCGCGTCGTACTGGCGGCAGAAGAACCAGATCTCGCGCGCCTTCTTCTCGCCGACGACCCGCGCGAGATACGCCGAGCCGAACCCGGCGTCGAACGACCCGACCCGCGGACCGGCCTGGCCGAACCGCGCGGTCTCGCTGGCGATCGTGACGTCGCACAGGACGTGCAGCACGTGCCCGCCGCCGACCGCGACGCCGTTGACCGCGGCGATCACCGGCTTCGGGATGTCGCGGATGAGCTTGTGCAGGTTGCCGATCTCGAACATGCCGCTCTCGGTCGGGCCGTAGTCGCCGGTCTCCGCCCGCTGCTTGACGTCGCCGCCGGTGCAGAACGCCTTCTCGCCGGTGCCGGTGAGGATCACCGCCTGCACGTGCTTGTCCGCCCACGCCAAGCGGAACGCCTTGATCAGCTCGTCGACTGTCCGCCCGCGGAAGGCGTTGTAGCGCTCCGGCCGGTCGATCGTGACGACCGCGGCCGGACCGTCGATCTCGTACCGGATGTCCTCGAACTCCATCGTTCGCTCCCGTCTGTCGTCTGACCACCGTGACAAAATTTGACTGTTGAGTCAAGAGTTGAATCCATGGTCAACCGGTAGGCTTCTGGGGCAGCGAAGGATGTGGAGGAACGAGATGGCCGCGGTGAAGCCGCCGTCCGAGCGCGTGCGGCGCAAACGGGGCAAGCGGATCCAGGAGATCCTGACGGCGGCGGCCGAACTGTTCGGCGAACGCGGCTACGACGCGGTGAGCCTGGAGCACGTCGCCGAGCGCCTGGACGTCACGAAGGGCTCGCTGTACTACTACTTCTCCAGCAAGGACGAGCTGGGCACAGCGGCGATCGAGACGCTCGGCGACGAGTGGACGGCCCGGCTGGAGCACCTGCTCGACCGCACCGAGGGCCCGCCGGAAACCCGGCTGCGCGCGTTGATCCACGAACACGTCACGATCGCGGTCAACGACTATCCGGCGGCGTTGCGGCTGTTCCTGATGCCGCGCGAATGGCCGAGCGCGCAACGCGAACGCATCAAGGAACTCCGCCGTCGCCACGACGCGCTTTTCCGCGCGCTGATCGAAGAAGGCCTGGCGAGCGGCGAGTTCACCGTCACCAGCGTCGACACCGTGCTGCAGTGCATGCATGCCGCGATGAGCCAGGCGCCGACATGGTGCGGTGAACTGCCGTCCGCCGCGCGCGGTAAAGCGGTGGACGAGGTGGCCGACACGTTGATGGCGCTCGTCCACATCGGACAGCTCGGACAGCTCGGACAGCTCGGACGGTGAGCTAGAGGCGGCGCGGGGCCTCGATGCCGAGCAACGCCAAGCCCTGCACGAGCGTGCGCGAGGTGAGCGTCGCCAGCTGTACCCGCGAAGCGCGCAGCTCCGGCGTTTCTGCGATCAGCACCGGGCACTGTTCGTAGAAGCGCGAGAAGGTGACTGCGGTGTCGTACAGGTACGTACACAGCTTGTGCGGCGCGTACGCGGATGTCGCCGCGCTGATCGCTTCGCTGAACCGCAGCAGCGTCAGCGCGAGCGCGCGTTCCGCCGGTTCCTGAAGCAGGATGGGCGCGTCTTCGG
The DNA here is from genome assembly GCF_001651785.1 of Amycolatopsis sp. M39. Taxonomy (NCBI): domain Bacteria; kingdom Bacillati; phylum Actinomycetota; class Actinomycetes; order Pseudonocardiales; family Pseudonocardiaceae; genus Amycolatopsis; species Amycolatopsis sp. M39. The sequence continues at coordinate 31,158 of NZ_LWSF01000014.1, forward strand.
TGGGTTCTCCGGCTTTGGCGAGGATCGACTCGATCCGCGCGTGCGCGTATTGCAGGTAGACGGACGTGTTGCCGTCCTTGGCGAGCATGCGGTCCCAGTCGAACACGTAGTCGCGTTCGCGGTCGCTGGAAAGGTCGGCGTACTTCACCGCGCCGATCCCGACCGCGCGCGCGACTTCCTGCTGCTCTTCCTCGCTGAGTTCACTGCGCTCGGCAACGACTTCGCCAGCCTGCGCGACCGCTTCGCCGAGCAGGCTGGCGAGCTTGATCGTCTCGCCGGCGCGGGTGCGGATCACCTTGCCGTCCGCGCCGAGGATCGAGCCGAACCCGATGTGCTCGGCGTGCACGCCGTCGAGCCAGCCCGCGGCGCGGGACACCGCGAAGACCATCGCGAAGTGCTGTGCCTGCGGGGTGCCGACGACGTAGAGCAGGTCGGTCGCGCCGCGTTCGGCGGTCCAGTACCGGGCGGTGGCGAGGTCGGTGGCCGCGTAGCCGTAGCCGCCGTCGCGCTTGCGGACGATCAGCGGGAGCCGGTCGCCCTCGCGGTTGGTGAAGCCCTCGGGGAACACGCAGACCGCGCCGTCGCTGATCTCGGTGAGCCCGTCGGCTTCGAGTTCGTCGACGACCTCGCCCAGGTACGGGTTGTAGAAGCTCTCGCCGTAGATGTCGTCGTCGGTGAGCGTGATGCCGAGCTGGCGGTAGACCGCGTTGAAATGCCTTGTCGACTCGTCGACGAGCTCCTGCCAGAAGGCGAGCGTTTCCGGGTCGCCGCCCTGGAGTTTCACGACGCGCTCGCGGGAACGGTTCGCGAAGGTCTCGTCGGCGTCGAACTTCCGGCGCGCGGCCTGGTAGAACGCGTTGAGGTCGCTGCGGTCGCCGGACGGTTCGTCGAGGTGGTGCTCGATGAGCATGCCGAACGGCGTGCCCCAGTCGCCGAGGTGGTTGTGCGGCAGCACTTCGTGCCCGGCGAAGCGCAGCAGCCTGGTGATCGCGTCGCCGATCACGGTGGAACGCAGGTGCCCGACGTGCATTTCCTTGGCGACGTTGGGACTGCTGTAGTCGAGCGCGACCCGGCGCGGCTGCTCGGCCTCGGCCACGCCGAGCCGGTCGTCGTGCAACTGCCCGGCGACGCGCTGCTCAAGCCATTCGCGGCGCAGCACGAAGTTCAGGAATCCGGGCCCGGCGATCTCCGGCTGGTCGGCGACCCCGTCCAGCTCCAGGTTCTCGACGATCCCGGCCGCGACCTCGCGCGGCGGCGTGCCGAGCCGTTTGCCGAGGCTCATCGCCAGATTGCACTGGTAGTCGACACCGTCGCGAGTGGACACCGCGATGAGCGCCGCGGACGGGTCGAGGTCGACGTCGAACGCACGGCGGACCGCGGCCACCACGCGTCGGGCCAGTTCCTCACTCACCTCGGGCTCGCGCACGGTGTCCCTCCTTCGCCTAGTCGATCGCTGAAGCCTACCGACCGCGCGCGAACGGGTTCACCGCAGTTCGCTGCCCTTCGTTTCGGGCATCCGGAGGATCACGAAGAACGCGATCGCCGCCCCGGCGGCGACGTACCAGAAGAAGGCGGTGGCAGCGCCCGCCGCGGACAACGCGCTGAGCACGAGCGGCGCGGTCCCGCCGAACACGGCGACGGTCAGGTTGTACCAAGCGCCGATGCCGAGCCCGCGGAGTTCGGTCGGGAAGAGCTCGCTCATGATCGCCGGGGCGAGCGAGGTCATCGCGGTGTAGAGCGCGAGGCCGACGCAGAACACGATGAGCAGGTTCCCGAACCCGGGCCGCACGAGAGAGGAGAGGGGGACGATGACGAGTGCCGTCGCCCCGGACCAGACCAGCAGCTGAGGCCGCCGTCCGACCCGGTCGGCGAGGGCTCCCATCGGGTACTGGAGGACGACGAAGAGCGCGGTCGCGATGGAAAGCGCGAGGAAGGTGTCGACGTCGTTCGCGCCGCGCCCCTTGACGGCGAAGGAGGTCAGGGCGCTGAAGAAGGTGTAGTAGCACAGCGTCGAGAGCATCGAGAACCCGATGAGCTGCCCGACCGCCTTCGGATGCTGAGTGACCGTGGTGAGCAACGGCCGCCGCACCTGTCGCGCGGTCTCCTTTTTCTCGTGGTACAGCTCGGTTTCCGCGAGACTGCGGCGCAGCCACAGCCCGACCAGCCCGAGTACCCCGCCGAGCAGGAACGGAATCCGCCAGCCGAACGAGCTGAGATGCGCCTTGTCCATCGTGCGGGCGAGCACGAACCCGAGCACCGTCGCGATGAGCACCGCGGACCCGGTGGAGATGTAGAAGAAGGAGGAGTACCGCCCCCGCCGCTCCTTGGGCGCGACCTCGCCGAGGTACGCCGAAGCGTTGGAAACCTCGCCGCCGAGCGAAAGCCCCTGCGCGATCCGCGCGAGCAGAAGGAGAATCGGAGCGAGCCACCCGACCTGCGCGAACGTGGGCAGGAGCCCGATCGCGACCGACCCGCCCGCCATCAGCGAAATGGTGAGAATCATGGCGGGCTTGCGCCCGTGCACGTCGGCGAACCGTCCCAGCAGCACGCCGCCGAGCGGCCGGAAGAAGAACGCGAGCGCGTAGGTGGCGAACGTGTTGATGAGGGCGAGCGTTTCGTTGCCGGGAGGGAAGAACGCGCCGGCGAAGTAGATGCTGAAGGTCGCGTAGATCGTCCAGTCGAACCACTCGAGCGCATTGCCCGCACTGGCGGCGAACAACTTCCGCACCGGCAGCCGGTGCCGGGCGACGCCTTCGGTCGTAGAACCGGCCATCGGGCAACCTCCACACGTCCGCACGGGTGGAACGGGACTTTGCCAGAAATGCCCGGAGATCGGTAGATCTCGGCCAAGAGTGGCGGTTGGTGCTTGTCCCACTGCGGTCCGTGATGCGGTTGGCGGCGCGGGATCGCTTTCGCCGCACAGACATCGTGCGGTCACGACGGGACGGCGGCTCGCCTTGCGCCAGGCGCCCGGTTGCCATGCCGATCCGGGGATGCGCTCGTCCGGGCTGGCTCCGCCGCTTCCCGCGCACCGGCCGCGGGCAGCCCGACCTGCCTGAACCGGCCCAGTGCCTTGCCCGCCGGATCGCCCGGTGCGCACCGCGAACCCGCGCTGGAACCGGTTATCTCACAACCCGAAGCCGAGAGGCCTGTTTCCGAACCCGGAGTGCCTCGGCCGCACCTCCGCCGCCCCAGCGATCTCCGGTGTGCTCAGTGCGGAGCGGTACCGCCTCGGGGCTCTGCTTTCAGGAGCGCGAGGAGTCCGGGAAACCTCTTCTCGACGTCCGCGCGTCGCAGCCGGATGCCCTTGCGGTTGCCGTAGTCGATCTCGTCGATGAGGCCCGCCTCGCGAAGGACCCGGAAGTGGTGGGTCTGGGTCTGCTTCGAAATCGGAAGATTGAACGAGTTGCAGCCCCGTTCGCTGTCGCCGCGGTCGGCGGCCAATTCCGTCATCACCGAACGGCGGTGCTCGTCGGCGAGAGCGCGAAGCACCGCACCCAGATCCAGCGCATCGGCCTCCGGCCCGGCCTGCTTCGTCCCGGCCACGCGATACCTCCTTCAGGTACGACTTGCATCGTACCTCAGGGAGATGCTGTACTCAGGTACGAATTTGATCTTACCTTGACCCGGCCGCGCGGTGCCTCCGCTCATGGAGACCCGGCCCAGTAGCCGGACTCCGGGTCATCGACACTCCGAGAGGTCATCGTCATGACGAAGCGCGAGGTGCTGATAGTCGGCGCCGGAATCGCCGGGCCCGCACTCGCATACTGGCTGGCCCGGCAGGGATACCGGCCGACGGTCGTCGAACATGCCCGGCAGCTGCGCTCCGGCGGCAGCGCGGTCGTCGTCAAGGGGCCCGCGATCCCGGTCGCCGAGCGCATGGGCATCCTCCCGCAGCTCCGCGGGCTCGCCACGCGCACCCGGTCGCTGACCCTGCTCGACCCCGGCGGCAAGCGAATCCTGCGGCTCCCGCTCGCCTCGGACGAGTCTCCGGCGGTCGAGGTGACCCGAGCCGACCTGTCCGAGGTCCTCCACCAGCCGGCGCGGTCCGAGGCCGAGTTCTTGTTCGACGACACGGTCACCGCTCTCGACCAGGACAGAGGCGGGGTCGACGTCACCTTTCGGCGGTCCGCGCCACGGCGCTTCGACTTGGTAGCCGGTGCGGACGGGATGCACTCCGCGGTGCGACGCCTGGTCTTCGGACCCGAGCGGCAGTTCGTGAGCGATCTGGGTCTGTACGGCGCGACCGTCCCGTTGGAACCCGACGCCATCGAGGACCCGAACGAGATGACGATGCTGACCGTGCCGAACCGGATGCTGGTCGTTCACCCCTCGCGGACCACCCCGCTCGCGATCTTCACTTTCCGGGCCGCGCAGCCAGCACCCCACGACCGCAAGAACATCGCACTGCACAAGCAGACGGTGGCCGGCGCCTACGCCGACGTGCGGTGGCGCGCACCGGAACTCGTGGCGGCGTACCTCGACCACCCGGCTCCGTTCTTCGACCCCCTGACCACCGTCCGGATGCCCTCGTGGTCCCGCGGACGGGTCGTACTGCTCGGGGACGCGGCGGGAGCGACAGCCCTGCTGGGCGACGGGTCCAGTATGGCGATGGCGGGCGCCTACGCCCTCGCGGACGAACTCGCCGCCCATCCAGGCGATCACGCCCGCGCCTTCGCTGCCTACGAGTCGCGACTCCGCCGTGAAGTGGGCCCACGGCAACGACGCGTCGGCCTGGTCTCCCGGCTCATGGTGCCCCGTACCCGGCCGGGCCTGGTGGTGCGCAACACGGTGGCTNGGTGGCTCGCGCAGCCGGTCGCACGAGCCGGTTCACCGCTCGCGAAGCCGCGAACCGGTAGACCGGGTCCGCGGAGACCGGTCACCCGGCAGGTGCGCGGCTCCGCGGCAGCTCTCAGCCGGGTCGACGCCGCCATGGCCGACGACCCGGCTGGGCCGCACGCAGGCCAGAGCGTGGCCGATGCTGCCTGCGGCGACGCCGGGGGTTTCCTTGCGCGTCGGCCAGTTCTCCTTGTGCCGCGGCAAATTCAGCCTCGCCGACCGGCCGCCTGATTTCGTACTCGTCGGCGCGGTCGTTCATCAGGCATTCGACGAAGACGGTCTGCTCGACGGGATGCCCCGCTGTCGGCGACATCGCGACCAGATACCCGCGGCATGCGCGCGGCTGCACTGTCGGCGTCTTCCCGAGTTGCCTGCCACCCTGCTGAGCAGCAACTCCGCCTGATGGCGGCGAATACGCGACGATCGAACGCAAGAGCCTGCCAGCAACACAACACCGGTCTGCTCGACTCAGCCCGCCGCACGTACCCACCAGCCGCAGACCCCGGCCAATCAAGCCCGGCCGTCTGCCCACCAGTCACGCCGCGCGCCGGTCGTGACCGAGCCGACCTGCCCGACCCCGCCCGGCGCACCTGACGACCAGCCGCGGATCCCCGCGAACTCGAGCCGCCGAGTCGCCGATTCAGCCCCGGCGCATCCAGTCGCCGATTCAGTCCCGGCGCGCCCAGTCGCCGATTCAGTCCCGGCGCGCCCAGTCGCCGATTCAGTCCCGGCGCGCCCAGTCGCTGATTGCGCCCCGCCACTCAGCCGTCGATTCCGCCCAGTTCGTCCACTGACCGGCCGCCGAAGCTCGGCGCACCTGCCGACCAGTCGCCGCCCCGGCCAGGCAAAGCCGCTCCGGCTCACCACCGAACCCGGCGCACCTCAAGCCGTACTGGCCAACGCGAACGGCAACACCCCCTCCGCCCCGGCCCGCCGCAGCAGCCGCGCCGCCAGCGTCATCGTCCAGCCGGTGTCGATCAGATCGTCCACCAGCAGCACCGGCCCGCGCGCCTGCGCGACGCTCGCGGCCACGTCCTCCGGCAGGCTCAACCTCCGCCACAGATCAGCCAGCCGCTGCGCGCTGTTCGCCTGCCGCGGCGGCGGCCCGGCCGACGCCAGCTCTCCCAGATAGTCCAGCCGGCCGATCGCCGACAGCCGCAGTGCGAGGCTGTCCACCAGTTGCGGCCGCGTCGCCGACGGGATCGCCACCACCGCCACCGGACGTTGCGCCCACTGCCACCCCGCGAGCACCTTCACGCACGCGTCGAAAACCGAGTCGGGGACCTCGGCGTCCGGCGCGCCCGGGCCGAGCAGTTCGCGCAGCCGGCCGCCCCAGCCCACGTCCGTGAGCCGGCCCAGCACCTGTCCCGGCTCGGCCTGTTCCTCGGTCTTGATCCGGCCCGACAGCGGCACGTCGAGCCCTTTCATCCCGCTCGGCCACTGTTTGCGCGGCGCGACCTCGACCCCGGGCCGGTCCAGCCGTTCCCGCGTGGCACCCGCGATTTCGTCGGACACCGCCGTGCTCCAGTGCTGCCCGGTGCAGTTGTCGCACCGGCCGCACGGCGCTGCCTCCGGATCGTCGAGCTGCCGCCGCAAATACTCCATCCGGCATTCGCCGGTGCGGATGTACCCGAGCATCGCCTCCTGCTCGGCCGCCCGCGCGACACCGACGCGCTCGTACCGTTCCCGGTCGTACTCCCACGGCTGGCCGGTGCTCTCCCAGCCGCCGCGCACCCGGCGCACCGCACCGTCCACATCGAGCACTTTCAGCACCATCTCCAGCCGAGACCGGGAAAGCTCGACCGACGGCTCCAGCGCGGCTGTCGAAAGTGGACGGTCGGCGTACGCGAGCGCGTTGAGCACCTGCGTGACCCGCAGCTCGTCCGGGAACGCCAGCGACCCGAAGTACGCCCAGATCGCCTTGTCCTCGCGCCCGGGCAGCAGCACCACCTCGGCCCGTTCGACGCCGCGACCGGCACGGCCGACCTGCTGGTAGTAGGCGATCGGCGACGACGGCGCGCCGAGGTGCACCACGAACCCGAGGTCCGGCTTGTCGAACCCCATCCCGAGCGCCGACGTCGCCACCAGCGCCTTGACCCGGTTCTCCAGCAGGTCGTCCTCCGCGGCCTGGCGGTCGGCCGGATCGGTCTTCCCGGTGTAGGCGGCCACCGGATAGCCGCGGTCGGACAGCAGCGCGGTGACGTCGTGCGCGGCGGCGACGGTGAGCGTGTAGATGATGCCCGACCCCGGCAGCTCCGCCAGGTGCTCGGCGAGCCAGGCCAGCCGCGCCTCGTCGCTGGGCAGTTCGGCCACTGCCAGGCGCAGGCTTTCCCGGTCGAGCGGACCGCGCAGGACGAGCGTGTCCGTCTCGCCGCCGATGCCGAGCTGCTCGGCGACGTCCGTGGCCACCCGGTCGTTCGCGGTCGCGGTGGTGGCCAGCACCGGCACGCCGTCGGGCAGGTCGCCCAGCAGCGTGCGCAGCCGCCGGTAGTCCGGCCGGAAGTCGTGGCCCCAGTCGGAAATGCAGTGCGCCTCGTCCACCACCAGCAGGCCGGCGCCGACGGTGAGCTTCGGCAGCACGCTGTCGCGGAAGTCCGGGTTGTTGAGCCGTTCCGGGCTGACCAGCAGCACGTCCACCTCTCCCGCGGCCACCGACGCCTGGACCTGGTCCCACTCCTGCGCGTTCGCCGAGTTGATGGTGGCCGCGTGGATCCCCGCCCTGGCGGCGGCGGAGATCTGGTTGCGCATCAGGGCGAGCAGCGGCGACACGATGACCGTCGGTCCCGCTCCCCGTTCCCGCAGCAGCGCGGTGGCGAGGAAGTACACGGCCGACTTCCCCCAGCCGGTGCGCTGCACGACGAGCGCGCGCCGGTGGTGCGCGACCAGTGCCTCGATGGCGGTCCACTGGTCCTCTCGGAGGGCGGCGTTGTCCCCGGCGAGCGCCCGGAGCAGGGTCTCCGCGCGGGTCCGGAGGTCTGGGGTGGTATCGGTGGTGTCCACGTCCCCCGGTCTACCCCATGCCCCCGACAATCCCGGAGCCGCCCGGACCGGAACGGACAGTTTCCGGCCGGAAACGCAGAGTTATGTGACTCATGTCACAACAGTAACCTAGGTCGCAGGCGCGACGGGAAGCCCTCGCGTGCCCGCGCGTATAGGCTCACCGGCTATGTCACCACGCCGGATCGGGGTCATGGGCGGCACCTTCGACCCCGTGCACCACGGCCACCTCGTCGCGGCCAGCGAGGTCCAGTCGCGGTTCGCGCTCGACGAGGTCATCTTCGTGCCGACCGGGCAGCCGTGGCAGAAGTCCGGCCGCCGCGTCACGCGCGCCGAGGACCGCTACCTGATGACGGTCATCGCCACCGCGTCCAACCCGGTCTTCTCGGTGAGCCGGGTCGACATCGACCGCGGCGGCCAGACCTACACCGTCGACACGCTGCGGGACCTGCACGAGGAATACCCGGACGACGAGCTGTTCTTCATCACCGGGGCCGACGCCCTCGAACAGATCCTCACCTGGCACAAGGCCGACGAGCTGTTCGACTTCGCGCATTTCATCGGTGTCACCCGGCCGGGCTACCGGCTCAACTCGCACCATCTGCCGAGCGGCAAGGTGAGCCTGGTCGAGGTCACCGCGATGGCCATCTCGTCCACCGGATGCCGCGAGCGCGTCGAGCGCGGCGAGCCGGTCTGGTACCTCGTGCCCGACGGCGTTGTGCGCTACATCGCCAAGAAGGACCTCTACCGCAAGGACGCCGAGGCCTGACCGGGTACCCTCGTCCGGGCGTACCCGAAATCTTGAAGGAGCACTGTGGCAGCGACGTCCGAGGCACGGGACCTGGCGGTGGCGGCCGCGCACGCGGCGGCGGACAAGCTGGCCAGCGACGTGGTCGTCCTGGACGTGTCCGAGCAGCTCGTGATCACCGACGCGTTCGTGATCGCGTCCGCGGCGAACGAGCGGCAGGTCGGCGCGATCGTCGACAACGTGGAGGAGAAGCTCCGCATCGAGGGGCACAAGCCGGTGCGGCGCGAAGGCGCGCGAGAGGGCCGCTGGGTGCTGCTCGACTACGTCGACGTCGTCGTGCACGTCCAGCACGCGGACGAGCGCTCGTTCTACGGCCTTGAGCGGCTGTGGAAGGACTGCCCGCGGATCGAGGTCGAAGGGCTGGCGACAGTCCCCGCCACCGACACCGACGACGCGGACGGCCCGGAGGCGTGAGCCCGCGGCGGCTGCTGCTCTGGCGGCACGGCGAGACGGACTACAACGCCGCCGGCCGCATGCAGGGACACCTCGATTCGGCGCTGACCCCGGTCGGCTGGAACCAGGCGCGCTTCGCCGTGCCCGCGCTCGCGCGGTTCAAGCCGGACCTGGTGATCGCGTCCGACCTGCGCCGCGCCACCGACACCGCCACGGTGCTCACCGAGGCGATCGGCGTGCCGCTGCAGATCGACAAGCGGCTGCGCGAGACGCACCTCGGCGAGTGGCAGGGCCTGACCGGGGCCGAGGTCGACGAGGGCTATCCCGGCGACCGCGAACTGTGGCGCACCAACGCCGCGTGGGCCCCGCCGGGCGGCGAGTCCCGGGTCGAGGTGGCCGAACGCGCCGCCGAGGTGGTCGACGACCTGATGCAGCCGAACTCCGACGCCGGGGAATCGGTCCTGCTCGCTTCGCACGGCGGTCTGATCCTCGCGCTGACGGCGAAGCTGCTCGGCCTTCCGGTCGAGGTCTGGCCGTCGCTCGGCGGGATCATGAACTGTCATTGGGTCGACCTCGGCCACCGCGAGGGGAAGTGGCGGTTGCACGCGTACAACGCGGGCATCACCGGCTGACCCGATGAGCCCGCAGCTGCTCGTCTTCGGCGATTCACTCTGTTTCCACGGTCCTGAAGGTCCTTGCGCGGCCGATGATCCGCGCCTGTGGCCCAACGTCGCCGCGAACGCGTTGTCCGGACAAGCTGATCTCGTCGCAGGCATCGGCTGGACCGCGCGCGACCTGTGGTGGTCGCTCACCGGCGACCCGCGGGTGTGGGCGGATCTGCGCCGCGTCGACGCTGTCGTGCTCGCTGTCGGCCACATGGACACACTGCCGTCGCCGTTGCCGACGTACTTGCGTCAGGGACTTCGCTACCTTCGCCCCGACGGCGTGCGTCGCGTCGTACGCGGTGCCTATCTCGCTGCGCAGCCACGATTGTCTGTCGTGATGCGCGGACGTCCTCGCGTGCTTCCCGCGCGGCTGACAGTGAGCTATCTGGACCAGTCCGTCGAAGCGTTGCGCGCGTTGCGGCCTGAGTTGCCTGTGTTCGGAATGCTGCCTTCGGTGCACCGCGCTGATGCGTACGGACGCGTACACACGGGACGCGCCGAAGCAGCCGCTGCAATCGCTTCGTGGGCCGCGCGATGCGAAGTGCCGTTGCTCGACACGCCCGGCGTGGTTGGCGAACATGTCTTGAGCGGCGCGGGAAATCCCGACGGCATGCACTGGGGATGGGCCGGGCACCAAGCCGTCGGCACCGCGATGGCGAAACTCGTTGCCCCGCACCTCGGCTCCGGCCACGTAGGCTGACGACGTGTCGGTCGCCGTGGTCACGGACTCCACCGCGCACCTGCCCGAAGGCTTCGCCGAGCGGCACTCGGTGCGGGTGGTGCCCCTGCACGTCCTCGTCGAAGGCGTGTGCTCGCTCGACGGCATCGAGATGGGCCCCGCCGCGCTCGCGGAAGCGCTGGGGGAGCGCAGGATCGTCACGACTTCCCGGCCTACGCCGGCCGAATTCGCCACCGAATTCCGGGCCGCGCTCGACGCGGGCGCGGACGCGGTCGTGTCAGTGCACCTGTCGAGCGAACTGTCCGGCACCTGGGAAGCCGCCGTCCTGGCCGCGGAAGAGGTCGGCTCGGACCGGGTCCGCGTCGTCGATTCCCGCACCACAGCGATGGGTTTGGGCTTCGCCGCCCTGCACGCCGCGGACGCCGCCGCTTCCGGAGCCAGCCCGGCGGAAGTCGAAGCGGCGGCGGCGAAAGCGGCCGAACGGTCTTCGACGTTGTTCGTGGTCGAGACTCTGGAACACCTGCGCCGGGGCGGCCGGATCGGCTCGGCCGCGGCATTGCTCGGCACCGCACTGGCGGTGAAACCGGTGCTGCACATGTCCGACGGCCGGATCCTGCCGCTGGAGAAAGTGCGCACGATGAACCGCGCGATCGGGCGGTTGGTCGAGTTGTCCGTGCAGGCGGCGGGCACCGGACCGGTCGAGCTGGCGGTGCATCATCTCGCCTCGCCGGAGCGGGCCGTCGAATTGGCGAACCGGCTTGAGGAAGCGATCCCGGGATGCGCCGGGGGATGCGTGGTGTCGGAGATCGGCGCGGTCATCGGCGCGCACACCGGGCCTGGCGTGCTCGGCGTCGTCGTGCAGCGCGCCTAACCGGGTTCCTGGTTGCCGAATCGCGCGAGCAGGTGCCAGACGCGCTTGAGATCTTGCTCGTCGCGGACGGCGGCTTTCCCGAGTATCCGTGGGTCGAGGTGCCCTTCCTCGGCGAGTCCGGCACCGAGCGCGGCGAACTCCGGTCCGCGGTAACCGGGGTGCCGGAGCAGTTCTTCGGCGGTGAGCCGGAACCCTTCGTGCCACTCGACCGGGCCCAGGTTTCGGGCAGCCGCCTCGATTTCCGTTCCCCGGTAGGACGGATCGAGAACCAGCGCTTCGACGTCCCGGGCCAGGTCCGCCTCGCCGTGCACCTGCGCCTCGATGTAGTCGTCCAACAGGTCTTTGCCGTCAGCTTCGGCCATCGCGACCAGTTCGGACAGGTGCGCCTCGACGCCGAAGGACGTCGGTTCGAAGACGCTGTCGGGATAGCTGAAAGTCGTGCGGGACAGCGTATGCCGGGCGAGCCGCAGGTGCGCCGAACCGAACCGCGGCGAGCCGCCCGCCTTCCGGCCGCGGAAATTCAGCGACCCGTATTTCGGCCGGTGCTCCGGCGCGGCCTCGTCGTAGGCACCGGCGAACAACCGGCTTTCCCAGCGCCAGCGGTCGCCTCCCGGATCCGCCGTCAGCCCGCCGTTGCTGACGCCGGTCTCGAACTGCGAGCGGTACCGGCCGTCTCGAACCATTCTTTCCAGGATCGGCACCCCGTCGACCAGCCGGTCCGGGTGGAAATGCAGCGTGACCCGCCACGACGGATCCGCTGGCCCGCCGGTCGCCAGCGCGGCGAAGCGGGCGACCGCACGCTCCCCAGCCTCCATCCGGATCACGGCCAGGACATCGTGATCGCGCGCTCGAAATCGACGTACCCGGCGCGCTGGAACGCGTTCGCCATCGGGACGTTGCCGAGATCCGTCGCCGCCCGGATGCGAGGAACCTCTTGGGCGGCAAGGATTCGAATGCCATCGGCGAGAATTTCGTCGAGGCAGCGGTTGCCGCGATGCTCGGGCAGGACGGCCAGATAGCCGATGACGGGGTGGTAATCGTTGCGTGCTGGCGTGACGAACCCGACCGGCGTGCCGTCGGGCAGCGTGGCGACGCGCCGCCAGTCCCGCGGACTGCGGTAGTGCGCCAATTCGTCCTCCTAGTGCCGGATCGCCGCTTCACGGGCGGACATCCGGGTCAGGTCGTCGCGGCTGCGGGCGTCGGGCGTTCCGTCCAAGACCCGGGTCATCAAGTCGAGGACCTCGTCCTCGCCGCGGATCTTCCGGAAGACCAGCCGTTTTCGCGGCGGGGCGACTGGAGTCCCTGGCCGCCGCTCGAAGCGCGGCCGCTCAGCGAGCAGTTGAGCACCGGCCTGTTCGAGTGCGATCATCCGGTCCTCGACAACGCTTCGGGTTTCGGCTTTTTCGCGCCAGTCAGCGGGAATCATCCGGTTGTAGACCGGAGGCCGGGCGCCTGCGGGCAGAATCTCCGCCATCGCGGTCCGGAGCAGCCGCGCGCCGACGGTCACGTCCTCAAGATCGAAGAAGTCCAGCAGAAGCGGGACAGGTTCGTCGGCTCGGCCCCAGCACGCGGCCCTGGCGACGAGTTCGCTGCCGCGGACCGCGATCCACATCCACTCCGGCCCGCGTCGGCCAGCGGCGAGCTCGTGGTCGAGGGCGTAAGTGAGTCGGCAGAAGAGATCGAATTCTTCCGGTCCGGAGATCGGGCGCAAGGTCAGGTCGGTGTGGTCCACGGCTGCGGCATGCTCCCGTTCGACGGCGGGCTACCAGGTCTAGCCGATGAGCGCGGCGGGTGCGAACGCTTTTCGCCCGCTGGTGCCGCAGGCCAAACCCGCCAGTATGACCGCGTGCCCCGACAAACTCCGTCGCGTCGCCTGCGCTGACGGCCCAGTTGTCCCCAAGGGGCGGGTTGTCCACAGATCGCGCGGAACACTCTCGCCGCCGGACCGGCCGACGCCTAGCGTCGATCGTGTGTTCGAGCACTCCGCCCGAGACCAGGGCACTCCCGTCAACGTCAGGCTCACCTGGCTGGCCGACCAGCTGGCCGCTGTCCCGCACCTCGCCGGACCCGGCAGCAGGCCGGCACGCCGCTGGCTGCCCCTCGGCCGGGCGGGCCGGCCCGTGCGCAGCCGGGCGAGCGTGTCGGCAACGGCAGACAGTCAGCCGTCCGCGGGCACGGAGGTGGAACCGAACTATCGCCTGTCCGCAGGTGCTGACGGCTTGCTGACAGGCATGGATGGCACAGCAGGCGACTCAAGGTCGCACTCCCGCACCGCGGGGTTGAAAGCTGGACTGTCTGCCGTTGCCGACAGTTCACCGCTACTGGGCGGCCCGTTGGCGGACGGTACGCCGCTCGTGCGGCCTGGGGGCCGCATAGCCCGGCTGTCTGCACTCGCCGACAGCCCGCCCCCGCCAGAAAACCCATTGCCGGGCGGCAAACTGGTCCGCGGCTGGCTGCCGGAACACACCGGACACCGCCTGGCCCGGCGCTGGCTCCCTGGCTCAACCGGCCTGCCGGGCTTCCTGGGCCGCCGGGGAATGATCTTCGCCCTGGCGTTGCTGGCAGCAGCCGCCGTCATCGCCGGAGGCCTGGCCATCTTCGGCCGCTCACCCGCGGCCGAGATCGCTCCGCCGCTCCCGGCCGCCCGTGCGCAAGTGCCGCACGCGTCGAAGACCAACGAGAACCTGGTCATCAGCGTAGTCGGCCACGTGCGCTCGCCAGGGCTGGTCACCGTGCCGTCGGGTTCCCGCGTCGCCGACGCCCTCCGCGCAGCGGGCGGTGCCACCCCCGGTGCCGACCTGACCGCACTGAACCTCGCCCGCAAACTCACCGACGGCGAGCAGTTGGCGGTCGGCGTCCCAGCCACCTCAGCGGCACCGGCCGGCTCAGGAGCCGCGGCCAGCAAAATCGACCTGAACTCAGCGACCGCCGAACAACTCGACAGCCTCCCCGGCGTCGGCGAGGTCACCGCCCGGCGCATCACCGACTGGCGCACCCAGCACGGCGGATTCGCGAGCGTCGAACAACTCCGCGACGTGGATGGCATCGGCGCGAGCAAATTCGAAAAGCTTCGCGAGCAGGTGACCGTCGGATGAAGCTGGAAACTGAGGAAGAGACGCGGCGCGACCACGATTTCCGTCTCGTCCCCGCTGCCGTCGCCGGATGGGTGGCTACTCTCGCCGGACTGCAACTCGGTTGGTGGGTCGCGACAGCGGTCGGTGCCGTAGCAGTGATCGGCGCTGTGGTGTTTCTAGTGCGCGGCGGTGCCAGATACGCCGGTGCTGGCGGAGCGCTGCTGCTGGCCGGGCTCATTGCCGCAGTGCCCACCGCCCTGCGCATTCACGACGCGGCATCCGACCCGCTGGGAGCCGCTGCCGAACACGGCGTCACCGCGACGCTGCGGGTCGAGATCAGCGAGCGCCCGCGGCCGATCCACCAAGCCGGCTATGCGGACCAGCAGGCGGGAACCCGGTCAGTGGCGATCCCCGCCCGAGTCTCAACGGCCATAGCGGACGGTCAGCCCATCGAATCGACCGGCCGGGTTCTGTTGCTGGCACCGGTTGCCGGATGGAGCGGCCTGCTGCCCGGCCAGGAAGCGACGACGTCCGGCCGCCTCCTGCCCGCACGCGGCGGGGAACTGACCGCAGCAGTCCTCTCCGTTCGTGCCGCACCCATCGACGTCGGGCCAGCGCCGTGGTGGCAGCAAGCCGCCGCAGTCCTGCGGAACAGCTTGCACTCCCTGTGCTCGGTCCTGCCCGAAGAACCAGCGGGCCTCCTGCCCGGACTGGTGCTAGGCGACACGAGCGCGTTGCCGCAACGGGTCGAAGGAGAGTTCAAGGCATCTGGACTCACCCACTTGATGGCAGTGAGCGGCGGAAACCTCGTCATTCTCGGCGGAGCCGTCCTGCTGCTGTGCCGATTGGTCCGAGCCGGCCCGAGATTTTCCGCGACAGCGGCTGGAGTCTGCCTGGTGGGATTCCTCGTCCTGGTGGGCCCTGAACCGAGTGTGGTCCGGGCTGGCGTCATGGGCGGCATCGGCCTGCTCGCGCTGGCTCTGGGACGACGTGGTTCGGCGTTGCCCGCATTGGCCTTCGCGGTGTGCGTACTGGTGGCGTGGGATCCGACGATGGCGGGTAATTTCGGCTTCGCGCTTTCGGTTCTCGCTACGGCAGGACTGGTGCTGCTCGCGCCGCGCTGGGCAGATTCGCTGGTACGAAGGGGAGTTCCAGCCGGTTACGCCGAAGGCCTGGCTGTTCCGCTAGCCGCGTTCGTGGTCACCGCTCCCGTCATCGCCGGTATGGCGGGCACGGTCAGCCTGGTCTCAGTCGTGACCAATGTCCTTGCGGCACCGGTAGTCGCGCCGGTGACTGTGCTGGGAGTGCTGGCAACAGTCGTCGGACCATGGTGGCCAGGTGCGGGACGGGTGCTGATCCATGCGGCAGATCCGGAAGCCCGATGGCTGATCACCGTCGCCCGGCACGGTGCGAGAGCGCCGGGCGCGGCGCTGTCGTGGCCCGGTGGCTGGTGGGGCGGATTGTGCGCGGCGGCCCTGCTGGTCGTCGTCGTGGTGGCGGCGCGGTTTCGCCGGCTCCGGCTGCTGGTGGCGATCGGACTGGTCGTCGTGCTGCTGACGGTCGTACCGGCCACAGTCCTGGCGCCTGGCTGGCCGCCAGGCGGCTGGGCGATGGTGGAATGCGATGTCGGACAAGGAGATGCGGTCGTCCTGGCCACTGCTGAGCCTGGCCGCGCCGTGGTCGTCGACACCGGGCCGGAGCCAGAGCCGGTCGACGAATGCCTGCGGAGGCTGGGCGTCGATCGGGTGCCGTTGCTCGTGCTGAGTCACCTGCACGCGGATCACATCGGCGGACTCGTCTCGGTGTTCGACGGAAGAACAGTCGGTGCGATCGCGGTAGGGCCAGGGCGTGCTCCGGCGTGGGCGTGGCAGTCGGTCTCCGGCGAAGCGCGGCGTCGTGGCGTGCCGCTGGTGCAGTTGAGCGACGGGCAGCGGCTGGAGTGGCCGGGGCTGTCGCTGGAGGTGCTCGGTCCGCGCTATGCCACTACTCGCGCACCGGCGTTGCAGGACGGCACGATGATCAACAACAGTTCGGTCGTCCTGCGCGCCGAAACCCCGGCTGGCCGGGTATTGCTGACTGGAGACGTCGAACTGGCCGCACAGGCGGACTTGCTCGCCGAGGGCGCGGACCTGCGGGCGGACATCCTGAAGGTGCCGCATCACGGATCGAGGTACTCGCTGCCGCAGTTCCTCGCGGCGGTGCGGCCGCGCACGGCGCTGATCAGCGTCGGCGCGGGCAACGGGTACGGGCATCCGAGCAAGTCCACAATGGACGTTCTCGGGACGATGGGAGTGCTGGTCACCCGGACCGATGTGGACGGCGACACTGCCGTCCTGCCCGGAGGAAGCGGGCCGGCGGTCGTGCGCCGGGGCGAGCCGCGGGGTCCGCCGCGGTAGTGCGGCGGACCCCGGGCCGGTGCGTCAGTAGCCGAGCGCCTTGGCGACGGCTTCGGCGGACGGCGGCACGGTGGCCTTCGGGCCGATGTGGTTCTCGACCGCGTCGAGGGTCTTGAGGCCGTCGCCGGTGATGAGGAGGACGGTTTCGGCGTCCGGGTCGAGCTTGCCGGTTTCGACGAGCTTCTTCGCGGTCGCCACGGTGACGCCGCCCGCGGTCTCGGTGAAGATGCCTTCGGTGCGCGCGAGCAGCCGGATGCCTTCGACGACCTCTTCGTCGGTGACGTCCTCGATCGCGCCGCCGGTGCGGTTGACCACGTCGAGCACGTACGGGCCGTCGGCCGGGTTGCCGATCGCGAGCGAGCGGGCGATGGTGTCCGGCTTGACCGGCTGGACGACGTCGTGGCCGTTGCGGTACGCGGCGGAGACCGGCGAGCAGCCGGTGGCCTGTGCGCCGAACACCTGGTACGGGCTGGCGTCCACGAGACCGAGCTGGCCCAGTTCGCGGAAACCCTTGTCCACCTTGGTGAGCTGGGAACCGGAGGCGATCGGCACGACGATCTGCTCGGGGATGCGCCAGCCGAGCTGCTCGGCGACCTCGTAGGCGAGCGTCTTCGAGCCTTCGGAGTAGTACGGGCGGACGTTGACGTTCACGAACGCCCACTTCGGGTGCTCGGCGGCCAGTTCGGTGGCGAGCCGGTTCACGTCGTCGTAGTTGCCGTCGACGGCGATCAGGTCGCCGTCGTAGACGGCGGTGGTGAGGATCTTCGCGCGTTCGAGGCTCTTCGGGATCAGCACGACCGACCGCCAGCCGGCGCGGGCCGCCGCGGCGGCGGTCGCGTTGGCCAGGTTGCCGGTCGAGGGACACGCGAGGACCTCGAAGCCGAACTCGCGGGCGGCCGCGAGCGCGACGGCGACCACGCGGTCCTTGAACGAGTGCGTCGGGTTTCCGGTGTCGTCCTTGACCCACACGCGCTTGAGGCCGAGCTCCTTCGCGAGCCGGTCCGCGCGCACGAGCCGGGTACAGCCGGGTTCGGTGTTCGGGGTCTCCTCGACGGTCGAGGGGACGGGAAGGAGCTTCTTGTAACGCCAGATGTTGCGCGGGCCCGCCTCGATGTCCTCGCGGCGGACGCGGCCGAAGTCGTAGGCGACCTCGAGCGGAGAGAAGTCTTCGGCGGAGACGAATTCCGGAGCGAGCGGCTGCCGGTGCCCTTCTTCCTTCGACACCAGTTCGACGGCCGGACCGAGGTCGATCGTCTTGTTGGCGGAGGTGGCGCTGAGGGCTGCAGTCATCGCGAGGTTCCTTTCCTCATCTGCCCCGCCGAAGCGGGCCGGAATTGGCACCGTGGTCGTCAGCTACCCCGCGATCGCGGGGTGACAGGCTGTACGCCGGTTGCCGGGGCTTCGTCGGGCCGTTCCCTCTGCCCCTCTGGATGAGCGGTATTCGGTTGTCGGAGCGCCGGTGGGCGCGTCCTCGGCTACACCGTACGACATCCCGATCAGCTCGTGCCACGGAGGCGGCCCACATCACCGGAGCGGGCGGCCCGGCGGCCGGGTGAGAAGATGGCGGGGTGACCACCGCACCCGCGCCGCTGCACCTCGTCACGGGCGAGGAAGAACTGCTCATCGAACGGGCTGTGCGAGCGTCCCTCGACGCGGCCAAGGCCGCGGACCCGACGGCGGACCTCACGCGCATGCGGGTGTCCGATCTCACACCGCCGGTGCTGGCCGAGCTGGTGAGTCCGTCGCTGTTCGCCGAGGGGCGCGTGATCGTGCTGGAGTCGGCGCAGGACATCTCGCAGGAGCTGTCCGACGCGGTCCTCGCGTACGTGAAGGTGCCGGCCGAGGGCATCGTCCTCGTGGTGGTGCACAGCGGCGGCGGGCGGAGCAAGGCCGCGAAGGCGCTGCCGGGCGCGTTGAAAAAAGCGGGCGCGGAAATCACCGAATGCCCGAAGCTCACCAAGCCGGCCGAGCGCGAGGCGTTCGTGCGCAACGAGGTGCGCCGCGTGGGCGGCAAAATCGACGCCGCGGGACTGATGGCGCTGCTCGACTCGGTCGGCTCGGATCTGCGTGAACTGTCCTCGGCCGCTACCCAGCTGGTCGCTGACACCGGGGGAGCCGTCGACGAGCAGGCGGTGCGCCGCTACCACACCGGACGCGCCGACGTGACCGGCTTCGCGGTGGCGGAAAAGGCCGTCGCGGGCGACCGGGCCGCCGCGATGGAGTCATTGCAGTGGGCGATGCAACTGGGCGTTCCGCACGTCCTGGTGGCCGACGCGCTGGCCGACGCCGTGCGCACGATCGCTCGCGTGTCCGCGGCCGGGCGCGGCAACCCGAACCAGATGGCGGGCGAACTGGGCATGCCGCCGTGGAAGATCCGCAAGGCGCAAGGCCAGTCGCGCGGCTGGGGCCAGGACGGCCTGGCGACCGCGATGCGCGTCGTGGCGCGGCTGAACGCCGAGGTCAAGGGCGCGGCGGCCGATGCGAATTACGCACTGCAGCGCGCGGTCCTCGACGTGGTCGCGGCCAAGGGAGACCGCTGACGGGAGCCCTCGCGGTTGGCGGCGGAGGCCCGGTCGCGAATCCCCAGGACGCGGAAAAGGCCCGGCAGCCGAAGCCGCCGGGCCTTCCGGAAAGACTGCGCTCAGAGCTGGTTCGCGCGCTTCGCGAGAGCCGACTTCTTGTTCGCGGCCTGGTTGGCGTGGATCACGCCCTTGGTGACGGCCTTGTCGAGCTTGCGAGCGGCGTCGCGCTGCAGTTCGAGGGCCTTGTCCTTGTCACCGGCTTCGGCGGCCTCGCGGAACTTGCGGATCGCGGTCTTCACCGAGGACCGGATCGCCAGGTTGCGCTGCCGCGCCTTCTCGTTCGTCGTGATGCGCTTGACCTGCGACTTGATGTTGGCCATGGAGGCGTTCCTCTTTCACTCGGTGAAGGTCGCTGCCGCGTTCGTGTGGCTCCGGATCAGTCCCGAGGGGACTGCCGGGTTTCCTCCCTGACGGAATGCCGCACGGCAACAGTCGAAAATCTTAACAGCCCTGTTCGCGGTGCCGCGGCCAGCCCCGGAGACCGCCCGGGGCACGCGAGCGCTCGGCATCCCGGCCTTGGCTCGGTTACGGTGGGCTTCGGTAGTGCCTAGGGTTCCGTCGCCTGCCCGTGGTCCCGCAGAGCGGGTCGCGAAGACAACGAGGGCGGGCGGGCCTGGTCCGAGCGGCACCTTCGGCGGGACACCGAGCCCCCGCCGTTCATCTGACGGGACAAAAGCCTGGAGGACCCGGTCTTCAGCGTGCGCTGGAAACCTGAAGGGGTCCGGATGAACACCACTGCCCTCGCCATGGTTCTCGTCGCCGCGGTCGTGCACGCCGTGTGGAACCTCGCCGCCAAACGGGTTTCCGGCGGCCCGCGGTTCGTCTGGCTGTACTACACGGTTTCCGCGGCGGCGATGCTCCCGGTGATCGCGGTCGCGCTGGCCGTCGAACCGGAACGTCCGCAGTGGACTTGGCTGCTCGCCGCCGCGGGCACCGCGGTCCTGCACGTGGCCTACGGGATCGTGCTGCAGCGCGGATACGAGGTCGGCGACCTGTCCATCGTCTACCCGCTGGCCCGCGGGACCGGGCCGCTGGTGTCGGTGCTCGTGGCGGTCACGATCCTGGGCGAACGGCCTGGCGTGCTCGGGCTGATCGGGGCCTTCCTCGTCGTCGCGGGCGTCCTGGTGATCAGCCTCGGCGGCGGCACCGGCGACGCCCGGGCTCGCCGCGCGGGGGTGTGCTACGGGGTCGCCACCGGCGTGGTCATCGCGGCTTACACGCTCTGGGACGCGCACTCGGTCACGTCGCTCGGCGTGCCTCCGCTCGTCTACTTCGGCGGCGGCGCGATCGGCCAGAGCATCCTGCTCGCGCCGACCGCCGCGCGCGGCCGCTCGGAGATCAAGCGGCTGTGGCGCGACCACCGGCGCGAGGTGCTGATCGTCGGGCTCGCCTCGCCGGCCAGCTACCTGCTGGTCCTGTACGCCCTGCGGATCGCGCCGGTCAGCCTCGTCGCGCCGGCGCGCGAATTGTCGATCGTCTTCGGCGGGGTCGCCGCCTGGCTCGTGCTGCGCGAGCGCAACGCGGCCCGCCGCCTCGCCGGATCGCTGGTGGTGCTGGCCGGGATCGCTGCGATTGCGGTCGCCTGAGCCGCTCGGGTAGGCAGGAGCCATGGACGTACTGAGCAGCCGGGTGCTGATCCACCCCCGCGACCACGAGCTGTCCACCGCGTTCTACCGCGACGCCCTCGGCCTCGCGATCGAGCGCGAGTTCCCCGGCGGCACGCGGTTTTTCGCCGGCGGCGGGTCGATCGAAGTGGTCGGCACGGGCGAGGAGGGGCCCGGTCCGGACGTCAACCTCTTCCTCCAGGTCCGCGATCTCCCGGCGACGCTGGCCGAACTGGCCGGACGCGGGGTCGAACCGGTGCGCGAGGCCCGGCGCGAACCGTGGGGCACCGACGAGGCGTGGATCGCCGACCCGGACGGGCTGCGGATCGTGCTCGTCGAGGTCCCGGAAGACCACCCGCTGCGCCGCGACCAGCGCTAGGCCGGTTTCCCGGCCCGGAGCTGGGCGGCGAGCGCGGCGAACCCCGGCGGGTCCCAGGTCCAGGTCTGCAGGTCGGTGAATCCGGCCGCGGCGGCTTCGCCGGCCAGCTCGTGCCGCGTCACCGGAAGCCACTTCTCGTGCGCCGAGAGCAGCAGCCGCCCGCCCGGCCGCAGCACGCGGAACAGCTCGGCGAAGGCCGCCGGGCGGTCTTCCCAGAACTGGACGTTGTTCACGGTCAGCACGACGTCCGCGGACGCGTCCGCGCAGCCGGTCCGGGCCGCGCTGCCCGCGCGCACCTCGGCGCGGTCGCCGCAGCGGTCCGTGCAGAGGTCGCGCATCTGCGGGGAGGGTTCGACGCCGATCACCTCGCCGGCGAGTTTGCTCGCCGCGTCGAGGCCGACCCCGGGTCCGGGGCCGACGACGAGCACGGTCTCGTCGGGTTCGAGGCGGGCCAGGTCGACGACGCGGTGCTCGGTCGCGGCGTTGCCGATCGCCATCAGCTTGCCGCCGAGCCTGCCCAGCAGGCCGCTGGGATGGCCGAAGGCCCGGTCGAGGGCGGCGTCGAGGACGCCGGGACCGGGCGGCGCGGGGGAGGGTGAAGTGCTCATGCTTCGAGGTCACCACGAGACGCGCGGGGCCGCATCGGGGATGACCCCCACCCGCACCCGGAGGTCCATGGGACGATGGGGCACGGACATCCCCCACCATCCCGAGGACAGCCCGAGTGACAGCGCCCAAGACGTTCGCCGACACCACCTTCACGCCGCCGGAGTTGATCCGCAACTTCTGCATCATCGCCCACATCGACCACGGCAAGTCGACGCTGGCGGACCGGATGCTGCAGCTGACCGGCGTCGTCGAGGAGCGAGCCATGCGCGCGCAGTACCTCGACCGCATGGACATCGAGCGGGAACGCGGCATCACGATCAAGGCCCAGAACGTCCGGCTGCCGTGGAAGATCAAGGACGGCCAGGGCGGTGCACAAGATTATGTCCTGCACCTGATCGACACGCCCGGCCACGTGGACTTCACCTACGAGGTCTCGCGGGCGCTTGAGGCGTGCGAGGGCGCGATCCTGCTGGTCGACGCCGCGCAGGGGATCGAGGCGCAGACGCTCGCGAACCTGTACCTCGCGCTCGAGAACGACCTGCACATCATCCCGGTGCTGAACAAGATCGACCTGCCCTCGGCGGACCCGGAGAAGTACGCGGCGGAGATCGCGCACATCATCGGCTGCGAGCCCTCGGACGTGCTGCGCGTGTCGGCGAAGACCGGCATGGGCGTGACCGAGCTGCTGGACGAATGCGTGCGCCAGGTCCCGCCGCCGGTCGGCGACGCGGACGCGCCCGCCCGCGCGATGATCTTCGACTCGGTCTACGACACCTACCGCGGCGTCGTCACCTACATCCGCGTGGTGGACGGCAAGATCACGCCGCGGGAGAAGATCAAGATGATGTCGACCGGCGCGACGCACGAGCTGCTCGAGGTCGGGATCATCTCGCCGGAGCCGAAGGCCAGCAAGGGACTCGGCGTCGGCGAGGTCGGCTACCTGATCACCGGCGTGAAGGACGTGCGCCAGTCGAAGGTCGGCGACACCGTGACGTCCGAGCGGCACGGCGCGACGGAACCGCTCGCCGGGTACCGCGAACCGAAGCCGATGGTGTTCTCCGGGCTGTATCCGGTGGACGGCTCGGATTACCCGGAGCTGCGCGAGGCGCTGGAGAAGCTGCAGCTCAACGACGCCGCGCTGACCTATGAGCCGGAGACGTCGGTCGCGCTGGGCTTCGGCTTCCGCTGCGGTTTCCTCGGCCTGCTGCACCTGGAGATCACCCGGGACCGGCTGGAGCGCGAGTTCGGCCTTGACCTGATCTCGACCGCGCCGAACGTGGTGTACCGCGTGGTGCTGGAGGACCGCAGCGAGGTCGTCGTCACGAACCCGTCGGACTGGCCGACTGGGCTCAAGATCGCCGAGGTGCACGAGCCGGTGTCGAAGGTGAGCATCCTCGCGCCGTCGGAGTTCGTGGGCACGATCATGGAGCTGTGCCAGGCGAAGCGCGGCACCCTGCTGGGCATGGACTACCTGTCCGAGGACCGCGTCGAGCTGCGCTACACGATTCCGCTGGCGGAGATCATCTTCGACTTCTTCGACACGCTGAAGTCGCGCACGCGCGGCTACGCGTCGCTCGACTACGAGGAGTCCGGCGAGCAGGTGGCGGACCTGGTGAAGGTCGACATCCTGCTCCAGGGCGAGACGGTGGACGCGTTCTCCGCGATCGTGCACAAGGACGCCGCCTACACGTACGGAAACCGCATGGCGACGCGGCTGCGCGAGCTGATTCCGCGCCAGCAGTTCGAGGTCCCGATCCAGGCGGCGATCGGCTCGCGGATCATCGCGCGCGAAACGATCCGCGCCATCCGCAAGGACGTGCTCGCCAAGTGCTATGGCGGCGACATCTCGCGGAAGCGGAAACTGCTGGAGAAGCAGAAGGAAGGCAAGAAGCGGATGAAGACCGTCGGCCGGGTGGAAGTGCCGCAGGAGGCCTTCGTCGCGGCACTGTCCACTGAGGACAACGGGAAGAACAAGAAGTAGTTCCACCTTCGGGTGAACGGCGGCTCCGGGTTTCCGGGGCCGCCGTTTTTTGTCGGTGGGGTCTGGTGTTCTCAATTGCTGACAGGGAGTCTCTGGCGCGAACGGGGAAAGGAGAGCGACCATGACGGTCGTAGCGGACATCCAGAATCCTTCCGGGTCGGGGCCCATGACGGTGCACGACCTCGAGGGGATGCCGGATGACGGCAGGCGTTACGAACTCATCGACGGAGTGCTGCTCGTGACTCCGGTGCCCGGGTATCGACACCAGAAGATCGGATACCGGCTCCACCACGTGCTGGAGGCGGCTTGCCCGCCGGAGTTCGACGTCCTCGGCGCACCATTCGCCGTGCACGTCGGCGACCGGATGGAGCTGCAGCCGGACGTTCTGGTCGGCCGCGGCGAAGACTTCACCGCCAAGGACCTGCCCGTGCCGCCCGTACTCGCCGTCGAGGTTCTGTCGCCGAGCACGTCGATCCACGATCTGAACACCAAGAAAGCGGTCTACGAACGGCTGCGGGTGCCGAGTTACTGGGTGATCGACCCGGCCGCACCGGAGTTGACTGTGTTCGAACTGGACGAGGACGGCGTCTATCAGCAGGTCGCCAAGTCCGCGGGAGCCGAGGTTTTCCCAGCGCGGCGGCCGTTCCCGGTCCGGGTGGTGCCCGAGGCGCTGGTCGGGAGGGTTGAGGGGCCGGGTCGAACTCGGCACGCCTGGCACCGAGGTTCGCTCAGCCGTTCCCGATGATTCTGCCCACCTCCACGAACACCGCGGCGCGGCGTTCGGCGGCCATCACGCGGTCGTACTCCGCCCAGTCGTCGTGGGTGCCGGTGGCGGCTCGGAACACCTCGCGCAGCAGGGGCGGGAGGCCGTCGGCCGGGAAGGCGGGGTCGGGGTCGTCCGGGCCGATCAGGCGGACCGGGCCGGTCACCGAGAGCCAGCGCCAGCCGCGGCGGAACGTCACGGTCGCGTGGCCGTTGCGGCGCAGCAGGGCCAGTTTGCGCGCGCCGCCGACGGCTACGAAGCCCACGCTCGGCGTGCCGGTCACCGGGTCGTCCAGGATGCCCGCGTTCACCACGGACGCGTGCACGGTGCCGTCGGCGCGGGTCGTGGCCACGGTGGCGAGGCCGTTCTCCTCCACCGTCAGCGCGCGGAGCTGTTCCAGGGTTGCCGTCATGCTCTTCTGCAACGCGGCGGCGGCCCGGCGCATTTCCGGTCCGGCACTAGGCTCGGGGCATGTTCGATGATCTCGAGTTCCCGGTGATCGTGGCGCCGATGGCGGGCGGGCCGACGACTCCGCAGCTGGTCGGCGCCGTCACGGACGCGGGCGGGTTCGGTTTTCTCGCCGCCGGCTACGCCAGCCCGGAGACGCTGGACGCCCGGATCGCGCACACCGCCGACCTCACCGGCGGCCGGTTCGGCGTCAACCTGTTCGTCCCCGGCGGCCGGTCGGTGGCCGACCTCAGCGCGCACCGCGAACGCCTGCTCGCCGAAGCCGTCCGCTACGGCGTCGAACTCGGCGACGCGGTCTGGGACGATGACGAGTACCCGGCGAAGCTCGACCTCGTCGTGCGGCACCGGATTCCGGTGGTGTCGTTCACTTTCGGTGCGCCGACGTCCGCCGAGGTGCAGCGGATCCACGAGGCGGGCGGCAAGGTCGCGGTCACCGTCACGAACCCGGAGGAAGCCGACCTCGCCGCCGCGCGCGGAGCGGACGCGCTGGTCGTGCAGGGCTTCGAAGCCGGCGGGCACCGCGGTCTGTTCACCGACGACCCGGGCAACCCGGCCGGCGGCGAGGAATACGGCCTGCTCGCGCTGCTGCGGTTGCTCGGCGCGCGCACGAGCCTGCCGTTGATCGCGGCCGGGGGACTGGTCAACGGTGCCGACGTCGCGGCCGTGCTGGCCGCCGGTGCGTCGGCGGCCCAGCTGGGCACGGCTTTCCTGCTCGCGACGGAAGCCGGCACCGGCGACACCCAGCGCCGCGCGCTCGCCGAAGCTGGCCGGGCGACGGCTTTCACGCGCGCGTTCAGCGGACGTCCGGCGCGGGGCATGGTGAACCGCGTCCTGAGCGACCTTTCCGCGAACGCGCCCGCCGCGTACCCGCAACTGCACCACCTGAGCAAACCGGTCCGCGCGGCGGCCGCCAAAGCCGGTGACCCGGAGGCGATGTCGTTGTGGGCGGGCCAGACTTACCCGCTCGCCGGTGACGGTTCAGCGGCCTCGATCGTGGCCCGCCTGCGCACCGAGGCAAAGGCGGCGGCGGAACGGCTCGATCGGTTGCGTTGAGTGTCTGCTGGGGTGGGGGCGGGGATCGCGATGGCTTGGCCGGTTGCGCTGAGAATCCGCCGCGGCGAGGGGCGGGGACCACAACGGCTTGGCGGTTGCTGTGCTCGGGTCCCGCGGTGGAGTTGCTGGCTGCGCTGAGCTTCCGGCGCGGCCCGGCGTTCGCGGGATGACTCGGCGGCGGAGCGGCTTGAGTAACTATGCGTGATCCAGTCGCGGGAAGCGCCGGTTTGCGCGGAGGCGATGTGCGCTCGTGGACCGGGAACGATGCCCGATTGTGCACGGGCGGGCCACCGTGGCAGTGAGCCGGAGTTCCCGAGCGGACCCGTTCCAGGAGCCTCCGGGCGGATCGCCGGCCGCGCACGCGAAAATGCGGGGGACGCCGCCGAAGGCGTCCCCCGCAGCACAGCCCGATCAACCCGGCCGAAGAGATCAGTCCGAAGTGGACTTCAACCCGCCCGGGTCGCCGTCGCCCGCGTCCTCGCCGCGTTCCATCGCGGAGTGGCGTTTGCCGTAGGCGAAGTAGATCACCATGCCGATCACGAACCAGATCGCGAAGCGCAGCCAGGTTTCCGGCTTCAGGAAGGTGATCAGCCAGATCGAGAACACCACGCCGATGATCGGGACCACCGGCATGCCCGGCGTCTTGAACGTGCGCGGCAGTTCCGGGCGCTTGTAGCGCAGCACGATCACCGCGATGCACACGACCACGAAGGCCAGCAGGATGCCGATGTTCGTCAGTTCCGCGGCCTCGCCGATGGGGAGCAGGCCCGCGATCAACGCCGAAGCGCCGCCCAGGATCCACGTGATGCGCGAAGGGACCTTGCGCACCGGATGGGTCTTCGAGAACCACTTCGGCAGCAGGCCGTCGCGGCTCATCGAGTAGCCCACGCGCGTCGCGCCCATCAAGAACGTGAACAGGACCGTCAGGATGCCGATGATGGCGCCCACCGCGATGATCGCGCCCAGCCAGCCGAGGCCGACCTTCGCGAACGCGCTCGAGAAGGCCGCTTCCGGGTTGATGTCGGTGTACTTCACCATGCCGGTCAGGACCAGGCAGGCCAGCACGTACAGCACCATCGAGATCGCCAGCGAGTAGATGATCGCCTTCGGCATGTGCTTCTGCGAGTCCTGAGACTCCTCCGCCGCGGTGGACATGGCGTCGTAGCCGAAGACCGCGAAGAACACCGTTGCCGCGCCGGTGAACGCGCCGCTGAGGCCGAACGGGAAGAAGTTGCTGTAGTTGCCGCTCTGGATGTGGAAGGCGCCGACCACGATCACCAGCAGCACCAGGCCGACCTTCAGGTACACCAGCAGCGTTTCGAAGCGCGCCGCGTTTTTCATGCCCTGGTTGAGAATGAAGGCGATCAGCAGGCAGAGCAGCACCGCGAACAGGTTGACCTTGTACGACCCTGGTTCGACTCCCGCGGGTTCGGTGCCGGGTGCGCCGGACATCCAGTGCGGCAGCGAGACGTGCAGGAAGCCCAGCAAGTCGTTGAAGTAGCCGGAAATCCCGATCGCGACCACGGACACGATCGCGGTGTACTCCAGCAGCAGGTCCCAGCCGATGAACCAGCCGACGATCTCGCCGAGCACCGCGTAGCCGTAGGTGTAAGCCGAACCCGCGCGCGGGATGAGGCCGGCGAACTCGGCGTAGGAGAACGCCGCCGCGGCGCTCGCGATGCCCGCGATCAGGAACGAGATCAGCACGGCGGGGCCCGCGGTCTTGTTCGCGACCGCCCCGGCGAGCGAGAAGATGCCCGCGCCGATGATGCCGCCGACGCCGATCGCGGTCAGCTGCCGCAGGCCGAGCGTGCGCTGCAGGCCGCTTTCGCCGATCTGCTCGATGGTTTCGATCGGCTTCCGCCGGAAGATCCCGGACCCGGAGCCCAGGTTAGGGCCGCCGCGCGGAGCTGACATCGATGTCTCCTCAGACTGATGGTTCGCAGGACCCGGGTTCCGGGCCTTGGCAGGGCACCGTACCCGGAGGCGCCGTGCCTGTCACCGACTCCAGAGTGTGACGATCTTGGCAGCCTGCTTCACCCGGTCGCGGAGTCGCCCTCGATGTCGCTGACCGTGGGCACCGGCCGGGCGGCCGAGCGGATCGCGCCCGCGCAGAAGAACGTGAGCAGCTCCGCGACCTCGGCCGGATCGTCCAGCTGCGGGCAGTGGCCCCAGTCCTCGCGCACGACGAGCCTGCTGTGCGGCACCAGGGTGTGCAGCTTCCGCCCGGACGCGGCCGTCACCAGCTTGTCCTTGCCGCACGCGACCGCGAGCAGCGGGATCTTGATCTGGTCGAGCCGGTAGGCGTCGGCCAGCTCCGCGACCAGCTGCCGGGCTTCTTCGAGCCGGGACGTGGTGGCCCGGTAGTCGGGAAAGAGCGTGGTGAACCGCCGGACCTGGCCCGCGTCCGCCCGGCGCGAGTCGGCGTAGAGGATCCGCGGCACGAGCTGTTCGGCTACCGCGCGGACCAGGAAACCCGGCACCGGCAACGGAAGCGAGGAGTACAGCCGCAGCGGCAGCGGATTGCGCCCGACCGTGCGCACCAGCCACGAGTCGACGAAACCGGGCGCGGCGATCGACACCACGCCGTGGGTCGGCAGCCGGTGGTTCTGCGCCGCGCGCAGGCTCATCGTGCCGCCGAGCGAGTTGCCCGCGAGCACGACCGGGCCGAGCACGGCCTGCTCGCGCACCACCGCGGCGGTGAACGCGTCGAGCTGGGGCAGCATCGGGCCGGGGCGCAGCGGCTGCGCGTCGCCGAAGCCGGGAAGATCGACGGCGATCGCGGCGATGCCCGCCGCGGCTAGTTCTCCGAGTACCGGACGCCACGTGTCGGCACTGTCGCAATACCCGTGGAGCAACACGAGACGGGGAGCGCGGGGTTTCTCGGCACCCTTGCGGCGCGTCCGCTTCGGTGCGGGCGCCTCCGCGACGGGCGGGCCGACCTCCAGCACGCGCGTGCGGATCCCGGCGAAGCGCCGGAAGGATTCCCGGATCGGCTCCGGTTCGCTGGGGTGCCGACCGTCCCGGCCGGCCGGGACTGGCCGCTGCGTCGCGGTCATGTTCTCCAGGTTAACCGCCCAAGGTCGAGTTCTGGTGGAACTTCGGGGGTCACTATCTGATTGCGAAGCCGGGGTGTTGACGATTCACTGGAGAACAGGTAAAAGCACTGGCCTGGGCGCATGCGACGACGAAAAGCCCAGGCCAGCGCGGTGCGATCAGGATCAGCGGGTGAAGACGATCTTGCCCGCGGTCTCCCCGGCGGCCATCGCGGCGAATCCCGCGGGGGCCTCCGTGAGGGGGAGCTCGGTGCCGATCTGCGGCTTGATGCCCTTCAGATCGAGGTAGGCGAGCAGATCGGCCAGCTCGTCGCGGGTGCCCATGGTCGAGCCGAGGACCCGCAGCTGCAGGAAGAACACCCGCTGCAGGTCGGCCGACGGGTCGGGGCCGCTGGTCGAACCGGACACCACGACCGCGCCGCCCGGCTTCAGCGATTTCAGCGTGTGGCCCCAGGTGGCCTTGCCGACGGTCTCGAACACCGCGTCCACCCGCTCGGGCAGCCGCGCGCCGGACTCGAACGTCTGGTGCGCGCCGACGGTCTCGGCCAGCGCGCGCTTCTCCTCGCTGCGCCCGGTGACCCACACCCGGAACCCGGCCGCGCGGCCGAGCGCGATGAGCGCGGTCGACACCCCGCCGGACGCGCCCTGCACCAGCATCGTCTGGCCGGGCCGCAGACCCGACTTCACGAACAGCATCCGGTACGCGGTGAGCCACGCGGTGCCCATCGTCGCGCCCTCGGCGAAGCTCAGTCCGGCCGGCTTCGGCACCGCGTTGCGGGCCGGGACCACGACCTGGTCGGCGAACGTGCCCTGGTGCTTTTCGGTGAGCAGGGTGCGCTTCGGGTCGAGCGTGTCGTCGCCCTGCCAGCCCGGCGCGTTGATCACCGAGTGCAGCACGACCTCGGTGCCGTCGTCGAGCGTGCCCGCTCCGTCGCAGCCGAGGATCATCGGGAACTGGTCGGGTTTGATGCCGACACCGCGCAAAGTCCACAGGTCGTGCATGTTCAGGCTGGCGGCTTTGACGTGCACCCGGACCCAGCCTTCGGGCACCTCGGGTTCCGGCCGCTCGCCGACGACCAGCGAATCGAGCGGGGACTCGGCGTTGGGTTCCTGCGCGTATACGGCGAACATGGCAGCAACCTACCTCCCCTGCCCGACCCGGCGCAGGCGAGCGCGCGTAGGCTCACACTCGTGTTCGAGGGCCTGGCCAACTGGTGGGACGGGGTCGAGCTGTGGCTTGCCCAAGCCTGGTTCCCCGTGCAGTTCGTGCTGGTGATGGCGGTGCTCGTGCCGCTCTGCCTGCTCGCCGCGTGGGCCATCGACAAGCTGGTCGAACGCTTCGGCCGCTGGTTCGGCACGGCCCGTGACGACGACGGTCCCGGCCGCTCCTAAGCTGGCACACCATGGTCAACCGTAGGCGGATCACCGCCGCGCTCGTCGGTCTCCTCGTGCTGGTGCTCGGCGGGTGGCTCGTCAAGGAAACCGCCGGCTCCCCGGATTCGCCGGCGCCCGCGTCCTCCTCGGGTGCTCCCGGCGCCGCTTCCGGGAAGGTGCCGGGGGCGGATTCCAAGCTGCCGGTCAAACCGTTGTCCTCGCTGCCTTCGCAGGCGAAAGACACGTGGAACCTGATCCAGAAGGGCGGGCCTTACCCGTATCCGCGCAATGACGACGTCGTCTTCCAGAACCGGGAAAAAGTGCTTCCCGCGGAGAAGAACGGCTATTACCACGAGTACACCGTGAAAACGCCGGGAAGCCCGGACCGAGGGGCGCGCCGGCTGATCACGGGGGCGGGGAAAGAGTTGTACTACACAGCGGATCATTACGCGTCGTTCGTCGTTGTGGATCCCGCACGGTGAGCGGGGAGACGGCGCGGGCCGCGGCGGACGCGGCGTTCGCGCGCGGGGCTTATCCGCATCGGGTCGACGGAACGCGGACGCTGGACAAGCTGTCGGCGCTGGACGCGATCGGCGAGGCGCTTTCTTTCCCGTCTTATTTCGGACGGAATCTGGACGCCTTGTACGACCTGCTCACGGATTTGTCCTGGCTGCCGTCCGGCGAGCACGTGCTGATCTGGACCGGGTCGGACGGATTGAAGGCGGCCGAGCCCAAGACGTATCTGGCGGTGCGCAGCGTGTTGTCGGACGCGCAGCGCGCGATGGGCTCCGGCGAGCGGCGGCTGACCCTGGTGCTGGTGGATTCCTGACGGCCGTGAGGGGAACCCTGAGGGAATCAGGTTCCCTGAGGGTTGCCCTCACCGACAGCGTCAGTCCTGCGGGACCCAGTTCGGCTTGCGCTTCTGGGCGAAAGCCTGGATGCCTTCCTGTCCTTCTTCGCTCGCGAAGAAGCCCGCGGACAGGGCGTTCATGCCGGCGAAGCCTTCGGCCGGGGTCGCCGGACGCGGGCGGGCCAGCAGTTCCTTCGTGGCGGCCAAGGCATTCGGGCCGCCGAGGGTCAGCGACTTGAGGTAGCCCTCGACCGTCTTGTCCAGGTCCTCGGCAGGGACGCAGGCGTTCAGCAGGCCGATCTCCACCGCGCGCTTCGCGTCGAAGACGTCGCCGGTCAGGAAGAGTTCGTGCGCGGCCCGGGCGTTCAGCCTCGGGAGCACCGTCAGGCTGATGACCGCCGGGACAACGCCGATCCGGACCTCCGAGAAGGCGAACGTCGCTTCCGGGACCGCGACCGCGATGTCGCACGCGGCGACCATGCCGATGCCGCCCGCGCGAGCCGGGCCCGCCAGGCGTGCGACGACCGGTTTCGGGCTCGTCCACAGCTGGTCCAGGATCTGCGGGAACTCGTTCACGCCCTGGTCGGACGAACCGGCGCCACGGGCCTCCTTCAGGTCCATGCCCGCGCAGAAGACCGGACCGGTGTGGGTCAGCCGCACCACGCGCACCGCGTCGTCCTCGCGAGCCTTCGTCAGCGACTCGCTCAGTTCCCGCCGCAGCTGCGCCGACAGCGCGTTGCGGTTGTGCGGGGAGTCCAGGGTGATCGTGGCGATGCCGGCCGCCACCTCGTAGTGCACCAGTTCGTCAGCCATGCCTGACACTTTCGCACACCGCCTGCCGGGGAGCGGGTGTGAAGTTGATGCACGAAAACTCGTGCACGAAAACTCGTGCACCGCTATCTTGGGAGCATGGCAGAGCATCGTCCCGCTGATCTGAAGGCGCTCAAGGCGCTCGCGAACCCGCTGCGGCAGCGGATTCTCGAGGCGCTGGCCTCGTCTGGACCGGCGACGTCGACGACGCTCGCCGAGCGGTTGGGCGTGACCAGCGGCGGCACCAGTTACAACCTGCGGGTCTTGGCGGAGAACGGGTTCGTCGAGGAGCTTCCCGAACGCGCGCGCGGTCGGGAGCGCTGGTGGCGGGTGGCGGACTACGACCTGCGGCTGCCGCCCCCCGCGGAGCGAGACGATCCGGCCAAGGCGGCGATCGGCGAGCTGCACCGGCTCTGGCTTGCGGGCGACACCGAACTCTACGAGCGGTTCGAGCGTGAACGGCCGCGGCTCGGGGAGTGGGCGGACGCGATTCCGTACTCGCGCGGCGCGATCACCGTGACGCTGGACGAGCTGGGGGACTTCTTCGAGGCGTATCTCGCCTTGCTGCGGCGGTATCAGCGGCCGGACGACGAGACGCCGGAAGGGGCGCGCCGGGTCGAGACGCGGATGCTCGTGTTCCCGGCACCGGGTGGGAAGGAGGCCGCCGGAGACTGAATCCGAGGAGGGCCCTGGGTGCCGAGCGGCCACTCGGCACCCAGGAATAAGGGAAAACGCGCACGATCTCCCGAAGCAAGGAGAACACTTCATGCTGCCCTGGGGCAAATCGCGGCTCGCCGCCGCGGTCCTCGTGCTGGGCTCGGTCCCGCCGACCGCCCAGCCGGTATCAGCACAATCGTCCGCCGACCTCAGCTTCACTGGCTCGGGCGGAATCACGTTGCACGGCACGATATTCCGGCCGGACGGACCGGCGAAGTCCGCGATCGTCCTGCAAGGCGGTTCGGACTGGCGGACGCGGGACAATCTGCGGGTGCAGGCCGAGATGTTCACGCGGCTCGGCGTCACGGCACTCGTCTACGACCGGCGTGCCAGCGGTTATTCCACGATCCAGCGTGATTACGGCGTGCTGGCGGACGATCTGGTCTCGGCTGTCCGCGCGGTGCGGGCGCAGTCGGGAGCCGCGGAGGTCGGCGTCTGGGGACTCAGCGAGGGCGCGTGGGTCGCGCCGCTCGCCGCGACGCGGACGGCGGACATCTCGTATGTGATCACGGTCGGCGGATCCGGCTGGGGCGGCGCGAGGCAAACCTCGTGGTACTGGGGGAATGTCCTTCGCCACCAAGGGATTTCCGGTTCGCTGCGCACGACGTTGCCGGTGCGGGGAACGCGGTTCGTGGTCGGAGCGGGACTGTTCCCCGAGGCCGATTACGACCCGGTGCCGGTGTTGCGGCGGCTGAAACAGCCGATCCTGGCGTTGTGGGGCGATCTCGACATCAACCACGTACCGGTCGAAAGCTCCCGGATTTTCGCGGAAGCGCTGGCGCGGCACCCGAACCACACGATCCGGTTCATCGCCGGCGGCGGGCCGGATCTGTACGCGACCAGCGACGCCGGGTTCGACCGGCTGCCCCGGGTCGTGCCTGGCTATCCGGCGGCGGTCGCGGAGTGGCTGGCGGATCGGCAGGGCGTGCATGTCGAGACCGCGGCCTTCGCGCAGCGGCCGACGGAAGCGCTGCGGCCGTTGTCCTGGTGGGAATCTGTTTGGGCGCAAGGGATCGCGCTCGCCCTGCTGCTCGGCGGCTTCGTGGTCGGCGGCATCGTTGCGCTGGTGCGTCGCCAGGGGACCAGGTCGTCGCGGTGGCTGGCCGGACTGGGGACGGCGACGGTCGCCGGGTTCGCCGGAATGCTCGGCTGGGCGCAGTTGTCCGGGATGAAGGATCTCGGACCGGTGCTCGTCGGACGGCCATTGCCGTGGCTGGCAATGCAAGCGCTCGCGGTCGCGACCGTGGTGGCGTTGGCGGTGACTGTAAGCGGGCTGAGGAAACCGGACCGGCGGCGCGGGGCGGTCGCACCGCTCGTGGCCGGGCTGGTGTTCGTGCCGTGGGCGGTCTACTGGGGACTGTTGCTGCCGTGAACCGGGCGCGGCCACCCGGGCGCAGCGGGTGGCCGCGGTCCGGGTCAGCCGATGGTCGTGGTGGTGAAAACCGGGCTCGGGTTGGGGAAGCACGCCGTCGGCGCGGTCACGTCGCCGATGATGCTGCCGGCAACGGCCTTGAAGGTCAGGCCGGGATCGTCGTAGCTGGTGCCGGACAGTTGCGTCTCGATCTTGCCGGAGTCGCCTGCTTTGAGGTGCGCGGTGACGGTCGGCAGTTCGAAGGTCGAACCGCCGGCGATCGGGCCGGGGAAGCTCAGCGTCGCGACGCCGTCGGCGACGCTGATCGTCGGCGCGGTGTCGCCGAGGCCGGAGCCGCCGGCGAGGTCGGCGCTGACGTAGGTCGAGTTGGCCGGGACGGGGAACTTCAGCGCGAAGGTGTTGATGTTCTTGACCTTGTTGCCGCCCACGTCGCTCGGGACAGTGTTGGGCGCGGGGTCGATGACGACGTCGAACGCACCGCCGGGTGCGACCGTCGCGGGCGCGGTGACGTCGGCGTTCTGGGTCAGCGACACCTGCTGCGGGCCGACCACCGGTGCGTCGGCCTGGCAGTCGAAGGTGATCGCGGTCGCGGCGGACGCCGGGGCCGCGAGGGCGAGCGGAAGGGCGGCGACCGCCGTCAGCGCGGCCAGCCGGTAAAAGTGAGGTGCTTTCATCTGTGTGCTCCTGCCTGCGGGTTTCACGAGGGGAGAGAGAAAGCTGCGCAGCGATTAGAGAGTTACCGGCAGGTTAAGCAACGCGTCAAGAAGTGACCGTTCACGGGAGCGCACCGTGACGGCTAATGTGAATAGTGTTCACCTTGTGGCGGTAGGAGTGGCCTGAACGGCCGTTCGGGCCTACCGACGGTGGTCCGGCAGGGCGAGCCAGGCCAGTTCGGCCCAGCGTTGAGCGGTTCGGTCAGGCGGCGGTCCGCAGCAGCCCGGAGATCGCGGCGGCGTACCGGCCGATCACCACGTCCGCGACGCGCGGGTCGTCCGCGAGCGGCCCGGCGATGAACGCCTTCGGGTCGGCCTCGCGGGCCAGCACCGCGATCCGGTCCGGCAGCAGGCCGGGGGCCAGGAACCACGACGCCACCACGAGATGCCGTGCACCGCGGTCGCGCAGCCGGGCCGCGGCGGCCGGGATGTCCGGCTGGGCGGCGCTGGCGAAGGCCTCGCTCACCGGCAGGCCGAGCCGCTTTTCCCAGCGCGCGGCCACACCGGCGACGACGGCGTTGGCCTCGGGGTTCGAGGAGCCGACAGCGCTCAGCAGCACCCCGGTCCCGCCGCGGCGGCGGGCTCCGGAGAGACGGTCGAGGGCGACGGCTTCGAGGGCCGGATCGGCGCCGAGCACGTCCGACACCCGGATCCGGAACCCGGGGCACTCCGCGGCCACCTCGTCGACCAGCGCGGGCAGGTCGACCCGGGCGTGAAAAGCGCTGCCCAGCAACAACGGCACGACGACCGCGGAGCGGTGCCCCTGTGCGTAAAGCCCGCGCAGGACGTCGGTGACACGCGGCTCCGACAGGTCGAGGAACGACTCGTGCACCTCCAGCCCCGGCGCCTGCGCACGGACGACGTCGACCAGCGCCCGCACCGTCGCGGCGGAGCGGGGATCACGACTGCCGTGCGCGACGGCGACCAGGGGCGGCGTCACGAGAACCGTTCTCCGACGAGCCCGGCGGCGAGCGTGTCGCCGTCCTTCGGATCGATCACCAGGAACGCGCCGGTACGCGGGCTCACGCCGTAGTCGTCCACCGGCAGCGGCTCGGCCAGCCGCAGGCTGACGCTGCCGATGTCGTTGAGCTCCAGGCTTTCCGGAGAGTCCACACTGGACAGTTTCTGCTCGTCGAACCGGGCGTGCAACTCGGTGGCGAGTCCCTGCACGGTCCGGGCGCCGTGCTTGATCAGCACCCGCGCGCCGGTCTTGAGCGGCTTCGACGACAGCCAGCACAGCGTGCCGGTGATCTCGTCAGTGACCTCCGGCGACGCGTCGGCGGCCGCGATCAGGTCGCCGCGGCTGATGTCGATGTCGTCGGCGAGCAGCAGCGTCACCGAGGTTCCGGCGCCTGCTTCTTCCAGCGGACCGGCCGCGGTGTCGATCCGCTCGACCCGGCTGCGGATCCCCTGCGGCTGCACGACAATCTCGTCGCCAGGACGCACCGTTCCGGCGGCGATCTGACCGGCGTAGCCGCGGTAGTCCGGATACTCGGCGGTGCGCGGGCGGATCACGTACTGCACCGGGAACCGCAGCGCCGAATCGTGCGGATCCGGTGCCACCGGCACGGTTTCGAGGTGCTCCAGCAGCGACGGGCCGTCGTACCACGGGGTCTGCTCGGACCGCGTGGCCACGTTGTCGCCGACCAGCGCGGACACCGGGATGCTGACGACCGACGCCGAGTCGTAGCCCAGCGATTCCGCGTGCGCGGTGAACTCCTTGGCGATGACGCCGAAGGTGTTCTCGTCGTAGCCGACGAGGTCGATCTTGTTCACCGCCAGCACCAGCTGCGGCACGCCGAGCAGCGCGAGCACGGCCGCGTGCCGCCGGGTCTGCTCGACCACGCCGTTGCGCGCGTCGACCAGCAGCACCGCGAGCTGCGCGGTGGACGCGCCGGTGACCGTGTTGCGCGTGTACTGCACGTGCCCCGGGGTGTCGGCGAGCACGAACGACCGCTTCGGCGTGGCGAAGTACCGGTACGCGACGTCGATCGTGATGCCCTGCTCGCGCTCCGAGCGCAGGCCGTCGACGAGCAGCGAAAGGTCCGGAGTGGACAGTCCTTTGTCGACAGACGCGCGGGTGACCGCGTCGAGCTGGTCGGCGAGGACGGACTTGGT
The DNA here is from genome assembly GCF_001651785.1 of Amycolatopsis sp. M39. Taxonomy (NCBI): domain Bacteria; kingdom Bacillati; phylum Actinomycetota; class Actinomycetes; order Pseudonocardiales; family Pseudonocardiaceae; genus Amycolatopsis; species Amycolatopsis sp. M39. The sequence continues at coordinate 68,329 of NZ_LWSF01000014.1, forward strand.
GTCGTACAGCAGCCGCCCGACCAGCGTGGACTTCCCGTCGTCCACGCTGCCCGCGGTGGCCAGCCTCAGCAGGCTCGACATCAGAAGTAGCCCTCCCGTTTGCGGTCTTCCATGGCCGCCTCGGACATCCGGTCGTCAGCGCGGGTGGCGCCGCGTTCGGTGAGCCGCGAGGCCTGCACCTCGGCGATGACCTCGTCCACGGTGGACGCCGTGGATTCGATCGCGCCGGTGCACGAACCGTCGCCGACGGTCCGGTAGCGCACGCTCAGCTCGCGCACGTCCTCGCCGGGACGCGGCCCGCCCCACGGGCCCTCGCTGAGCCACATGCCGTCGCGCTGGTAGACCGCGCGCTGGTGGGCGTAGTAAATCGAAGGCAGCTCGACCTTTTCCCGCGCGATGTAGTTCCACACGTCCGCCTCGGTCCAGTTGGACAGCGGGAACACGCGCACCTGCTCGCCCGGACGGTGCCGTCCGTTGTAGAGATTCCACAGCTCCGGCCGCTGCCGGCGCGGCTCCCACTGGCCGAAAGCGTTGCGCAGGCTGAAGATCCGCTCCTTCGCGCGCGCCCGCTCCTCGTCCCGGCGGCCGCCGCCGAAGACCGCGTCGAATTTGTTCTCCGCGATCGTCTCCAGCAGCGGCGTGGTCTGCAGCGGGTTGCGCAGGCCGTCGGCGCGTTCCTCGAGCCTGCCGTCGTCGATCCAGTCCTGGACCTTCGCGACGACCAGGCGCAGCCCGTGCTTTTCGACGACGCGGTCGCGGAACCGCAGGACCTCGTCGAAGTTGTGCCCGGTGTCCACGTGCAGCAGCGGGAACGGCACCGGCGCGGGCCAGAAGGCCTTGATCGCCAGGTGCAGCATCAGCGTCGAGTCCTTGCCGCCGGAGAACAGGATCACCGGCCGGTCGAACTCGCCCGCGACCTCGCGGAAGATGTGGACGGCCTCGGACTCCAAGGCGGCCAGGTTGTCGACGGCCGCGTCCGCCGCCGGTTCCAAAGTCGTCATGCGTCCTCTCTCAGCCGTGCAATCCGCACTCGGTCTTCGACTGGCCCGCCCACCGGCCGCTGCGCGGATCCTGACCCGGCTCGACCTTCGCCGTGCACGGGGCGCAGCCGATCGAGAGGTAGCCGATCGACACCAGCGGATTCTCCAGAATCCCGTTCTCGTGCAGGTAGGCGTTGAACTCGTCGTCGGTCCACGCCGCGATCGGGTTGATCTTCACCAGGCCGTTGCGCTCGTCCCAGGTGACGATCGGCGTGTTCGCGCGAGTCGGCGCGTCCACCCGGCGCACGCCGGTGACCCACGCCGAGTACTTGCCGAGCGTCTGCCGCAGCGGCACGACCTTGCGCAGGAAACAGCACTGGCCGGGGTCGCGTTCGTGCAGTTTCGGCCCGTACTCCGCGTCCTGTTCGGCGACGCTCTGCTCGGCCTGTGCGTCGACGATCCGCACGTCCGGGTACACCGTCCGCACCGCGTCGCGCACCCCGAGGGTTTCGGCGAAGTGGTAGCCGGTCTCCAGGAACAGCACGTCCACCGCGGGCTTGACCTTCGTGGCGAGGTCGATCAGCACGGCGTCCTGCATGTTCGACGCCACGATGAAGTCGTCGCCGAAGGTCTCGGCCGTCCAGCGCAGCGCCTCTTCGGCGGTCGCGCCGGCCAGTTCCTTCTCGGCGCGTTCGGCCAGCGCCCGGTAGTCCGCCACCGCGGTCACTGCAGCACCCCTTCGTCCGCCCGCAACGCCCACTGGGGGAAGCGTTCGCCCGGTTCGCGGCCCGCGACGTACGCGCGCACCACGCGTTCCACGTACTCGACCAGTTCGCCCGCGGTGACCTTGTGCCCGCGCAGCTTGCGGCCGAAGCCGGCGTCGAGGCCGAGCCCGCCGCCGAGGTGCACCTGGAAACCTTCGACCTGGTTGCCCTCGGCGTCGGTGACGATCTGGCCCTTGAGCCCGATGTCCGCGGTCTGCACGCGGGCACACGAGTTGGGGCAGCCGTTGAGGTGCACCGTGACCGGCGTTTCCAGCTGGGCGTTGATGTCGGCGAGCGACTTCTCCAGATCCGCGACCAGCTGCTGCGCGCGCACCTTCGTCTCGACGATCGCGAGCTTGCAGAACTCCAGTCCGGTGCACGCCATCACGCTGCGCCGCCACGGCGACGGCTTGGTTTGCAGGCCCAGTTCGGCCAGGTCCGTCTCCAGGGCGGGGACCTTGTCCTCGGGGACGTCGAGCACGACCAGCTTCTGGTGCGGGGTCAGCCGGACCCGCCGCGATCCGGCCCGTTCGGCGGCGTCGGCGACGGCGACCAGCGTGCTGCCCGACACCCGTCCGGCGATCGGCGCGGCGCCGACGTAACAGTTGCCGTCCTTCTGCCGGTGCACGCCGACGTGGTCGATCGGGGTCGCGGGGTTCTCCGGTGGCGGGCCGTCGATCAGCTTCCGCTTGAGGTACCCGGTTTCGAGGACCTCGCGGAATTTCTCCGCGCCCCAGTCCTTGACCAGGAACTTCAGCCGGGCCCGCGAGCGCAGCCGCCGGTAGCCGTAGTCGCGGAAGATCGAGACGACGCCCTCCCACACCTGCGGCACCTCCTCCAGCGGAACCCACGCGCCGAGCCGCTGCGCGAGCATCGGGTTGGTGGAGAGCCCGCCGCCGACCCACAGGTCGAAGCCGGGTCCGTGCTCGGGGTGCTCGACCCCGACGAAGGCGATGTCGTTGATCTCGTGCACGATGTCCGGCAGCCCGGAGATCGCGGTCTTGAACTTGCGCGGCAGGTTGGCGAACCGGGGGTCGCCGATGTAGCGGTCGAGGATCTCGTCGATCGCGGGAGTGGCGTCGAGCACCTCGTTCTCGGCGATGCCGGCCACCGGGGAGCCGAGCACGACGCGCGGGCAGTCGCCGCAGGCCTCGGTCGTGGTCAGGCCCGCGTTCTCCAGCCGGGACCAGATGGAGGGCACGTCCTCGATCTCGATCCAGTGGTACTGGACGTTCTGCCGGTCGCTGATGTCGGCGGTGTCGCGCGCGTGCTCCCGCGAGATCTCGCCGACCACCCGCAGCTGCTCGGTGGTGAGCGCGCCGCCGTCGATGCGGACGCGCATCATGAAGTAGCGGTCGTCCAGCTCCTCGGGCTCCAGCAGCGCGGTGCGGCCGCCGTCGATGCCGGGCTTGCGCTGGGTGTAGAGGCCGAACCAGCGGAACCGGCCGCGGAGGTCGCCGGGATCGATGGAGTCGAAACCCCGGTGCGCGTAGATGTTCTCGATCCGCGAGCGGACGTTGAGCGGGCTGTCGTCCTTCTTCGAGCGCTCGTTCGGGTTCAGCGGCTCCCGGTAGCCGAGCGCCCACTGGCCCTCGCCGCGCTTCTGGCGAGTCCGAGGCGTGCGGCCCTTCGCGGGCGTTTCACGCGGGGGTGCGGACATGGAGATCCTCCGGGCGGGGTGGTCGAGGCGGCTCGGCCGCGGCGTCGGCGCGGGGCGGGCCGGTGGTCCAGGTGGTGGGCTGGGCAGGCTTTGCGCGGGAGTCAGCGAACAGGCCGGCAGAGCGCGCTCGCGACCCGGACAAGGTCGACGTGGCGGCGCGCCACGAGAAGGACACCGGCAGGACTCACGGGCTCAGATTGCCACGCGGGCCGAACGTCGTCCAAGGGCGTCCGGATCGTGGGAGAAGGCTCACCTCAGGGGTGCGTAACCGCCTCGGATGTGCCTAGGCCGGTCGATCTGCCAGGTCTTTCCCGGCTTTCGGACCCTGCCTGAGACGGTGTTGACCGCTTGCCGGCGGAGGTTGCGCCGGGTGGCGCATCGTTCGGCGGCCGAACTTTCCTCCGGGTGGCTCAGGGCAATGCCCGGAACTTGAGCCGCTTTTCCTGCCGGGGGAATGCCGCGAGCGCGCCTGTCCAGGTCGAAGGGCTGACGGGAGGGCTTGTCGTCCGTGAGGGCCCTTGAGGGCATCTAAGGCCGTGAAGGGGCCCCTCGCGGACTCGCGGCCCGGCGTCATCAGCAGTCGCCTCGGCGCTGTCAGCCTCGTCGATCCGCGCAGGCGCGCTCGGCGGCACCCGCAGTTCCAGGTATGGGGCGCGGGGGCACGCGGCGGCCCGCACGCGGCGGGGGAGAATGGACGTCGTGCCTGTTCCCGACACCCACCGTCCTCCTGCCGGACTGCCTGCAACCGCGCTCGCGGGCCTCGGCACCCGTCCGTTCGGCGTGTACGTCCACGTGCCGTTCTGCGCGACCCGCTGCGGTTACTGCGACTTCAACACCTACACCGCGGGCGAACTCGGCTCCGCTGCCTCGCCCCGGTCGTGGCTGGACGCGCTGCGTCGCGAGCTGGAGCTCGGCGCGGAGATCCTCGGCAGCGCACCCCGGGCCGAGACAGTGTTCGTCGGCGGCGGGACCCCGTCCATGCTCGGCGCGGACGGGCTGGCCGAGGTGCTCGACGGCGTCCGCTCGGTGTTCGGGCTCGCGCCGGGCGCGGAGGTGACGACCGAATCGAATCCGGAGTCCACTTCGCCCGGGTTCTTCGCGGGCATCCGTGCCGCGGGCTACACCCGGGTATCGCTGGGCATGCAGTCCGCGGCCCGCCACGTGCTGAAGGTGCTCGACCGCGTGCACACCCCCGGCCGGCCGGTCGACGCCGCGCGCGAGGCCCGGGCGGCCGGGTTCGAGCACGTCAACCTCGACCTTATTTACGGCACGCCGGGCGAGCGCGTCGAAGATCTGCGTGCGTCGCTCGACGCGGTGCTGTCGGCGGGAGTCGACCACGTGTCGGCGTACGCGCTGATCGTCGAGGACGGGACCGCGCTGGCCCGCCGGGTGCGGCGCGGCGAGGTGCCCGCGCCGGACGACGACACGCTGGCCAGCTACTACGAGATGATCGACTCTGTCCTCGCCGGTGCGGGCCTGACCTGGTACGAGGTGTCGAACTGGGCGGCCGGCGAGGCGGCGCGGTGCCGCCACAACCTCGGCTACTGGCAGGGCGGCGACTGGTGGGGCGCCGGTCCGGGGGCGCACAGCCACGTCGGCGGCGTGCGGTGGTGGAACGTCAAGCATCCGGCGAAGTACTCCAGCCTGCTCGCGGAAGGACGGAGTCCGGAAGCCGGCCGCGAGGTGCTCACTCCGGAGGACCAGCACCTGGAGCGGATCATGCTGGAGCTTCGGATCTCGGACGGACTGGCGTTGTCCGCACTCGACGAGGCCGGAGTCAAGCAGGCCCGGGCGGCCGCCGCGGAGGGCCTGCTCGAAGTGTCCGATGTGGACAGCCGGGGCCGTGCGGTGCTGACGGATCGGGGCCGCCTGCTCGCGGATGCCGTGGTCCGGAGGCTGGCCGGCTGAATTTTCGCCTGCCGGGCATAAATCCGTTCGATCGTTTGTTGGGCTAAGCATACGAGCGAGGGAGACGCGTATGCCGCAGGCGGTCAGGTACGGCGAACACGGCGGGATCGAAGTGCTGCAGCTGGCCGAAGTGCCCCGGCCGGCACCGGAATCCGGGCAGGTGCTCGTGCGGGTCCGGGCCGCGGGGATCAATCCGGGGGAAGCGAAGATCCGGGTGGGCGCGCTGGCGGAACGCTGGCCGTCCGCCTTCCCGTCCGGGCAGGGCAGCGACCTGGCCGGAGTGGTGGTCGAGCTGGGTGCGGAGGTCGAAGAAATCCAGGTGGGGGACGAGGTCGTCGGCTTCGTGCACACTCGCTCCAGTCACGCCGAGTACGTGCTCGTCCCGGCGGAGCATCTCGTCCCGAAGCCGGGCGGGCTGTCGTGGGAGGTCGCGGGCGGCTTGTTCGTCGCCGGGACCACCGCCTACGCCGCGGTCCGCGCGGTGTGCCCGCGCGAGGGAGAGACGATCGTC
>NZ_LWSF01000014.1:74188-182599 GCF_001651785.1 Amycolatopsis sp. M39
CATACGGAGAAGGGCTCGAAGAGCGGCTCCGGGAACTGGCCGGTGGCGAGGTGCACGCGTTCATCGACACTTATGGCGACGGGTATGTCGAACTCGGGCTGCGGCTCGGCGTCTATCCCGGCCGCATCGACACGGTGGTCGACTTCGACGCCGCCGAGAAGTACCGGGTGAAGACCGAGGGCAACATGGCCGGGGCGAGCGCCGAGGTCATGCGCGACCTCGTTGCCTTGGCGGACAAGGGATTGCTCGACGTCGAGGTCGCCGCGACGTACCCGCTTGCCGAGGTCCAGGCCGCCTACCGCGAGCTGGAACAGGGACACACGCGCGGCAAGATCGTGCTCACTTTCTGACCATCGCCGCCAGCCCGGCCACGAACGCCTCCAGTGCGAATTCGAGCCGGGCCTGGCTGGTGTCCGCGGTGAAGAATTCCCCGGCCTGCAACAGGTTCGGGAACGCGCTCGCGGGCAGCGACCGCATGTAGCCCGCCATCTGCCGCTCGCGTTCGCTCATTTTCTCCGGGTCGTAATCGCCGAACGTCCAGCCGCTGGCTTCGTAGGCGAAAGCCTTGGTGTACGTGCTCAGCGCGTCGCTGGCGAACATCGCCTGCCGCAGATCCAGTCCGCCCGCGCGCAGCAGCTGAAGCATGACCTCGCCCTGCCGCAACGAATTCGGCGTCACCGGAATCGGCGTCTGCCACGCGACTTTCGCGATGCCCGGATACGCCACCATTGCCTGGATCTGGTGCCGTACTTGCTCTTTGACCTGTTCGGTCCACCGCCGCGGGTCCGGCTCGGGGCACGGCACCTCGCTCAGTGCCGCGTCGAGCAGGAGTTCGTCGAGTTCCTCTTTGCTGGCCACGTACGCGTACAGCGACGCGGGCCCGGTCTCCAGCTGCTGCGCGACCCGGCGCATCGAGACGGCGTCGATGCCCTCGGCGGCGAGGATTTCGAGCGCGGTTTTCACGATCAGTTCCTGCGACAGCATCTGCTTCGCGGCGCGCCGGCGCGGGCTCGGCGTCCGGCGCCAGGGCGGGGGCGGTGCGGTCATCCCCGAAGCCTAGACGACCCCCGCGCTTGACGCGAACGCCGTTCGTGAGTACAACTGGACCTCGTACGCGAACGACGTTCGTTAAGGAGAGAAACCATGTCGCAGCGCGAAGAAGTCCTGTCCGTCCTTGACCGGCTCGCCGACGCTTGGAACAGCGGAGACGGCGACGCATACGGCGCCTGCTTCACCGAAGACGCCGATTACGTCACCTTCTTCGGGCTCCGCTCCGAGGGCCGTCAGGCGATCGCGGACTCGCACCGGGAGCTGTTCCAGGGGCCGCTGAAAGGCTCGAAACTCACCGGCTTCGGCGAACCGCGCGTGCGGTTCCTGCGGGACGACGTCGCGGTCATCGTGACCGGCGGCGGCTCGTCGCTGACCGGAGGCGAAGACCCGGCGGCGGAGGGCCGGGAAAGCACGCTGACCTATGTCCTGGTGCGGGGCGACGCGGGCTGGCGGATCACCGCGTTCCAGAACACGCGGGTGTCGAAGCCGTGGGAAGCATGAGAACGATCGTCGAGGTCTCCGGAGTCGTCTCCGCCGCGCCCGCGGAGGTGTTCGCGCGGCTGGAAAAGCGGTTGACCGCGGCGGCCTGTTCGATGAAGCTGGAAGTGGACCGCGATCGCCGGTTCCTCGCCGCGCAAGGCGGCTGGTGGTACCGCGGGGAGTACGAGGTCGCCGCCGGCCCGGCCGGTTCCCTCGTCACCCACCGGATCCGCAATGCGGCGACCGGGCAGTGGTGGGCGGTGCTGGCGGCGAACCGGCTCTTCCTCGGGTTCCGGGAGCGGGTCAGGGCCGGTTTCCTGACGGCGCTCCCCGGACTCGCGGACGACGGCACTGGGCGGAACGGGTGAAGGCGCGTACCGTGGAAGCCGCTACTTAGGTAAACCTTACTGAAACAGGGGTGTTCGATGGCCGAAGGTCCGGCGCGCAAGGGGAGGACCGCGGTGCGGCTGGAGGTGCTGCGCAAGGAGCACCTCACTCCGCACATGATCCGGATCGTGGCCGGCGGCGAGGGACTTCGCGATTTCCGCCCGAACGAGTTCACCGACGCGTACGTGAAGGTGATCTTCAAGGTGGACGGAGTGGAGTATCCGGAGCCGTTCGACCTGAACCGGATCCGCGAGGAACTGCCGCGCGAGCACGCGCCGCGGATGCGCACGTACACGGTCCGCTCGTACGACGAGGCCGCGGGCGAACTGGTGCTCGACTTCGTGGTGCACGGCGACGAGGGGCTCGCCGGGCCGTGGGCGCAGCGCGCACAGCCTGGTGACGAGCTGCTGCTGGCCGGTCCGGGCGGGGCGTACGCGCCGCGCCCCGACGCCGGCTGGCACCTGCTGGTGGGCGACGAATCGGCGGTGCCCGCCATCGCCGCCGCGCTGGAGGCGCTGCCGCCCGGAGCGCTGGCGCACGTGTTCTTGCTCGTGGCGGACAAGGCGGAGCACCAGCCGCTCGCGACCAAGGCCGACGCGCAGGTCACGTGGCTGCACCGTTCGGCGTCCGACGATCTGGTGGCGGCGGTGAAGGCGCTGCCGTGGCCGGACGAGAACGTGCACGCGTTCGTCCATGGCGAGGCCGGTTTCGTGCGGGAGCTGCGGCGGTACCTCTTCGACGAGCGCGGTGTCGCGCGGGACGCGGTGTCGCTGTCCGGATACTGGCGCGAAGGCAAGAACGACGAGGCCTGGCGCGAGGAAAAGGCAGCGGAGCGGAACACGGCGAGCCCGGCGTAAGGTCGCCGCCATGGCGACCGAGGTGAAGGTGGAGGCCGATCCGGCCGACGCGGGTTTCGACGGGGCACGGCTGCGGCGGATCGACCGGCATTTCGCCCGGTACGTCGACGACGGTTTGCTGCCGGGCTACCTCGCGGTGGTGAGCAGGCACGGCCGGATCGTGCACGTCGCGTCGCACGGCGCGCGGGACGTCGAGGCAGGCGCCCCGGTCGAGACCGGCACGATCTGGCGGATCTTCTCGATGACGAAGCCGGTCACCTCGGTGGCGGCGATGACGTTCGTCGAGGAGGGCCTGATCGACCTCACCGACCCGATTTCCCGGTGGCTGCCGGAATTCGCCGAGCCGAGGGTGTACGCGAAAGGTTCGGCGCTGGCTCCGGTCACCGAGCCGGCGACCGAACCGATCCGGCTGTGGCACCTGCTTTCGCACACCGCGGGTCTCACCTACGGCTTCCACCACACGCACCCGGTCGACGCGCTCTACCGCGCGGGCGGGTACGAATGGGGCACGCCGCCGGGGCTGGACCTGGCGGAATGCGCCAAAGCGTGGGCCCGGTTCCCGCTCGTGTTCCAGCCGGGCGCCGAGTGGAACTACTCGGTGGCCAGCGACGTCCTCGGCCGGTTGGTCGAGGTGCTCGCGGGGAAGCCGCTCGACGAGGTGTTCGCCGAGCGGATCTTCGGCCCGCTGGGCATGACCGACACCGGTTTCTGGACCTCGGACACCGACCGGCTGGCGGCGTTGTACCTGCCCGCGCCGGGGACGAAGAAACTGGTCCGCAACGACGCCTTCGGCGCAGTGGGCACGTCGCGCCCGGCGTGCCTTTCGGGCGGCGGCGGCCTGGTCTCGACGGCGGCGGACTACCACCGGTTCACGCAGATGCTGTTGCGCCGCGGCGAACTCGACGGCGTGCGGGTGCTGAGCCCGCGCACGGTGGACCTGATGACGGCCAATCACCTGCCGGGGCATGTGGACCTGGAGTCCTACGGCCGCCCGCTGTTCGCGGAAATGCCTTTCGACGGGTACGGCTTCGGGCTGGGCTTCTCGGTCCTGATCGACTCGGTGAAGGCGAAAACGCTGGCCACGCCTGGCGAGTACGCGTGGGGCGGGGCCGCGTCGACGGCTTTCTGGGTGGATCCGGACGAGGACCTGACGGTGGCGTTCTACACGCAGCTGCTGCCGTCGTCGACTCATCCGATCCGGCAGCAGCTGCGGCAGCTGGTGTACCAGGCGATGCTGGACTGATCCTTAAAGCACGGTCACGATGCCGTTCCCGGCTGGCGATTGTCCGTTGCCAGCCGGGTTTCCGTCTTTGCTTCATCGAAAATCCCCAGGTACTTCCTTGTCCGGTTGAACCACAGCCGCGCGATCGGCTTCCGGTTGTTGTCGTCCAGCAGGATGCTGAAGCAGCTCTTGTTGTCCCTGGCCACGACTCGCGCCGGAGCGACCTCTCCGCACACGATCGCCCGGACGCCCTCTTCTTCGACGGCGGCCGAAGCCCCGGCAGCAGGGGCTGGCTCCGCTTCCGAGGCGGCGCCGCTCGTGATGCTGATGGAGGCGTCCGGCCCGCCCCAAGCGTTCTTGAGCCGGTCGTTCAGGAACTGGCGGGCCGCCTTCTCGGCCAAACTGGTCGCGGACTCGCCGGGTGAAAGAGCCCTCGTATAGCCGCGTGGTGAGAAAACGGACCCATTCGTCTTCGGGCTGCTTGAATTGAGCCGCCAGGATGCGCTTGAGCTGGCCGGCGGTGCTGGTCACCGATTCGAGGTTGAAGGACTCTTTGGTCAGCTTCGCCAGTTCGGGCAGCAGCGTCTCGCCGATGCCGGCGAAGTCGAGCACCAGGAACGGCTTCGCGTCCATCCGGTTGGGTGCGTCCAGATCGGTGTAGAACTCGCCGTTCATCAGGATCGCGTAGTCGGTCTTCTCGCCTTTTTTGATCCCGACGTCCGCGGTGAACTCCGGGATCACCTCGGCCGGGTTGAACACGTCGTAGCCAAGGACCGCGCTGATGAACGGCATCACGAAGGCGTTCTTGGTCGCCTCCTCCGTTTCGACGCTGTCCTTGTCCCCAGCCGTCTCGGCAGCGCTGTTGCCGAAGTAGTGAAACTGATTCTTGTTTTAAGGTAACAGGTCAGGTTGGTTCCGAGGCAGTTAATTCCCATCCTTCTGCTGTATCTCGTCGATGGCGGGAACTGGCGAAGTCAGGCGGTCAGCTTAGGAATCACCTGCGCCCCGTACGCGGCCATCGTGTCCTCCCGCTCGTCGTGCATCAGATACAGCGCGAACTGGTCCACCCCCAGTTCCGCCAGTTCCTCCAGCCGCGCGACGTGCGCCGAGGCCGGGCCGAGCAGGCAGAACCGGTCGACGATCTCGTCCGGCACGAACGCGGTCGACGGGTTCCCGGCGCGGCCGTGGTGGGAGTAGTCGTAGCCTTCGCGCTCGCGGATGTAGTCGGTCAGTTCGTGCGGCACCGGGCCGGACGAGCCGTACCGGGCCACCAGGTCGGCGACGTGATTGCCGACCATTCCGCCGAACCAGCGGAGCTGTTCCCGTTGGTGCGCCAGGTCTTCGCCGACGTACGCCGGGGCCGCGACGCAGATCGTGATCCCGCCTGGATCGCGGCCCGCGGCGCGGGCGGCGTCCCGGACCGCGCCGATCGTCCAGCGGGCGATGGCCGGGTCGGCGCACTGCAGGATGAAGCCGTCCGCGTGTTCGCCGACGGTCTGCAACGCCTTCGGGCCGTACCCGGCCATCCACATCTCCAGCCGGCCGCCGCGGATCCACGGGATGCGGACCGGGGTGTCGTTCATCGTGACCTCGCGGCCTTCGGCGAGATCCTTCACCACGCGCATGCATTCGCGCACCGTGGCCAAAGTGGACGGCGGACGGCCCACCACCCGGTGCGCGGAGTCGCCGCGGCCGATTCCGCACACCGTGCGGTTGCCGAACATGTCGTTGAGCGTCGCGAAGGTCGACGCCATCACCGACCAGTCCCGCGTGCCCGGGCTGGTCACCATCGGGCCCACGACCAGCGCGGACGTCGCTTCGAGGATCCGCGAGTAGATCACGAACGGTTCCTGCCACAGCACGCACGAGTCGAACGTCCAGCCGTACCGGAACCCGGCGTCCTCGGCGGCCTTCATCATCCGCACGACCTCCGCCGCGGGCGGGTCGGTCTGCAGCACGATCCCGAAATCCATCCGGCCTTCTTCCCCTCCGCCGCCCTCAACCGAGCGGCTTCGCCGCGCTGTGTTCTTTCCGGCTCAATTCAGATACTGATTGAGTTCGCGAGACAGGAACTTTCCGTGCCCGGGACTGCCGTGGAATCCGTCCGGCGACACCACGACGCGACCCCGCGACAGAACGGTGTGGACCTTCCCGGTGAGCGAAAACCCTTCGTACGCCGAGTAGTCCACGTTCATGTGGTGTGTTTCCGCGGAAAGCGTCTGCCGCGCCGAAGGGTCGTACACCACGATGTCCGCGTCCGAGCCCGCCGCGATCACGCCCTTGCGCGGGTACAGCCCGAACATCCGCGCGGGCGTCGCCGAGCACGTCTCGACCCAGCGGCCCAGCGAGATCTCGCCCGCGACCACACCCTGGTGCAGCAGGTCCATCCGGTGTTCGACGCCCGGTATCCCGTTCGGGATCGCCCGGAAGTCGCCGCGCCCGAGTTCTTTCTGGTCCTTGAAACAGAACGGGCAATGGTCGGTGGACACCACGGACAGGTCGTTCGTGCGCAGCCCGCGCCACAGGTCCGCCTGGTGCGATTTCTCCCGCAGCGGCGGCGAAGCCACGAACTTGGCGCCCTCGAAATCAGGTTTCGCCAGGTCCTCAATGGACAAATACAGATACTGCGGGCAGGTCTCGGCGAAGACGTTCTGCCCGTTGTCCCGCGCCTCGGCGACCGCGGCGAGCGCCGGTGCGGCCGACAAATGCACGATGTACAACGGGGATCCGGTCACCTGGGCGAGCCGGATCGCCCGCGAGGTCGCCTCGCCTTCCAGTTCGGGCGGCCGGGTCAGGCCGTGCTGCACCGGGTCGGTGCGCCCGGCGGCGACCGCCTGCGCGGCCAGTTCGTCGATCGCGATGCCGTTTTCCGCGTGCATCATGATCGTCGCGCCGATCTCGCGCGCCTGCTGCATGGCGCGCAGGATTTCCCCGTCGGTGGAATAGAAAACGCCGGGGTAGGCCATGAACATCTTGAAACTGCCGACCCCGCCGTCGACGCACGCCCGCATTTCCTTGAGCGAGGAATCGTTGACGTCCGACACGATCATGTGGAAGCCGTAGTCGATCGCGCAGCTGCCGTCCGCTTTGGCCTGCCACTTGTCCAGTGTGGACAGCAGAGAGGTTCCCTTGGCCTGCACGGCGAAGTCGATGATCGTCGTCGTGCCGCCCCACGCGGCGGCGATGGTGCCGGTCTCGAAGGAATCGACCGAATGCGTGCCGCCGAAGGGCATTTCCATGTGCGTGTGCGCGTCGATTCCGCCGGGCAGCACGTACCTGCCGGTCGCGTCGATCGTTTCGTCGCCGGTCAGCGTGCCGGGCGCGCCTACCGCCGCGATGGTTTCGCCGTCCACCAGCACGTCGGCGGTGATCGCGCCGGACGGCGAAACGACTTGCCCGCCTTGAATGAGGGTGGTCATCAGGCCTCCGCGAGCGGGCCGTAGCTGTCCGGGCGGCGGTCGCGATAGAACTGCCACAGGTCGCGGACCTCGGCGAGCCTGCCCATGTCGAGGTCGCGGACCACGATCTCCTCCTCGGTGTCCGACGCCGCCTCGCCGACGAGCTGGCCGCGTGGGTCCACAAAGTACGATTGACCGTAGAAGTCGTTGTCGCCCAGTGGCTCCACGCCGACCCGGTTGATCGTGCCCACGTAGTACTCGTTCGCCACCGCGGCCGCGGGCTGCTCCAGCCGCCACAGGTATTCCGACAGCCCGCGGCTCGTCGCCGACGGGTTGAACACGATCTGCGCCCCGGCCAGCCCGAGCGCGCGCCAGCCTTCGGGGAAGTGCCGTTCGTAGCAGATGTACACGCCGATCCGGCCGACCGCGGTGTCGAAGACCGGATAACCGAGGTTGCCCGGCTTGAAGTAGAACTTCTCCCAGAAGCCCTTCACCTGCGGAATGTGGTTCTTGCGGTGCATTCCGAGGTATGTCCCGTCGGCGTCGATCACCGCCGCGGTGTTGTAGTAGACGCCCGGCTGTTCCTGTTCGTACATCGGCACCACGAGCACCACGCCGTGCCGTTCGGCGACCTCCTGCATGAGCTTCGTGGTGGGGCCGTCCGGGATCGCCTCGGTGTAGGAATAGAAATCCGCGTCCTGCACCTGGCAGAAATACGGGCCGTAGAACAGTTCCTGAAGGCACACCACCTGCGCGCCCTGCGAAGCCGCCTTGCCGATGGCCTCGACCGCGTTCGCGATCATCGACTCCTTGTCACCCGTCCACCGCTGCTGGATCAAGCCGGCTCGGACCGTGTCAGACACTGGTTTCCTCCTCGTTCCGGTGCGCGTTCAAGGGAAGGCTGAACAGGATGTAGGCGACGAACGCGCCGACAAAACCCATTGCCCAGTTGTAGTCGTACAAAGGTTTCAGGAACGGAATGAGCCCGTCCGCCGGGAACGGCCCGCCGTAGGCCCCGCCGACCGCGAGCACCGCGCCGATCAGGGTCGCGGCGAGCGCGCGCCAGTGCCAGCCGGCGGTGAACCAGTACTGCCCGCTCGGCAGGTACAGATCGGCCAGCTTGAGCCGGGTGCGCTTGACCACCCAGTACCCGGCGACGAGCACCCCGGCGACCGCGCCGAGCAGGCCGCCGTAGAAGCCGAGCCAGGCGAAAATGTAGATGTCCGGGTCGGAGTAGAGCCGCCACGGCTGGATCAGGACGCCGATCACGCCGGTGATCAGGCCGCCGAGCGCGAAGGTGATCCGCTTCGGGAAGGCGTTCGAGAAATCGTAGGACGGGCTGACGACGTTCGCGGCCAGGTTGGCCGAGATCGTCGCCAGCACCAGCGCGATCAGCGCGACGACGACCACGACCGGGCTGGCGAACTTGTCCGCCAGCTGCGCCGGGTCCCAGATGTCCTGCCCGTAGAGCACGTGCCCGCCGGACGTGGTGAGGATGGCGACGACGGCGATGAACGTCATCGTGGTCGGCAGTCCGAGGATCTGCCCGCGCATCTGCTTGCGCTGGCTGCCGCCGAAGCGGGTGAAGTCCGGCATGTTCAGCGACAGCGTCGACCAGAACGCGATCATCGCCATCAGCGACGGCGCGAACACCTTCCAGAACCCCGGCCCCCAGCCGAGCTTCCCGCTGTCGTGCAGGATCGGGCCGAGTCCGCCCGCCTTCACCAGCACGTAGCCGAGCAGGATCAGGAAGCCGACCGACACCAGCGGCGCGGTCCAGTTCTCGAACTTGCGGACCGCCTCCATGCCGCGCCAGATGATCAGCATCTGCAGCAGCCAGAACACCGCGAACGACAGCCACATCGTCCAGTGCTGCCCGGCGATCACCGCCGAATCGCGCCAGCCGGACCCGGCGAGCCGCCCGACGATCACGTAGATCGCCTCGCCGCCCACCCAGGTCTGGATGCCGAACCAGCCGCAGGCGATGAACGCGCGCAGCAGCGCGGCGAGGTTCGCCCCGCGCAGGCCGTAGAACGCGCGGGCGAACACGGGGAACGGAATGCCGTATTTGGTGCCCGCGTGGCTGTTGAGCAGCATCGGCGCGAGCACGACCAGGTTGCCGACGGTGATCGTGATCAGCGCCTGCAGCCAGTTCATGCCGAGCGCGATGAGCGACGCGGCCAGTGCGTACGAAGGGATGTTGTGCGCCATCCCCATCCAGAGCGCGAAATAGTTGTAGGTCGTCCAGGTCCGCTTCTCGACCGGGACCGGGGCCAGTTCGTCGTTGAAGAACCGGCTGCCTCGCAGCGCCCGCACGTCGCCGAGGTCCACCCGGCTGTGCTCACGTGTCGTCGGCTCCATTGCGGAATCCTGCGCGCCGGGCGGGGGCCGGGGGCAGAGACAGACTGTTCACTGTTCGGCCGCCCTCGGCGCAGTCTGTCGATTGCGCCGAACCGCGCCGGGGTGCATGACCTACGTCACAACCTGCTCGTCATCCCGGGGCAAAACGGCGGAAACATCTCCACCGGATCTCCACATCTCACCCGGATGGCCTCCACGGCGATTGCTTAAAGTCGGCGGCATGGACAACGGGGGAAGACGGGTGCTGGTCGTCGAGGACGACCTCACCATCGCCGCGTCGATCGATGCCCGGCTGAGCGCGGAAGGGTTTTCCGTGACGGTCGCGCACGACGGCCCCGCGGCAGTCGACGCGGAGGCGGCGACCAGTCCCGACCTGGTGGTTCTCGACGTGATGCTGCCCGGTTTCGACGGACTCGAGGTGTGCCGCCGGATCCAGGCGCGAAGGCCGGTGCCGGTGCTCATGCTCACCGCCCGCGCCGACGAGACCGACCTGCTGGTGGGGCTCGGCGTCGGCGCGGACGACTACCTCACGAAGCCGTTCTCGATGCGCGTGCTGTCCGCGCGGATCCAGGCGTTGCTGCGGCGGGTGGAGCGCTCGTCGGCCGCGGCGGAGGAGCGGATCGTGCTGGGAGATCTGGAGATCGACATCGCGGAACGCCGGGTTCGCCGAGGGGGCGAACCCGCCCAGCTGACGCCGATCGAATTCGATCTCCTGGTGCATTTCGCGCGCCGTCCGCGCGCGGTGCAGCCGCGGGAACGGCTGCTGAGCGAGGTGTGGGACTGGGACGTGCAGGCGACCGGAGCCGGTACCCGGGCGGTGGACAGCCACATCAAGGCGTTGCGGCGGAAGCTCGGGGCCGATTTGATCCGGACGGTGCACGGGGTCGGGTACGCGCTGGAGGTTCCCGCGTGAAGCCGTTCGTCGCGAAGGCCGTGGATTTCCTGCCGAGACCGCTGGACGGGATCCGGTCGATCAAGCTGAAACTGGCGATCCTGATGGTCGCCTCCGGCGGGATCGCGTTCGCGTTCTTCCGCTACCAGATCGGCTGGCTGCCGCCGCGGACGACGGTGACCGCGGTGGCGATCGCGCTGCTGACGTCGCAGATCCTGGCGCACGGCATGACCAGGCCGCTGCGCGAGATGACGGCGGCCGCGCGGGCGATGGCGAAAGGCGACTACACACGCCGGATCCGCGCCACCGCCCGCGACGAGGTCGGCTCGCTGGCCGCGGCGTTCAACCAGATGGCCGCCGACCTGTCCACCGCGGACCGGCAGCGCCGGGAGCTGATCGCGAACGTCTCGCACGAGCTCCGGACGCCGATCACCGCGCTGAACGCCGTGCTGGAGAACCTGGTGGACGGCGTCGCTTCGCCGGATCCCGCGACGCTGCGCACGGCATTGCACCAGACCGAACGCCTGGGGAGGCTGGTCACCGAACTGCTGGATCTGTCGCAGATCGACGCCGGAACGCTGCCGCTGGACCGATCGCCGGTCGACCTCGAAGACCTGCTCGCCGAGGTCGCCGCGGAGGCGGAAGCCATGGCCGCCGCGGCGGGCCGGGGAGTCCGGTTCGCGGTCTCGGTGACCCCGTCCGGCGCGACGGTGTCCGCTGACCGGGAACGGATCTACCAGGTGGTGCTGAACCTGCTGGAGAACGCCGCCCGGCACGGCCCCGCCGGGGGAGAGGTGGCGGTGCTGGCGCGGGTCGAGGCCGGGGAGGCGCGGATCGAGGTGCACGACCAGGGACCGGGGATTCCGGAACCCGACCGGGACCGGGTGTTCGAGCGCTTCACCCGGGGAGAACGCGCCGGCGGCGGCGGGACCGGACTGGGGCTGGCGATCGTGCGGTGGGTGGTGGAACTGCACGGCGGGACCGTCGCGGTGGTCGACCCCGAGCCGGTCGAGGCGGTGCCTGGCGGAGGTCCCGCCGCTGGCGGCGGCGGGCCGGGGTGCCGGATCCGGGTGACGCTGCCTGCCTGAGGCCGGGCCGCACTCCCGCAGAAGTCCGTGAAGGGCTCCTTGCGGGACTCAGGTTCCCGCAAGGAGCCCTTCACGGACCTCCGAGGCGCGTCGCCGGACCTGTCGGCAGCGGCGAGAATCCCCGCGCCCGGCCCACGGCGGAGAAATCCTTGGCGAGTTTCCTCACCTGGCCGCCACGCACCTTGCTATTTGCTATCGCGAAGAGAGGTTTCATGTCCGAGCAGGTCCAGAATCATCCCGCGCATGCCGTTCCGCCTTGGGTGGTGCGAGTCGTCCGGCACCCGGGGCCCCGGCCGTTGTTCGAGCGGGCCGAAGCCGCGGTGCCCGTCGGGGCGAAGCTGGCCGCGCTGGCGGTGGCGGTCGCGGGGGCGGTCGTCGTGCCGGTGGACCGGCCCGGGATCGGCTGGATGCTGGCGCTGCTGATCGCGGCCGCGGCGCTCTTGGCGTGCGCGAGGCTGTCCGAGGCGCGAGAAGGAAAAGCGAGGCGTTGGCGACAAGCCGGTTGGGCGCTGCTGGCGATCGCGCTGCTCGCGGTAGGAGCCCTGCGGGCGGCCGAGTGGCTGTTCGTCTTGTGCGGGCTCGCGGCGGCGGCCGCGGCGTCGCTCGCCGTCGTCGGGAAGCGGACTGTGCACGGCGTGACCTACGACGTTCTCGCCGTCCCGCTCGAAGCGTTCCGCGCGGTGCCGTGGCTGCTCCGCCGGAGTCCTCGCCCTGGTCGGCACCAAGGGCGGGTCCTCGGGGCGGCGCTGCTGTCCGGCCTGGTCCTGGTGGTGTTCTTGCCGTTGCTGATCAGCGCGGATCCCCGCTTCGCGCAGTTCGTCGGCGACCTCGTCCCGGACGTGCGGCCCAGTTCGGCTGTCCAAGCCGTGCTGGTGTTCGCCGTGGGCTTCGCGGCGATGGCGGCCGTCTTCCTGATCTCGGCAGATCCCTTGCCAGAACGGGAAAACCGGAAGACCACGGTCGGCGATCGGCTGTCGTGGACCTCCTTGCTGGGCACCTTGTCGGTGCTGTTCACCGCGTACGTCGGCGTGCAAGCGACCGCTCTGTTCGGCGGCACGGACTACGTCCTCCGCACCGACGGCCTCACCTCGGCGGACTACGCACGCGGCGGTTTCTGGCAACTCTGCGCCTGCACAGTGCTGACCCTCGGCATCGTCGCCGCGGCCCTGCGCTGGGCCCCGAAAACCACCCGCGCCGACCGGACGGTGTTGCGGGCGCTGCTCGGCGCGCTGACCGTGCTGAGCCTGGTCGTGGTGCTGTCCGCCTTGAGCCGCATGTGGACCTACCAGCAGGCTTACGGATTCACGGTGCCGCGCTTGCTGGTGGAGGTGTGCGAGATCTGGCTCGGCGTGGTGTTCGTCCTGATCGGAGCGACACTGGGCACGCTCCGCGCGAACTGGCTGCCCCGCGCGGCGATCGCGACCGCCGCGCTGGCGCTGCTGGGACTGGCCGCGGCGAACCCGGAGGCGGCGATCGCGACCGCCAATCTGGATCGGGCGGCGCAGGGCAAGCCGCTCGACGTCCGTTACCTGAGCCGGTTCTCCGCCGACGTGGCCCCGGTGGTCGCGCAGCGCCGTCCCGACGCGGCTTGCCTGCTGCGCCCGATCGCCGGGTCGCTGGCCGGCGACGCCTGGCCCGCCTGGAACTTGAGCCGTTCCCGGGCCCGGGAGATCGTCCGGTCGCAGGCCCCGTGCGTATGACGGGGGTCAGCTCCGGGGCACGGTCAGCCGCCAGCCGATCAGGGGGTTTTCGTCCTCCGGGAGGTGCTCGGAGCGGCCCGCCACGCAGCGATGCCGGACCAGGTCGCGGCGCGCCGCCGGGGTCAGTTCCGCGTCTCCGGACGGGCTTTCCCCGTCGATGTCCACGTTCGCGTCGACGTTGAACCGGTAGACGTCCGCGGTCAGGTAGCCGGGGCGGACATCGGTCTTCCCTTGCGAATTGTGTCCCCGGCCGAGCGATCCGTCGCTGGTCGGCCGATGGCGGCGGAGGTACGAATCCGGCGGCGCCGACCGGTCCGCGATCCCGGCCGCCGCGCGGTGTTCCCTCCGCCCGCCCGGCGACACCGGCCCGGCCGAACAGCATCTCGCCGAGCATGAGGCACGGCCACCGCTCGGCGCGTCCGGATCACCGCTCTGTTCGACGGCCGCGATCTCGTGGAAGACCGGGTCGAACCGCGCGACTTCCACCTGCCGCATGCCCAGCGCGGGGAAGAAGCCGATGTACTCCACCACGCTGACGCGCACTTCGTGCTCGGGCAGGTGCAATCGGTGCGCCCACGGCGTTTTGGCTCGGTCCGGGAGACCGGACTGGAAGCCCAGCACCAGGAGATCGCTGATCCGGCCGAGCGCATACGCTTGTTTGGGCAGCTCGCCCCAGACGTACTCCGTCCGCTGCCGTTCTCCGCGGACCGCGAGCGGCGACGGCACGCTGGTCGAGCCACGGCGAAAGCAGAACAACGCCGATCCGGTGTGCTGGTGCACCGCGAAGTACCGTTCGCGCAGCGTTGTCGGGGTCATCACGGCGACGTGGCCTACGGAGAACAGCGTCGGCGTCCCACCGGGTTGTCCGCCGCGGCAACCGATTCCGGGACCGCCGGAGCCGAGTGCCGCCGCCGGGCCCTAAAGCGCGAACACCCCGTTCGACTGGCTGTCCGCCGCGCACTTGTTCGGGTACGTCGTCCGGTACGTCACCTGGGTGCCGCGCCAGCTGCCCAGCGCCGTGACGTCCACCGGGGAGTAGATCATCGTGCACTTCTGCCGGTGCGGCGTGATGCGGGCGAAGTCGCCGTCGACCGCCGTGAGCGTCGCGCAGGCGGTGTCGCGGTGGCGGTGCGTGCCGCCGGCGGGGTCGCAGGTCAGGGACACGCTCGTGACGCGCCCGGAAGTCTCGTGCATGGTCAGCTGCATCACGGACTCCGGGACGTGCGGTGCGGCCAGGCCGCCGAAACCGATCAAGGCAGCTGCGACCGGAGCGAAGGAAGAGAACACCATACGAGAGTTATCGGCACCGCGAACCCGATCACTGTGCTCCTCGTCCGGGTAGGGTTTCCTCGCTCGGACGGGTGGCGGCACCGAGGTCGTGCGCGAGTAATGCCACGTACAGCGACAACATCGACTCCGGATCTTCCAGTCGCACTCCCAGCACCTGTTCGATACGGGCGAGTTGCTGGTAGTACGCCGTCCGTGAGGTGTGGGCGGCGACGGCCGCGGCGGACTTGTTGCCGCCGTGTGCGCAATAGTGCCGCAGCGCCGGGACGAGGCGACTGCCGGAAGCAGCGTCGCGTTCGAGGAGCGGGCCCAGCTCTCGCGCGGCGAAGGCGTGTACGCGCTCGTCGTCAGCGAGAAGGTGCAGCAGGCCGCGTAACCGAACATCCTTGAGACGGTGCAATGGTTGCCCGTCGTCCTCGTCGAGTGCGGCAGCAGCGACGTGCGCGGCTTCGACCAAAGTGCGTTGTGCTTCAGCGGGTCCGGTGACCGTCGTGCCTACGCCGAGCGCGGCTGGCGCGGAAGCGCGCGCGTCGTGGATGTCGGTGGCTAGGCGCTGGAGTACGGCGTCGGCGTTGGCTTCCGGCGAGAGAGCGAGAAGGGCGCGTACGGCAGTCTCGTCCGTCGACACCAGCGCGGACACCTTCGCCCGGCGCGTCGCGAGCGCAGTCGCTTCGGCCAGTTCGCGCAACAGTGGCGGCGTGGACAGCGTCGGACGCGTAGTCGCGGTGACACGTGGCCGTACCGCTAGGCCGACCAGCTGTCGTCCAGTCAGTGGCACGGCGAGCGCAGAAGAACGCGCGAGGATCTCAGCGGTTGGCGCGGGAGAATTCAGCAGCTCGGTCAACACCGCGCGGTGCGCTTGCCGTTCGAGAGTGTCGGAGTCGCGCGCGACGAGACGGTGCACCGCGAGCGCGGACGCCGCCCGTTCGGCGACCACCTGGTACCGATGCGGTGGCGGCTCGGCGCAGACCAGCACCAGCCGACCCCAGTCGTGGCCGCGCGCGCCGACGACGGTGACCAGCCAGCCCGCCGCCGAGTGGTAGCCGGTGCGCTCGCCGACCTGCACCACTCGCGACCGGGCCGGCCAGCCGATCAGCAATTCGCCCGGGTCCGTGCCCGCCGTGTCGTAGGCGAGGACTTCGTGTTCCAGCGTTTCCAGCACGACCGGCTGTTCGGTCAATCGCGCCACCTCGGCCAGCACCGCGGCAGGCTCGGCGCCAGCGACGGTCAGCGACGTGAACGTTTCGTGCACCCGCTCCGCCGCCCGAAGCTCGGCGAGCTGCGCGTCCACGATCATTCCGTTCACTGCCTCGGTCACCGCGACATAGCGGGTCTCGCGGGACAGCGTCACCAGCGGCAATCCGCGCTGCTCGGCCGCCGCGACGAGGGCCTGCGGCAGCCGGTCGTTCCAGTGCCGCACCAGCTCGACCACCAGGCCCGCGACGCCCACCTCGGCGAGGTCGGCGACGTACCGGGTCAGCGTCGCGTCGTCGTCCGGAAGCGCGACCCCCGTGGTGAGCACGAGTTCTCCGCCGCGCAGCAGATGCGCGATGTCGGCGACCTCGGCCGCGTGCGCCCAGCGCACCCGCCGTTCGAGCCCGGTGCTGCCCGCGACCACGCGCGGGCACCCCTGGCGCAGCACCGGCAACGCGAGCGCCTCGGCGACGGTCGGGTACATCGATCCCCCTTGCTGGCCGGCAGGGCACAGACTGTACGGCGGAAAGGGGTAGTCCGTACACGTTGTCGATAGCGGACCCGGGCGGCTCGCCCGGAGACTCGTGGACACCCGACCGGAAGGAGCGGACGTCGTGACCGACCGCATCAGCCATTGGATCGACGGCAAGCCGGTCGCCGGCACCGGACGCACCGGCGACGTGTACGACCCGGCTACCGGCCAGGTCAGCGCGCAGGTGGACTTCGCCGGACCGGCCGAGGTGGACCAGGCCGTGGCCGCCGCGGCCGCCGCGCTGCCGGGCTGGCGGGGCACGTCACTCGCCGGGCGCACGCGGGTGCTGTTCGCATTCCGTGAGCTGCTTCAGGCGCGTAAACACGAGCTGGCGAAGATCGTGACAAGCGAGCACGGCAAGGTCGAATCGGACGCTGCGGGCGAGGTCGCGCGCGCGATCGAGAACGTCGAATACGCGTGCGGCGCGGCGCAAATGCTCAAGGGCGGGTTCAGCGAGAACGCCTCCACCNGCCTCCACCGGCGTCGATGTCTACTCGATGGCGCAGCCGCTCGGCGTGGTCGGCGTGATCTCGCCGTTCAACTTCCCCGCGATGGTGCCGCTCTGGTTCGTCCCGAACGCGCTGGCGTGCGGCAACACCGTCGTGCTCAAGCCGAGCGAGAAGGACCCGTCCGCGGCGCTGTTCATCGCGGAGCTTCTTGCCGAAGCGGGCCTGCCCTCCGGCGCGTTCAACGTGCTGCAGGGCGACAAAGTCGCGGTCGACGGACTTCTCGCGCACCCGGACGTCAAGGCGATCTCGTTCGTCGGTTCGACCCCGATCGCCCGCTATGTGTACGAAACCGGCACCAGCCACGGAAAGCGCGTCCAGGCGCTCGGCGGGGCGAAGAACCACATGGTGGTGCTGCCCGACGCCGACCTCGACCTGGCCGCGGACGCCGCCGTGTCCGCCGGTTTCGGGTCGGCGGGAGAGCGGTGCATGGCGGTTTCGGTGGTGGTCGCCGTCGAGCCGATCGCGGACGACCTGGTGGCCAAAATCGCGGATCGGATGCGGAAACTGCGCGTCGGGGACGGCCGCAAGCCGTCGTCGGAGATGGGCCCGCTGGTCACCAGGGCACACCACGAACGAGTTTCGTCCTATGTGGACACCGGAGTGGCCGAAGGCGCGGAACTCGTGATGGACGGCCGGGGTGTGGAAGCGGACGGCGCGAACGACGGATTCTGGCTCGGCCCCACGCTTTTCGACCGCGTCACGCCCAGTATGGCGGTGTACACCGACGAAATCTTCGGCCCGGTGCTGTCCGTCGCGCGAACGCCGAGCTTCGACGACGCGCTCGCCCTCGTCAACGCCAACCCGTACGGCAACGGAACCGCCGTCTTCACCGGCGACGGACGGGCGGCGCGCCGCTTCCAGAACGAGGTCGAGGTGGGCATGGTGGGCGTCAACGTGCCCATCCCGGTGCCTGTCGGGTACTACTCCTTCGGCGGCTGGAAGGACTCCCTGTTCGGCGACACGCACGCCTACGGACCGGAGGGATTCCACTTCTTCACGCGGACGAAGGTGGTCACGTCCCGGTGGCCGGACACCTCGCACGCGGGGGTGAACCTGGGGTTCCCGAAGAACTCGTGACCCGGGTTCACCACACGCCGTTCTCGCCGACGATGCTCGCCACGGTGCCGCTGCTCAGCAGGCACACCGCGAGGACCCGTTCGATCGCCAGCCGTTCGCCCCGGACCGGATTGACCTGATGGGTGCGGCCGCCCACGCGGAGCTGCCATTTCTCGACTGTTCCCGGGCCGCGCGGGGTGTGTTTGAACCCGACCGGGTAGTCGTCGGTGATCGGGCCGGTGCCGAAATCGTGCACCGGCCCGGGCACGACCGTCAGCGGCGCGCGGCAGTCGGCGAACTGCCGCCGCCCGAACCGGATCGCCAGCACGAGGACGACCGCGGTGACTGCCACCGCCCCCAGCGCGGACCCGCTGAAGCCGGACTTGGCGATCGCCACTACCGCGATCGCCACCTCGATCGCGACGAACGCCCAGACCGCCCAGAAGAACCAGCCCAGGACCGCTCCGCGCTGGCTCCGGTGCAGTCTTCCGGCGAGGTTGGCGGCGGCGACTTCGCCGGGATCGGCCTTCGCGGTCACGCCGCGACCACGTTGACCAGCAGCTTGCTGCGCGGGGCGAAGACCGCGCCGTGGGTGCGGCCGCCGAGCACCCGGCTCCGCAGATCAGGATCGAGCCGATAGCTCTTGCCGTTCACGACGAGGTAGGTGAAGGGGATCCGTTCCGTGATCTCGTACAGGTACATCGGGGGCAGGACGCCGGACGGCCGGTGCTGCACGTGCCCGAAGTCGTGCGTCAAGCCCGTCACCACGTCGGCCTTGCCGCCGCGCCAGTCCGCCAGCCGCCGCCGGATCGCGCGTCCGGGATACACCGCGACGACCAGGAAGACCAGCGACATCACGAACACCGGCGCGTTCTTCGACCAGTAGGACACCAGCGGCTTGCCGAAGTAGGCGTTGAGATTGTTGGTGGCCTGGATCATGGCGGGGCTGATGCCGAACCAGATCGGGGTCAGGACCGCCAGCGCGACGAGGACGAGCAGCACCAGGACGAGCGTCCAGAAGTTGCTGTCCAGCACCATCCGCCGCTGGGACGGATGGAGTCTGCCTTCGCGGTTGGCCTGGTCCGCGGCTGCTCGCACAGCTTCCTGGGTCACTCGCCGGAGCCGCCCTTCGCCTCCTCGGCCTCCTTGGCCTCGCGTTCCTTCTCGGCGGCTTCGGAAGTCTCGGAGTACCGGTCGTACTGTTCGTTCTCCTGCCGCCGGGCCTCGGCGCCGACGCCGACAGTGTCGGCGGGGCTCCACTTCGGCACGCCGCCCTCGGCCTCTTTCCAGCCCTTCGGACTGAGCGCGGTGCGGCCGTCCTCCGAGTAGGTCTCGCCCCACTCGTTGACCCGCTCCTTCCACTTGTCGTTCAGCGGAGCCTGCACCTTGTCCTTGACCGCTTCCTTCCAGCCGTCGGCCTTGGCCGCGGCGGATTCCGCCTTGCCCGCGTCCTTCAGCTCCCCGGCCTTCTTCTCCAGGTTCACGCCGAGGTCCACGCTCTTGCCGGTGATCTTGCCCGCCGCCTTGCCGACCTTGCGCAGCGCGTTCGCTGCCTGCTCGATCGCCGCCTTCGACTTGCCCGCGCTCTCCGCGAGCTTGTCCAGCTTCTCCACGACCTTCGCGATCCGGGTGCCGATCTTCTCCGCCAGGATCCCGCCCTCGACGACGGTGTCCGCGATGAATGCGGCGACCGTCCCGCCGAAGGTGCACCACGACGACGCGAGGGCGGCGATGCCCTTGACGATCAACTCGCCGACGAACGACGAGATCATGTCGCGGATCAGCCCGCGCTCGGTGCCGACGAGAGCGCCTGCGACATTCATCGCGGTGGACGCGCCGTTGGCCTGCCCGGCCGCATTGCGGAGTTTGTCCGCGTAGTCCTTCGCCCGGCCCTGGTACGCCTGGCCGCCTTGGCCCTGGAAGTTCGGAGCCACCTTGCCCGCGGCCTGCTCGTACTTGTCCGCGCTCTCGGCGAGCTGCTTCGCGATGTTAGACCAGGTCACGGCCTTGGCGGTGACCGCTTCCGGGCTGCCGGCCAGCTGGTCGAGGCCCTCCTTGAGGAAGCTGATGTGCTCGATCAGCCAGCCCACGCCCGCGCTGGCCAGGCTGCCGAGCGGGTCCATCGCCACGCCGAGCAGGTCGAGTCCGTCGGTGACCCCGTCGACGGCGAGGTTGCCCCAGTCGCCGTGCCGGAGGTCGGTCTGCGTCGCGGAGAGATCGTTGACGATGCCCGCGCCGGAGGTCTGGGCGTTGAGGTTGTCCAGCTCGTTCGAGGACGACCCCATGTTCGTGGTCAGGCCGCTCGGCGACTCCGGCTGGGCGACCAGCGGGTTTTCCTGCGTCTCGGTCATTCCGGCAGCTCCTTGCCGAGTCCGTTGATGTGGCCGACCGTCTGTTGCTCGTGCGTGTCGTAGTGGTCGTGCGCCTGTTGCAGCAGGTTCGCGATCTGGTCGCCTTCGCTCCCCAGGTCCTTCACGAACGAGGTCGCCACCGACATCCAGATCTGCAGCGGCATCGCGAAGACCTGGCCGACGATGCCGAACGCGTCGTCTCCGAATGTCTGCCCGGAGTCAGTGGCCTGCGCCGCGGTGTGCACGCCCGCCGCGATGTTCTCGACCTCGCTCTTGTGCTCGCGCAGCGACGGGAGGTCGACGTGCGGTCCGGTCATCAGTTCCTCCCCAAGAACGAGCCGCCGCTGTAGTAGTCGTCGTCATCGGCCGGGTCGGCCGCTGGGCGAGCGGGCCGGGACGGCGGCGCGGGCGGGGCCGCCGGCCGGGCGGGCGGTGCGGCGGAATCGTCCTGCGCGTCGAAGAATTGCGGCTGCGGCGCAGCAGGCGGGGGCGTTTCCTCCGGAACTTCCGGTTCCGGGATCTGTTCTTCGAGGAATTTCATCGCGTCGCTGTTCTCGCCGATCACCGGTGCCATGATCGCGGTCAGCTGCTGCGCCGCCTGGGCCTGGGCGCGCCGGGCGGTGGCCAGTACGGCGGCCGCGAGGGCGGCGCGCGGCATCTCGTCCGCGCGGGAGCCGAACTGGAGTTCCTGCAGCGCACCGGCGGTGTTGACGGTCGCGGTGACCGCGCCGTCCTGGCTCGTCGCGGTCGCCGACACGTGCTTCAGCTGTTCCTGTGCCGCCGCGGCCCGCTGCCGGATTTCGGCGATTTCGGGAGAAAGTGCGTTCATGTCGGCCGCTGCTTTCGGATCGAGTGGTTCATAGTCTTTCCGAGGCAGAAAACCGGGTTCCGGTTCCCCGCGCAAGCGAAGTTCCGAGTTGCCCGGTTCGTCGCTATTAAAAATTGTTTGCCCGCCGTTTACTCCGGGCTGCCCGGACCGGAGGGCGCGCCGGGCACCGCCGGGTCCGTAAACTCGTTGTGAGTAGCAGGAGGACCGCGAAGGAGGTGCCGGTGGCGAACACGGACGAGCGTCGCTTCGAGGTGCTGCGCGCGATCGTCGCCGACTATGTCTCGAACCAGGAGCCGGTCGGGTCGAAGACCATCGTCGAGCGGCACAACCTCGGCGTTTCCAGTGCCACCGTGCGCAACGACATGGCCGCCCTGGAAGAAGAGGGGTACATCGCCCAGCCGCACACCAGCGCGGGCCGGATCCCGACCGACAAGGGGTACCGGCTGTTCGTCGACCGGCTTTCGGAGATCAAGCCGCTGTCGGCCGCCGAGCGGCGCGCGATCATCAGCTTCCTCGACTCCGGCACCGACCTCGACGACGTGCTGCGCCGGTCGGTCCGGCTGCTCGCGCAGCTCACCCGCCAGGTCGCGGTGGTGCAGTACCCGATGCTCACCAACACCGTGGCGCGGCACCTCGAAGTGGTCCCGCTCACTCCCGCACGGCTCATGCTCGTGCTGATCACCGACTCCGGCCGGGTCGACCAGCGCACCGTCGACCTCGGCGACGTGGTCACCGAGGAGACCGTGCTGCGGCTGCGCACGGTGCTCAACGGCGCGCTCGCCGGCCGGCGGCTGGCCGACGCGGCGGCGAACGTGGCGGAGCTGCCCGAGGGCGCCCCGGCGGACCTGCGCGACCACCTCACCCGGATCTGCACCGCACTGGTCGAATCGCTGGTCGAGCACCCGGAAGAGCGGATCGTGCTCGGCGGCACCGGCAACCTCACCCGCAACGTCGCGGACTTCCCCGGATCGCTGCGCCAGGTGCTCGAAGCGCTCGAGGAACAGGTGGTGGTGCTGAAGCTGCTCGCCGCCGCCCGCAACCCCGGTGCGGTCACCGTGCTCATCGGTGAGGAAAATGAGGACGAGCAGATGCGCAGCACCTCGGTCGTGTCCATCGGCTACGGCCGGGACGACATGCTGCTCGGGGGAATGGGCGTCGTCGGGCCGACCAGGATGGACTACCCCGGCACGATCGCGGCGGTCCGTGCGGTCGCCAACTACGTGGGGCAGATCCTGTCCGGCCGCTGACCGGCGGCGAGGGCGGAACACGAAGGAGAAGGCAGAGCAACGTGGCGAGGGACTACTACGGGATCCTCGGGGTGGCCAAGAACGCGAGCGATCAGGAGATCAAGCGCGCGTACCGCAAGCTGGCCCGTGAGCTGCACCCCGACGTGAACCCGTCGGAGGACGCCCAGCACCGCTTCGGCGAGGTGACCACCGCGTACGAGGTGCTCTCCGACCCGCAGAAGCGCAAGATCGTCGACCTCGGCGGCGACCCGATGGACGGGGGCGGCCGCGGCGGCGGGGGCGGCGACCCGTTCGCGGGCTTCGGCGGGCTCGGCGACATCATGGACGCGTTCTTCGGCGCAGCAGGCGGAGGCGGCGGACGGGGCCGCGGGCCGCGCAGCCGCGTGCAGCCCGGCTCCGACGCGCTGATCCGGCTCGGCCTCACCCTTGAGGAGTGCGCGACCGGCGTCGACCGCGAGATCACCGTCGACACCGCGATCGTCTGCGACCTGTGCCGCGGCGCGGGCACCGCCGAGGGCACGAGCACCAAGACCTGCGACACCTGCGGCGGGGCCGGCGAGGTCCAGTCCGTGCAGCGGTCGTTCCTCGGCCAGGTCGTCACGGCCCGTCCGTGCCCGGTGTGCCGCGGCTTCGGCGAGGTCATCCCCGACCCGTGCCGCCAGTGCGGCGGCGACGGCCGGATCCGGTCGCGGCGCGGCGTCACCGCGAAGATCCCGCCCGGCGTCGGCGACGGCATGCGGATCCGGCTGTCCGGCCAGGGCGAGGTCGGCCCCGGCGGCGGCCCGGCGGGCGACCTCTACGTCGAGATCGACGAGGCCCCGCACGAGGTGTTCGTCCGCGAGGGCAACGACCTGCACTGCAACTTCCGCATCCCGATGACCACCGCGGCGCTCGGCGCGACGGTCCCGATCGCCACGCTGGTCGACGGCGACTACGAACTCGACATCGAGCCGGGCACCCAGCCCAGCACCGAACTGGTGCTCACCGGCAAGGGCATGCCGCGGCTGCGCTCGTCCGGCCGCGTCGACGGCCGCGGCGACCTGCACGTGCACATCGACGTCGTGGTGCCCACCAAGCTCGACGAGGCCCAGCGCGACCTGCTCGTCGACCTGGCCCAGCAGCGCGGCGAAGAAGTCCCGACGCTCGCCGCCAACGGCAGCAAGCACGGCGGCCTGTTCTCCAAGCTCCGCGCGAAGAACCGCTGACTGTGCCGGAAACCACACTGCCGGTCTTCCTCGCCCCGGCGGTGCCCGCCGAAGGACGGGCGCTGCTCGACGGCGAGGAAGCCCGGCACGCGGCCACCGTGCGCCGGCTGCGCGTGGGGGAGCAGCTCGTGCTCTCCGACGGCGCCGGCGCGATGGCCCGCTGCGCCGTGGACGCCGTCGAAGCGGGCCGGGCGGCCTCGGTCACGCTCACCGTTCTCGAACGCTGGCAAGAAGAACCGCCCGCGCTGCGCGTCCACGTCGCCCAGGCGCTCGCCAAGGGCGACCGCGGGGAGCTGGCGGTCGAACTGGCCACCGAAGCCGGCGCGGACGCGATCGTGCCCTGGCGCGCCGCCCGCAGCGTCGCCCGCTGGGACGACGGACCCCGCGGCGAGAAAGCCCTCGCCCGCTGGCGCGCCACCGCCCGCTCGGCCGCGAAACAAGCCCGCCGCGCCCACGTGCCCGCCGTCGCCGAACCAGCCGGCACCCGCGAACTCGCGCAGCTGGCCGCCACGATGTCCGCGACCCTCGTCCTCGAATCCGGCGTCACCAGCACACTCACCGACCTCGACCTCCCCGGCGGCGGCGACCTCCTCCTCGTCGTCGGCCCCGAAGGCGGCATCACCGACGACGAACTCGCGATCCTCGAAGAAGCCGGAGCCACCACCGTCCGCCTCGGCCCGACCGTCCTGCGCACCTCCACGGCAGCCGCCGTCGCGCTGGGCGCGCTAGGCGTCCTCACCGGCCGCTGGCACTGACCGGCACCCGCAGAACCCGGCAGAACCCCCTAAACATCCGCACCAGGTGATGGCGCGCCGCACCCCCGCCAGCTACTCTGCTCCGCAGGCGTGCGAACACGAGGGTTTCGGCCCGCCCGCAGGCGGGCATTACCCTTGAGTACGCGAACCCATACCCCGCCGGGCACCTCCCCCCTCGGTCCGGCGGAGCCGCGGCGGCGGTGGAGCGACCCCCAGGCTCCACCGCGCCGCGGCGTCTTCGCATCGCTGGCGCGATTCTCGCCGCCGCTGGTTTCGCTATTACTCCCGGGGGCCGAGCCCCCGGACCCCCGCGGTGCGGTGGTTGCGTGTCGTGCGGTGGTTGCGTGTCGTGCGTGGTGCGTTTCGTGGGGGTGCTTCGCTTTGTAGGGTGTTGGGATGAGCGATGCGGGTGCGGCGGAGACGTTGTTCGAGCGGATTATCGCTGGGGAGATTCCGGCGGAGGTGGTGTATCAGGACGACGCCACATTCGCGTTCCGGGACATCAATCCGCAGGCGCGGGTGCATGTGCTCGTGGTGCCTCGGAAGAGGTACCGGAACGTGGGGGAGTTGGCGGAGGCGGACCCGGAGTTGCTCTCCCGGGTGTTGGTGACGGCGCGGAAGGTGGCGGAGATCGAGGAGATCTCCGAGAGCGGGTATCGGGTGGTTTTCAACACTGATGCCGACGCTGGGCAGACGGTGTTTCATGTGCACGCCCATGTGCTCGGCGGCGAGCAGCTGGGGTTGTTCGGGAAGCCGCAGGCCGGGGCGCGCTGAAACCGGGCTGCGAGTGAGTGTCGGGGACAAGTAGCATCTATGGGGTCCCTGTACGTTGACTTGCGAAGTGCGCAGAAAGCAGGACCGAGGCCACGTGGCCGGAACTGAGACGGGTGGAGCCGCCCGACCTGACACTGGGGAATCGGCCGAGGCGCAGGTTCGGTTTCCCATCCCTGAGGCGGCTCAGCTGAGCCTGCTGGGGTCCCGGGACGAGAATTTGCGGGTGGCCGAAGAGCTGCTGGCCGCGGACGTGCACGTGCGCGGCACCGAGGTCACGTTGACCGGTGCCGCGGCTGATGTGGCGTTCGCGGAGCGGGTCTTCACCGAGCTGGTGCAGCTCGCCGGCGGCGGGCAGCAGGTCGGGCCCGACACGGTGCGGCGGACGGTGGGGATGCTGTCCAGCGGGGACGCGTCGCCCGCGGAGGTGCTGAGTCTCAACATCGTGTCGCGGCGCGGGAAGACCATCCGGCCCAAGACGCTGAACCAGAAGCGGTACGTGGACGCGATCGACAAGCACACGATCGTTTTCGGCATCGGGCCCGCCGGCACGGGCAAGACGTACCTCGCGATGGCGAAGGCCGTGCAGGCGTTGCAGGCCAAGCAGGTTACCCGGATCGTGCTGACCCGCCCGGCGGTCGAGGCGGGCGAGCGGCTCGGGTACCTGCCGGGGACCCTGAACGAGAAGATCGACCCGTATCTGCGTCCGCTCTACGACGCACTCCACGACATGGTCGAACCGGAGTCGATTCCGCGGCTCATGCAGGCGGGCACGATCGAAATCGCACCGCTGGCCTATATGCGGGGCAGAACCCTGAACGACGCCTTCATCATCCTCGACGAGGCGCAGAACACCACGCCCGAGCAGATGAAGATGTTCCTCACCCGCCTCGGGTTCGGGGCCAAGATCGTCGTCACCGGCGACATCACCCAGATCGACCTCCCCGGCGGGCAGCGCAGCGGGCTCCGCGTCGTGCGCGACATCCTCGGCGGCGTCGAGGACCTGCACTTCGCCGAGCTGACCAGCCAGGACGTCGTCCGGCACAAACTGGTCGGCGACATCGTCGACGCGTACGAGAAGTGGCAGGCCGTGCAGGACGCGCAAGAGCGGCAGACCGGCGGCTGGAAGGGCGCCCGCCGATGAGCATCGAGATCGCCAACGAATCCGGCGTCGACGTCGACGAGGCGTCCATCGTCTCCGCGGCGCGCTACACCCTCGAGAAAATGGAGGTCAGCCCGCTCGCCGAGCTGTCCATCCTGTGCGTCACTCTTGAGGTGATGGAAGACCTCCACGAACGCTGGATGGACCTGCCCGGGCCCACCGACGTCATGGCCTTCCCGATGGACGAACTCGACTCCTCGCGCCGCCCCGACGCGCCCGACTCGTCCCCGGCGCTGCTCGGCGACATCGTGCTCTGCCCGGCTTTCGCGAAAGACCAGGCGAAAACCGCGGGCCACCGGCTGATCGACGAACTGCACCTGCTCACCGTCCACGGCTGCCTCCACCTGCTCGGCTACGACCACGCCGAACCCGCCGAGGAACGCGAGATGTTCGGGCTGCAGAAGCGGATCCTCGGCGAGTTCCAGGCCGCGGTCGCCGCGCACCAGGCCCGCGACGCGCAACGCGACGTCGACGACCGCGTGCTCGGCATCGCCGGCCTCGACACGCCGCAGTCCGGGGAAACGCCCTAGGCTCCGATCATGGGAAACCCCCCGGCACAGGTCGTCATCGCGGTGACACTGGTGCTGCTCGCGGGCGTGTTCGCCGCCGCGGACGCCGCGGTCGGCACAGTGTCGCAAGCCAGAGTCGACGGCCTCGTCCGCACCGGCCGCGTCGGAGCCCGCCAGCTCGCCGCGGTCGTCGCCGAACGCCGCAGGCACATCAACCTGCTGCTCCTGCTGCGGCTGGCCTGCGAACTCACCGCCACGGTGCTGGTCACCGTGGCCTTCGTCGCCTGGTTCGACCGGCTGTGGCTGGCGATCCTGGTGTCCGCGGTCGTCATGGTCGTGGTCAGCTACGTCCTCATCGGCGTCGGCCCGCGCACCATCGGCCGCCAGCACCCGTACCGCGTCGGCACGATCGTCGCCGGACCGGTCCGCGCCCTCGGCACGGTCCTCGGCCCGCTGTCGCGGCTGCTGATCGTGCTCGGCAACGCGATCACCCCCGGCCGCGGCTTCCGCGAAGGCCCGTTCACCTCCGAAGTCGAACTGCGCGAGCTGGTCGACCTCGCCCAGGAACGCGGCGTCGTCGAGGACTCCGAACGCGAGATGATCCACTCGGTGTTCGAACTCGGCGACACCGTCGCCCGCGAGGTCATGGTGCCGCGCACCGAAATCGTGTGGATCGAACGCACCAAAACCGTGCGCCAGGCCCTCGCGCTCGCGCTGCGCACCGGCTTCACCCGCGTCCCGGTGATCGACGATTCGGTCGACGACATCGTCGGCGTGGTCAACATCAAAGACCTCATGCCCGAGTACATGGGCCCGGACGGGCCGAGCACGGTCGTCGACGCGGTGATGAACCCGGCGAGCTTCGTGCCCGACTCCAAACGGCTCGACGAGCTGCTCAAGGAAATGCAGCGCACGCACAACCACATGGCGATCGCGGTGGACGAGTACGGCGGCACCGCCGGCCTGCTCACCATCGAGGACATCCTCGAGGAGATCGTCGGCGAGATCACCGACGAATCCGACGCCGACGAACGCCCCGAGGTCGAGGAACTCGAGGACGGTTCGGTCCGCGTGTCGTCCCGGCTGGGCGTCGACGACCTCGGCGAACTGTTCGGCATCGACCTCGAAGACCACGACGTGGAGACCGTGGGCGGGCTGCTCGCCGAGCGACTGGGTAGGGTCCCGCTGCCGGGGGCCGAAGCCGAGGTCGCCGGACTTCGGCTGTTCGCCGAAGGGGGCAAGGACCGCCGCGGCCGGATGCGCATCACCTCAGTGGTCGTCCGGCCGTCGTCGGCGCGCCCGCGCACCCGCCCGCCCCAGCCCGAAGAGCACGACAGGAGAGTCGAACATGCCTGACCTCGACGCCGAGGACCAGAAGCTGGTCACGCTGGCCCGTTCGGCCCGCGCCCGCACCGGCGCGGACGAAGGCGCCGCGGTCCGCGACACCGACGGCCGCACCTACGCCGCGACCACCGTCGACCAGCCGTCGTTCCAGCTCACCGCACTGCAAGCGGCCGTCGCCGCCGCCCTGTCCAGCGGTGCCGAAGGGCTCGAAGCCGCCGCCGTGGTCACCGCCGACGCGCTGGTCGCCGAGGCGTCCGTGCACGCGGTCCGCGACGTCGCGAAGCTGGCGCCGATCGTCCGGGCCGACCCGTCCGGCACCGTGGTCGAGGTGCAACGCCCGTGACCGAACCGCACCGTTCCGGTTTCGCCTGCTTCGTCGGCCGCCCCAACGCCGGAAAATCGACGCTCACGAACGCGCTCGTCGGCACGAAGGTCGCGATCACCTCCAGCAAACCGCAGACCACCCGGCACGCGATCCGCGGCATCGTGCACCGCGACGACGCGCAGCTGGTGATCATCGACACCCCGGGCCTGCATCGCCCGCGCACGCTGCTCGGCCAGCGGCTCAACGACATCGTGCACGAGACCTGGTCCGAAGTGGACGTCGTCGGGTTCTGCGTGCCCGCCAACGAGAAAGTCGGCCCCGGCGACCGGTTCATCGCCGCCGAGCTGGCGAAGATCGCCCGGCGCACCCCGGTGCTCGGCANTGCTCGGCATCGTCACCAAGACCGACCTCGTGAAGCCGGAGCAGGTCGCCGAGCAGCTGCTCGCGCTGCAAGAGGTGATGGAGTTCGCCGACCTCGTGCCGGTGTCGGCCGTCGACGGTTTCCAGGTGCAGACCGTCGCCGACCTGCTGGTGCGGCGGTTGCCCGAGGGACCGCAGCTGTACCCGGGCGGCGAGCTCACCGACGAGCCCGAGCAGACCCTCGTCGCCGAGCTGATCCGCGAAGCCGCGCTCGAAGGCGTCCGCGACGAACTGCCGCACTCCATCGCGGTGACCGTCGAGGAAATGCTCCCGCGCGAGGACCGCGACGACCTCATCGACATCCACGCGCTGCTGTACGTGGAACGCCCCAGCCAGAAGGGGATCATCCTCGGGCACAAGGGCGAACGGCTGCGCGAGGTCGGCGCGACCGCGCGCAAGCACATCGAACGGCTGCTGGGCACGAAGGTGTATCTCGACCTGCACATCAAGGTGGCCAAGGATTGGCAGCGGGACCCGAAGCAGCTGCGCAGGCTGGGTTTCTGACCGGTTGTGATCCCGCCCGGCGGCGCGGGCAGGTAGCGTCGACCCGAACCGCATCCGATTTGCCCAGGGGGACCGCATGACCGGCCCGTATCCGCCGCAGGGCCCGTACCCTCCGTCGTACGGCTACCCGCCGCAGTATCCGCCGCCGCCCGACAGCAACCTGGTGTGGGCGATCCTGGCGACGGTGTTCTGCTGCCTGCCGCTGGGGATCGTCGCGATCGTCAAGGCCAGCCAGGTGAACACCTTGTGGTACCAGGGATACGCGGCCGAAGCGCACCGCGCGGCGGACGAGGCGCGCAAGTGGGCGATGTGGTCGGCGCTCAGCGTCGCCATCCTGATCGGGCTGTACGTGATCGTCGCGATCGTCGTGCTGCTGGTCGCCGGAAACGTGCTCTGGTGGCATTGAGCACCGTCTACACCGGACAGCCGGCGCGCGGAACCCGCGCGGTGGCAAAGGCTCTCGCCGGTCCGGCGGCCGCGGCGGGCGGAATCGGCCTCGCCTGCGTCGCCGTGTGGTTCGGCGATCCGACCACTCCCGGCGGCCCGCTCCCGGTGTGCCCGACGAAGCTGCTTTTCGGGATCGACTGCCCCGGCTGCGGCGGGCTCCGCATGGCCTACAGCGTGCTGCACGGCGATTTTTCCGCGGCACTGCACTACAACGCGGTGGCCTTGGTGTTCGCCGCGTTCTTCGCGTGGAGCGGTCTCGCCTGGACGATGGGTCGGCTGCGCGGCCGGACGATGCGGTCCTGGCTGCACTGGCGCTGGACGCCGCACGTCGTCGCGGTCGTGTTCGTCCTGTGGTTCGTGGCGCGCAACATTCCGTTCGCGCCGTTCACCGGCCTGTCCGTTTGAGTTAGCCCGGTTTTCGCCGTCCCCGGAACCGGTTCGGCGGCGGGGCCGTCCAACGCCGCACCTGACGCGGACACCTGCTCGGCCTCGCCCTTCCGGACGAGGTACGCTCCCGCGCACTGACGTGTCCACAGCGGACGCGGCCAGGTCAGCTTTGCAGCAACGAGGGGGACACTCGATGACCTATCCCTACGGCCAGCCCGGCGGCCCGCCTCAAGGCGGACCGCCGTTCGGCGCGCCGCCGGGACAGCAGGCACCGGGCTACCCCCACCCCGCGGGCTTCGGCCAGCCGTACAGCGCGGGCCCGGTCCACGCGGACTGGGGCCAGCGCGCCGGCGCCTACCTCGTCGACTTCGCCCCGCTTCTCGCCGGGGTCCTGATCGCCGTGCTCGTGTCGCTGGTCTCCGGTGCCGCGGGCACGATCGTCTACCTCCTCGCGATTCTCGGCACTCTCGCCTGGACCGTCTTCAACCGCTGGATCAACGGCGGTGCCACCGGCCAGTCGCTGGGCAAGCGGATCGCCGGCATCAAACTCGTCAGCGAGGCCACCGGCGAACCGATCGGGGCCGGAATGGCGTTCGTCCGCGACGTCGCGCACGCGCTGGACAGCATGGCGCTCGGACTCGGCTACCTGTGGCCGCTGTGGGACGACAAGGCGCAGACGTTCTCGGACAAGATCCTCAGCACCGTCGTGGTGCCCGCCGGTCCCGAGCCTGCGGGCGCACCGGGTTTCGGACAGGGCGGATTCGCGCGGCCGGGCGGGTTTCCCGGCCAGCCCGGCGGGTTCGGCCAGCC
This sequence comes from Amycolatopsis sp. M39, assembly GCF_001651785.1. Lineage (NCBI taxonomy): Bacteria > Bacillati > Actinomycetota > Actinomycetes > Pseudonocardiales > Pseudonocardiaceae > Amycolatopsis > Amycolatopsis sp. M39. The sequence goes on from NZ_LWSF01000014.1 coordinate 105,268, forward strand.
GGGCGGGTTCGGCCAGCCGGGCGGGTTTCCCGGCCAGAACGGTGGTTTCCCGGGTCAGCCCGGCCCCGCGCCGCAACCGGGATTCGGGCAGCCGTCGCCGAACGCCGCTTTTCCCGCCGCATCGCCCGGATCCGGGGCTCCGCGGCCGGGATTCGGCTGGCCGCCGGTCCCGGGAACGCCGCCGCAGCAAGGATTCGCCCAGCCCGGCGTCCCGCCGCGGCCCGCGTTCGGCCAGCCGGGTCCCACGCCGTTCGACCGGCCCGAGCCGACCCAGGTCGTGCGCCCGCCCGCGACGCAGATGATCAAGCCGGAATCGCCGAAGCCCGGTCCGGCCCAGTCCTGATCCGCACCGGATCACGGTAAGTACGAGGAACTCGGGGGAACCCAGATGACCAATCCCTACGGCCAGCCCCAGCAGCCCTACGGCGGCCAGCCGCAGCAGCCCTACGGCCAGCAGCAGCCGTACCCGCAGTCCGGTGCGACGCCCGCGCAGCCGTACCCGCAGCAGCCCTACGGCCAGCCCGCGCCGTACGGCCAGCCCGGCTTCGGCGGCGCGCCCGGCGGCGACCTGAGCGCCATCAAGGACTACAAGGGCTGGGCGATCGGCTGCATCTTCCTGATGTGGATCCTCGCGATCTTCGCGATCATGAAGTCGAACGAAGTCCAGACGTACAAGATGCAGGGCAACTACGCGATGGCCCAGCAGGCGTCGCAGACGACGAAGACGCTGTGCCTCATCGCCACCATCCTCGGGGCGCTCGGCTGGGTCGTCGCGATCATCCTGATCATCGTCGGCCTCACGGCCGCGTCCGAGGTGCACAGCTACTACTGCACCGGCCGCTATTGCTGAACCAGGGTGTCCCGCCCCGGCATCGACGGCGAAGTGCGACGATGTCGGGGTGGTGAACCTCTACCGCGACACCGGGGTGGTGCTGCGCACGCACAAGCTGGGCGAGGCCGACCGGATCGTCACCCTGCTCACGAGGCGGCACGGCAAGGTCCGGGCCGTCGCGAAGGGCGTGCGGCGCACGTCGTCGCGGTTCGGGGCGCGGCTGGAGCCGTTCGGGCACGTGGACGCGCAGTTCTATCCCGGCCGGTCGCTCGACGTCATCACCCAGGTCGAGACCGTCGACGCGTTCGCCCTGCCGCTGGTGGCCGACTACCAGCGCTACACCGCGGCGTCGGCGATCGCGGAAACCGCGGACCGGCTCTCGGCTGAAGAGGGCGAACCGGTCCTGAAGCTGTACCTGCTGGTCGTGGGCGCGTTGCGGGCGCTGGCCGGCGGGCAGCGGGACGCGTCGCTGGTGCTCGACGCGTTCTTCCTCCGGGCCATGGCCTACGCGGGCTGGGCCCCGGCGATCACCGAATGCGCCCGCTGCGGCCTGCCCGGCCCGCACGCCGCGTTCAACGTCGCCGCGGGCGGCTCGATGTGCCCGGACTGCCGCATCGCCGGTTCGGTGCATCCCGCGCCCGAGGTGCTGACCCTGCTGGACGCGCTGCTGCAGGGGGAGTGGGCGGTCGCGGAATCGTCGCCGGGGATCACCCGCCGGGACGCGTCCGGCCTGGTCGCGGCGCATCTGCAGTGGCACCTGGAACGGCAGCTGCGGTCGCTCCCGCTCGTGGAGCGGCGTGCCCGGGAGGCCGCCGGGCCCGGCCCAGTAGGGTCGGCCGGGTAGGAAGTCCATTCTTCAGGAGGCCGCGAGTGCTGCGCAGGGGACGGGAGACCCGCTCGGCGGGGTACGAGCTGCGGGCTCCGGAGCCGCACCCCTCGGGCGCGAAACCGCCGGAAATCCCGGCCGACCTGGTGCCGAAGCACGTCGCGCTGGTCATGGACGGCAACGGCCGCTGGGCCAACCAGCGCGGCCTGCCGCGGATCGAGGGCCACAAACGCGGCGAGGCCGTGATGATCGACGTCGCGAGCGGCGCGGTCGAACTCGGCGTGAAATGGCTTTCGGTGTACGCCTTCTCGACGGAGAACTGGAAGCGCANGGAAGCGCAGCCCCGAGGAAGTGCGGTTCCTCATGGGCTTCAACCGCGACACCATCCGCCGCCAGGTCGACTACCTCGGCTCGATCGGCGTGCGCATCCGCTGGGCGGGGCGGCGGCCGAAGCTGTGGGCCAGCGTGATCAAGGAACTGCAGATCGCCGAAGAGAAAACCAAGAACAACACCAAGCTCAACATGACCATGTGCGTCAACTACGGCGGCCGTGCGGAACTGGGCGACGCGATGCGCCGGATCGGCCAGGACGTCGCGGCGGGCAAGATCAACCCGGGCAAGATCGACGAGCGCACTGTCGCGAAGTACCTGTACCAGCCGGACATGCCGGACGTGGACCTGTTCCTCCGGCCGTCGGGCGAACAGCGGACGTCGAACTTCCTGCTGTGGCAGTCGGCGTACGCGGAGATGGTCTACCAGGACACGCTGTTCCCGGACTTCGACCGGACCCACCTGTGGCAGGCGTGCCTCGACTTCGCGAAACGCGACCGCCGGTTCGGCGGCGCGGTGGACCAGGCAGGGAGCACGAAATGAGCACCGCGGAAGCCGCCGAGACCGGCGCACTGCTCACCCGGGCGCGCGAAGCACTGGAACGCTACCTGGAAGTCCACGTCGACGACGACGGCGCGATCACGTTCTCCCACGCGGACGTCCCCTGCGTCATCCAGGCGACCCGCCTCGCCGACGGCCTGACGGTGCTCAGCCTGACCTGCGTGGTGGCCTGGGACCTGCCCGACGACCCGGCCATCGCGGTAGCGGTCGCCGAGCGGGCCGGGCAGGGCTTGTTCGGGACGCTGGGCGTCGGCCACACGGAGCGCGGGGTGGACGTGACCCTGCGATACGCCTTCCCTGCGGAGGGGATGGACCCTTCGCCGCTGGGGACGTTGCTGATGCTGGTGGTTTCCACTGCTTCGCAGTTGCGTACCGAGTTGCCCGGGGTGGAGGCCTGAGCCGGGTTTCGGCCGGGATTGCCTGTTCTGGCCGGCGTTTTCGGCCCGGCTGTTCCGCTTCGCTGCTGCTTTGGCCTCGGTCCGCGCAGCCTGGCGGCGGGTTCGCTGCCTGATCGGCTTAACGCTCCCGTGAGTGTCGCTGACGCCTCGATCCTTGGCGGGCTGTCCTTGGCCAGACCACGTTTCCTGCCCACCTCATCCGGACTGAACTCGCGGGCTCCTCGCTCGCAGGTGTTTCTCCCGTCTCGCGGATCTCCCTAGCCGGGCCGAACTTCGCGCCTGACCAGCGTCGCTGGCAGCCGCCTGCTTGGCTTCGCGCTGGCTTCCCCGTGTTCGCGGTTGCTCTACCGTTTGGCTTGGGTTGGGTTGCGCGTGCTGTGTGTGGTCCTGTCTGTTCGGTGTGCNGTTCGGGCTGCTCCGCTGTTCGTCTGGGTTGGGTTGCGCGTGCTGTGTGTGGTCCTGTCTGTTCGGTGTGCTGCTTTGCTGCCAAGTCTTTCGGTTCGGGCTGCTCCGCTGTTCGTCTGGGTTGGGTTGCGCGTGCTGTGTGGGTCCTGTCTGTTCGGTGTGCCGCTTCGCTGCCAAGTCCTTCGGTTCGGGCCGTCCCGCCGCTCGTCTTGGCTTGGGTTGCGTGCTGCGTGTGGAGTCCTGTCAGCTCGGTCTGCCGCTTCGCCGCCAAGCCCTTCCGTCCAAGCCGCTCCACCACCCACCCGCTCCCTCCCCGCGCCGCCCGCCCGTTTCCGCCCCTTCCTCCCTCCCGATCGGGTGACATTCACGCAAAACCGGCGCGACGGGTCCCCTCGCACCACCGGCGGCTGGGGTTCTGTCGGACCCGGCTGGCATCATCGCCTTCGTGGAAACCCTTTCCAACAACACCGCCGAGGAACGCCCCCGCACGCGCCGGTTCCGGATCAGCTCCATCGAGATCCTGTGTGCCGTCCTGCTGGTCGCGGTCCTCGCGCAAAGCAAGCTCCAAGACCTCTTCGACGTGCCCGCGCTGCGTACCGGATCCACCGTGTTCGTCGCGGTGTGCGTGCAGGCGCTGCCGTTCCTCGTGCTCGGCGTGCTGATCAGCGGTGCGATCGCCGCTTTCGTGCCCGCTCGCGCGCTGGAACGGGTGCTGCCGAAGAAAGCGTCGGCCGCGGTCGGCGTGGCCGGGCTGGCCGGAGTCGCCTTGCCTGGCTGCGAATGCGCGTCGGTTCCCGTCGCGCGCAGGTTGATCGGCCAAGGCGTCGCACCCGCCGCCGCGCTCACCTTCCTGCTCGCCGCGCCCGCGGTGAACCCGGTCGTGCTGGTGGCCACCGCGGTCGCCTTCCCCGGCCGTCCGGAAATGGTGTTCGGGCGGTTCGCCGGCTCGCTCGCCACCGCGATGGTGATGGGCTGGATCTGGGCCCGCTGGGGCAAGCTTTCCTGGATCACCGAACGGGCGCTGCGCCGCTTGCCCGATGTCCAGCCGGGACAGCGATGGCGCGTGTTCGCCGAAACCGCTCGCACCGATCTCGTGGAAGCTGGCGGATTCCTCGTCCTCGGCGCGCTGATTTCCGCCTCGCTCAACGTTCTCGTGCCCGCGAAGTGGTTCGAAGTGCTGTCCGGGCAGATCATCGTCGGCGTCGTGGTGATGGCGGTCCTCGCCGTGGTCCTCGCGTTGTGCAGCGAGGCCGACGCGTTCGTCGCGGCTTCCCTCACCGCCGTTCCCTTGCTGCCGAAGCTGGTGTTCCTGGTGGTCGGCCCGGCCGTCGACGTCAAGCTTTTCGCTTTGCAGACCGGCACTTTCGGCCGTTCCTTCGCCGCGCGGTTCGCCCCGGTCACCTTCGTGGTGGCGATCGCCTGCGGAACTGTCGCGGGCGTGATCTTCCTCGGAGGCGTCCGATGAGGCGCGAAACCCAGAACGTACTGCTGATCCTCCTGGGCGGCGCCCTGGTGAAGATCGCGCTCAACGGCGACTACCTGCGCTACGTAAAACCCGCCCAGCAACCATGGATCATCGCCGGCGGCGCGGTGATGCTGCTGCTGGGCGCGACAGCCATCATCCGGGACATCGCAGCCGCGCGCGCCGCGGCGAAAGCAGCGCACGAACCCGAAGCAGGCGCCGAACATCCAGACGCGCACGGCCATCACCATCACCCCGCGCGCTCGGCCTGGCTGCTCGTCGTCCCGGTGCTGGCGGTGTTCCTCGTCGCCCCGCCCGCACTCGGCGCGGATTCGGTCACCCGCACCGAAGCACGCCTTCCCGCCAGCGCCGCGACCACCTCGGCGGCCGCGTTCCCGCCGCTCCCCGCCGGAGCCGTGGTGCCGATGGCGATGAACGAGGTCGTCACGCGCGCAGGCTGGGATGCCAACGGAACCATGAACGGACGCACCGTCGAGATCTCCGGCTTCGTGGTGCATACCGGAGGCCAAACCCTGTTGGCCCGCTTGGTAATCAGCTGCTGCGCAGCGGACGCGGCCCCCGTCACGGTGTACCTCAAAGGCGGCGGTGCCGACCGCTTCCCGAGCGACACGTGGCTGCGCGTCGCGGGCCAGATCGTCCCGGGCACCGCGACCGAGGCCAACAGCTACACGCCGGATCTGGTCCCGGTGACAGTCGAACGGATCACCGCGCCAAAGGATCCGTATGAATACTGAAAGGAGCGACACCGCCGACATGTCCGCCGCGCCCGCCACGGAACGAGGACCGCCGCCTCGGCCCGCCCGGTGCACCTGAGTTTCTCCGACCGATCCCGGAGCGTCCTGCTTCGCGTGCTCGCTCAAGCCCGCCGCTTGAGACGGCCCCGAACGGACCCACATCGCGATCGGCCCGAATCGCTCAGAGTTGCGAAACCCAGCGGCCCGACGGTCTCGCAGCGGCTCCGCTTGCCGAAAGCCTGCTCCGAACCCTCGCCGAACCCGCGTCTCCGCCCAGCCCGGACCGGTTCCGCCGCCTGGAGACCGAGCCGGCTCCCGTGCCCGACGAGCCTGAACTCTCCAGCCGCCCCTGGAGCAGGTCCTCGCTGACGCGGGCCCGGCTTAGGACTGCAGCCCGGCTGAGCCGAAGCCAGTTCGCTCAAGTGCCCGGAGCATTCCGGCCCCTTGCGCTACAGCCCGCCGCGAGGCTCGGCATCCGGTCAGCGCCCCGGCGCGTCTCCAGCCCGCCGCCGCAGGGCCCGGCAGCCGGCTTGCTCGGCGAGCCGGAGTACGCAGGCCAACCGCAGCCCGGCGACGACGTGAGCGTGGGCCATGCCGCGGACGAAGGTCAGTTGGCTTCGTCGGTGAGCCGGAGCACGCAGCTCAACCGCAGCGCAGGCCCCGACGCGAGCGCGTGCCCCGACCCCGACACGGACGGAGGTCAGCCAGCTTGCTCGGCGAGCCGGAGCCCCCAGGCCAACCGCGGCGCGGCGACGACGCGAGCGCGGGCCGTGACGCGAGCGCGGGCCGTGACGCCAGCGCGAGCCATGACGCGGCCGAGGATCAGCTCGCGTGCTCGGCGCAGGTGCCGGTGATCTCCACGGTGTGGCTGATGTCGGTGAACCCGTGGTCCGCGGCGATTTTTTCCGCCCAGCGTTCCACCGCGGGACCCTCGACCTCCACCGTGCGCCCGCACACGCGGCACACGAGGTGATGGTGGTGGTGCGACGAGCACCGGCGGTAGATCGCCTCGCCGGAGTCGGTGCGCAAGACGTCGATCTCGCCCGCCTCGGAGAGCGACTGCAGCGTCCGGTAGACGGTGGTCAGGCCGATGCCGTCGCCGCGTTTGCGGAGTTCGTCGTGGAGTTCCTGGGCCGAGCGGAAGTCGTCGACAGTGCTGAGCAGGTCGACCACCGCCGCGCGCTGCTTCGTCGAGCGCCGGCCGGGCACCGGGGCCGGTTTGGGGACCGAGGACATCGTCACTTCCCTTCCTGCACGTGGGCGACCGCGTCGACGACGATGTGCGCCAAGTGGTCGTCCACCAGCCGGTAGACGACCTCGCGGCCGCGCCGCTCGCCCTGGACCACGCCCGCGGTCTTGAGAACGCGGAGGTGCTGGCTGATCAACGGCTGGGCGACGTCGAGTTCGTCCACCAGCTCGTGGACGCACCGGTCCGCCTCCCGCAACTGCAGCACGATAGCGATCCGCACCGGCGCGGCGAGCGCCCGGAGCAGTTCGCCGGCGTCGGCCAGCACTCCGGGAGGCATGACCGCAGGTCCGGAACCGGCGGACCGCCCGCCCGTGCCGCCCGCGTCGACGGGATGCGGCGGGTCCGCGGGCAGTTCTGCCTGCCCGTCGGCGGCTGCCTCGTCCGAGACAGCGGAAGCGCGCTCCGCGGAAGTCTCGGCTTTCTCGGTTGCGGCCGGACCCGGAGCGGCCGGACTGGCTGCCCCGGTCCGGTCCGCGGCAGCGTTGTTCACTGAGGCCTCGGCGTTCCTGGTCGTTGCCGGTCCCGGGGCGCCCGAGCTGGCCGCAGCCGGGCCGGTGTGTTCTGCGAATGCGTCGGTCGTTGCGGAGTGCTGAGCTGCCGGACCCGCGGCGGTCGTCTCGTCCGTGGCCGCGTGGTACGCGGGCGCCTCGCCGCCGGTTGCCGCCGAGACTGGGGCGGCTGAGCACGCGACAGTCGCTTCTGCCGGGCCGGAGGGGTTCACGGCCGCCGCCGAGGTCGCCGCGGCCGGGCCTGCTGAACTCGGGCCTGTCGAATCCGGGCCTGCTGAATCCGGGCCCGCCGAACCCGGACCCGCCGAACCCGGACCCGCCGCGACCGTGCCCGCCGAACCCGGAGACCCGGCCCCCCACCCCTCGGACAGGGCGCTCGAAGGTGCCGACCTCATCGCTGCCTCCACTCGCGTCCCGCCGTCCGCTCCGTCTCGCCGCGTCCCAGGCCAGCACCGACCAGGGGACGGCGTTTCCGAAGCCGGATGTCATTGCCGATAACCTTCGCCGCCATCGTAGTGTTCCCTTCCCCGGGCGCGGTGATCGCCGGGGCCCGGGGGACCGGCGATCCGGATTGACCCGATCGGGTGAGTTCGTGAAGATGTGGCTTGTCGGCCTCGCAAGTCGTCGCGGACGGTGCAAGGTTGTCCTGGGGGCGATTCGTCGCGTCTCGTACAGTGGCGGATCGCTCGGGGTTGCCGAAGGGCAGTGGGGAGACATGACTCGTTTCGTGACGAAGGCCGCGGTGGCGGCCCTGGTGGCACTGCCGGCGCTGGCCCCGGCCGCCGCGGCGCAGACCCAGGCCGGGCAGGCGGTCGACGAGAAGACCGGTCCGGTGTCGTTCGCCAACGTGGCGTCCGTGCGGCTCGGCGGCGACCCGCAGCACGGCGGCGCGCTGATCACCGAAACGCAGCGGTCCCCGCTCACCCCCGGCCAGTCGCAGCTCGGCACGGACCGCGTGGCGGTGCCGAAGAACGACGGCGAGCGCAACACCTTCGGCCCGAACTACGAGATCGACCTCGGCAAGTACGACAAGCCGTCGGCCAGCCCGTACCCGCAGGGCATCGCGAGCCGCGACCACAAGGTCGTCGCCGCGCTGCAGACCACGCACGTGCCCACCGCGGTGGCGGAGACGAACTACGCGCTGCGCGACAACGGCCGCGGCAAGCCCGCGCCGGTCGACAACACGGTGCTGGTTCTTGAGGGCGCGCACAGCGCGGTCGACTGCTCCGGCCCAGGCAAGGTCTCCAGCACCACCACGGCCGCCCGCGTCTGGGTGCGCGGCGAGGACGACGCGCTGAAGCAGGTCGAGATGCCCGCCAGCGGGACGCTCAGCGTGACCGGCCTCAAGATGAGCTCGCCCACCCCGGTGCCGCAGAGCGATCCCGGCAAGACCACCTCCGACCTCGTCGTGTCCCGGGTTTCCGCCTTCGACCAGCTGATCAAGCAGGACGGCTGGCGCTCCGGCGACGTCACCGCGCAGGCGGGCTGGCGCGTCGAGATCACCACGCACGCGCGCGACGCCGAGGACACCAAGCTGGGCGACGTGCAGACCACCATGGTGCTCGGCGGCGTCAGCTGCTCGATCCCGAAGAACTTCGTCGCCGCGGCCGGCAACGGTTCGGGCAGCGGGGGCACGGTGCAGCAGCCGTCGGTGCCCACCGAGGTCCCGGCAGGCTACCTCGGCGCTCAGGCCGCCGCGCCGTCCGACGACCTGCGCCTGCCGCTCGGCTTCGGCCTGCTCGGCGGCGGGCTGCTCTTCGGCGCCGTCGCGATCGTGCTCGGCCGTCGCCGCGCGGCGCGGGTCGTCCGCTCCCGCGGCGAATAGGCCGTGCCGCGCACCGTGCTGACGGTCGCGTCGGCGGTGGTCGCCGTGCTGGCGATCGCGGCCGGCGTGATCGTCCTGACCTGGGTGCCCGCCCCGGTCCCGGTCGCCGTCGCCGATCCGCCGCCCGGCTCGCTGCCGGGCGAGGACGGCGCGCCCGCCGAACTGCCCTCGGACGGCCAGGCGATCGGACTGCAACGCCCCGGCAGCATCCGCCTGCCCGACGGCTCCGAGGCCCGGCTGAAGCGCACCGAGATCACCCAGAAAGGCATCCTGCCGATCCCGCGCGGACTCAGCGACGCCGCGTGGTGGGGTGCCCGCCTCGGCGCGAAGCAGGGCGCGGCGGTGCTGTCCGGGCACGTCAACTGGGCCGGCACGAAGGGTCCCTTCGACGACCTGTGGCGCGTCCGCACCGGTGACAACGTCAGCATCGTCGACGCGTCCGGCGGCCGCTGGCTCTACCGCGTCACCGGCGCGGCCACGATCCCGAAGGAACAGCTGCCCGCACAGGCCCCCGGCTGGTTCGCCCAGACCGGCCCGCACCGCCTGGTCCTGGTCACCTGCGGCGGCGACTACGTCGGCGGCACCGAGGGCTACGACGAGAACCGGATCGTCACGGCGGACCTGGTCTCCCGGCCGGACTGAACCAACCAGACCGGGAGAGCGGGACCGGCCGGCCGCGACCGCGCCGCGTGACGGGTCCCCTCCTCCGAAACCGCCCGCGGCCACCGAGGTCGCGAAGGCTCCCGCCGCTCCGGCGAAAATCCGTGCAACCCCTTCGACGCCCCACCGCATGTCTCCCCAGAGAAACCTCCAGACCAGGGGAGCACGATGCGGGGGACACAGGCACAACCGGCACGCAAACGCGGCGCAGTGATCGTCGTAGCCGCCGTCGTCGCAGTGGCAGCGGTCATCGCCGCCGTGCTGATCTTCTTCACCGGCAACGACAATTCGGCGCAGCCGCAGCAGCAGACCGGCACCGCGCAGGCCGGCGCCGGCCAGGCCGGAAGCAGCCGAGCCGGGAACACCCAGCCGGACCCCGGACAGACCCCCGGCACCGTCAAGCTGCCCAGCGGCGGGCAGGCGAAGCTGATCGCCGAGGAGGTCGGCGAGGACGGCGCGCTGCCGATCCCGAAGAGCCTCGCCGAAGCGGCCTGGTGGGGATCCGGCCTCGGGGCCGCGCAAGGCGTCACGCTGCTGTCCGGGCACGTCAACTGGGCGGGCGAGTCCGGGCCGTTCCAGGAGCTCTGGAAGATGAAGGCGGGCCAGGTCGTCACCGTCACCGACACCGCGGGCAAGCAGTGGGAGTACAAGATCGACGAGGTGCGCACGATCCACAAGTCGGATCTGGCGGCCGAATCCGCGAAGCTCTTCGACCCCGACGGGCCGCACCGGCTCGTGCTCGTCACGTGCGGCGGCGACTACGTGGGCGGCCAGGAGGGCTACGACGACAACCGGGTCGTGACGGCCTCTCCGGTCACCCGTTCGTGACCTCCGACCTGCGCGGAGGCCCCGGGGACCGGCCGGATACGCTGGACCTTCCGATAACTGTCCCCGCATGCGTCCGGAGCGTGGAGTGCCCGCCAACAAAATCGAAACCGTCGTCAGTCTGTGCAAGCACCGTGGCTTCGTCTTCCCGTCGGGAGACATCTACGGCGGCACCAGGTCGGCGTGGGACTACGGGCCGCTCGGCGTTGAGCTGAAGGACAACATCAAGCGCCAGTGGTGGAAGACCGTCGTGCAGAGCCGCGAGGACGTGGTCGGCATCGACTCCTCGGTGATCCTGCCGCGCCAGGTCTGGGTCGCCTCGGGCCACGTGAACGTGTTCACCGACCCGCTGATCGAGTGCCTTTCGTGCCACAAGCGGTTCCGGGCCGACCAGCTCGCCGAGGACTTCGAGGCGCGCACCGGCAAGACGACCACCGAGGACGACCTGTCCGAGGTGCCGTGCCCGAACTGCGGCACCCGCGGCAAGTACACCGAGCCGCGCGACTTCAACATGATGCTGAAGACGCACCTCGGCCCGGTCGAGTCCGAGGAAGGCCTGGCCTATCTCCGCCCGGAGACCGCGCAGGGCATCTTCGTCAACTTCCTCAACGTGCAGAAGGCCTCGCGCAAGAAGCCGCCGTTCGGCATCGGCCAGATCGGCAAGTCCTTCCGCAACGAGATCACGCCGGGCAACTTCATCTTCCGCACGCGCGAGTTCGAGCAGATGGAGATGGAGTTCTTCGTCGAGCCGGGCGACGACGAGCAGTGGCACCAGTACTGGATCGACGCGCGCACCGACTGGTACACCGACCTCGGCATCAAGCCCGAGAACCTGCGCCACTTCGAGCACCCGAAGGAAAAGCTCTCGCACTACGCGAAGCGCACCGTCGACATCGAGTACCGGTTCGCGTTCAACGCCGGGCAGGAGTGGGGCGAGCTGGAGGGCATCGCCAACCGCACCGACTTCGACCTGACCACGCACTCGAACCACTCGGGCGTGGACCTGTCGTTCTTCGACCAGGCCTCGGGCCAGCGCTACCGGCCGTTCGTGATCGAGCCTGCCGCGGGCGTGGGCCGTTCGATGATGGCGTTCCTGGTCGACGCGTACGACGAGGAAGAGGTGCCGAACGCCAAGGGCGGCACCGACAAGCGCACCGTGCTGCACCTCGACCCGCGGCTCGCGCCGTTCAAGGCCGCGGTGCTGCCGCTGTCGCGCAACGCCGACCTGTCGCCGAAGGCGCGCGACCTGGCCGCGCGGCTGCGCAAGCACTGGAACGTCGACTTCGACGACGCCCAGGCGATCGGCCGCCGCTACCGTCGCCAGGACGAGATCGGCACGCCGTTCTGCGTCACGGTCGACTTCGACACGCTTGAGGACAACGCGGTGACCATCCGCGAGCGCGACAGCATGAAGCAGGAGCGCATCTCGATCGATCAGGTCGAGTCGTATCCGGCTGGTCGTCTGCTCGGCTGCGGGGCAGGGCCGTCCGGCGTTTCGTCCCCGGCACCCCTGACACCTGTCACGGTCGGGTCGTGACGCTCGGCCTGCGCACCGGCCGCCGGCGCGCGGCAGGCTTCAAGCCATGGACAACACACAGGAAATCGCGGCGGGGGCGGCGATCCGGCTGGGCGGGATCGCCAAGCGCTACGGGGATGTGCGTGCGGTCAGCCACGTCGACCTGACCATCGCGCCGGGGGAAGTGGTGGCGCTGCTCGGACCCAACGGGGCGGGCAAATCGACCACCGTCGACATGATTCTGGGGCTCACCACACCCGACGAGGGCACCGTTTCGGTGTTCGGCCAGACACCCGCCGACGCGGTGCGCGCGGGGATGATCGGCGCGATGCTGCAGGGCGGCACGCTGCTGGACGACCTGACCGTGCGCGAAACCGTCGGTCTCGTCGCGAAACTCCACCGCCGTCCGATGCCGGTGCGGGACGCGTTGCGTGCCGCCGGGGTCGAGGACATCGCCGACCGGCGGGCCAACAAGCTTTCCGGCGGCCAGAAACAACGTGTGCGGTTCGCGGTCGCGCTGGTGTCGGATCCCGATCTGCTCGTGCTCGACGAGCCGACCGCGGCGATGGACGTCGGCAGCAGGCGCGAGTTCTGGAAGTCGATGTACTCGTTCACCGACACCGGCCGCACCGTGCTGTTCGCGACGCATTACCTGGAAGAGGCCGAGGAATTCGCCGACCGGGTCGTGCTGATGCGGGCGGGGGAGATCGTCGCCGACGGGTCCGTCGCGGAGGTCCGCGCCCTCGCCGGCGGGCGCACGATCCGCGCGGTGCTGCCGGCCGGGGTCAGCGACCAGCTGGTCTCGGCACTGCCCGCGGTCACCTCCTTCGCACTGCGCGGCGAACGCGTCGCATTGTCCAGTTCCGACTCCGACACCACCTTGCGCGCGCTGCTCGCCGCCGTCCCGGCCGTGCGCGACATCGAGATCGGCGCGGTCGGCCTCGAAGGCGCGTTNAGGCGCGTTCCTTTCCCTGACCTCCGACGAAACGGAAGAAGCAGTCCGATGAACCCCGCCTACCTCCTCGTCGAAACCCGCAGGCTGTTCCGTTCGCCGCGGTTCCTGATCTTCGTCGTGGCCTTCCCCGTGCTCATGTTCCTGTTGCAGGCCACGGTGTTCACCGACCAGTCCGCGGCGGACCACGTCGCGGTCGCGGGCGTGGTCATGGTCAACATGATGACGTTCGGCACCTTCGCCGCGGCCACCACGAACGGCGCCCGGCTGGCGATCGAACGGGCGGGCGGCTGGCAGCGGCAGCTGCGGCTGACCCCGCTGTCCGGCGCGGGCTACCTCGGCGGCAAAGCGCTGTCCGGGATGCTCGCCGGGCTGCCCGCGCTGATCCTGGTGCCGGCCATCGCCGCCTTCTCCCAGGGCGTGCACCTCGACCCGGCGGGCTGGCTGCGGGTCTTCCTCGGCATTTTCCTCGGCACCATTCCGCTGGTGCTGCTCGGACTGCTGCTGGGCCAGTTCGGCACGCCGGAGTCGATGCAGCCGATCAGCATGATCGTCACCCTCGGCATCGGTTTCCTCGGCGGGCTCTGGATCCCGCTGGAGGGCATGCCGTCCTGGATGCACGACGTCGCGCAGATCATGCCGACCTACTGGGTTCTCGGGCTGGTCCGGCCGGTCGTGACGAATCAGCTGCTGGTAAGCCTGCCGACCGCGATCGGCGTGCTGGGCGCGTGGACGCTCGTGCTCGGGATTGTCGTGGTCAGGCGATACCGTAAGGACAGCGCCCGGGTTTGACCGGGCGGGGAAGGAAGAGCGACGTGTGGCCACTCGGCCGTGAGGCGACGACCGGCGAGTTCCCGGAGCACCGGTTCGGGCTCAAAGACCGGACGTCCTGGTGGGACGATCCGCCGGCGCGCCCGGGACGCGGTCCGCACAAGATCGGCTGGCCGCTCTTCTCCGCGGCGTTCCTGCTGCCGTTCCTGATCCCGGCGACCCGCGGCCTCGTCGTGGACCCCGGTCCGCTGTGGCTCCGGATCTTCCTCGGCGTGCTGATCTACGCCTACAGCGCCTGTTACGCGGTGTTCCCCGCGGTCTTCGGCAAGTCCCGGCGCGTGAAGCTCTGGTTCGGCGGCGGCATGTTGGTGCTGGGCTTGCTGTGCGCGCTGATCACCGACGCCAACCCGTACGTTCTGCTCTACGCCACCGCCACGCTGGCCTTCCTGTTCCCGGCCGCCTGGTCGTTGATCTTCAACGGGACGGCGCTGGGCCTGCTGGTGCTGGCCCTGCACCTGCGGGGGGATCTGCCGGAGCACCTCGCGGACGTGATCACGGTCGCCTCGGTCACGTCGGCGATGTTCTTCATGTCCAATCTGATCCGGGTGATCCGCAGGCTGGAGCTGGCGAACCAGGAGATCGGGACGCTCGCGGTCGCCAGCGAACGCGAGCGGGTCGCCCGCGATCTGCACGATCTGCTCGGGCACAGCCTCACCACGATCACCGTCAAAGCCGGGTTGGCGCGGCGGGTGCTGGAAAGCTCCGGCGACATCGACCGGGCGGTGCGGGAGATCCGCGAGGTCGAGGGGCTCACGCGTTCGGCGCTGTCGGACGTGCGGGCGACGGTGTCGGAGTATCGCGAGGTGTCGCTGCCCGCGGAGATCGCCGGGGCGAGGGCCGCGTTGCGCGCGGCGGAGGTCGACGCCGACCTGCCGCACGCCGTGGACAACGTCCGGGCTGAGTTGCAGAGCACGTTCGGCTACGTGCTGCGCGAGGCGATCACCAACGTGTTGCGGCATTCCGGCGCGAAACAGGTGAAAGTGCGGCTGGGGCGCGACTGGCTGGAGGTCGAGGACAACGGCCGTGCCACAGGCGACGCCGTCCCGGGCAACGGGTTGCGCGGACTGTCCGAACGCTTGGCGGCGATCGGGGGCACGGTGACGGCGCGGGCGCGGCCCGGGGGAGGATGGGTCGTCCGGGCCGAGGTCCCGGAGCCGAGCCCGGACGGATCCGCCGTCGCGGTGCGGGCCGAACCCGCTGGAGGACTGGCGTGATCCGGGTGCTGCTGGCCGACGACCAGGCGATGGTGCGCGGAGCGCTGGCCACCGTGCTCGGCCTGGAAGCCGACATCGAAGTGGTGGCCCAGGTCGGCACCGGCGACGAGGTGGTGGCCGCGGCGAAGGAAGCGGCGCCGGACGTCGCGCTGCTCGACGTGCAGATGCCCGGCATGGACGGGCTCACCGCGGCGGCCGAGCTGAAAACCGCGCTTCCGGCGTGCCGGGTGATCATCTGCACGACCTTCGGCCGCCCTGGTTACCTGGCCAGGGCCATGGCCGCGGGCGCGGCCGGGTTCGTGGTGAAGGACGCGCCGCCGGAACAACTCGTGGAGGCGGTGCGCCGAGTCCACAGTGGACTTCGGGTGGTGGATCCGGCGCTGGCCGCGGAGTCGCTCGCGACGGGCACCAGTCCGCTGACCGCCCGGGAACGCGACGTGCTCAGCGCGGCCAAGGACGGCAGTACGGTCGCGGATATCGCGAAGTCTCTTTTCCTGTCCGACGGAACTGTGCGGAACCACCTGTCGTCGGCGATCGGGAAGACGGGTGCGCGCACGCGCGCGGAGGCGGTGCGGTTGTCGGAGGAGCGGGGCTGGCTTTAGCGCTGGACTTCGCGCCGAAGGTTCTCGGTAGCTGTTGTGTGCGGCCTCACTACAGTGATGCGCAGCACCGGCCTGCCTGCGTGGCTTTGTCCGCCCACGTACCCCTGCACCGGTCGCGCCCATCGACACCGGGGTGAGTGCCGGCGGCCTGCCCTGGGTGGCATCGGGGTGTCTTTCCGGCACCGGACAGCGGCTCTGCGAGGATGGCCGCCATGGAGGCGCGGACAGGTCCTACGGCGGGAAACTGGGTGCGCCGCATCGTTTTCGGTGTGGTGCTGGCCCTCGTCGCGGTCGTCGGGGGCACCGCGTTCCGCGTGTGGCAGGTCGCGCGCGAGAACGACCGGACGCCTGCCGACGCGATCGTCGTGCTGGGTGCCGCTCAGTACAACGGCAAGCCCTCGGAGATCTTCACCGCCCGGCTGGAGAAGGCGCGGCAGCTCTACGCCGACGGCGTGTCGAAGACCGTCATCACGGCCGGCGGCAAGAAAACCCGCGACAACTACACCGAGGCGACCGCGGGGGCGCGCTGGCTGACCAGGCACGGGGTGCCCGAAGCCGCGACGCTGCCGGTCGGCGAGGGCAACGACACCCTGCGCAGCCTCCGCGCGGTCGCCGATCAGGTGAAGGCGCGCGGGTGGCGGTCGGTGGTGCTGGTCAGCGATCCGTGGCATTCCTACCGGTCGCGGACGATGTCCGAGGACCTCGGGCTGGAGGCGTGGACCGCGCCGACGCACAGCGGGCCGATCGTGCAGGAGCGCTCGACGCAGGTCCGCTACATCTTCCGCGAAACCGGCGCGCTGTTGTTCTACGAGCTGACCAAGTCGCCCGCGGACGACCTGTTCGGCACGACGATGGGCTGAATTGCCGGTCCCCGCGCCTAAGCTGACGGGGTGAGTGACGGCTACCGCGAGCACGACCGCGCCCGCGTGCTGGCCGAGGAACCCAAGGGCGCGGCGCTGGCCGGTGCGCGGCCGGACGGGCGCAGCGCGTTCGCCCGCGACCGCGCGCGGGTGCTGCATTCCGCCGCGCTGCGCAGGCTGGCGGGCAAAACGCAGGTGGTCGGGCCGGGCGAGGGCGCGGAGGTCAGCGGCGCGCCGCGGACCCGGCTCACGCATTCGCTGGAGGTCGCGCAGATCGGTCGCGGCATCGCCGAGGAGCTGGGCGCGGATCCGGACCTGGTCGACACCGCGGGGCTGGCGCACGACATCGGGCATCCGCCGTTCGGCCACAACGGCGAACGCGCGCTCGACCAGGCGGCCCAGGCATGCGGCGGCTTCGAGGGCAACGCGCAGACGCTGCGCATCCTCACGCGGCTGGAGCCCAAGGCGGTCGGCCCGGACGGCGCGACGGCGGGGCTCAACCTCACCCGGGCGTGTCTCGACGCCACCACGAAATATCCGTGGCCGCGCCGGTCGGGAGAGCCGAAATACGGCGTGTACCCGGACGACGCCCCCGTGTTCGGCTGGGTCCGCGAGGGCGCGCCGGGCCTGCGCCGGTGCCTGGAAGCGCAGATCATGGACTGGTCGGATGACGTGGCGTACTCGGTGCACGACGTCGAGGACGGGGTGCTGGCCGGGCGGATCCGGTTGCGGCTGCTGGCCGACCCGGAGGAACGCGCGGCGGTCGCCGAGGCCGCGGCCCGGCATTTCTCCACGCTGTCGGTGTCCACTTTGGAGGGTGCGGCGAAAGAGCTGCTCGACCTGCCGGTGGTCGCCGAGCTGGTGCGCGCGGAGCCGGACGGTTCGCTGCGCGCCCAGGTCGCGCTGAAGCGGCTCACCAGCGAACTCGTCGGCCGGTTCGCGTCGGCCGCGGTGACCGGCACTCGCGCGGGCTACGGCGAGGGCCCGCTCACCCGGTACGCGGCGCGGCTGGCAGTGCCGGAGCAGGTCGGAGCGGAGGTGGCGCTGCTCAAGGCGCTGGCGCTGCGGTACGTGATGAGCGATCGCCGTCGGCTGGCGATGCAGGACGGGCAGCGGGAGGCGATCACCGAGCTGGTGGCGGCACTGTGCCGGCGAGCGCCCGAGGCACTGGATCCGCTGCTGGTGCCCGCGTGGAACGTGGCAGCGGATGATGCGGCGCGGTTGCGGGTCGTAGTGGACCAGGTGGCATCGCTCACTGACGCGCAGGCGTACGAATGGCATCGATGGCACACCGGACGGCACGGAACGGCGCCGCCTGCCGAACTGTGAGCCGCGGAACCACCCGTTCCGGTACGGTCGCCGCATGGCCCTGGACAGCCACCTCACTTTTACCCTGGCGTTGCACGGTGCGACCGCGCCTCCCGGAAGCGACGCGTGTCTCTCGCCGTACTCGGCGGCGAGCGCGCTCGGCCTCGCCCGTCTGGCCGCTCGCGGCCGCACCGCGGACGAACTCGGCGCGGTACTGGGCGACGACCAGGGCGGGCTGCTGCGCGCCGCGGCTGAGCTGGGCGACGACGTCCAGCTGGCCGTCGCGAACACGCTCTGGGCCGCGGACCGGATCACCGTCGAGGACAGCTTCCAAGCCGAACTCGTGCGCTGGCCCGGCGGCAAAGCCGAGACCGCGCCGTTCGAGACCGACCCCGAGGGCGCTCGCCTGCGGATCAATGCGGATGTGGACCAGACCACTCACGGGCTGATTCCGGAGCTGCTGCCCGAGGGCGCGATCCATTCATACACGCGCGCCAGCCTGGTCAACGCGCTCTACCTGAAGACCGCCTGGCGGCACCCGTTCCCCGAGGGGGCCACCGCGGACGCGGACTTCCACACGCCCGACGGCGTGCGCCCGGTGCCGACGATGCACCTGGACGAATCCGTCGGCTACGCGCACGAAAACGGCTGGCAGGTCGTCCGGCTGGCGGCCGAGGGCGGCGTCGAGACGGTGATCCTGCTCCCGGACGGCGACCTTGAGAGCGCCGAATCCGCGCTCGACGGACAGTCGCTGCGCGCGCTCGTGGAAAGCCCGAAGCAGCGCAAGATCCAGCTGTCACTGCCCAAGATCTCTCTCGACGTGCGTGCTGACCTCGAACGGGCGTTGCAGGGTCTCGGCGTGCGCGAGCTGTTCACCGACACCGCGGATCTGACCGGTCTCACGCCGGACCGTCCGCTGTGGGTGGACAGCATCCTGCACCAGGCTGTGCTCCGGCTGGACGAACAGGGCCTCGAAGGCGCGGCCGCCACCGCGGTCCAGATGCGCACGATGTCGCTCATCTCCGGCGAGCCGCTCAAGGTCCGGGTCGACCGGCCGTTCCTGCTGCTGGTGCGCCACGCCGAAACCGGCGCGGTGTACTTCTTCGCCCGGGTGGTGCGCCCCGCGTGAGCGTGTTCCGGCCCGAAGCAAACCCCGAAGCGAAACCCGAAGCACCGCCTCGCGAACCCGGCGCGATCGCGGTCGCCGCCGCCGAACCGCGGATGCGCCGGTCTTGGGCGGACGCCGGGATCATCGGCGCGTACCTGGCGTTCTCCGTGCTCCTGTTCGGCGGCTTGTGGGCCGACCTCGGCCAGGGCTACCTGTGGAACAGCGCGTCGGACCAGAACCTGTGGGAATGGTTCTTCGCGGTCACCGCGAAATCGGTGCAGCACCTGGAAAACCCGCTCACCAGCGGCCTGCAGAACTACCCGCTCGGCGTGAACATGATGGCCAACACGGCCATGCTGGGCGTCGGCGTCCCGCTCACCCCGATCACGCTCGCCTTCGGCCCGACCCTCACCTGGGCGATCGTGCTCACCGGCAGCCTCGCCGGCAGTGCCGCGGCCTGGTACTGGGTGCTGTCGCGGCACCTCGTGCGGCACCGGGTGGCCGCGGCGATCGGCGGCGCGTTCGCCGGTTTCGCGCCGCCGATGATCTCGCACGCCAACGCCCATCCGAACTTCGTCGCGTGGTTCCTGCTGCCGTTCATCGCGCTCAAGGTGATCCAGCTGGCGCAGGGCAAGCGCCCGGTGCGCAACGGGATCTGGCTCGGCGTGCTCACCGCGTACCAGATCTTCCTCGGCGAAGAGCCGTTGCTGATCTTCGCGCTCGGTTTCCTGATCTTCGCGGTCTCCTACTGCGTTTCGCGGCGTCGCGAGGTCAAGGCGATGGTGCGGCCGGTGCTGCTCGGCGGCGGCATCGCGGTGGTGCTGACGCTGGTGGTCGTCGCGTTCCCGTTGTGGTGGCAGTTCTTCGGCCCGGACAGCTACACCGGGCTGGAGCACGGCCAGGTCGGCAATGACACCGCCGCGATGACCCGGTTCGCGACCCAGTCGGTGTCCGGGCAGCCGGAGGCGGCGGCCGCGGTGTCGCTGAACCGCACCGAGGAGAACGCGTTCTTCGGCTGGCCGCTGATCGTGCTGATGGTCGTGGTCACGGCGTGGCTGTGGCGCGAGGTCGTGGCCCGTTCGCTGGCGATCTCGATGTTCCTGATGGCGTGGCTTTCGCTCGGTTCCGAGATCACCGTGCTGCACGAGAACACCGGCGTGCCCGGTCCGTGGAAACTGCTCGCGGACCTGCCGTTGTTCGAATCGCTGCTGGAATCGCGGCTGGCGATGGCGTGCGTGCCCGCGATCGGCGCGCTGCTGGCGATCGCGACCGATCGGGTGTTCCGCGCCGCGAGGAAGGGCGAACTGCAGCTGCCGGTGCGGCTGATCTGGCTCGGCGCGGTCGCGGCCGTCCTGCTGCCGATCGCGCCGACCCAGCTGCTCGTGCAGAAACGCCCGCCGACGCCCGCTTTCTTCGCCGACGGCACCTGGCAGACCTACGTCGCGCCCGGCGGCACCGTCGTGCCCGTGCCGCTGCCGAGTTCGGGGGAGTCGGAGCCGCTGCACTGGCAGATGGACGCCGGCCTGCGGTACGCGATGCCCGAGGGCTACTTCGTCGGACCGCAGGGCCCGGACGACAAACGCGGTCGCTACGGCTCCTACCAGCGGCCGACCTCGACGCTGTTCGACCGGGTCCGCGACTCCAAGCAAGCGCAGGAGATCACCGACGCCGACCGGGACCAGGCGATCGAGGACCTGCGCTACTGGAACGCCAGCGTGCTCGTGCTGATCCCGCGCGAGCACAGCGACGCCTACCGCGCCACCGTCGACCTCCTGCTGCGCAAACCCGCGCAGTTCGTGGACGGGGTGTGGATCTGGGATGTGCGCCCGATCACGGGACGCCGCTGACGCTGTCACATCTCGCGCGGCTGTCCCGTTCCTCCTCCGAACCACTCAGAAGGAGGACCCGACATGCCTCGTATCCCGGTCAAACGAGCCGCGGACGGCGGCCCGGTGCTCAAGCTGTTCTACCGGATCGCCGGCAAGCGGTACGGCGCGGTGCCGGAGCCGATGGCCGTCGCGGCGCACCACCGCGGGCTGCTGCGGACCAGCATGGTGCACGAGCTGATGGCGGAGAAGGCGTCCAAACACCTGCCCGCCAACGTGCGGGAACTCGCGGTCTACCGCGTCGCCACGCAGATCGGCTGCTCGTGGTGCGTCGACTTCGGCACCATGCTGCAGCGGCACGACGGCCTCGACATCGACCGGCTCAAGCACATCGACGAGTACGCGACGTCGCCGCTGTTCACCCGGCAGGAGCGGCTGGCGCTCGCGCTCGCGGACGCGATGTCCGGGCCGGCCGTCACGGTCACCGACGAGCAGATCGCCGAGCTGGCGGCCGAATTCGGCGAGAAGGGCGTCGTCGAGCTGACCTACCAGATCGGCCTGGAGAACTCGCGGGCGCGGATGAACAGCGCGCTCGGCATCCTCGACCAGGGCTTCACCTCGGGAGACGCCTGCCGGGTGCCGATCCCGTAACCCCTCGTGAGTGGTGATCACGGTTCTCACGGTGATCGCCACTCACGACTCCGGCCGGGTGATGCGGGTGAGCTTCTCCGGGTTGACCTGGTCGTAGACGCCGGCGATGCGCCCGTCGCGCACGCTGAACGTCTGCACACGCTCGTCCAGCGCGAGGTACCCGTCGACCGCCGGCAGCTGCGGCAGCCACAGGCCGAGGTCGCCGTTGACGAGCACCGGCCGCCCGTTCGCCATCGTGCCCGGCGCGTACTTCGCCAGCACCCCGAGCACGAAGCGCGCGACCTTGTCCGGCCCGGCGATCATCCGGCGGCTGGTGCGCGAGCGGCCGTTGGAATCGCCGATCATGACCACGTCCGGGTGCAGCAGTTCGGTGACCGCGCGGATGTCGCCGGCCAGCAGCGCGGTCACGAACTTCTCCAGCACCGGCTGCTGCCGCGCCAGGTCGAGCCGGGCGGGCGGGTCGGAGTCCTCGACCGCGCGGCGG
Organism: Amycolatopsis sp. M39; assembly: GCF_001651785.1. Lineage (NCBI taxonomy): Bacteria > Bacillati > Actinomycetota > Actinomycetes > Pseudonocardiales > Pseudonocardiaceae > Amycolatopsis > Amycolatopsis sp. M39. Next base: position 127,257 of record NZ_LWSF01000014.1, read on the forward strand.
CCGCGGGAGGCGTGCTGGCGGGCCGCCGCCGGGCCGCAGCCCAGGACGCCGGCGATCTCGGCGAACGGCACCGCGAAGGCGTCGTGCAGCACGAACGCCACGCGCTGCTCGGGCGTGAGCCGGTCGAGCACGACCATCGCGGCCATGCGCAGCCCGTCGTCGCGCACCGCGGCCTCAAGCGGATCCTCGCTCGCCGGCGCGCCGAGCGGCGTGACGATCGGCTCGGGCAGCCATTCGCCCACGTACTTCTCGCGCTGCACGGCCGCCGACCGCAGCCGGTCGAGGCAGATCCGGCCGACCACGGCGGTCAGCCAGCCGCGCAGGTCGCGGATCCCGGCGCGGCCCGCGTCGTCGAGCCCGGACAGCCGCAGCCAGGCCTCCTGCGTCGCGTCTTCGGCGTCCGCGCGGGTGCCGGTGAGCCGGTAGGCCGCTCTGATCAGGTGCGGCCGGTGAACGTCGAACTCGGCGGCGAACTCCTCCAGCGCGGTCGTGGTGCCCATGTCCCGAGTGTGCCGCACGGCGCGGCGGGAGGGAGAACTATTGTGGTCACCGTGGCTGGACTGATTCGGGAGAGCGATATCGCGGAGGTGCGTGAGCGCAACCGGATCGACGAGGTTGTGGGGGAGTACGTCGCGCTGCGCCGCGCTGGCGGGGGCAGCCTGAAGGGCCTGTGCCCGTTCCACAACGAGAAGACCCCGTCGTTCAACGTGCGCCCCACTCACGGGACTTTCCACTGCTTCGGCTGTGGCGAGGGCGGCGACGTCATCAAGTTCATTCAGAAGATCGACCTCGTGTCGTTCGTGGAGGCGGTCGAGCGGCTCGCCGACCGGGTCGGGATCCGGCTGACCTACGAGGGCGGCGGCGCGTCGGTGCAGCGCGACCGGGGCACCCGTGCCCGGCTGATCGAGGCGCACCGCGCGGCGGCCGAGTTCTACATCGAGCAGCTGGTCACCGACGAGGCGCGGGCGGCGCGGGACTTCCTGTCCGAGCGCGGTTTCGACGCCGCGGCGGCCAAGCAGTTCGGCTGCGGGTTCGCGCCCGGCGGCTGGGACAAGCTCACCAAGCACCTGCTCAACCGCGGGTTCGAGGTGAAGGAGCTGATCGCGTCCGGCCTGGCGAAGGAGGGCCAGCGCGGCCCGATGGACCGGTTCCACCGGCGGCTGGTGTGGCCGATCCGCGACGTCGGCAACGACGTGGTCGGCTTCGGCGCGCGGCGGCTGTTCGACGACGACCGGATCTCGGCGAAGTACCTCAACACCTCCGAAACGCAGATCTACAAGAAGTCGCAGGTCATGTTCGGCCTCGACCAGGCCAAACGGGAGATCGCGAAACGGCACCAGGTCGTGGTGGTCGAGGGCTACACCGACGTGATGGCGATGCACGCGGCGGGCGTGCCGACGGCGGTCGCGTCCTCGGGCACCGCGTTCGGCGAGGACCATATGAAGGTCCTGCGGCGGCTGATGATGGACGACGACGCCTTCCGCGGCGAAGTGATCTTCACCTTCGACGGCGACGAGGCGGGGCAGAAGGCGGCGCTCAAGGCGTTCGAGGGCGACCAGACGTTCGCCGGGCAGACCTACATCGCGGTCGCGCCGGACGGGATGGACCCGTGCGAGCTGCGGATCGCGAAGGGCGACGCCGCGGTGCGCGACCTGGTGGCCCGGCGCACGCCGCTGTTCGAGTTCGTGATCAAGAGCATGCTGAAGCAGTTCGACCTGGATTCGGTCGACGGGCAGGTCTCCGCGCTGCAGAAGACCGTGCCGATGGTCGCCGCGATCAAGGACCGGGCGAGCCGGGACGGGTACGCGTCGAAGCTCGCGTGGTGGGTCGGCTGGCAGGACGTCGCGCAGGTGGTCAACCGGGTGCGCGGCGCGGCCGGAGCGGCGGCCCGGCGCGGACCGGCCGAACCTCAGCCGCGGCGCGGCGCGGCGCGGCGGGAAACCCCCGCACCCGAACCGGAGAAGCAGGATCTGCCGCGTCCCGCGCCGAACGACCCCAGGTTCGCCGGGCAGCGCGAAGCGCTCAAGGCCGCGCTGCAGCAGCCCGCGATCGCCGGTCCGGAGTACGACTCGCTGCCGGAAGAGGCGTTCACGCATCCGGTGTACGTCGCGGTGCACCTGGCCGTGCTGAAGGCGGGCGGGGCGGCGTCCGGGCTCACCGGGCCCGCGCTGCTGGACGCCGCTTCGGCGCACTGCCCGGCTGGGACGGTCCGCCGCGTGCTCAGCGAACTGGCGGTGGAACCGTTGCGCGCCTTGGGAGAAGTGGACTCGCGCTACATCTCCGGCGTGCTCGCGGGCGTGCAGGAGAACCTGGTCGGCAGGCAGATCGGCGAGATCAAATCGAAGCTGCAGCGGCTGTCGCCGGTCGAGGCCCCGGACGACTACCGGGCCCTGTTCGGCGACCTGGTCGCGCTGGAGCAGTACCGGAAGTCGCTGCGCGAGCAGGCGGCGAGCGGGTGGGAGTGACGTGGGACTGCTGAACCGGTTCTTCGGCGGCGGCCTGCCCCCGGGATTCCCCGGCAAGCTGGCCGAGGGCGAGGATCCGGTGGCCGCGGCCGCCGTCGAGGGCGGCGGGCACCTGGTCGTGACGTCGCTGGGCCTGTGGATCCCGTCCGGCGACGGCACGACGCGGCGGGTCGGCTGGCACTTGGTGGGCAAGGCGACCTGGGGCGAGGGTGTGTTCGCGCTGACCGAATCGGAGGAGACCGGGCGGGCCGGCGCGGTCGCGGTGCTGGCCGACCGCGAGCCGGTGCGGTTCCGGCTGCCGCAGCCGGGGAAAGTGCCGCAGCAGGTGCGCCTGCGGGTCGACGGCTCGGTGCGGGGAAGGCACCGGCACGAGTTCCCCGAGGGCGGCGCGTGGTTCGTCCAGCGCAAGGTCCCCGGCCGCGACGGCGTGGAACTGCAGGTCCGTCCCGATCCGGGCACCGACCCGGCGCTGGTCGAGGCGGTCGCGGCAGAGGTCGCGGAGAAGCTGGCCAACCGCGGCGAGTAGCAGTACGCTCGTACTCAGTACGTCTGTACTGTTTACTGGCGGGAGGCTGCTCGTGTGGGACCCGGCGAAGTACCTCGACTACTCCGACCTGCGCGGCCGGCCGTTCTACGACCTGATCGGGCGAATCTCGGCGACTTCGCCCCGCCGGGTGGCCGACCTGGGCTGCGGCCCCGGCACCCTGACCCTCGACCTGGCTCTCCGCTGGCCCGACGCGGTCCTGGAGGCGATGGACAGCTCGCCGGAGATGGTCGCCGCCGCCCGGGAACGCGGGGTGGCCGCCGAGGTCGGCGACGTCCGGACGTGGACGCCGAAACCGGACACCGACGTGGTCGTCTCGAACGCGGTCCTGCAGTGGGTGCCCGGACACGAGGACCTGCTGCGCCGCTGGGCCTCGGAACTGCCCGCCGGAGCTGTGCTGGCGGTGCAGGTACCCGGCAATTTCTCGGCCCCTTCGCACGCCCTCACGCGTGCGCTGGCGGCCTCCCCGGCCTGGGCCTCGCGTCTCTCGCCGGTGTCCTTGCGGGCCGAAGACGCAGTCGGCGAACCCCGCGACTACGCGAACCTCCTCGCCGACGCCGGATGCCTGGTCGACGCGTGGGAAACGACGTACGTGCAACAACTTTCCGGCCCGCGCGCAGTCCTGGAGTGGATCACCGGAACCGCACTCCGTCCCGTCCGCGCCGCCCTGGGCGACGAGGACTGGGCCGCCTTCCAAGACGACCTCGCCCCGCTGCTGGACGAGGCCTACCCGCCACGCCCGGACGGCACCACCTGGTTCGCATTCCGGCGCATCTTCTTCGTCGCCAAGATCCCGGGCTGATGTCGTACTGGACCACGAACGTCGCCCGCCATCCGGGCATCCTCCGCGCCGTTCCCCGCGGCTGCTCGACCGCGCTCGACGTCGGCTGCGGAGACGGCCTGCTGGTGCGGAAACTGGCTCTCGTGGTGCCCGAGGTCAGCGGCATCGACAAGTCTGCGGAGATGGTCACGCAGGCTCGTTCGCGGTCCGGCGACACCTTCGTCGAGGGAGACTTTCTCTCCGCTGACCTCGGTACCTACGACTTCATCTGCTCAGCGGCCGCCATCCACCACCTGGATTTCGAAGCCGCCCTCACCCGGATGCGGGATATGCTGCGCCCAGGCGGCGCACTGGTGGTCGTCGGCCTGGCCCGCGACGCGAGCGCGACGGACTGGGCAGCGACGATCGCGGCCGCACCGATCGTGCGAACCGTGAAGACGGTCCGCCGCGCACACGGCCCGGCGGGCATGCCGACGGTGCAGCCGCGGATGAGCTACCGCGAGGTGCGCACCGCAGCGCGGCGGCTGCTGCCCGGAGTGCGCTACCGCCGACACGTGCTGCGCCGGTACTCGCTCACCTGGCAAAAACCGTCCTGAGCTGGGCTTGCTCAGCCGTTCCCGCGCCCGAACTTCTCGCCGAGCTTCGCCCGAGCCACCCCGGCGGCCCCCTGGACCATCGGATGGTCGGCCAGTTTGCGGTAGGTGCGCACGATCTGCTCGTACCGTCCCCGGCCGGCCTTGGTGCCCAGCACGTATCCCAGGCCCACGCCCAGCAGGAACTTCTTCATCAGCGGCCACACCTCTTTCTCACCAGGACTTCCGACTGTCCATTGTCCAACACAACCGGCTTCCGCGCGGGGCCGCCGCAAACCCACCCCCCTGTGCGGGGCGGGGAGGGCATGGGCTAAAGTTCTTCTCGTCAGCCCGGAGAGATCCGGACCGGCGAAGCACGATCCCCTGTAGCTCAACTGGCAGAGCATTCGGCTGTTAACCGGAGGGTTCTTGGTTCGAGTCCAAGCGGGGGAGCAAAGCCCAGGTCAGCGACCTGGGCTTTTGTGTTACCTGTGAGTAGGGGCGATTTAGTGTCGATTTTGACGGTCGTCTAACCGGTCGGCTGTCGAGGCCGTGGGTGGTTCGCTGCCGTTGCCGGTGGCAGTTCGGAGCCGCAGGACGGCGCCGCGTTGGCCGCTGTCGATCTTGGCGGGGGTGATCCCGCTCGATATGTCGATTCGTCGCTTGACTCGTGTGCGCAGTGCCTGTCGCGGTTTCGGGTTGCCGATCGGGCTCTGGGACTGTGTCCGGTGTGGGCGGACAGGTTGCTGCCGCGTGCGGTGTTCTCGACGTAATCTCTGTGCGGTCCAGGCGGGCGGCCGTAGAAGTTCGATGCGGTTGAGTCGACCAATGTGGCCGGTGGGGCGAAACGTCGCAGCGCTGAAAGATCATTGGCAGAGGCGTGATGAAGCCGCGGAGCGCGCGTCGCCTGGAGATTCTGCGGTCGGACGTCGGTGAACCGCGTTAGCTCAATTGCCCTCGGAAACTTCCTTTCCTGTGTTGATGGGAATGGTGAATGAAATATTGGAATGCATTATTCGAGAAACCGTCAGAAGCAGTTAGACGCAGTGTGTCCGGCGAGTTGTTCAGCGGGGCGCGCGTGTTGCTGCACTGCTCGTTAGCCGGATGTTCCTGACCTGCGGGAACGGTGCGGATGACTCCTCGCTGCCAGTATCGCCTACGCGGTCTCTGACCTGCGGTTTTGTAGAACCGCTGGACGGGTGGTGCAGTTGGCTGCCGTTGAGTGCGATTCACCGCTGATCGCTGCCGGTGGGGCACGGCGCTGCTCCAGGTCTGTTCGCGTGAATGTGTTTGGTGCGAGTGTGTTCGTCGTCGGGTGGAAGCATGGTGAGCGCGTGCGACGTCGCCAGATGATTTGTGACACATTCCAGTGTTGTGGCGCGTGGAGGGGAAGGCGGGTCCCCTCGCTCGTCGCGACCGGCCAGCCCCAGCAGCCCTGCCTCGCCCGATGGCTCCTGCTCACCGCGGCGCTGTTCGCGATCAGCGGTCGCCTGCGCCGTCCGTCTCGGCCACGAACGCGACTGGAGGACTCGCAGCCGGAAGAGGCCCAACGCCGACGTACCGCCGAACGAACCACCTGGGAACGCGTCACACCAGCGGCGGCGCGTCCGCACGCTCTGGGTGCACCCGGGCAGTCCGAGGAGGCTCCATGACCCGGCACGCCGAAACTGTCGCGGCCGCCAGCCGGACGGCGACCGCGGCAACGCGCGGTCTCGATTCCCAGCGCCCCTGTGCCGTCCTGCAGGTGCGGCCCGGCGAGGGCATGGCCCACGCCTTGGACCGCTATCTGGCCAGCGGTTACGACATCGAGAGCGCCGCCGACGGCTGGGTGCTGTTGCGCAGCCCCCGCGGCCGCGTCGCTCTCACCACCGGTCAACCGCCGCGTCCACCGTGAAATGCCGAACCACCGCAGACTGAACGCACGGTGGCCCGCACTCGTGGAGAGTACGGGCCACCGTGACGGTGCTGCGGAGTGTCACGCGATCTTGAGTTTGCGGGCCAGCCGTTCCGGTTTCGGCCACCGGACCTGGGACGCCCAGCCGAGTTTCTCGAACGCCCAGATGACGCGGGCTGAAATATCGAGCTGTCCGCGTCGCACCCCATGGCGGGCTCCGGTGGGGTCGGCGTGGTGGGAGTTGTGCCAGGACTCGCCGAAGGACAGGATCGCCAGCGGCCAGAAGTTCGCCGACTTGTCCCGCGCCTCGAACGGCCGGTGACCGATCATGTGGCAGAGCGAGTTGACCGACCAGGTCACGTGGTGCAGTGCGACGACTCGCACCAGGCCGGCCCAGAAGAATCCGGTCAGCGCGCCCCACCACGACATCGTGATCAGACCGCCTAGCAGTCCGGTCCCTGCCGATGTCGAGAGTCGCGGTGCTGCTCGGCCGGACCACTTCGGACCTGACCACCAGCGTCGTCAGCCTGCTCATCACCAGTCTGTGCGGGCTGGCCATCGGCTGGCGCATCCGCGGCAACCCGCTCGACGCCGTGCTCGCCTACCTGCTCATCCTGCTGTTCGCGTTCGCCATGTCCTGGGTCGGCGCCTTCATCGGACTGGTCTCCCGCAGCGTCGAAGTCGCCCAGAGCCTCGGCCTGATCTGGCTGTTCCCGGCCACCTTCATCTCCGCGGGCTTCGTCTCCGTGGCCGCCCTGCCGGAGCCCCTCGCCACGATCGCGGAATGGAACCCCATCACCGCGCTCGCCAACGCCGCCCGCCGCCTCTTCGCCAACCCCGCCCCGGCCGCCGTGGCCCAACCCCACAGCTGGCCCGCCGAAAACGCCATCCTCTACTCGGCCCTGTGCTCACTCGGTCTCATCGCCCTGTTCCTGAGCCTCGCCGTCGCGCGCTACCGCCGCGTCGCGAGTCGATAGGTCAGATCGGCGACGAGCAATGTGGTCTGCGGAAGGCCTCGCGGCCGCCGAGCCAACGAATCGGCCGGCAGGACAGCGACCGGTCGCCGCACTCTGGAAGAGGCCGCCGCGGCGCTCTGTCCCTGATGATTGCTCAACGCACCAGGCCGACCGGATCGGGCTCGCCGCCCGTTCGTCAACGCCCTTGCCGCCTGCGGCCACCGACCTGAAGCGATCATGCAGCCCCGTAGCGGCTCTGCCGATGGCCCGTTCAACGGCAAGCCACTAGGTACGTGTCTCAAAGTCGTAGCCACTCGTTGATCGCGGCGACGTGAACGGCTGCCTCGTAGCGGAGGGCGAGCTTGTCATGTCTCGTGGCCGCGGCGCGGTTGCGTTTGAGCCGGTCGATGCCGCACTCGACAGCGTGGCGCCGCTGGTAGATCTCTGGCTCGAACATCGGTGGCCGGCCACCGACGCGTCCCTTGGCCTTGCGGCGGCGCACCTGGTCGACCTTCTCCTGGATCGTGCACCGAACACCGCGACTGCGCAGGTAAGCACGGTTGGCTCGTGAGCCGTAGGCTTTGTCTGCCGGCACACGATCCGGCCGAGTCCGCGTCCGACCACGGCCGGGGCGGTCCACGCGAATACGACCCAGCACGACCTGAAACTGCGGCGAGTCCCCGCGCTGGCCCGCGGTAACCACCAGGGACAGCGGTTTCTGCTCCTGCTTGGTGGCCAGGTGCAGCTTGGTGGTCCATCCGCCCCGCGATCGCCCCTGCGCATGATCAGCCGGCTCCGGATTTCCCGCCCCGGTCGGGAGTTCTTTCTGAGCATCCCCCTTTTCGGCGCACCAGCCGCATGCCGGTGCGCGCGGGCGACGGTCGAGTCCACACTGACGTTCCGGGTGATCAACTCCGCAGCGTCGGCACGGGCCTGCAACTGAGACAGGACGGCCGCCCAGATCCCGGCCCGTTGCCACCGCCGGAACAACCCGTACACCGCCTGCCAGGACCCATGGGCCGGCGGGACGTCTTGCGTCGGTCAGGTCTGCCCGCCCCGCCGCCGCTACGCTGGCCACGAGGTCTCCGGTGTTCTCGATCGTCTTGGTCGATGATCGATCTACCGGAGACCTCACCTATCTGATCAACGACACGCCGACGACGACCTCACACAGAGATCTCGGCTGGTCAACACTTCGCGACACGCCCTGGCCCCGTTCACCCGAAAGCTGTTGAGGTGATGGGTTGCGCGGTGCGGTACAGATACGGCAGAGGAATCGTTGCGAACAGGCAGTCCGACGTTCATCAGGGCAGTGCGTGCTGCCAGTTCGCCGACATGCTCAACTCGGTCAAGCTCTCCGGTCGACGTCGGACGGCTCCGACTGCCTGCCTCCGCCCACGAACTGATGCTGGCTCTCTTGTATGCCGCCGGACAGAACCAGGACCCCTGCCTCTCTCAGTAGCTCTCGTTGACCGCGCGTCTGTTTCACTGTCAGCGCCATCNTTGCGTCTGCCGGACGGTCCATCGCGCCATCGCGGTCCGGAAACACAACCGCGGGGATCGGCCAAGCGAGAGAGAAGCGCAATCGCTTCGTTGCCCGGGCATCCGGTATTCCGAGAGGCTGCGCGCGGAACTGCTGGACCGCACGCTGATCTGGAACCAGACCCACCTCCGGCACGCGCTGCGCGAGTACGAGCGGCACTGTAACCCGCACCGAACCCACCGATCGCTTGGCCGCTGCGGCACCTCTGCGAGCCCGGCCCCGGCCTCGTGAACCCGATCGGATCGACCGCCTCGCGATCCGCCGACGGGACCGTCTCGGCGGAGTCGTTCATGAGTATCGGAACGCGGCTTTACCTGCATGGAGGTGGTTTTCGGCACACCCGGAACCTCGGCGCGGACGTGCCGCTCTGGGCGACCAGCACGCGTTGGCTGAAGCAGCCTGACCGGTGAGGGAGGGCGTCAGTGCGGCCGGACCGGGACGGCCGGGAGTTCCTCCTGCAATTCCGGATGCGCGGTGAACGCGGCGACCTGCAGTTGCGCCACCAGTCGTTGAGCTGGGTCGTCGAGGTCGACGCCGAAGATGTCGCGGATGCGGGTGAGCCGGTACTTGAGCGTGTTGCGGTGCACGTACACCGCACGGCCGGCGGCGGTGAGGTCGCCGCCTGCGTCGAAGAACGCGCGCAGGCTCGCCAGGTGTTCGGTGCCGCAGTCGCGGTCGCTGACCACCATGCCCGCGAGGCCGCCCTGCAGCAGGCGCGGCCGTTCGAGCAGGATTTCGGTGATCTCGGAAAGGATCGCGTCGGCGACGGAGTCGTCGAAGGCGAGCACCCGGCGCGATTCGTCCAGCAGCGGCAGGTCGAGCAGCCGGTCGACGGCGCGGCGGGCCTCGGCGAGCTGGGCCGCGGAGCCGAGTTCGCCGCTGATCGCCGCGCGCACGCCGAGGTGCAGCTTCCGGTGTGCCTGTCCGGTGATTTCCCTGGCGAGCCGGGCCGGTTCGGCGGGCGTGCGGTCGTCGACCGGGAACGTGGCGTAGATGAGCCCGTCGCACGAGGTGACCGCGCCGCGCCGGCGCGAGGCTCCCACGCGCAGCGCGACGAGGTCTTCGAGCGGGCGGAGCTCGGGTGCGGCGGGCGGCGGCGAGCCGGGCCGGTCCGGGACGAACGCGACGAGCCGGAAGCACACGCCGTCGAGGCCGAGGCGGCTTTGCACGGTGGCGGCGTTGGCCCGGCCGGCCAGTGCGTTGCGGAGCAGGTCGCTGCGCAGCCGCCGGTCGAGGTCCTCGCTCATCCGGGACCGCAGCAGCTGCAGGGCGGCGACGCGGGCGGTTTCGGCGAGCAGGTCGGCGGAATGCTGGTCGAGCCGGTGCTTGGACTCGGCGACCCAGAGGTAGCCGAGGATGTCGCTGCCGCCGCGGATGGCGGTGACGAGCCGGGTCGCGCCGTCCGGCGGCACCACCCGCACCGGGGTGAGGCTCTGCCGTACGCGTGGCAGGATCCCGGTGGACTCGCACCAGTCCATGAACTCGCGCGGCGGCCTGCGGTGCAGGATCGAGTGCTCGCGGATCTCGTCGATCGGGTCGTCGAGGCTGGAGAAGGCGATCACTTCCATGCGGTCGTCGTCGATGATGACCGGGCCTTCGAGCATCGCGGCCGCGGAGTTGGCGAGCGCGAACAGGTCGCCGAACGGGACGCCGCGTTCGTCGGGAGCGCCGGCCGCGGCCGACGCGATAGAGGTGCGGGCGAGCGAATGCAGCTGGTCCCACGACATTTCCGGTGAGATCGCGAGCACGGTGGCTCCGTGCGTCTCGCTCAGCGCGCGGATCCGGGCCCGCTCGGCGTCGTCGTGAACCTTGAACGCGAGCACGGTGTCCGGGCGGACCCGCGCGAGCAGGCGTTCGGCGTCCGGGTCGGCCGCGCGCAGGCCGATGCCGAGCACGAGGTCGCCCGGGTTGATCTGCACCGCGGTGCTCGTGTCGTGGATGAGCACGGCCACGACCGGGAGGTCGAGGCCTGCCGGGGAGTGCACCACGTCGACGAACTCCCCGCCGACGAGCCCGAGGAACGTGTCCAGGGTGAGTCCTGCCATGCGGATGCCTCCCTCCGGGCGGCTCAGCGCGCGCCGGGCGCCCCTGCGGCACCGGCGGCGGCCGAAGAGGTCCCGGCATTGTCCGCCATGGACGGCGTCCCGGTAAATGCCGCGAAGAGGTACGCGTAGACGCCGACCGCCGTGACCAGGGCGTCGACCTCGACGTATTCGTCCACCGCGTGCGCCACCGCGAGGTCGCCGGGGCCGAACACCACCGACGGGATGGCGAGCTGGTTGCGCATGAACCGGGCATCGGTCGTGAAGGGCAGCCCGGTCGTGCCGGGCGCGCGGCCGGTCATCGCGGTGCACGCCGCCGCGACGAACTCCACGAACGGATGGCCCTCGGCGATTTCGGACGGTTCGCAGAAGGTGTCGACCCGCAGTTCGTAGTCGGTGCCGCGGGCGAGGCCGAGCGAGGCGATCCGGTCGACGATGCCCTGTTCGGTCATCGCCAGGGTCTCGCCCGGCAGGACCCGCCGGTCGATCTCCAGCCGGCACTCCTCGGGCACCACGTTCGGCCCGCTGCCGCCGCGGATCGTGCCGACGTTGCAGGTGGTCCTGCCGAGCAGCGGATGCGGATTCTGCGGGAACTCGTTGTCGTGCAGCACCTGCGCGATCGCGGCCGCGGAGATGATCGCGCTGCGGCCCTTGGCCGGTTCGCTGCCGTGCGCGGGCACGCCGTTCGTGGCGACGGTCGCGAACATCAGTCCCCGTTCGGCCAGGCACAGCCGCAGTCCGGTGGGTTCGGGGTCCAGGCAGGCGTCGGCGTGCACGAGGTCCCGCGCGACGAGGGCCGCGGTGCCTTGTGCGCCGCCCAGCTCCTCGTCGGCCACGAGGTGGAACACCAGCTCGCAGGGCAGTTCGAGACCGAGCGAACGGCACACCTGCAACGCGGTGAGGGCGGCGGCGACACCGCCCTTCATGTCCGCGGACCCGCGGCCGTAGAGGCGGCCGTCTGTCACCTGGCCGCCGAACGGTTCGTGCCGCCAGGCGTCCGGCCGCACCGGGACGGTGTCGAGGTGCCCGTTGACCAGCAGGACTGGCGCCCCCGGCCGTGCGCCTGCGGTCAGCAGGAGATTCTGCCGTCCGGGCGCGGTTTCCACGACGGCCGCGTCGAGCCCGAGGTCGGGCGCCCGTTCGCGCAGGTGCCCGACGATCTCGCTTTCCCGCCCCGGCGGATTCTCCGAGCGGATGCGCACCAGGTCCCGGGTGAGGCCGACGACGGCCTCGACGTCGACTGCCGCGCGGATCTGCCGGACGAGGTCGGCGCGGTTCATCGAAGGTCCTTCCGGTCGTCGTGGTCGAGGAATCCGGCGTCGGCGAGGCGGTCGAGGAACCGGTCCAGCCGCGGGTTCGCCGCCAGCGGACCGGCGAGCTGTCCGCGCGCGGACGCGAGGTCGCCGGAACGGGCCAGCAGCACGCCGCGCCAGAACTCCGCCTCGGGATTGCCGTCCAGTACCCGCGCCGCGCCGGCGAGTGCGGCGAGGGCGCGGTCCCGGTCGCCGGGCTCGGGCTCGTTGTAAGGGCCGACCATCAGGCCGGGAGCGAACATCGTGCCGGAGACGGCGTCGAACGCCCGACGGCAGGCGAGCAGCCGGCGCAGCTCCGCCACCGGAGCGGGATGGTCTTCCACCCGCAGGTCGATCGGTTTGTGCTGCCACGGCCGCGCCGTGCGGGCTCCGTCGACCACCAGCAGCGCCGCGCCCTGGCTGCCGCGGATGTCGCCGCCCGCGTGTTCGGCAGCTTCCAGAGCTCGCACGAGCCGTTCGGCCAGATCGCCTTCGCCGCGGTGCCAGGCCGCGAGCATCGCGGGCAGGACGCCGTCGTGGTCGAGCATGTTGCCCTGCACGCTGACCGGTCCGTCGATGAGGTGACCCGCCGACGCGATGCACGCCTGCCCGGTCCACGCCGCCGCGTCGCCCTCCGCGCCGACGAGAGCGACCTGGCGGACGTCGGGATGGTCGTCGCCGCGCAGCAGCTGGTCGAGCGCGGCGGCCGCGGGGACGCCGCCGTCCAGCAGGTTCAGGCCGTGCGCGCCGTAGCGGCCGTCCACGAACGCCTGGGTGGCGATCGCGCCGACGCCGGGCGCCGCCCAGGTCACCGACGCTCCGGGCGCGAAGAAATGCGATTGGCAGGCGACCCCGAGCTGGCCGGTGCTCTCGTCCCTGGCCACGATGGAGTACGTCATCGGCCCTCCTCGACCGCGGCGTGGAATTCCCTTGCCGCGGCGGCGGTTCCGGCGGGGTCCTCCAGCATCGGCAGGTGCCCGATCCCGTCCAGCACCCGCACTTCCGTGTGCAATCCGGCGGCCAGCTCCCGCGCCCGGGCCGGCGGGCAGGTCGGGTCGTGGCTGCCGACGAACACCCGCCCGGGCGGGGGAGCGGCGGCCACGACCGCCGCGGCCGGACGGGAATCGGCCTCGCCGAACGTGCTGCGCAGCACCCGCACCACGGTGTCCAGCCCGCGGTCGCCGTCGCGTCCGCCGGAGGCGAGTTCCACGAGCCGCCCGGCGGCGTCCGCCCGGGATTTCGGGCCGAGGATTTCCCCGCCGTGGCGGGCAAACCAGGCCCGGACGCCGAGTTCCCGCAGGCCTGCCTCGGCCTCGTCGAGCAGGTCCGGTCCCCAGCTCACCCGCAGGGCCGCACCGAAGGCGGCGATGCTGGCCACCCGGTCCGGTGCCGCCGCGGCCAGTTCCATTGCCACCGCGCCGCCGATCGATCCGCACACCAGATGCGCCCGGCCGACCCCCGCCGCGTCGAGCACGGACAGCGCGTCGGCAGCGTAGTCGGCCGGGAGGTACGGCCCGCCGGGTTCGGACCGGCCGTGCGCGCGGTAGTCCACCGCGAGCGCACGGCGCGCGCCGCCGAGCGCGGCGGCCACGTCGGTCCATACCTCGGCGGCGGTGTTCACCGGGTGCAGGAACAAAACCGGGGTGCCGGGCCCCGGCCGGTCCAGATAGGACAGTTCGCCGGAGCGGCCGCGGGCGGACCGGCGTGCGTGCTGCGTCATCGCCCTCGTTCTCCTGAGGCCCGTTCAGGCTTCCTGCGGGAAGCGGGGAAGATCCGGCGACGCGATCGGGGAGGCGTGGAAGTGCCAGATCTTCCACACCTGGTTGCCCTTGCCGTCGTCGCGCCGGTACACCTCGGTCACCCGGAACACCAGCGGTTCGGGGTCGGGTTCGAGGACGCCGGTGCCCTTGTCGCCGCTGACCTGCGCGCTCCAGTACGTGGTCAGGTACGCCAGGTCGCCCTCGGCGTGGACCTTCGGCTCTTCGACGATCTTCATGTCCGACAGGTTGAACCCGATCTGGTGCAGGCCCTCCCACAGCTTGGCCTTCTCCGCCGGGCCCTGGTACTCGTGGCCGTTGAGGTTGAACTGCAGGTAGCCCGGATCAGCGAAGTTCGGGTACATCTTCTCGATCACGAGATCGTTGTTCGACTCGAGCCAGGCGTGGTGCACCGCCAGGATCTCCTTGATGTCGTTCTCGTTGCCTGCCATCGCTTTTCTCCTTCGGTCAGACCTCGCGCACGGCCGCGCGCAGGGCGGGGACGACGTCCTCGGTGAGCTGGGCGAGGAACCGGCGCTGGTCGGCGCCCGGCCCGTGGAACACCAGGTGGGTGAATCCGGCGTCGAGGTACGGTTTGAGCTGCGCCACGGCCTCGCCGGGTTCGGCGGCGACGATCCACCGCCGGGCGACCTGGTCGAGCGGCAGCGCGTCGGCGAGCCGTTCCATCTCCTCGGCGGAATCGACGGTGTGCTTCTGTTCCGCCGAAAGCGCCAGCGGCGCCCAGAACCGGGTGTTCTCCAGCGCCGCGGCCGGGTCGCGGTCGTAGGAAAGCTTGATCTCGATCAGGTGGTCGACGTCGCCTGGCGGGCGGCCCGCCTGGTCCGCGCCGGTCGCGACCGCGGGCACCAGCTTGTCGGTGTAGAGATCCATGCCCTTGCCGGAGGTGCAGATGAACCCGTCGGCGACGCGGCCGGCGTAACGGGCGACGACCGGGCCGCCAGCGGCGACGTACACCGGCACCGGCTGTTGCGGCCGGTCGTAGACGCGGGCACCGGCCAACGTGTAGTACTCGCCGGCGAAATCCACCGAGTCCTCTGTCCACAATGTACGCATGAGCGTGACGGCCTCGCGCAGCCGCGCGAACCGCTCCTTGAACTCCGGCCAGTCCATTCCGGACACCGCGACCTCGTTCAGCGCCTCGCCGGTGCCGACGCCGAGCACGACCCGGTCGCCGGTGAGCAAAGCCAGGGTGGCGAACGTCTGCGCCATCACCGCCGGGTTGTACCGGAACGTCGGCGTGGTCACGCTGGTGCCGATGCGGACGCGGGAGGTGCGCTCGCCGACCGCGGCCATCCAGGTCAGCGCGGACGGCGCGTGGCCGCCGTGGTGACGCCACGGCAGGAAGTGGTCGGACACCCAGACGCTGTCGAGCCCGGACTCCTCGGCCAGGACCGCGAATTCGACCAGCTCGCGCGGGCCGAACTGCTCGGCGGAGGCTTTGTACCCGATCGTGAGATCCACGCGGAGTTCCTCCTAGGTGAGCCGCGGCAGGACCGCGGACGCGGTGAGTTCCAGCTCTTCCCGGGCGGACGCAGCGTTCACCGGCGACAGCACCACGCTGGTCGCGCCTGCCGCGCGCAGGGAGTTCACCCGTTCGGCGATGTCGTCGGGATCGCCGGCGACGGCCAGCGTGTCGATCCATTCCTCCGGCAACGCCTCGGCCAGCCGTCCGGCGTCGCGGGCGAGCAGTTCGGCGAGCTGCTCGTTGTAGCCGAAGGCGCCGGTGAGCGGATTGTGCGGGCCGACCGCGGCCAGGTACCCGGCGAGCGCCGGGCGCACCGCGGCCCGCGCCCGCTTGCTGTCCCGGTGCACGCTGAACAGCGCGAACGTCGGCACCAGATGCTCGGCGGCCCCGGATTCCCGCATGCCTTCGCGGATGCAGCCCAGCGCGGACGCCAGATATTCGGTCCCGGCGAGCACGCTCATCACGGTGCCCTGCGCGATCTTTCCGGACAGCCGCAGCGATTTCGGACCGAGCACACCGGTCAGTATCGGCACCTCGGCGTCCGGCCGGTGCGCCGCGGCGACCGAGCGGAAGGTGAATTGCTTACCGTCGAGGTCGACGGTTTCTCCGCTCAACAGCGCGCGAACGGATTCGACGCATTCCCGCAGCGCGGTCAGCGGCGAACGTGCGGTCAGG
This sequence comes from Amycolatopsis sp. M39, assembly GCF_001651785.1. Classification (NCBI taxonomy): domain Bacteria; kingdom Bacillati; phylum Actinomycetota; class Actinomycetes; order Pseudonocardiales; family Pseudonocardiaceae; genus Amycolatopsis; species Amycolatopsis sp. M39. Next base: position 143,264 of record NZ_LWSF01000014.1, read on the forward strand.
CCCATTTGGCCGGTCCAGGCGGGCACACCGTGCCCGATGCCGGGCAGGAAGCGGCCGGGGTAGGCGCGGGNGGCGACCGCCGGATGCCGCGCCACCGACGCCACCACGCCGAGACCCACCTTGACCCGCGTGGTCGCGCCGAGCGCGAGCGCCGCGCCGGTGAACCCGCCGTAGCAGAAGTAGTCCTCGGCGACCCACACCTCGCCGTAGCCGAGCCGTTCGGCCGACGCGGCGAGCCCGGCGATGTCCTCCGGCGGCGTTGCCGTCGCGACGAACACCCCGAGCGGGGCGGTTTCGGTACCGCTCATGGAAAACCTCCCGGAGGCGGGGATGAACCGGACCGCGGCGGAACCGGGTCCCGGCCGCTGTGCACCAGTCTCGGTTACCGGGGCCGTGCGCGGCAATCGGCGGTGCGACGAACCGGGGCCGGTCATTTGGGCGTTGTGCCCATGGACGCGGGCGCCGGCCCGGCCGACGATCGGGACACCGGGTGTTTCCCGGCCGAGACGTCGTTCACCGCGACCGGAGGCATGACCGTGACCCAGCAGGTACCGCCAGGACTGATCGGCGCGCGGGTGCGCCGCAAAGAGGACCCCCGGTTGCTGACCGGACGCGCGCAGTTCGTGGACGACGTCGTGCTCCCGCGCATGCTGGAGGCCGCGGTGCTGCGCAGCCCGCACGCGCATGCCCGGATCCGGTCGGTCGACACGAGCCGCGCCCGCGCCCTGCCCGGCGTTTTCGCCGTGCTCACCGGTCCCGAGGTGCGCGCCGCGTGCGCCGCGCCGCAGCCGGTCGTCTGGCTGATGATCCCGGACCAGCGGATGACCGGGCAGTACGCGCTCGCGGTCGGCAAGGTCCGGTACGCGGGCCAGGCGGTCGCCGTGGTCGCCGCGAAGAACCGGTATGTCGCCGAGGACGCGCTGGCGCTGATCGAGGTGGACTACGAGGTCCTGTCCTCGGTCAACACGCTCGACGAGGCACTGGCCGAGGACGCGCCGCTGCTGTACGAGGAATGGCCGGACAACGTCAGCTGCCGCCAGACGATCCCCAAGGGAGACGTGGAAACCGCGTTCGCCGAAGCGGACGTCGTGGTCACCGAGACGCTGGAATTCGGCCGCCAGATGGGCACTCCGCTGGAAACGCGCGGGGTGGTCGTGTCCTGGGACCCGCTGTCGGACCGGCTTGAGGCTTGGCTGTCGACGCAGTCGCCGAATCTCGCCCGGGATCTGCTCGGCGAGGTGCTGGGCCTGCCGGTGGAGCGCATCCGCGTGCGGACTCCGGACGTCGGCGGCGGGTTCGGGAACAAGTTCGACTTCTACGCCGAGGAAGTCCTGGCCGCACTGCTGTCCCGGCGCACTGGTCGCCCGGTGAAGCTGATCGAAGACCGGTATGAGAGCTTTGTCGCCAACGCGCATTCGCGGGAACAGCGGATCGAAGTGTCGGTCGCGGCGAAATCGGACGGCACGATCACCGGGCTGCGCGGCACTGTCTGGGCGGTGCTCGGCGGACAGCTCGCGACCGTCGGGATCGGGCCGTGCTGGCTGTCGATGGCGTTGCTGAGCGGGCCGTACGACATCCCGAACGTCGAAGGCACCGTGGTGGGCGTGGTGACGAACAAATCGCCGTACGGTTCCTATCGCGGCTGGGGACAGCCGAAGTGCAACTTCGCGCACGAGCGGATCGTCGAAAAGCTCGCGCGGGAATTGGGCCTGCCAGTCAACGAGATCCGGCGGCGCAACCTGATCGCGCCGAACAATTTCCCATACCCGAGCCCGGTTTTCTTCTACGACAGCGGGAACTATGCCGAATGCCTGGCGCTCGCCGAACGCGGTGTCGCCGAGCGCGGGTGGCCGGGGCAGATCGCCGCAGCCGCGCGCGAAGGACGTTCGCTCGGCATCGGGTACGCCTTCCACATCGAGATCACCGCACTCGGGCCGACGAGGATCATGAACGGGGCGGGCCTGCAGCACGGGTCCTTCGACGAGGAGGTGGTCCGCGTCGATTCGAGTGGCGGCGTCATCGTGCGGACCGGGCTTTCCGCGCTCGGCCAGGGCATTCAGACCGCGCTCGCGCAGGTCGCGGCGGGCACGTTGGGCGTGCCGCTCGATTCGGTCACGGTGCTGTCCGGAGACACCGAGACGACGCCGTTCACCGGCTACGGCACCGGGGCCAGCCGCGGCGCGAGCCTCGGCGGCGGCGCGGTGCTGCGGGCGAGCACGCGGCTGCGCGAGAAGGTGCTGCGCGTCGCCGGGCACCTGCTCGAAGCCGATCCCTCCGATCTGGAGATCGCGGACGGCCGGATTTCCGTCGTGGGCAACCCGTCTGGTCCGTCGGTGACGATGCGCGACATCGGCGACGCCGCCTACCGCAGGCTGGCCGGGAACCTCCCCGGCGACGAGAACCCGACGCTCGAGGAACGGGACGTGCTCGACCCGGACAACGTCGCCTTCTCCTATGGCACGACCGCCGCTCTCGTCGAGGCGGACCGGGAGACCGGGGCCGTGACCGTTCTCGGCTATCTGGTCGCGCATGACTGCGGAACGGTGATCAATCCGACCATTGTGGACGGACAGCTGCACGGCGGCGCCGCGCAAGGCATCGCGGGAGCGCTGTACGAGGAGATCGTGTACGACTCCGGCGGCCAGCTGCTCACCCGGTCCTTTATGGACTACCTGCTGCCCACCGCCTCGGAAATCCCGGAATTCGCGACCCTGCACATGACCACGACCGCCGGCCACATTCCCGGCGGCTTCAAGGGAATGGGCGAGGCGGGAACGATCGGCGCGGCTTCCGCGATCACCGCGGCGATCGAAGCCGCGCTGCCGGAGCTCGGCGTGAGCCTGACCCGGGTCCCGGTGACCCCGCCCCGGCTGCTCGACGCGCTCGACGCGGCCGCCCGCATCGAGGAGAGCGCATGAAATCCGCCCCGTTCGACCACGTCCGCGCCACCAGCGTCGAGCACGCCGTCGCCGTGCTCGCGGAGCACGCGGACTCCGCGCGGGTGCTCGCTGGCGGGCAGAGCCTGGTCCCGCTGCTGGCCACCCGCCGCGCCCAGCCGTCCCTGCTGGTCGACATCAACGGTCTCGCCGAACTGGCCTACCTGCGCACCGAGGACGGCCACGTCGAGATCGGCGCGCTGACGCGCAACCGGGTCATTGAAACGTCGCCGATCACCGCGAAAGACGCACCGCTGATCGTCGCGGCGCTGCGTCATTCCGGGCACGTGACGATCCGCAACCGGAGCACGATCGGCGGGAGCGCGTCCTACGCCCATCCCGCGGGCGAGAATCCGGCCGCGTTGCTGACCCTCGGCGCCTCGATCGTCCTGACCGGACCGGCCGGCCGCCGGATCCTGCCGGCCGGCGAGTTCTTCCGCGGCCCGCACCGCACCGCCGCGGGCCCGGACGAACTGCTGACCGCGATCCGGGTCCCGGTGTCGCCGCCGGAAACCCTGGTCGCCGTGGCGGAACTGGCCCGGCGGCACGGCGATTTCGCCCTCGTGGCGGTGTTGTCGACGCTCCGGCTGGACAGCTCCGGCCGGATCGCCGCTGCGTCGCTCGGCGTCGGGTGAGCGGGGCCGACACCGTTGCGTGCTACCGCGGCCGAGCAGTTGCTGGTCGGCGAGGAACCGTCGGAAGAGCTGCTGCGCGCCGCGGGTGCGGCCGCCGCCGCCGCGGTCGATCCGCCCGCTGATGTGCACGCGCCGGCCGCCTACCGGCACCGGATCACCGACGTGATGACGCAACGCTGCCTGAAGCGTGCTCTCCGCCCGGCCGAAAGGACTTCCGCGGCATGACCAGTACCCAGACCGACCGCGCCGTTTCCCTTACCGTAGACGGCGAACCGGTGTCCGGTGTCGTCGAACCGCGCCGGACGCTGTCGGATTTCCTTCGCAAGGACTGCGGCAAGACCGGCGTGCACGTCGGCTGCGAGCACGGCGTGTGCGGCGCGTGCACCGTGGTTCTCGATGGCCGGACCGCGCGGTCCTGCTGCACACTGGCGGTGCAGGTCGAAGGCTCGGAGGTGGAGACCGTGGAAAGCCTCGCCGAAGGCAGCCAGCTGCATCCGCTGCAGGAGGCGTTCTGGGAACACCACGGCTTGCAGTGCGGATTCTGTACGCCCGGGCTGCTGTTGACCGTTCGCGAACTGCTGGCCGACAATCCGGATCCGACTGACGACGAGATCCGCGCCGGAATCTCCGGAAATCTGTGCCGCTGCACGGGGTATCAGTTCATCGTGGACGCCGTGCGCGCGGCGGCGGCGAAGCTGCGGGCGGGCTGACGCGCCGCTGCATCTGTTCAGCGAGATCGCGCGACCTCGACGACGATCTCCCGGGTCTGGACCGCGAGCGGCGACGGCTTCAGCGGACCGATGCCGAGCTGATCGTCAGATCAGGCGTCGTGTCCGCCCGGGGTGCAGGCCCAGGCGGCGGAACAGCCGCTGCTGGCCGGCCGGCAGGTCGCGGGAGTAGAGGCTGAAAGCGGCGACGTCGTCCGGGTAGCCGGCGGCCAGGTCCCGGCGCTTTGCGTGAGCCGGTCGATCCTGTATCGCAGAGTCCAGGTCGGGAGGCTGACCAGCCGGCCCGCGGCCATGGAGATCGCCAGCGGAATGCCGCCGCACAGGGCCGTGATCTCCCGGATCTCGTTGTCGTCCGGGGGCAGGAGCCGGCCGCGGGCGTGGCGTCGGAACATGTCGACGGCCTGGTCTGCGGGACGCACGTCGAGGGAGACGGGTTCGGCGTCGGTCAGAGCGGTGAGCCGGCGTCGGCTGGTACGGCCCGCGACTGCCGGCGCCGGCGCGGTCGACGCACCCGGACATCGAGGCCCTTCCGGTGACACCCGCCATGCGCATCGACTTCGCCTCAGACGCGCTCTGACCAGTCAGCGCCGAAGATGTCTGGAGGCATCAGCGTGGTACGAGACAGTGCCCCGGCTCCGCTTCCTTCAGGACACCCGTCGGCGGTGACGTGCGGAGCCTTGGCCCGGCCGCAGCCGTGCCCGACATGACTCCGGCAAAACGCCGCCGCCGCTCAGAAGGCCGCCGACGAAGCACTCGGGGCGTTCCTCGGACCGGTACCTACCTGCTGATGATCGGCGAGGTCTGCTTCCTCAACGGCGGGCCGGNGGTCTCGGCCACGGCTTCGGCATCCGGCTGTCCGGGATCCGCGTCGTCCGGGAATCGGTGCCCGAAGGTCCGGAGGGCGCGAGGATCCTGCTGATCACCTGCTGCCCGGTCGCGGCCTGAGGACCAGCCCTGATCAACATGCTCCCTTCGCACGTCCGCCATTTAGTCACCCGTCAGGAGGCGGGATTCGGGAAGATCTTCCGCGTTTCGAGCGAGCCGATCGTCCGAGGAGCCCTGCCCGAGGCACTCGGCCCGGCCAACCGGGGCGCTCTGCATGACCGAGATCCTCGGCACCGAAATGGCCAAACCCCACGTGACCACCCCCCGCCTCAAGATGCTGATCAGCCAGATCTGGAAACTTCCGGACAGGGGCCAGGGATTCGGGAGCGGCAGCGTCACCGCGGCCGCACGGGCGGAGAAAGCCTTTGCGAAATGGGAGTCAAGCTCAACGGAGCCGACCACGTCGAGAAGATCCGGACCCTCATCCCCGCCTTTGAGGACTGGCTGGCCAAAAACGGCCAGGTGATCCACCACAATACTCGGGTGGCAGAGAACATCGTGACAACCGACCACGACGACGCGTCGGAGACGTCGGCGGACCTCGAGCCCGAATGGCTGGCCAGGCTCCTCACGCTCGCCCCGGAATTCGCCGAGGCAGACCGGGACCTCCTGGCTTACTGGGACGAGCCGCCCTGCCGCGACCCTACCTGGGAACCGCTCGACGAGGACACCGCACTCCGTCGCCCGAACCTGCTCCCTCGTGTCCGCCTGTCCCAACGGGTCGTGACGATCGCCAACACGATCGTGCAGACGTGGGACCAGTTCTACGAAGACATCCGCCCCGGACCTTCGACTACATCGAGCACGCCTTCCGCACTGCGAAGGAGACCGGCGACGAGCAGACCCGCTTCCAGATGAACCTGCTCGGCAACGTGCAGAACATGGCCGGAGCCGAGCGCGAGGACATGCTCCGTGAGATATGGCCTTACCTGGGACCCGAGTCGAAGAAGGACTGCCTCGCACTGGACCGGGCACAAGGGATCGGGAAGGCACCGGAGTGGAAACTGCGGTGACCGGTCACCGCAGCCCAGCGCACTGCGATGGGAATGAGGGCAACGATGTCCGCGGAACACTGCCGGACGCCCGGCACATCAGCGGGACCCAATTCGGGGACGATGAGGATCGGAGTCTCCGAGAATGCTGACGGCGCGTCAGCATGGAAACAACGGGAGCCGTCCGCAATCGGAGCGCCTCGTTGTGGCTGCGCTCGACGTCCTGGTCGAGCGAGACATTCGACGGCAGAAGCGGAGTTTCAGACACGATCCCGAATCCCCGTGTCGAGTTGGCCGTCAGCGCCTGGTTCCAGGCCGACCTGTGAATGCTGAACGCATCTCGGAATACCTTCTCCGCCCCGCTCCTTATGGTTGAATGTTGGGCGACTACCAGCGTGCTGCACCCGACGGCCGGCGATACCGGAGCTTCGGGGTCCGGGATCCACTGAACATTCCCTGCGACACTGAGGTATGGGGACGGCCGGGATGTGTTGTCAAAACGGTGATGGGCACTTCGAGCCGATGAACGAGGGCGTCCATTCCGGAGAGCTGCTAGCCGAGGTCCTGGACGACGTGGCCAGGGTGGTCGGGGCGGAGGTCACTCGTCTCGATCGCCTGCCCGGCGGCGTTAACGCGGGTGCCATGCGGGTTCAGTTGGCCGGAAGGGGAAATGCGGTTCTCAAAGCAGTGCCCCGGGCGCATCCTGGCCACCTCGATGAGATGTTGCGAGCCCGCAGAGTGGTCGAGCACATGCGCGGGCGCGGCTATCCGACCCCGGCCTGGCTCGGAGTGGGGGCCACCGCCACTCAGGTATGGCATTTGACGGACTTCGTTGACGCGGCTCCCGCTCCGGAGCTGACCCCGTCCCTCGTTGAACAGTCGATGGAGATCATCGAAATCCAGGCCGGCCAAGCCGCTGAGCCCTACGACCACTGGTCGTTCGCCTGGCGGGTCGCCACCGGTCGGGAATCGGCTGTTGCCGGGCTGGATTTCCCCGAGACGCCGGAGCAGTCCCTTCTGCGCCGGTCCGCGGCGAAGCTCTCGGGGTATTCCTCGGCGGTGTCGGCTTTGGTCGAGCGCTTGCGGCTCGTGTGTGCCGACATCGCACCACCGGAAGCGGCGCCGGATATGGTCCATGCCGATTTCAACCCCAGTAACGTCCTGGTCGGTGACGGAGTGGTGGTGGCGGTCGTGGATATCGCGAACGCGGGTAGCGGCACGCGGGCGACTGATCTCATGACCCTCCAGTGGCACACCTTTGAGGATCCGCTGGACGACGCCCGCAGGAAGCTGTGGAAGAGAATCCTCTCCGTGGTCGGCTGGGAGGGCGCCGCGGTGCTGGCGGCGACACAGATCCTCATGCAGCTTGAGTGGCCCATCCGTCTTGGGCGTCACGATATCGTCCCGGGGGTGGTTGAGCGCGGCCATCGCGCTTTCGACGAGTTGAGCGCGCTTCGTTAAGTGTCGCCCAGCGGAGATGACGCGGGAAACGGGTCGTTGCGGTCGTTGGCACTCGCGACGGAAGCGCTGACGACTCCTGTTCGATTTCCAGGGGATTGCAGCGCCCGTTCTGACCGTTGTTTAACGCTCGTCTCAACTCCGAAGGGAGGCGTCAGCCGCGCGAGAAATGGAGGTATTTCTGTCAGGAGAGTCGATCTCATTCGTTGCCTGAACTCCGAGGTGATGGTGGCGGTGCTGGATGCTAATCCTGATGTGTTGGTTTCGCGGTCCGGGGTTGGCGTCGGCGGGTTCGACGAGTCGCTCAGCGGTTACGAGGATCGGAACTAGTGAATCGATATTGGTAAGCGGGGACACTTGATGAACAAAGTCCAACGGCCTCTGCTGAACTGCCGATCTAATGCTGACGGACGGCTCGCGCGGGCGCTTCCGTGCGATTTGGGCTGGGCGGTCGGCTGCCGGGCCGTCGTTGTTCGCTGCGCCGGTGGCAGTTCGGGCGGTAGCGACGTCCGCTCGACGTGTCGATTCGTCGGTCGAGGCGTGCGGGGAACGCCTGTGGTGGCTTGGGTTGGCGGTCGGTCCTTGGAGCCGCGCCCGGTGTGGCGGGCAGGTTGCTGCCGCGTGCGTGTTCTCGACGCATGGCTCCGGGGTACGGGCAGAGCGGCCGCCGCGAGTTCGGTGCGAACGGGATCACGGCCGCGGAGCTTACGCATTGACGGTCACCTCGGTAAACGCGCTGGAATTGCAGCAAGTGTGGGGCCGCCCGCTGCGGACCGGCGTGGTCAGGGCGCGTGCCTTCCGGGAGCCGGATGCGCTTCAGGTCCGGTCCCCTGGCGAACCATGGTGTGAATGCAAGTCCGCCGATCTTTCGCCAGGACCTGTGCGTTCCCGCGCGGCAGCAGGTGACCAGTCGTCTTGCCGCAGATGAGTCCTGTCCACTGATCGGGGTACCTCTCGCTCCGCAAGAGTCCTCCGGACGCCGGTAGTTCGCTCCGCTCCCGATTTCACCGGATCGAGATCGGGCTTTGTGCGGTGGTGAACGGAACTTTCGAGCTGGGCCTGTTCTGGTGGCGGGATGGGTTTCGCGAGACGGTCGGTCGGCGGTGAGGAGCGGGTGGCGGTGTGGGTGCGGCATCGGTTCACGTTGGGCGAGGCGGTGGAGGCGGTGCTGGATTCGCACGCGGCTGCCCATGGCGGCACGTTAGGCGTCGCTGTCGGGGAGTTGTCGGTGCTGGGTGTCCGGGTGGATTTGAAGCGCGCCGGGCGCGGACGGCAGTCTGCCGGAACGCGTGTGCCGCCGGTTGACCCGGACTGTGTCGTTCGGCGTTGTCAGGTCGCGCGGGTACGGGGTCAGCTGGTTCGGCTGGGGATGTTCCCGGCCACGGCGGGCAGCCGGGGCGATTGTGCGGCGCAGGAAGTTGTCGTGGAGCATCAGTTCACCTTCGCCGAGGCGGTGGCGGCGGTGATGGGGGTGAAGTCGATGGTGCGGCCGGCGCCTGGCCGCCGGATTGTGCCGCTGACCGCGGGGGAGGTCCGCAGTGCGTTGTGGTGGTCTGCCGAGCACGGTCCCGACAGGGTGCTGCTGGAACGGTGGCGGGCGGAGCCGGAGGACGGGCCGTTGAACCGGCTGGCGGGCTGGGTTCGCGGCGAACTGACGCGGCTGCGGGTGTTCACCGGTCCGCCTGCTGAGCGCGGGTGATCGTCCGCGCTTAGGCTCCCTGCTCGGGGGACGGCATGCGGAGCGGAGGGTGCGTGGAGCGGGGAACAGGGGGCGGGCGGAAGCCGTCCTTTCTGAACCGGTTGCCGGAACGGGACAAGACGCGGTTGACCGCCTTGGGCAGCCGGCAGGGGCTGCGGCCGCGGGCACCGGTCCTGGCGGTGGGCAAGCCGGGCGTCGACGTGGTCGTGCTGGAGAAGGGGCACGTGAAGGTGACCTCGACCGATCACGAGGCGCGGCAGGTCATTCTGGATGTCGGCGGCCCGGGCGACATTTACGGCGAGGCCGCCGTGATGACCCGGCTGCCGCGCATGGCCGACGTGGTCGCGCTGGACGAGGTGGTGCTGCGGCGGATCGACGCGGAGACGTTCCGCCGGTTCCTGCACGAGAATCCGGAAACCATGTACCAGATCAGTGTCCTGCAGAGCGAGCGGCTGTGGAACGCGCAGCGGGAACGCACCAACACCCGTACGCCGGACATGGCCGTGCAGATCGCGCGGCGCCTGCTGTACCTGGTGGACGTCTGTGCGAGCGAGCGGGACGGGGGATGGTCGGTGGACGCGCCGCTGACCCAGGAGGAGCAGGCGGCGTTCATCCCTGTCTCCCGCGGCACCCTCGCGAAAGCGCTGAAGCAGTTGCGGAGCGAGAACGTGATCGCGACGGGGCGGCGATCGCTGACCGTGATCGACCTCCCCCGGTTGCAGTCCCTCGCTGAGATGACCTAGATCACCCGTCCGGGAGCGATTGGTGGTCGGTTCTGTGCACCGGTGAACAGAACTTGATGCCGGGTAGTCGTGACACTCCTGCCTGTTACCAATTGATGACAGCGCAGGGGGAGAACACCGATGAGCGCGTTCACGTCGAGTCACTACGCCGCGCGCACCCGGGCGGTCATCGTGGTCGACATCGTCGGGTCGTCGCGGGCCAGCGACGACCTGCTCGACCCGATGAAATCCGAGATGGAGTCCTTGCTCGCGCAGGCGCTGGCCACGGCGGGACTGTCCTGGGACGAGGCCGGGCATCCGCGGGAGACCGGCGACGGGGCGATGCTCGCCTTTCCCGATCACGAGGCCGGACGGCTGGTGGAGGTCGTGTTCCACCTCGACCACCTGCTGCGGTCGCGCAACCGCTACCACCGGTTCCCGATGCGGGCGCGGGTCGCGGTGCACCTGGGGCCGATGGCGGACGACCGGCGGTACCACCGCACGTACATCACCTTGACCCGGTTGCTCAATTCGGCCGCGTTCGTCGAGGTCGTGCGGCACTGGTGCCACGCCGATCCGGCCGGCGAGCGGTTCGGGGCCGCGCTGGTGATGTCCGAGGCGATCTGGCGGGCGGTGGTCGAACCGTTCACCGTCGGACTGGTCCCGCCCGCCCGCTGCGCCCCGATCCACGTCAGCACCGCTGATTTCACCGGCGACGCCTGGATCCACCTGCCCGGCCTCGACACCTCCGGCACCGTCATCAGCCTGCAGGACCCTCCTGCCGCGACGCCCCTTCCGCCGCTCCCGCCGCAGGGACTCCGGCTCACGCCCCTGAGCCCTGGCGACGCCGCCGGCCCCGGCAGGCCGAGCAGCAACGGCCGCGCCGACAACGGGCTGGCCCACGGTGCCTAGTTTCGGCTCCGGCGCTCGCCCTGTCTTCGGCTACAGCACCAGCAGCGCGATCGCGCGCACCCGGGCCAGACTGCGCGGCAGACACGTCGCCGTCGTCGCTCACCGGGCGGCCACCGCCGGGCTGAGCGTCAACTCCGGCGAACGCTTCTATCTCATCGACCGGCGACTGCAGACCGACAGTTTCCGGATCGCTTTGCCCGCCAGAAGAACAGAACGGCGCTGGCTGACAGTAAAAGCCGATTGGTGGATCCATGATCCGTACCTGCTCCTGTCCACCGCGCCCAGCGACGCACACCAGCAGCTGCACCACGACGTCACGCGGACGGTCAGCGCGCTCGCGCGCACCAGCCCGAGCCCGGAATTGCTCGCTGTCCGTCGCCACGTCGAAGAACTCCTTCGCGGCACGACCACCCACACCTCAGCCGGATGCGCCTGGAAACTCACCGCGATCCGCGCCAGCGCTGCTCCTGCCGGAAAATCCTGGCGAGCCGACGTCGACACGTGGCTGCACCGCCATCTGCGCGAGCTGCCCGACGAGGATCCGCCGCGACAGCATGCGGAGTGACCGACGGCGCGCGTCTCTCGCCGGTCGGTTTCCCCGCGGAGTTCGGCTGGACGAGTGCGCCTGGCGTGCTGTCGCCGCCGGAAAACGCCGCTCGCGGCGAGCCAGGCGTAGAACGGCAGGTCGGCGACCGGACCGAACTGGAGGTACGCGCCGGTGCTTTTCTTCGTGAGCCAGCGGAAGCAGGCCTTGCGGTCGTGCGGCTGGCCGGATTTCGGCGGGTTGGCCGAGACTGGCCAGCCGGTCGCGCCGAACGCGGCCACCGAGCGGAAATAGGTGTCGGTGGTGCGGTTTTCCTGGACCAGGACGACGACGTGGTCGATCGGGCCGGTGGCGGCCATGGCGATCTGTGCGGTGCTCCGGCTCGGCTGAATGATCGCCTGCCGCGGCCATCGGAAGACCCGATGGGAGCAACCGGATTCCTTTGCGTTGCCCGGGATACGGCGGGGTTGCGCGGAAGGATCTGTTCGCGGCGGGCGTCTGGGCTGGCCGGGTCAGTGCTCGGCGGCGACCGCGTAGCGGCGCATCGGGCGGCCCGCGGGTCCGTGCGCGGCGCGGAGAACGGAGTACACACTGTCCACTGTGGTTTCCCAGCAGCTGTGGCGTGTGGCTTCGCTGCAGCACCGGCGCTGGACCGGGTGGCCCTCTTTGCTCCCCCTCACCTACGCGCACACCGATCGACGTCGTCGCTTCCTGCGGCGCGTTCGCACCGGTTGTGCAGGGGAGTACAGTCCACTATGGACACTTTACCGTCTCTTGCGGACGGTGGTGCGGGCCTCGGCCGTGCTCAGGGTGTCGGTCCGGCTCTCAGCGCGGAAGCTTGACCACCGTGACGAAGAAGTTGTCGATTTGGCGAATAGCTTCGACAAAGCGGTCGAAATCGACGGGTTTGGTCACGTAGGCGTTGGCGTGCAGATCGTAGCTGCGGAGGATGTCTTCCTCGGCTTCGGAGGTGGTCAGGACGACGACCGGGATGCTGCGGAGCTGCGGTGAGGCCTTGATTTCGCTGAGCACTTCGCGTCCGTCTTTGCGGGGCAGGTTCAGGTCGAGCAGGATCAGTCCGGGGCGCGGGGCGTCTTCGAACGGGGGTTCGCGGTGGAGGAACCGCAGGGCTTGTTCGCCGTCGGAGACCACCGAGAGCGTGTTGCGGATTTTGTGGTGCTCGAACGCTTCCTGTGTCATCAGCACATCGCCGGGGTCGTCCTCGACGAGGAGGATTTCGATGGGTTCGACGGCGTCGGTCATGGTTGTTCGGTCCTTTCGGGAGTTTCTGGTGCGTGCTCGGGCGCCGGGAGGGTGAAGCGGAACGTGGCGCCGGGGCCGGCGGCGGTGTCGAGCCAGATCGCGCCGCCGTGGTGTTCGACGATTTTCCGGCACAGGGCCAGGCCGATTCCGGTGCCGGGGTAGTCCGCGCGGCCGTGCAGCCGCTGGAAGATCACGAAGATCCGTTCGGCGTATTCGCCGGCGACGCCGATGCCGTTGTCGGAGACCGAGAACAGCCATCCCCCGGGGGAAGGCGCGGCGGTGACGCGGACTTCGGGCGGTTCGGCGCCGCGGAACTTGATCGCGTTGGCCACGAGGTTCTGGAACACCGCGGTCAGCAGCGCGGGCTCGCCAGTGACAGCGGGCAGGGCGCTGTGGGTTATCTGTGCTTGGCTGTCGGCGATCGCGGTCTCGAGGTTGGCCAGCGCGGCCTCCAGGGAGGCTGTGGTGTCCACTTCGACGGGCTCGCCGGTGTTGCGGCCGACGCGGGAGAAGGCGAGCAAGTCGTTGATCAGCACCTGCATCCGTTTGGCGCCGTCCACGGCGAAGCCGATGTACTGGTCGCCGCGCTCGTCCAGCTTGCCCTGGTAGCGCTTTTGCAGCAGCTGGCAGAAACTCGTCACCTTGCGCAGCGGCTCCTGCAGGTCGTGGGAGGCGACGTAGGCGAACTGTTCGAGGTCGGAGTTCGAGTGTTCCAGTTCCTGGGTGCGCTCCTCCAGCAGCGTCCGGGTCTCTTCCAGCCGCCGGACGTCGTTGGTGATGCGGGCGCGCAGGGACTCGACGTCGGCGGCCAGGTCCCGCATCTCCCGCGGCCCGGACCCGCGGACCTGCCGCGTGATGTCGTTCCGCGTGACGTCCCGGACCTCGGCGGCCAGAGTCCGGATCGGGAGGACCAGCTTGCGGTGCAGGACGGTGACGGCCGCCGTCAGCGCGGCGCACAGCAGCACCGCGATCACCACGAGCATGGCGGTGAGCAGGCCGGTGGCGTTGTCGAGGCGGTCGCGGGCGGCCTGCTGGTCGGCGAGCAGGTGCGAGCGCTGCGTGGTCAGGGCCCGGCGGAGCCGGTCGAACACGTCCTTGCCTTCGAGCACCTGGGCCGGGCTCACGGTCGTTCCGGCGAGCGCGGGCGCGACGAGGGTGCGGCGCCACTCGTCCGCCGTGGCCAGGACCGCGTCCAGATCCTGGCCAGCCGTGCTGCCTGGCCCGGCTCCGAGCCGGCGCAGTTCGCTCGCCGCGGCGTCCTGCGTGGCCAGGCCGGCCCGGTAGGGGGCGAGGAAGTCCGGCTGCCGGGCCAGCAGGTAGCCGCGGACGCTGGTCTCCTGGTTCAGCAGGGCCGCCGAGAGCACGTTCGCCTGGGCCACCTGCGGAGCGGTGACGTCGAGCAGTTGCCCGCGAGCGCTGGTCAGCTTGGCCACGGCGAACCCGCCGGCGACGATCGCGGCGGCGAGCAGCGCCGCGGTGACGGCGCCGGTGACCCGTCCCCACCGGCTCAGCGGCCACGCGTTCGCGGTTCGGCCGGCCTTCATCGTCGTTCTCCGGCCGGGTCGCAGGTCAGCAGCGCCAGCGCGATGTCGTCGTCGAGCGGGCCGCCGTGGAGAGCGTCCATCGTGCGGATGAGGCGGTCCAGGGTCTCGTCGCGGTCGCGGCGCTCCGGCAGCAGCCGGGTCGCGATGTCGTGCATCCGCTCCGGTCCGGTGTGCCGCCGCCCGTCCGGGGTGCGGCCTTCGAAGATCCCGTCGGTGTAGAGCAGCAGCGACCACTGCCGCCCCAGCGGCACGTGAAGCTCGTGCCGTTCGATGCCCGGCGTCACTCCCAGCGGCGGGCCCAGGTTTTCCGACAGCAGCCGCGGCCCGTCCGGAGAGTCCAGCAGCAGCGGCGGCGGATGGCCGGCCAGGGTCATCCGCAGGCTGCGCCGGTCCGGGGCGACGGTGAGCGCGCAGACGGTGGCGAACAGCGGCTGGATGGCCTCGACGAGCAGGAGTTTCTCGACGAGGTCCAGCACGTCGGACATCGGCATGCCGGCCAGCACGACCGAACGCCAGGCGATGCGCAGCGCCACGCCGAGCGCGGCCTCGTCCGGGCCGTGCCCGCTGACGTCGCCGATGATCAGCCGGACCGATCCGTCGGGCACCTCGATCGCGTCGTAGAAGTCGCCGCCCAGCAGCGTGCCGTCCCGGCCGGGCCGGTACCGCACGGTCAGGCCCAGCCGCGGGTCCTCGATGAGCGGGCTGGGCAGCAGGCCGCGCTCGAGCCGCGCGTTCTCCCGCATCAGCAACTGGTGCTGCAGCAGCCGCTGCTCGAACTGTTCGGCGCGGCCGCGCTCCCAGGCATACCGCAGAGCTCGCAGCAGCAGCTGCCCGTCGACCTGGTCTTTGGCCAGGTAGTCCTGCGCGCCCGCGCCCACCGCGGCGATGCCCGCCGTGTCGTCCTGCCGCCCGGTCAGCACCACTACCGCGATCGTGGGCGCCTCGGCCAGTATCCGCGCCAGCCCGTCGAGCCCGACCGCGTCCGGCAACTGCAGGTCCAGCAGGACGCAGTCGGCCCGCGGCAGCCGGGGCAGTGCCTCGGCCACGGCCGACACCCGCTCCAGGACCACGCGTTCAGAGTTGTCCGAGGTTTTCGCTGAACTGAACACGCGGATTCAACTGGTCGTGGTGCGGCACTTTCCTGATCTGCGGGAACAGCGCCGCTGACCCCTTCGCTGCTCAGATCGGGTTCGCGGTGTGCTGCGCGCCCAGCTGGGAACGCAGCGTGTTCAGGTCGCAGTACGCCCGCGGCGGCAGCCCGAAGCGGCGGCGGAACTCGTTGATGAAATGCGACGCGCTCGGGTAGCCGACCGCCCGGGACACCGACACGACGGTCCCGTTTCCCCGCACCAGCAGGTCCCGCGCCCTGGTCAACCGCATCTCCTTGACGAACTGGTACGGCGACTTCCCGGTGGACTGCCGGAACAGCGCGGTCAGCGCGGACGGGCTCATCGCCACCTGCTCCGCCATGTCGGTGACGGTCAGCGGCTCGGCCAGGTTGTCCTGGATGAACGTGACGACCCGTGCGACCGGATCGTGGTTCTGCTGCGCCGCGGCGATTTCCAGCAGCCGCTCGTACTGCTCGGCCTGCAGCACGCGATAGACCATCTCCTGCAGGTACGCCGGCGCCAGGATCCGCCGGTCCGGTCCGGTGGACAGCGCCCGCAGAAACCGGATGACCGAACTCATCAGCCCGGAGTCCAGCGCCGAGACGAACGCCTTCGACGGGTCCGGCGGGCTGTCGGCCAGCATTTCCGCCCGCCGCTGCTCCAGCATTTCCACCGACACCCGCCGGACCACCGCGGGGTCGATCTGCAGCACGAAGGAGAGGAAGGGCTTCGTGAAGGTGGCCTCGAGAATCTCGGCCTGGAAGTGCAGGTGGCTGTTCAGAACCAGGTAGTTGAACGGGTCGTACCGGTAGGGCTGCCCGTCCACCGTCACGCACTTGCGGCCCTGGCCGACCACGCACAGCGACAGCGACTGGACCTCTTCCCAGCTCGGCGCGGTCGGCTCGGAGAAGCGGTAGATCGTCAGCCCCGGCCACAGGCCGGTGTTGCCGCCGGCCTCCGGTGCGCGCCTCGCCAGCTCGGCGATCAGGTCGCCGGGTGTCATCCGGTCTTCCAGCGGCGGAACGGACCGCACCATGCCTGCCTCCGACGTCACGGAGCCGCCCCGCCGCACCGGCGACTCTGCCGTTTGGACCTGGGAGTTTACCCTCTTCGGACGAGCGAAGCGAGGCTCGTTCGAGTCCGCTCACCCGATGGTCTCGAACTCCCGCACGCTCCGCTCGGCCAGGTTCGGGATCGCTTCGCCGAGCACATGCTTCCGGAACGCGTCGGTAGCGCGGTGGTCGGCGTACCCGGAGGCGTCGACGTACTTCTCGTACAGCACAAAGGTGTCCGGGTCGTCCCGGCTGACGTGTGCCTGGAACTCCAGCACCTTCTCTTCGGCCCGGTTGCCGGGCGTGACCGTTTCCAGGATCTGCCGGATTTTCTCCGCCTGCCCCGGCTTCGCGACCCAGGTGGCGACGACGACGTAAGCCATGAACCCTCCGAACTGCGCAGAATTGTCAGAACTGCTCACAAGGTGCTGAACCCGATGGCGCGCAACTGTTCGCGGCCGTCGTCGCTGATGTCCGAGGGCCGCCACGACGGGGACCAGACCCACACCACGCGGAAGTCCGCGACGATCCCGGGGTCTTCCAGCAGCGCCGTCCGGATCTGGTCTTCCATGATCCCCGTCAGCGGGCAGGCGGGCGAGGTCAGCGTCATGGTCAGGGTGGCGATGTCGTGCTCGTCCACGGTCACGCCCCGCACGAAACCCAGGTCGACGACGTTGACCCCCAGGTCGGGGTCTAGCACGTCGTAAAGCGCCTCCCGCACCGGAACCGACCGCGCGTCCGCCGGCGCACTGTCGAGGGCGGGTTCGTCCGCGGCCTCGACGGGCACCGGTACGGCGGCGGCCTCGTACGCGCCTGCCGGTTGCAGTTCGACCCGCACGTCGGCTGTCTCGCTGCTGATCCAGTCTGCCTTGCCGTGTGCCTTCCGCCGCACCCGCACGATCGGCTCCGCAGGCGTGGCGGAACCGCCTGCCACGATCAGCTGCCCGGGCGAAAGCCCGGCTCGGGCGGCGTTCGCCAGTGCCTGGTCGAGCACCCTGGCGACCGGCTCGCACGTACGACCAGGCCCCAGTCGCAGCTTCGCGACCGCGTCCACCACGCTCAGCCCACGCACTCGCGCCAGCGCCGCCCGGGCGTCGGCGACTGTCACCCTCGTCTGGGACGCGAGCGTTTCCAGCACTGCAAGGGTCGTCACGGCAGTTCCTCCTCGGTGAACTCAGCGGGCTCAGGCCCGGGATGCTGTCTTGGTGCGCGGCATCAGCCGTTTCAGCGGCAGCGACTCGTCGGCGAGCTGCTCGGCCGTCACCTCGTGCGGTGCGAACAGCATCCGGCGGGCGGCGAGCACGTCACCGGGCCGGTTGAGCGAGATGACACCCTGAATCCGGCCGTCGGCCAGCGAGAACGCCGAGAAGCTGCGATCGGCCAGCCGGCCGCGCAGCACCACCGAATCGAAGGCGCCCATACGGCCGGTCGACTGCAGACTGTGCTCGTACTGGTCGGACCAGAACCAGTGCGGCTCCTCGAACGGCGTCGCCTCGCCGGCCAGGTTGGCGGCGACGTTCGCGCCCTGGCGCACGGCCGTGTCGTGGTGCTCGACCCGGATCCGCGTGCCGTAGCGCGGGTGGTGCTGCGCCGCGACGTCACCGGCCGCGTACACGTGCGGTGCCGACGTCCGCCCGTACTCGTCGACCGCGAGCCCGCCGTTCGCCACGGCGAGCCCGGCGTCCCGTCCCAGCTCGCCGTTCGGCAGCGAGCCGATGCCGACCACCACCAGATCGGACTCCACGCGGTCGCCGCGACTGGTGGTCAGCACGAAGCCGTGCCGGCCGCGGTCGACAGCCGTGACGTGCTCGCCCGCGCGGATTTCCACGCCGCGTTCGCGATGGATGTCCATCAGTATCGCGCCGATCGCCGCGCCGAGCACCCGCGCGAGCGGAGCGGGCTCCGGCTCGAACAGGGTGACTTTGGTGCCGAGCGCGGTGGCGGACGCGGCCACCTCGCACCCGATGAACCCGGCGCCCAGGATCGCGATCCGTTGCGCCGTCGCCAGTTCGGCACGCAGCCGTCCGGCGTCGGCGGCCGTGCGCAGGTAGTGGATGCCCTCGCCGTCGAACCCGGGAAGCCGCCGCGGCCGCACGCCGGTGGCCAGCACCAGGTCGTCGTAGCCGAGACGTTCCCCTGTGGACAGTCCTACGCTTCGGCCGGCCACGTCGAGGGACACAGCGCGCACGCCGAGCCTCAGCTCGACGTCGTTGGCCGCGTACCAGCCGGGTTCCTGCGGCCGCACCAGCTCGGGCGGTCCGGTCAGGAACTCCTTCGACAGCGGCGGCCGCTCGTACGGCACCCCCGGCTCCTCCCCGATGAGCACGACGTCGCCGTCGAAGCCCTTTTTGCGCAGGTGGGCGGCGGCCGACGCGACCGCGGCACCGCCGCCCACGAGCACACAACGCCGGGTCGTCATCCGAGGTCCACCCGGATCGTGCCGTCCTCGTCCACCCGGCAGGGGAACGAGGCGAGCCGGCAGTTGTCCGGGTTCACGCCGGAGCCACTGCGGGCGTCGAACACCCACATGTGCCGGGAGCAGGTGAGCGTCTCGCCGTCGAAGTCGCCCTCGTCGAGCGCCCAGGCCTGGTGCGGGCAGCGGTTCCGGTACGCCCGCACGTCGCCGTCGATGTTCATCAGCAGGACCTTCTCGCCGCCGACCTCGACGCCCGCCATCTCGCCTTCCCACAGCTCGTCGAGCCGCATGGCCTCCCGCCACTGCCCGGTCACCGCTCCGCTCACCGCGCCGCACGCATCCCTTCCGGCTCGAAGATCGGCTCGTGGAACGCCTCGCGGGCGGCCTTCGCGCCGGCGGCCACCTCGCTCGCCGGGCGGCCGCGCTCCGGCCGGGTCGCGAGCAATTCGCCCAGCCCGGCCGCCGCCGCGTCCGCGATCGGCGACCAGCGCTCGATCCAGCGGCGCAGCACGTCGGCGTTCGACGGCCGCTGTTCGACGGCGAACCGCGCCAGCGCCGAACTCCACCGGTTGCGCCGGTTGTTGTCCTCCTGCAGGAACGACAGCAGCAGCCAGGACTCTTCGTCGCGGTTCTCGCGCGAGACCTCTTTGAACTGCCTCACCAGCACGTCGTCGAACGTCGGCGCCAGCACCAGGTTCAGCGCGGCAAACGCCTCGCCCCAGTCGTAGCTGACGAGCGCCTTCTCTACCGCGCGCCGGGCCGGCTGCCAGGCTTCGAGCGTTTCCCACAGCCGCCGCTCGGCAGTGCCGGCTCCGCTGTCCGGGTGCGCGATCTGCAGCTCGCGGGTGCGGTAGGCGGTCAGCGTGACCCGGCGCAGGTAGTCGGCCGTGGCGAAGCCCGCCGTGTTGGTCACATACGAGGTCGGGGCCAGGTAACCGAGATACGCCTGGATCTGCTGACAGCCGTGCAGGAGGTAGCGCGACGGCGTGAACAGCGAGGTCAGCAGGGCCAGCTGCCCGGGCGCGAGCGCGGCGTCCGAGCCCGCGTACTCGTCGAGCACGCCACCGGTCTTCGCCTCGGCTTCGGCCTGGGTCGTGACGTATGTCTTGTAGGTCAAGGCATCCGGGTCGCGGAAGGCGTCCCAGTCGTCGACCTGCAACGGCGATTTGTCGCGGTAGGTCAGAAACCACAGGTTCGCCGGCGAGGACGGGTTCTGCTCGAACGCGCCCGTGCGGTTCTTGCGCAGCGTCCAGTTCTGGGCGTGCGTGACGATCTCGTAGTCGCTCGGCATCCGGCGGATGTCGCCGAACGCGCTGAACGTCTTGCGCGGCCTTGTCTTTTTCGGCTGTGTCATGCCCGCACTCCTTTACCGGCCGCCGCGGCTTTCCGTGCCGAGATCCGTTCCCAGACGATCGCGCCGCTCGTGGTGATGGCGCGCCCGGCGAAGGAGGACATCATGGTTTCGAGCGAGCGGATCTCGAACTCGCTGCCGAGGTAACGCCGCAGCGTCTCCTCGGTCAGCACCACCCGGTCCTCGCCCTGGACGCGAACGTAGGCGCCCCGGTCGACGACCTCGATCTCCTTGTCCGGGTTGTCGTCCTCGATCGCCGCGATCACCTGTTCCACCTCGTCGCCCATCCGCAGGATCGGGCCCACTGGGTTCTTCACCGTGCTCCCTCCCGCAGGTCGTACTCGACCCGGACATGGTCGAGCGGGCCGATGCCCGCCTCGGCCACGGTCAGCTCCGGAGCCAGCCGCCGTCCTTGGTGGAACACGACCTTTTCCGCGTCCTGGGCCCGCACCCGCTTGCCCTCGACGTGGTGGGCGACCGCGGCCGCCACTTCCCGGATCGTGTCCGCGGTGGTGACCGGAACCAGGATCTGCACGAAGTCGTCCGCGAAGATGGCGTTGAGCGGCACCAGCTGCGGCGCCTGGTCCTGCGGGTCCGGCTCGACGGTTTCGGCCATGGCTCAGCCCTCCCCGGCGCCGGCGGCCAGCGCCAGGCCCTTCGCGGGGCGGCCGACGTAGTCCCTGGTCCAGGCCTCGTAGTCCGGGTCGTCGCCCATCACCTCGGGCGTGAGTCCCATGTGGGCGAGGATGCCGCCGACGTCCATCGGCTGGATCTGCCCGGCGAGGAACCGGTCGATCAGCGTCTCGTGGTTGACGTTGTCCCGGTCCTTCCACCAGATCTGGCGGCAGGCGTTGGTGCAGAAGTGGTGCGTCTTCCCGTCGTAGTCCAGCTGCCAGGACGGGACGCGCCAGCGGCCGGACCGGGTCGGCACGGCATTGCAGCAGGGCAGGTTGCACATGCTGCACAGCCACGGCAGCGTCTCGGGGAGCGTGGCCTCGACGTTGTTGGCGTTGATGTTGTCGATGATCACGTCCCACTTGTCGCCGTAGACCTGCTCCCAGTTCGGGTACTTCTCGCGCAGCCAGTCGCGCTCGTCCTTGCTGACCGCGGCCTTCGGGCGCCACCACAGCGTCGGGCGCCAGAACCACAGGCCCATGTGCAGCCCGTGGTGCCAGGTGTCGAGGCCGCGCATGAACTCGTCCCAGAACCACGGCTTCTTCAGCCCGTAGTCCTCGATCGTGTGCACGAACTGGTCGACGATCCACTCCTCCATGAACTCCCGGTAGGACTGCTTCCGGTGCTCCAGCGGGGTGTAGTAGTCCATCGCCGGGCCGGTGAGCGCGGCGAACGCGCGGGCCGAGCCCCAGAAGTTCTTGTCGATGATCCACTGGGCGCGCACGGGGTCGTGCTCGACGAGGATCTCCATCGTGGGGCCGCCCTGCTGCGAGTGGCGGGCCTCGTCGGTCTGGATCGAGGAGATCATGTTGGCGAAGTTCACGTCGCCCGCTTCCAGCGCGTCGGCCGAGAGCGCGACGAACTGCAGGTTGGTGAACCCGGTCTCGAAGGTGAACGGCAGCGCGATCGCCAGGTCCACCACGTTCGGGGCGATCATCATGCCGTCGAACAGGTTCCGCAGCGAGATCGGCACCCAGTTGTCCATGTGGAAGGTCTTCTGGGTCCAGTCGTACTGCGGGTCCTTCTTGATGAACTCGTGCCCGAAGAACGTGGTGATCTGCGCGTGCCGCAGCTCGTCCAGCTGGCCGAAGGCGGCCATGTTGCGCCAGGCCGCGTTGAGCCCGAACCGCGCCATCTTCAGTTCGCCGAGCACCGCGGCGTACTCGACCAGCGCGACGCCGCCGAAGTGCATCTTGGTCGAGGACTTCCAGCCCTCGTCGAGGTGATCGAAGGTGGTCGACCGCTGGAGCGCGGCCTTGACCGCGTACGCGGACTGCTCCTTGTCGCGCTGGGTCGTCACGTAGTCGGGGTAGCTGACCTTGTAGTCCTCTTCCCAGTCCAGCCAGGCCTCCCGCGGCACCTTGCCGGTGCCGCTGTGCCATTCGGGGAACACGGCCTCGTCGTCGACGTAGCTGTAGGTCCAGTCGACGTCGCGGACGAACCCCTGCCACTCTTCCCGCTTCAGCAGCGTCATCGGTGCTTCCCTTCTCAGTCGACTTCGAGGTGGCCGAGCTGGCGGTTGATGCCGGCCCCGTCCCAGTAGGCGGAGATCCGGTCGATGAGCCCGTCGCCATCGACGTGGAAGATGAACAGGTGGGGCTCGCTGAACTTCTGTCCCCGGGGCTCCGCGGCGCCCCAGGCGAGCTGCTGGCTGCCGCCGATGTCGCACCGCACCACCACGTCGCCGTTGTCGTTCGCGTCGACGCTGTGCACGTCGGCGAACAGGTCGGGGAACGAGGCGATCAGCCCGACCCAGATGGTCTTGCCGACCGTCTTCACCTTGCCGTCGCCACGCAGCACACGCTGCTTTCCCCACACCTCGAAGGGCACGTAGAAGAAGTCGGCGTTGTCGGCGCACAGATCGGTCATCGCGTCGACGTCGTGGCGCCGGTAGGCGTCGAAGAAGGCGGTGACCTGTCCGGCGGCTTCCCGGCTCCGGCTCCGCGGTTCGGTTGTTGTCATCGGATTCCCCTCACACGANCTCACACGAGCGAGATCTGGTCGAGGCGCTTCACCGCGAGCCGCCGGTAGAGCTGGTTCTGGCACCAGTACGCGTCGACGCCGGTGATGCGGTCACCGGCGACGGTGAACCGCCAGGCCTGGTCCACGTCGAGGTGCTTCTCCTGGTTGATCGCGCCGAGGTAACCCGCCGCCTGGGTGCCCTCGACCTTCAGCTCCGCGGTGACCACGGACCCGGTCTCGATGAGGTTCTTCACCGTCACGAGCAGGTCCGGGAACGCCGTGGCGGTTTCGGTGAGGAACGCCCGCAGTTCGGCCGCACCGCCTTCGCTCAGCCCGGTCGGATGGATGTCCACGCGCACCGAATCGTCCACAACGGACAGTGCGGCCCCGGCGTCACGATTGCCGAACGCGGTCAGGAAAGCCGACACGATCTGCGTGGGGGTCGCCTCCGGGGCGGTCTCGGCCCGGTCTTCGGACTGGTCCCCGCGGGTGAAGAGTTTCATCGCTGTCCCACCGCCTTCAGCAGGGCGTCGGCCGTCGCCTCGGTGGAGGCGGGGTTCTGGCCGGTGATCAGGTTCCGGTCCACGACCACGTGCGAGACCCACGCCGACGGCCCGTCGTCGAACACCGCACCCGCGTTCTTCAGCGCCGTGTCGACGTACCACGGCAGGCCGAGCTTGCCCGGCTCCGTCTGGTCTTCCTCTTCGTCGGTGAAGCAGGTGAGGCGGTAGCCGTCGAAGAGCCATTGCCCGTCTTCGCGTTCGGGGGCCGACAGCAGCAGCGCGGGACCGTGGCACAGCGAGGCGATCGGGGCCTGCTTGTCGTGCAGCACCTTCAGCAGCCTGGCCACGTCGGGGTTGTCGGAGAGGTCGACCATCGGCCCGTGCCCGCCCGGGGCGAAAACGGCGTCGAACTCGGCGAGCTGCTCGTCGCTCAGGTCCGCCAACGAGGCGGGCTGCCGGAAACCCGGGATGGCGTCCAGCTTCGCCTTGCGGTCGGCGGCCAGCTGCCGGCTCGCGGCGTCCAGTTCGGCGACCGCGGCCCGGATCTCCTCCGCGGGCAGACCGCCGTCGAGACCGTCGTCCGTCATCACGTCGGCGAGCTGCCGGTCCTCGCGCCAGGCGATCCGGGCGGCCTTGCTGACCAGCGCGTGGGCCTCGACCGGCGAGAACCCGCGGGTCTTGAGCCGCTCGGCGAGCCGCCGCGCGGCGACCAGGCCCAGCTCGGTGTTCTGGTGCAGCGTGATCCGGATGTCGTCCGGGTCGCGGTGGAACGTGCGGGTCACGGACGCGAAGAAGTCCTGATCCGGTTCGGGGTAGTGGAAAAACGGCTCCAGCCCGTAGGGGTCGGCGAACGGCGGCTCCCCGTCGGGCGTCAGCACCACCACCTCGGCTCCGGCGTCGACGAACCGCTCGTACGGTTTGACGGCTTCTTCGGCGAAGTAGCCAGTAGTGTGCCGGCCGCCGTCGGCGAGTTCGATCTCCTTCGCACTCGAGACGAGGTAGGCGATGCGCGCCATGTGACCTCCAGATGAACGTGCGGTTTCGGTTGGCGTGCCGAAACGCTAGCCGCCGGATGATCCCGGCCGCATCGAAGATTCCTGCGGAAGATGTGCGGATTCCGGCAACCGGTGCGGGTTCCGGTCGAGGTCTGCAAGATTCGTGCACGAACCAGCTCGCGCCGCGGCCGCGGCGGTTACTTTCGGGACGGTCTTTCCGGCCGGCGGCGCCGGAGTCGTCTCTTTTCGAGAGCGAGGTTTTCCCCATGACACGCGTACTGTTCGCGGTGTCCGGCTCGGCCCACTGGACACTGGCCGACGGCACCCGGCACCCGTGCGGCTTCTGGCCGGAGGAACTGGCGGTGCCGCACAAGATCTTCCGCGACCACGGTTTCGATCTCGTGATCGCCACCCCGGGCGCGGTGGTCCCCACCGCCGACGAGGCCGGTTTCAGCCCCGAGATGAACGGCGGCTCGGCCGAGCCGGGACAACGGTTCCGCGCCTACCTCGAAAGCATCGCGAGCGAACTCGGCGCACCCGCCGACCTGAACGAGGCCGACCCCGCCGAGTTCGACTTCGTGTTCGTCCCAGGCGGACACGGGCCGATGGAAGATCTGGCTGCCAGCAAGGAATTCGGCAGGCTGATCGCGGAGTTCGACGCCGCGGGCAAACCCGTGGCCGCGGTCTGCCACGGGCCGGCGGCTCTGCTGCCGGCGACGGACGCCGACGGCCGGTGGCTGTTCGCGGGCCGCCGGTTGACCGGCTTCAGCAACGTCGAGGAAGGTCAGGTCGGCTTCGCCGACAAGGCGCCGTGGCTGCTGGAGGACCGCCTTGGTGACGGAGGCGGGCAGTTCGAGAAGAGCGCCAGCGCTTGGGAGCCCCACGTGGTGGTGTGCGGAAACCTTTACACCGGACAGAATCCGGCCTCGTCGGCCCCGTTGGCCGAGCGGCTCGCCGGGGCGCTGAAACCGGTCGAGACCGTTCACTGAGCCGTGCCGGGGGTGCCCGCAGGGGGCACCCCCGTCACCCGTTGCGGACGCCGAACTCCGCGCGAAGCGCGCGAAGATCGGAATACGCGCGCGGGGTTGCCCCGAACCGCCCGCGGAACTCGTTGATGAAATGCGACGCGCTCGCGTAGCCGACCGCCTTCGACACCTGAGTGACACTCAGCCTTTTTTCGATCAACAGATCGCGCGCGCGGTTGAGCCGCATCTCCTTCACGAACTGGTACGGCGATTTCCCCGTCACCTCACGGAAGAGGTGCGAGAACGCCGATGGGCCGAGCGAAACCCGTTCCGCCAGGTCGCTTACCGTCAGCGGCTCGGACATGTTGTCCCGCACGTAGGAGACGACCTCGCTCACCGGGTTGCGCGCCACCTCGGACGCCGCGATCTCCAGCAGCCGCGAGTACTGCTCGGCTTGCAGGATCCGGTACACCATCTCGGCCAGGTAGATCGGCGCCAGCACCCGGCGGTCCGCGCCGGTGCCCGTCGCACGGAGGAACCGCAGGGTGGCCGACATCAGCGTGCAGTCCAGCGGGGTGACGAACGCCCGCTCGGACTGATTGCGGGCCATCCGGTCGAACGTCGTGGCCCGCCGGTCGAGGACGTCGGCCGACACCCGCCGCACCAGCGCGGGGTCCACCTGCAGCACCAGCGAAAGGAACGGCCTGGCCGGGGTGGCTTCGAGAATCTCCGCGGTGAAGTGCTGGCGGTCGCTCAGCACCAGGTAGTTGAACGGGTCGTACGCGTGTGCGCGCCCGTCGGCGACCACGCGCTTGCGCCCCTGCGCGATGATGCACAGCGACAGGGACCGCACCTCTTCCCACTGCGGGGCGACGGGCCGGGTGTAGCGGTAGAAGGTCAGTCCCGGCCAGCCACCGGAGTTGCCGCCGAGCGCGGGCGCGCGGTCCGCGATTTCGGCGAGCAGGTCGCCTGCCGTATGGCGTTCTTCGAGGGGCCGGAGCAGGTCCGTCACGTCGTTCGCCTCCCGTCGGCGGGCCCTCGTCGGCCCAGAACCCCACGGTAGGCCGCAGCCGATCCTGCGGGACTGCGGATTCCGGGTGGCTGTCTGCGGATTCGCGTGCGGCCGGCGCAGGCGGTCCGGCCCGGGGATGGTCCCGCAGGGCACGATGCTCGCGGCCGTCGGCCTCGGCATCCGCCGCGGCGGCTGTTCACCCGCCATCAGGTCGGCCGCGAGCACCGGCAGGCCCAGGACCACGAGATCGCGGTGTGCGGGATGCCGCTGGGCTCCCCGGCTCGGGTGCTCCGGGTCAACCAGCTGAGGACTGCCCCGGAATCGGGGTCGGCCTTCGCGCAGGTCATCGGACTCAAGGAGCCGGGCGGGGATTGATATCCGCCGCGTTGCTGCTGGTCCGACGTCCGCGCCTTACACTTTCGTGCGAGCAGGGAGCCGACGGAGCTGAGCTGGCGTCGCGCTCGCTACTTCGCACCGAAGCGAGGCAGTATGGGCCAGGAGTACGCACTGACGTGCGAAGCGATCGATATTGTCCTCTCGGACACCCCGCCCAAGACGAAGCGCCTTCTGCTGGGTGATGCCCTGCGTCGCATCCTGGGGGCGGACGTCTTCGCCTCCTTTGTCTGTGATTCGTCCGGGCCTTACGCCGACCCGGTTCAGCTCGACCTCGGCGACGACGCGCTTCGTGCTTATCACCGGCATTTTCGGCACGTCGACGACCTGACCCCGAGCCTTTTCGCGCGGCGGAGCGCTTCGCGGGTCACGCCGGCCGCCGGTGTCTCCGCCGAGTTCGTCCGCGATTTCCTGCACCGCGGCGGGATGTACCACGGCATGAACTACTTCCCGGCCGACGCCGGTCCCGGTTCCGTGGACCTGCGGCTGTGGCGCGGACGCGGCGGCCGCGCGTTCACGGAGGCGGACGCGCGGGTCTTGCGGTCGTTCGGGGACCTGGTCGCCCGGGTCTGGCCCCGGCAGACCCCGGTCGGCGGCAGGCCGCTGTCCAGGCGCGAAACCCAGATCGCGGAGCTGGTCGCGGCCGGGTACAGCGACCGGCGGATCGCCGCGGCCCTCGGCATCGCGCCGCCGACGTTGCGGACCCACCTGAGCAACGCGTTCGCCAAGACCGGCGCCGCCAACCGCGCGGCCCTGGCGGCGCACCACCTGCGCCATCGTCAGAAATGACGATGGCGGCTACCGCGCGGCATGCCGAGACTCCCGGATGAGCCTCATTCGCTGCAAAGGAGCCCCGGATGCCGCTTTCCCCGGCGGGCGTCGCCGCCCTCGCCCACGTCTTCATCCCGGCCGCGGTCGAACGACCGGAACCAGGAGAGTGGACGCAAATCTGTACGGCCGGCGAGATCGCGGCCCAAGTGCCCTCGGCGGGCGGGCAGCCGTATCCGCTCGCGGTGAAAGCGAACATCTCGGTGCGCGGACTGCGCCGATCCGCGGGATGCGCACTCCTGGACCTCGCGCCGGAGGAGGCCGACGCCCCGGTTGTCGCGCTGCTGCGCCGTTCCGGCGCGGTGGTCGTGGGCATGGCGAACATGCACGAACTCGCCTTCGGGATCACTTCCCGAAACGCGAGCTACGGCGCGGTGCGCTTGCCCGGCCGTCCGGACCGCTCGGCAGGGGGATCGTCGGGCGGCAGCGCCGCGGTCGTCGCGCGCGGCCACGCCGAGGTCGCGCTGGGCACGGACACCGGCGGCTCGATCTCGATCCCCGCCAGCCTGTGCGGGGTGGCCGGATTCCGCCCCAGCACCGGCCGCTGGCCGACCGCGGGCACCGTCGGCTTGTCGTGGACCCGGGACACTCCCGGGATCTTCGCGCGATCAGTGCGGCGCCTCGCCGAGATCGACCTGGCGACGCTCGGCGGAACACCCGGCCAGGACCTCCCGCGCCCGCGGATCGGCGTGCCCGCCGAACTGTTCCGCGAGCTGCACGCCAGTACGCGAGCGGCGGTCGAACCGGCCCTGGCCGTTCTGGCGGGTGCGGCCGAGCTGGTGCCGGTGCGGCTCGCGGAGGTCTGGGAGCTGACCCGCGCGGCGGCGATGCCCGTCGTCCGATGGGAAGCCCGTCGTCTGCTCGGCGACGTCGCCGCGCGCGCACTGGGCATGAACTCCGAGCAAGCGTTCGCCAGGCTGGTCGCGGAGGTGCGCAGCCCTGACGTCCGGCAGATCCTGGAAGCGGAGATGTCGTCCCCGGTATCGCCCGGCGAGTACGCGATCGCCCAGCGGCAAACCGAGCAAGCGAGAGCGTGCTACACGGAACTGCTGCACAAGCACGCGCTCGACGCGCTCGCGTTTCCCGCCACGCCCGCACCAGCTCCGCCAGCCTGCTGCGACGGGCCGGTGGAGCATCGGGGAAGCCGCGTCGACGCTTTCGAGCTCTATACCCGGAACACGACACCGGGCGCGATGCTCGGGGCGCCCATGGTCACCTTCCCGCTGGCCACCCCCGCGACGGGTCTCCCGGTCGGGCTGACCGTCCAAGGAGCACGGTTCGACGACCGCCGGACGCTGCGCCTCGCCGAACGAATGGCGGCGGGGCTGTCGGACACCGCCGAGCAGGCCGGTTGACTGAGCGAGAGCGGCGTCAGCCAGCGCCACCGCCCGTTGCCGGCCGGCGTGATCGGGGCGACAGATGTCGTCGCGGCCGTGCGGAAGCGGCGACAGTTGCCTGCTGCCGAAGGGGCGGTCAGCCGGAAAACTGGGGACCACACGGGAGAAAGGCAGCACATGGGCACGGAGATCGTGGTGGTCGGCGCCGGGGTGATCGGGTCGTCGGTGGCGCTGGAGCTGGCCCGCGCGGGGCACCGGGTGACCGTGCTGGACCGCGCCGCCGGACCCGGCCAGGGCTCGACCTCGGCGTCGAGCGCGGTGGTCCGCTACAACTTCTCGACCGCAGCCGGCGTCGCGGCCGCGTGGGAGGCGCATTTCGGCTGGCTGGACTGGGCCGGGCATCTCGGCCGCGACGTCGGGGAACTCGCGCGGTTCGAGAAGAGCGGACTGGTGATGCTCGACGTCGCCGCGGCTCCGCGTGCCGCGTGGCTGCCCTTGTTCGACGAAGCCGGGGTGCCGTACGAGGAATGGGACAGCGCGACGCTCGCCGCGCGCGTGCCCGGCATCGACACCGGCCGCTACTGGCCGCCGAAACCGATTGCCGACAGCCGTTTCTGGGACGACGCCGAAACAACGCTCGGCGGGGTGTACACGCCAGATGCCGGGTACGTCACCGATCCGGCGCTCGCCGCGGTCAACCTCGCGACAGCGGCGGCGGCGCACGGCGCGGAGTTCCGGTTCCGCAGCCAGGTGACGTCGGTGCCGGCGAAGGGCGGGCGCGTCGCGGAGGTGGGGCTGGCCGACGGCACGAGGCTGGCCTGCGACGTGGTGGTGAACGCGGCCGGTCCGTGGTCCGGCGCGCTGAACCGGCTGGCGGGCGCGGGCGCGGACTTCGCGGTGAACGTGCGGCCGATGCGCCAGGAAGTCGCGCACGTGGCCGCGCCGGAGGGCTACGCGGGGCCGGCGATCGCCGACCTGGATCTCGGCGTCTACTTCCGCGGCGAGGTCGGCGGCGGCCTGCTGATCGGCGGCACGGAACCGGAATGCGACCCGTTCCCGTGGCTCGACGATCCGGACGACGCAGTCCCGCATCCGACGATGGCGGTGTTCGAAACCCAGGTGACCCGCGCCGCCCGGCGGCTGCCGGAGCTGGCCGTGCCGAACCGGGCCCGCGGCGTGGCCGGGGTGTACGACGTCGCGGACGACTGGACCCCGATCTACGACCGCACCGGCCTGCCGGGCTTCTACGTGGCGATCGGCACGAGCGGCAACCAGTTCAAGAACGCGCCGGTGGTCGGCCGGTTCCTGACCGCGCTGATCGAGCAGGTCGAGAACGGAGCCGACCACGACGCGAATCCGGTGCAGTTTCGCGCTCCGCACACCGGCGCGAAGATCGACCTCGGCGCGTTCTCTCGCCGGCGCAGCCCGAATAGGGGCAGTTCCGGCACCGTCATGGGATGAATCCGAAGACGGGATCCGCGGGCCGCCCGAGTCCGGACCGCGCCGGACGGCCAGGAGACCGCGGCCGCTGACGAATTCCCGGGTATCCCCTTCACGGACCTCGTAAGAGTTCTCGCCGCCGGGTACGCACTTGCCGGTCGGCTTCGTCACCCGCGAGATGCTCGCGCAGCGCGGCCGACAGCGTCCGGAGCTTCAGCCCTAAGTGGAGGGTCAGCCGGTCGTCCCCGTTGCCGAGGGTGCGGCCGGTGACCTGCTCGACCCGCTTCAACCTCTGGTACAGGGTGGCTCGGTGGATCTTCAGCGCCTCGGCCGTACGGCGGATGTTGCCGCCGTGGTCGAAGAACGTCTCCAGGGTCCGCACGAGGACCTGGTGGTTGTCCTCCTGCTCCAGCGCGGCGAGCGCGGGCACTTCGGCCGCGTCGGCGAGGTCGTCGGCGGAAAGCTTGAGCAGCAAGCCGTACGGCCCGAGCTCGTTCCAGCAGGCGACGTCGCCGACGCTCGGGACGAGCAGCGCCGCGCGGGCGGCCAGCGACGCGTGCCGGTAGGAGCCGGCGACCTCGTCGAGCCGTTCGACGGTGGTGCCGATGCCGAACACCGGGTCCGGCCCGGTCGGCGCGATCCGGGCGAACCTGCCGCGAATCCGGTCGGTGACAGCGGAGATCTGCAACCGCGTCGGCGGCTGGCGTCGCGCGAGCAGGATCCACGCCCGCGCGCGGTTCGCCGCCATCAGCGCGACGTCGGGCGAAACCGCGCGCAGGCCTTCCTCGACCGCTGCCCCGAGCGCGACCTCCTGCGGCGGGGGAGTGGCGCCGCCGGTGCGGCAATGCACCGCCACCACGGTGAATCGCGTGGCCGCCTCCGGGAACAACTCCTCGGCCCGCAGGTCTTCGACGGCCTGCGCCCGGATCAGCGCGTCCGGCGACACCAGCTCCCGCAGGATCGCTTCGTGCCGGGCAAGCGATCGCTGGTGCAGCAACAGCCGCCGGTACAGGATCGTGCCCGCCTGGCGCGCCGCCTCCGCGGCCGCGGCGAATTCCGCCTCGCGGAACGCGCCTTGCCCGTCGATCAGCCACAGGTAGCCGAGCAGCAGCCCGTCGCACCGCACCGGCGCGCACAGCCGGGGCAGCGCGCTGTCGAGGTCGACCACTCCCGGCTCCGTCCAGCTCGCGATCCCCCTGGCGAAAAGCGGATCGGAGACTTCGGCCGGGATCGAGCGGTTCAGCACCGAGCTCACCCGCAGCGGGTCCTCGTCGCCGAAGTGCCTGCTGGCGGCGAGCAGCCGGATCGCCGGGTCGTCGATCGCGACCGACTGCTCCAGCCGTTCGGCGAGTTCGTCCACGATGGACTGCAGATCGTCGTCGGACACCGTCCGCTCCCTTTCGCCGGCCACCCGGCTCTAGGCGTCGAGGGGTCTCCGACACGAAACCATCAGACCGTTGCCGAGGACAATACGCAGGCACCGCCGGCCGCCGGGGCAGGCTCCGGCGTGCGCGGAGTGACTACCCTTGGGATCGAATCGACCGCGGGAGATGGGGCGAGACCCTGGGTGGCCACCCGAGCATCCCGCGCGGCTTCCGCCGTCTGAACACTCGCCGCCCGACCGGCCGAACCGCCCTGCCCCGCCGATGGAGAACGGTCATCGCAGGCAGGCGCCGCGGTGGCCTCCGGTCCGGTCGTGGCGTCAGGAGCGCGCGCGGAACAGCATGCCGTTCGGTGCGCCGCCGCTGGTGCCGGACGATCCCGACGCGACGGTGTTCATCCCGCGGATCGGCGGAGTGCCGGCGAGTGCGAAGTGGCCGGTCGCCGACCCGGATGCGTTGCGCCCCTACGATTCGCTCGCCACCCGGATGCTGCCGCGGCCGCCGTCCGGCCGGGACGCGCGGCAGCCGATTGCCCGCCGCGCGTCGAGCCGAGGGCGGCGGCACCGTCGATCGCCTCGCTGGTCAGCCGGGTCACCGGCTTCCTGGGGAAGATCATGCTCGTGTGGGCAGTCGGCACCGGCGTGGAAAACGACTCGTTCACGATCGCCAACACCTTGCCGAACAGCGTCTTCGAGCTGCTGCTCGGCGGCGTGCTCACCAGTGTCGTGATGCCGCTGATCGTGCGGTCGCAGGACGATCCCGACGGCGGCGCAGCGAATGCTCACGATGGGCCTGACGGTTCTGGGCGCGGGCACCGTACTCGCCGTGGCAGCGGCGCCCGCGCTGACCTCGCTGTATCTGGAGCAGGGCGGAAACGCCGACTCCGAACTGACCAACGCGTTCGCCCGGCTGCTGCTGCCCGAGATCTTCTTCTACGGCGTGTTCGCGCTGCTGTCGGCGATCCTTGCGCGTCAATCGAGAAGTGCGCGTCCCAGCCGGACACTTTGGCCTGCCAGATCAGCAGCACGTCGTTCAGCGAGCCGTGGTGGAACAGCTGTATGCAACAGATTTTCCTGAGTTCGGTGTTCGCGTCGAACCCGGCCTGCGTCTCCGTCGCGAGAAATGCCGCGGATCTCGTCCAGCCGGCCGCCGGCGGGATGCAACCCGTATCGCTCAAGAAGCCGGAATCAGCATTAGATACCTACCTTGACGACGGTCTAGCCTGTCGATTTCGGGACGAGAGCGGGAATCCTGCGGCAAGACGGTGATTTCCTATTCCGTACCTGTGGGGGGTGTGCTCGCCCGGCCGTGCTCGGCCAAGCTGGGCTGGTGGCGACGTATCGGCGGGTGTTCGGCAGACCGGAGTTCCGGGCGCTGTTCGCGAGCATGGTGGTTTCGGTCGCGGGCGATCAGTTCGCCCGGGTGGCGTTGTCGTTGCTGGTCTTCGACCGGACGCGGTCGGCGGGCTGGACCGCCGGTGTCTACGCCTTGACCTACGTGCCCTCGATTTTCGCCGGTCCGTTGCTGTCGGGGCTGGCGGACCGGTGGCCGCGGCGGCGGGTCATGGTGGCGGCGGACCTCCTGCGCGCGGGGCTGGTCACGGTGATGGCGATTCCCGCGCTGCCGTTGCCGGCGGTCGCGGCGCTGCTGGTGGCGGTCCAGGCGGCCGGTGCGCCGGGCAACGCCGCTCGTGCGGCGACGGCCGCGGCGGTTCTGCCGGGGGAAGAGTTCGTGCTGGGCAAAGGCCTGCTGGACATGGTGGTCCAGGTGGCGCAAGTGGTGGGGTTCGCGACCGGCGGGACGCTCGTCGCGTTCCTCGGCCCGGGGCAGGCGCTCGTCGCGGACGGGGTGACGTTCGTGGTGTCGGCTGTGCTGGTGCGGTTCGGGATCCGGGTGCGGCCGGCGCCAGCAGCGGTGGACTCCGGGGCGCGGCTGGGGCGGTGGTGGGCTGATCTGCGGGCCGGGACGGTGCTCGTCGTGCGGACGCCGCGGTTGCGTTCGCTGGTCGGGTTGGCTTGTGTGGCCGGGTTTTACGTCACGGTCGAGGGGCTGGCGGCGCCGTACGCGGAGTCGATCGGCGGATCCGCCCAGGCGGTGGGGGTACTGCTCGCGGCGAGTCCGGCGGGGACGGTGCTCGGGATGGTGATCGTGGCGCGGCTGCCGTCGCCGGTGCGGATGCGGTTGCTCGGGCCGCTCGCGGTGGCTGCCAGCGTTCCGCTGGTGGTGTGCGCGATCCAGCCGGGGCTGGTCGTGACGGCGGTCTTGTGGGGGCTGTCGGGCATGGCCAGCGCTTACCATCTGCCCGCGTCGGCGGCGTTCACCTTGGCGGTTCCCGATCATCGGCGGGCGCAGGCCTACGGGCTGGCCGCGACCGCGTTGACGACCAGCCAGGGCGCCGGGATCGCGCTGGCCGGGCTCGCGGCGACCGCGGCGGGCGCGAGCACGGTCCTCGCCGTCGCCGGGTTGCTCGGCGTGCTGACGGCGCTCGCGGCGGGAGCGGCATGGAACCGCGCCCGCCGCGCTGCCGAACCGGGGTAGCGGGTCAGCGGGTCCACTCGTTTCCGCGACGGCGGTCCCACTCGTTGCCTCGCCGGATCCATTCGTTGCCCTGGCAGCGGGTCCACTCGTTGCCGCGGCCGAAACGGGTCCATTCGTTGCCGGGTGCGTAGGTCATGGTGATGCCTTTCTCGCGGGTGGTTGGTCCGACCGGCGTATCGACGGCCGGTGACATGGCGATTATGGTGATTAATCTTCGTTGACAGGGGCGGATACCAGCGTGACTGGTGAGAGTGGCAGCCGCATAACAACGTGGGGATTGTGGTCCCTGCCGCGCCCCGCGCTGTGCTTGGTGCTCGCGGTCGACGCGGTCGCGGTCGCGATCACGGTGTTTTCGTCGGTGTCCGTCGCCGTCACCCGGACGCAGTGGCTGTGGTTCGCCGTCCTCGTCGCGGCGGCGGTGGCGCATCTTGAGGCGGTCCGCACGATCGAGCGGCGCCGCGAGCAGGCGTCGAAGAAAGCGCCGTACACCAATCTCAAGAGCCTGTGGGTGTTCGCCGCGCTGCTGGTGCTGCCGCTGCCGCTCGTCATCGGCTTGACCGCGGTGTCGTATTTGTATTGCTGGTACCGGGTTTACGGACCGGCGATCTTGTTCCGGAAGTTCTACTCGGCCGCCACGTTCGTGCTCGCGTCGGCCTTCGCCTCCACTGTCCTGGACGGTCCCCGGCTGCCGCACGACGTGTGGTCGCTGCTGCTCGTGGCCGCCGCGGCCGGCGGGTGGTGGCTGGTCAACTACGCCCTGGTCGTCGTCGCGATCGGATTGTCGTCGCAGGAGAAAGTACCGGTCCGGCAGGCCCTGGGGCATCCGGGCGACCAGCTGGTCGTCGCCTCGGCGCTGGGGCTCGGCGCGACCATGGCGGTCCTGCTGGTCCACGAGCCGTGGGCGTTGCCGGCCCCGATGATCGCCGTGCTGTGCGTGCACCGCGATCTCTTGCTGCCCCAGTACTTGCGAGCCTCCCGGACTGATCAGAAAACGGGCCTGGCGACGCCGGTGTACTGGGCCGGCGTCGTCACCGCCGCCCTCGACCGCGCGAAACTCAGCCAGACCGGTCTCGGGGTGCTTTTCCTGGACGTCGACAAGTTCAAAGCCATCAACGACACCTACGGGCACCCGGCGGGCGACCAGGCCATCCGCGCTGTCGCCGACCTGGTGCGGGCCGAAGTCCGGGCTCAGGACCTCGTCGCCCGCTACGGCGGAGACGAGCTGGCGATTCTGCTGCCGGGTCTCGAACCGGGTCAGGTGCTGGCTGTCGCCGAGCGGATCCGCTTCCGTGTGGCACGTACTCCGGTCGTGCTCACCGCCACTACGGACGGTCAACCTCGCACGCTGTCCGGGGTGAGTACCTCGATGGGTGTGGCGTCTTATCCCGACGACGGCGTTTCGGTTGAGCAACTGCTCACCTCCGCGGACGGTGCGTTGCTGCAGGCCAAGCGGAACGGCCGCAATCAGATCTGGGTGGCGGGCGCGGGTGGGTGCCGGGGTGCTGGCGCGGGCACATCCGCGTGACGTCCGGCCGCCCGGCTGAGTCTTTCTCCGGTGTCCGAGGCTTCTGGCCTGGTGCGTGAAGCTGAGATGCGCGCCCCGGCGAGGAACCAGGTTCGCTAGAGGTTCACGGTGTCCCTGGAATGGTGCGTGCGGCTTCACTGACCCGGTGCACCGGCAAGGCGCGCTGCCGGTTTGCTCCCGGTTCGCTGGCTGGTCCGCGGCTCGCCGCGGCCGCATGGTGGTCGGGCGGTGCCCCGGTCTCCGCACCGTCCGTCGCAGTTTGACCTGCGCGGACGGGGATTGTCACGCAGAAGGGAATATTGTGATGACCGCTGTTGCGCGCGGTAGCCGTTCACGGTGCTTGGCTGGGGACCACCGGGTCGCGCTGCGTGCGCTGCGCGCGGCGGCCGAGAACTACGCCGCACGGGGCTGGCCGGTGCTGCCGGGGCCGGTGTGCGACGGGCTGACGACCTGGGATCCGGTCAGTTTCGAACTGCTCGGCGGCCGCGAGTCGTCGGCATCCCGGTCCGAGGCCACGGTCGATCGCCGTGTTGTCTCGGAATGGTGGGCGGTGCATCGGCAGGCGATTCTCGCGCCGGTCGGAGAGCACTTTGACGTCGTGCGCGCGCCGACCCACCTTGGCTGGCGGGCGCTCGCCGCGTTCGACGGCGGGCGGCCGCTCGGCCCGATGGCGTTGTCGCCGCACGGGGCGTTCTTCTTTGTCGAGCCCGGGACCTGCGGGGAGCATGAGCTGGCGTCCGGGGTGGAGGTCTTTTCGCCGGGCGACCTCGTGGTTCTCCCGCCCAGCAGGGTCGTCGGCGGGGTTGTGTGGTGGCGGATATCGCCGGTGGATCGCGAGGCGTTGGGCGATGGGGCCGGGATTGTGGGCAAACTTGCCGAGCTTTCCGCCGGATCCGCGTAGGTTTCGCGGACAGCCTGCTGAGTGCGGGCATGCTCAGCGGGGGCAGCGGTGTTTGCCTCCGTCCCAGGTTCCGCCGCTGTTCCGGCAGTCAGCGAATTCTTGCTGCCCGTCGGCCCACGCTTTGCGGCCTGCGCATACGTCGTATTTCACCTCGTCTCCGTCCCGGCATTCGCAGCCGGGACGGCCATGGTCAATCGCGGCGTGCTCGACGGCGCCCACGCGGCCATGATGGTGCACCCGACGCTCAAGGACGCCGTGGTCCCGACGCTGCGTGCGTCGCGTTCCTGGCAGGTGGTCTACACCGGGGTCGGCGGGCATGCTTCGCCGCAGTGAACGCGGCGGTCGTTGCTCGGACCGCGATTGGCTTGCTGCGCCAGCAGTTACGCGATGGCATCAGGGCGCACCACGTGGTTCAGAAGGCTGGGGAGTCGGTCAATGTCATTCCTGCCTACGCGGTTGTCGACTGCATGATTCGCGCTGACACCCATCGCCGAAGTCGACGAGGTGTGGGAGCGAGTGCGTCGCTGTTCGACGCGGGGGCGGTGGCGACTGACACCAGTATCGAGCACACCACGTTGCCGTCGATCTACCGGGAATTCCGGCATGATCCCGATTTGGCTCCGCTGTCCGAGAAACACGCGAAGGCGGTCGGCCGGGCTTTTCCGGATTGTCCGGACACGATGTTCGGCTCGGCCGGCCTGGGGAATGTGTCGCCGCGGATCCCGGCGATCCATCCCCTGCGGTCGTTCGATCTTCCGGCCGAGGGAGGCGACCACACCGCCGCTCTCGCGGTGACGGCGGGAGGTCCGGAGGGAGATCGGTTCGTCCGGGACGCTGGGTTGGCGATGGCTCGCACGGTCGCCGAGGTGCGCGGGCCGGGAGAGGCGCCGGGAGCGCTGAGTTCGGGGACGCTCGTCCAGGTGATCTCGCGGTGATCGGTGACGCACGGGAAACGAGGATCGCCATGACTGCCTGGTGGGCCGGACTGTCCGGCATCGCCGGGGCCAGTTCACCCGCATCCTTCGAACGGGGGATCCCCGATGAACTCCCGCGTACGCCGCCAAGCCTGCGCTCTCGTTGCCGAGGCGGTAACCCGCTGGCCGGGTCCGTCGATGCGGCCGTCGTGGTGCCTGGATCCGCGCAACCGCGGAACACCCACGACGACAACGGATTGCGGAGCTTGCTCGGGCTGTCCGGCCTTCTCGGTCTCGCGGGCCCGGGTGCGTGCGCCGAGGGCTCAAGCCGGGCGGGATGCCCCGGCTGCTCCGGACCGGCGGCCGCCGCCTCCCGACGGTCTCGGACGAACGGCTCGGCTGCTCGGGCCTTCTCCTGGACCAGGACGGCGATTCGTCGAAAGCCGCTGTCCGGCACAGTGATTCCCGCACCGGCTTCCGGCGACCGCGGCTTCCGGCGGTGGGTTCGGCCGGGCGCGATGCGGGCCGGGGAAATGCGGGGCAGGGCACCAGCGTGCGCGGAACGGCCGCCGCCGGAAACGGAGTGCCCCGCACGAAAACCGCCGTCCCGGGCATCAGTCGCCGGGACGGCGGAAGTGGGTTACGGTGTCGAGCACGCCGGGTGGGACCGGCAGGTATCCAGGCCAGGTCACCGGTCCCACCCGCGCCGACGTCGCTGGGCGTCGGATGCACCCGGGGCACGGAGCAGGAGTGTGCAGCTCTCTCCGTGCTCCGGGTACACCTCAGGACGCTGACGCGAACCGTCGGACTCCGTGCCTCAGCCAGCTTTCCGCACACACAGCGGGCGGCTTCGGCAGGAGACTCAGCCGCCCTGGACGCTGCCGCCGTCGACGACGGCGCCCGAGGCGCAGTTGTACGGGGACTCGCCGGCCGCGGTGTTCTCACCCGGCGACAGGATCGGCACGCCGATGCCGTTCAGCGAGTTGCGGACCGGGACCTGGACGCCGAGCACGTTCACGTCGTTGCCGCACAGGCCGAGGGTGCCGTTGACGTTGTGCAGCACGTCGGTGTTGTTCAGGTTCACCAAGCCGACCTGGCCGGGTCCGCCGTGGTGGTGGCCGTGGTGGTGGCCGTCGGTCGTGTCGGCGGCGGCGATGCCGCCGAACAGGAACGCGCCGGCCGCCATCGTGGCGGACACGAGACCGATCTTCTTCAGCATTCAGAACTCCTCTGGGATTTCGCGACCGGCAATGCCAATCGCGGGCTTTGACGATTGCGTCAGCGGTCGCGGCAATAAAGGTGTGTGCTCCGCGACCGGATGAGGAAAACGTACTGACAATCCGGGGCTGTTTCCAGCTGGCGACACCATCGTGTCGGCAGCTGGTCCTCTGACCAAGGGGCAAGGTCTCGTTCGGGTTTACCCGGACCGTTATTGTATTAAGGCCAACAACGCTCGCCTCTTCTCGGATGTGCGGGTGCGGCGGCACGGACCATGCGGATTCCCGAGTAAACCAGAATATTCCACGCACACTAAAGGGCCCTGCGCCGCCTGGTGCTGCGGCGCAGGGCTTCCCGGAAAGCGTTGCTACCGCGCGGGCCAGGCCTCCGCTTCCGCCGCGAGGGCCGTGGCGACGTCCAGTTCGTTCGTGCGCACTTGTGCCGCGAGCGTCCCCGGCCGCGGCTGGAGCAGCAGCCAGCCGGTGACGTCCTGGTCGGTGTA